>JBQDBK010000035.1:0-2550 GCA_052090825.1 Peptoniphilaceae bacterium | reverse complement strand
ATACTTATTGGACGTAATTAATACTCTTTGAACGTGGTAAATAAATAATTTTTTTGGTTCTATAATATATAGTGTTGGTGAATAAAAACTAACACTATTTTTTTGCATAAAAAATGAGACAAGTGAACATCATCTCTGATAAAATATAATCGTCGAAAACCATATTAAAGGAGAGATGTCACATGCCTCAAGACAATTGTATAATAAATCTACTAAATTTGAAAGAAGAAAATTTTAAATTTGAAGAAAATTTTTGTACTGAAGAAACGATAAGTAATATAAAAGTTAAGTTCTTTCATGGAATCTTAACTTATCAACCTGACAGCTGCTATCACTGTGGTAGTATTTTTGATAATAAAATAATTAAGTATGGATTTAAGACTTCTACTATTAAAATTCCTAATATATCTGGATTTAAAGGCTTTTTAAAGTTAAAAAAACAGAGATACCTTTGTAAACATTGTAATTCTACTTTCACACTAAAAACAAATATTGTTAAAAAGAATTGTTATATTTCAAATAATACAAAACATTCTATAGCTATTAGTGCTAAAGAAAAAATATCCGAAAAGGATATTGCTAAAAACCATAATGTATCTCATTCTACAGTTAACAGAATAATAGAAAGCTTTTATGAGAACTACAAACCAAATTATAACTATTTACCAGCTCATTTATGCTTTGATGAATTTAAATCAGTAAAATCAGCAGCTGGCGCTATGAGCTTTATATTCTGTGATTCTGATACTGGAAATATCGTAGATATTGTGGAAGATAGAAGGTTAAATGTATTAGAACGATATTTTTTGAAGTATACAAAGTCAGCTAGAAACTCTGTTAAAACAATAGTTATAGATATGTATAGCCCTTATATATCCTTAATCAAAAAAATATTTACTAAGGCTAAAATAATTATTGATAAATTTCATATAATGCAATTATTTAGTCGTTCTCTTAATAAAACAAGAATTAAAATCATGAATAAAGACAAGAAAAACTATAATAAATTAAAGAGATATTGGAGATTACTCCTTAAAGATACTTCCAAAATAGATTTTATTAAATACAGATATCATCATTGTTTTAGAAATAGAATGAGAGAGGTTGATATAATTAATTATTTATTAGATTTAGATCCAGAATTAAAAGCTTCATACGAGTTATATCACCAAATTAGAGCTTGTATAAATATTAAAGATTTCAATGGATTAAGCAAAATAATTTATTCATCCAATGATAATATATCAGATTATATGAAAACCTCTATAAGAACATCTAAAAGGTATATAAGCTACATTAAAAACACTCTTGAATATAATTATACTAATGGCTTAATAGAAGGAATAAACAACAAAATAAAAGTAATTAAAAGAATAGCCTTCGGCTTTAGATGCTTTTACCACTTTAAAAATAGAATATTAATTACCCAAAATTTAACAAAAATAAAGACCGCTTAGTAAATTATATAATTTACTAAGCGACCAATTTGATTATATTTTATTCTCAATTAAAATGTTTCATTTTTCTCTAACAACACTAGTTGACAAAGAACCTTTTAAGACATCTTTTTTTATATATAATAATTGCTATGATAAAACAGATAAACTGCTTTATTGGATTTAAGATTTAGAATTCATACCTTTTTTCGAATCTCTGAATTTAATTTGATCTTGTCTTTCATTACTGTCTTTTAAGAATTTAGAAAGCTTATCTTCAAAAGATAATCCCTTCATCTTTGGGTCTGCTTTTTTAGACCAATCAATTTCTTGCGGCTTATTTGTTTTAGGTTTGGCTTGTCTTATAGATAAACTAATTTTACCTTTTTCTACTGATAAAACTTTCACCTTAACCTTTTGTGCTTTTTTCAAATAATTATTTATGTCTTTAACATAATCATCAGAAACCTCAGAAATATGAACTAATCCAGTTTCACCTTCACCTAATTGGATAAAAGCTCCAAAATTAGTTATACCAGTAACTACTCCTTCGACAATACTGTTTACTTTAACGGGCATAAATACAATACTCCTCCTTTTAATATCTCTCTACTAATTCTACTAAAGTATATATTAATATTTAATATATGTCAATATTATAACTATTTTAATCTTCTTTATCAAATATGTTTTTTAGCTTGTTTTTATCTATGTATATTATTTCATTTGGCTTTACCATGAAAAGTTCTTCTCTTGCTACATTTTCTATATGTTGTAAAATGTTTTTATATTCTTTTTTTTGTTTTTCATTATCAAGGGAATCTATATAAGAAATTGGATTTTTAGCAGATGATATTTTGTTTAAATATTCTGCCTTCTTGCCCTTATCTTCTATGAATTTTTCCAACTCCTGTTTTTCATTTTGTTCTTTTTTAATATTAGAATCTAAATTATTTATTTCAAATTCTTGACGTATGAAAATACTAGCTAAATAAACAACTAATACTAACATTAAAATATATTTTATTTTAAATTTCTTTTTTTTATTTTTCATATTAGGTCCCCTATTCCTAATTATTGTAATACCTAATTACATTATATGCTATATTTTATA
>JBQDBK010000034.1:0-3495 GCA_052090825.1 Peptoniphilaceae bacterium | reverse complement strand
TATCGAAGTATTTTACTAAAGATGTACAATTTAACTTTTATTTTTCCCAGTTTTAGAAATAATCTTAGAAACAATAAGGTCTATAGAGATATTTATAATATAAGACAAAATAATAAACAAAAATATAGCAATAGCGAACGGCATTTTTTCGTTGTTATATCCAGTCCATAAAGAAATTGTTATAAAAATAATTGTATATACTATTGTTATTAATAAATTTTTTAATATCATAATTAATCCTCCATTTATTTTTATTTAGTTACGCACTTTTATACTCATGTTCACTAACTTATTTTCTATTATATTTAAAAATCAAAAGATTTACCTCTGATTTAATGTTATGAGTTTATCTAAATTAAAATTAAGACTAACTGGCTTATTTATTTTTAAAAATTTTAAAGAATCCAGATATAAAGACAAAAGGTGCAATTATATATGCAAATGGCATTGACATAACGGGAACAACAAATAAATCAAAGGTAGGACTATTTTCGAGCCATACACTTACTTTATTACCTGAATATGGAAATAATATTGTGGCAAACACAAAATAAATACTTAGAATTAAATATGGGAAATTTAAAGGATTTACTTTGAAAAAATCTGTCATTACAACATAATATCCGAAATAAAAGAAAGCTCCTACAAGTAAGTAAAGTATTATAATAAAAGGACTCATTTTTCTTTTTTTTGATCCCATTCTATTTTTAGTTAAATCTTTTTTCATTTTATTTCTAACTTTATAATCTTATAAAAAATGGTTTCGTCTAGGTGTATCTTATGTAATGATAGTGAGTGTAAAAGACCTTTAGGGTTAGATAAAACCATTGTAAAAGACTTTTGATGGTTGAAATAAATAGAACTCTTTAAATTAAGAGGTGAGGAGATATTATGAAATTATCAGAACGATTAAAACAAAAAAGAGTTGAAATGCAGCTTACGCAAGATGACATAGCGGAAAGGATACATGTTAGTAGGCAGACAATCTCAAATTGGGAAAATAATCGCACGCTTCCTGATATAAATAGTCTTGTTTTAATCAGCGACGTCTATAAGATTTCCTTAGATGAATTAATTAAAGATAGGAACATGATAAAAAAATTAAGTAACGATACAAAACAAGCAGAGCTTTGGTTCGTTAATTCTAATCTATTGCACACAGTATTTTGTCTATTTATTTTAAACCTTTCGGATAGTATAGATATTCGAGTGAAAGTTGCTTTAATTCTCATTCAGTCTCTTTTTACAGTTTTTATAACATTAAATGCTCTTCCTTTTCTTAAAGGAAGGCAAGAAAATTTAAAAGAGCAGTATTCTGAGCCTAAATTGGTGATAGATGAGCATATTGTTCTTTTGATCGTATCAATAGGAGCTGGGATTTGTACTACAGTCTTAACTATATACGGAATGGTTTGAAATTATTACATTTAGTAATTTTAATCTATCTTTTATGTTTGGTTAAGTCACTATGATTCCTACCGTTTTACAGAAAAATTGTGGTATCTTTATAGAATATTCTAACTAAAATCTATAGAGAAAGGTGAATTTAGTTAATGAAAGATATTTCTGAAGAAATTACATCTTATCAGTCTGCTAAAGACGTAGCTAAAGCACTTCGTATTAAACCTGTTACGCTAAAAAAATACTCTCTTTTAATTGAAAAAGTATCTAAAGGTAATGTTACGTTTGAGCGTAGCGAGGATAAATCAAGGTTGTATACCGCTACAGACGTTACACTCATACATAGCACACTCGATACACGTAATCAGAACAACTTAAGTTATGAAAAAGCTGTAGAATCAATCTTAAAAGAAGAGGCAATCTTAGACGCTACGGGCGATACACCAACCGTAGCGCTTAAAGCTACGCTAAATAACGATTTAAACGTAACGGCTAATGCCCTATTTGCCGTTATGAATGAGCAAAACGCCCAGATTGATCAATTGATTAAAACAAACAATGAACTTGTTGAGTCCAATAAAAAATTATCTAATGATATGAGAGAGTTTTTTGAGGAAAAGAAAGCTCTAGAAGAAGTTAAAGAAAATTCTATTAAGAAAAAATGGTGGTTTTTTCAAAAAATAGACATCTAAAAGTAACACTTGCGCACGAGAGCAACTGATAGTTGCTCTCGTGCGCAAGTGTTTTTGTGTAAGATATTCATTGGAGGTATAGAAAATTAATCATCAATATAGATGAAATCTACATAATTTTCGGTAAATAAATTACTTACTTAAATTTTCGTAAAAATACAAAACTAGGAGGAAATAAGAATGACAATCAAAAATCGAATTAAAAGTATTAGTATATTTTTTGCGACAGTAACAATTTTTGCAGCGGTGACACCTACTGTTAGTGTTTTAGCGTCAGAGATCGACAATAGTACAGAGGTAATTAATGACACAGATATGCTAGAAGATATTCTTTCTCCAGAAGAGTTAAACGATTCAGATTTAGAATTTGATGTAGAAGCGTTCATTAAAGAAATGGAATCAGATCCGGAGATATCTAACTTGTTAGAAGAACGTAGGAATATGGTTGGACTTACAGTTGTCGAGCCACCAAAAGGACAATTCCAAGTTATGGGAGTAAAAACGCAAGCTGCTAAGGCAGCTATAAAAGCAATGATAAAAACGTTAACAAAAATCGGGAAAAAGAAATGGACTTCTATGGTTGCCAAGGTACCAAAATCTGTGGCACAATACCTTAAATACCAAACTGTTATGGAAGTATTGAATATTGCTGCTAATTTTCAAGGAAAAGTAGAAGATATGCTGGCACGAGGATTTAGATCAGTAGGTTTGAACGCTCACTGGGCAGGAGTAGCCTCTAGACTAGTTGTATTTTTCTTGTTATAAAAAGAATTTAACAACAATTGAGAAGGGCAAGGGTTATATATGAAAATAGTAAATATAGTGTTTCAGTTTTTACTTGGATTTATTTTGTGTTTAATGATTATCAATATAGTAAATAGCTTTGACGAAGAAAGTATATTCAATATCTTTATATCAGTAATAACAATAAGTTTTTTAGTAATTGCAAGTATGAATATATCTAAATATATCAATACTAAAACTGCTGTATTTAATACAAATAATTTTCTAGATGTAGTTCCCCTCCTTGGAGGACTGCTACTTGCAGGAGTCGTTTTAAGAGTATTTTTTCCAGAGATACTTTAATCATATAAGGTAAAAATAAAAGTGTTAGTGGAACGAAATTTTAAAGGATTCATTAGTATCCTGAATAATTCATAGTTCTGCATTTAAGCTATTTTCTTAACAAATTGCCTGTCTTTTAAATTAGTCAGTTACTTTTTCCCAAAATAATATGCTTTTGAATATGATGCCTACGGAAGAAGCTCATATCAATAGTCCTTTGTCTATTTAAGGGCAGACTGACCCCTTGAGAAAGAATCGGTTAAAAATTTATGTGATAAACGATCTAAATCCATTGTTTGGATCGCCGCAGGCGTTCGAAAACCTTATAAAATTCAGT
>JBQDBK010000033.1:0-3503 GCA_052090825.1 Peptoniphilaceae bacterium | reverse complement strand
CTAACCTTAGATGGCAGTATTACTAAAGGTGGAGTATCTAGGTCGATTTCTTTAACAGAAAGAGCAGGAAAAATATTAGAGAAATCTATAGAAGGTGTAAATAGGGGTGAATATGTTTTTACACCAAAGGTATTTGTTGAAAATCACACCATACATAAATTTGAAAAATCTATTCAAAATTTCATAGGATATCATAGGCAAGGAATTCAAAATAAGGATAGATCTTCTACTGGTCATAATTTAAGTAATAATGAAAAAGGGGCTTTAACTGTACATGGCTTAAGACATAGCTTTGCTAGAGAACAGTATTTAAGTTTAAGGGATAAAGGATTAAATAAGTCAGATGCTAGAATAGAGGTTAGCAATATGCTAGGACATGGTAGAGATAGCGTAACTTATATTTATTTAGGAGGTTTAGAAGAATGAGCTCAGGTAGATCAAGACATGAGATAGAGCATTTATTTAGAGATGCTAGGTTTAATAATAGACAAATTGATAAGATTTTTGAAATATGTAAGGTTATAGGAAAATACATGTTTGTAGATAGAAATATATTAGATGCTCGTTCAGATATAAAAATAGGATTATCTTATTTAGAAAGAGCTGTTATTAATAGGATTATAACAAAGATGCAACATGAAGATAGTAAGGAGGTTAGGGATTTATATTATTATCAATTAGGCATGGGAGGAAGACATTTACTTCAAAAATCAGGTGAAAGGTTTAATGACATGCATATAGCTGCAGGAGAAAAAATGAAAAGTAGGTTACTTACATTTAATTATTTTATGCTAGAGTATGATTATGACTTATCTATGGGTTATGAACAAGATTACAAGCATAGATTTTTCTTTTGTAAGGGAGGTATTATTTGTTACTTTGAGGATTCTATTAAAGAAATGGAGTTGAAGCGTATTCTTATTAGGAGATTTTCAAGTCCAGATAATGAAGTAACTATGAAGGATATAGAATCAAGATTTAATTTTATTCCTATCGATAGGGATTTAATAGATGTAGGAGATAAGACTAAAACAACTTTAAATTAATTTAAAGTTGTTTTAGTCTTATCTTTATATGATAAATATAACCTATATTTAGGGTAAATATCTTATTTACTATATAATTCTTTAATGTTATGATATAGAGGTCATTATAAGGTGAATAAATAATGTATTTAGCTAAATAGGGGGTGTGTCTATGTCAACTTTAACTATAAGTGAATTAGCAAACAAATTAGGTTTAAATAAACAAACTTTGAGGAAATGGGAGAAAGATTTTGACCTTAAAATTCCTAGAAATGAAATGGGACATAGATATTATACAGAAAAAGAATTTGAAGTTTTTAATAATATACAAAATATGAAAAATGAAGGTGCTAATATTAAGGTAATACAAAAAATATTAGACAGATCAGAAACAGTTTCAGATCAAAAAGAACAAGCACTTGAATTAATAACTATAGATAAATTAACTGGTAATGAGTTAAATGAATTAATAAAAAATCATCTATCAGGTATGATTTCAGAACATGAAATTAAAATTAAAGAAGAATATGAAAAAAAGATAGATGAACTTCAAGAAAATCTAGAAAGTAATCTTACGAATGAATTGGAAAAGCAAGAAATTAAAATACGAGAGCAAATCAGTAGTGAAAATGCTAAATTAGTTGAATATATGAAAAAAAGAGATGAAGAAAATCAAAAGAAATCTTGGTGGAGGAGGATTTTTGGAAAATAAAAAAATGCTTTTCTATATGTATTATTACTTATTAAAGGATGTGGTAATTTGAATATTTCAAATATATTATTAGAAAATAAAGATTTATTATATGCGATAATTATTCCTATAATATCAATTTTCATAGCAGTTGATCAGAGTACTTTTAAAAAAGAATATCAAAAGAAATATATACTATCAATCTATTCACTTCTATTTTTTTACTTTAGTTTTAAAATTGATTTATTTGTTTTATTATCAATATTATTTTTTACCACCCTATTAAGTGGAATTAATCTTGCTTATAATTCTTGTGGTTTAGAAAAAGAATTGAATAAATTACAATTATTGATATATAAATGTTTACAATGGATATTTATATCAAAAACATATATCATATACGTTTATTTTATTATTATATATTTATTTAAAGATTTTTTTATGAAGCAACAAATTTTCTCTTTGATATTAGTTTTCATTTTTATTTTATATCATTTATTGTCTAATTTAATTGATAAATTTGGAGTCTTTGAATTTGAAAAATTTAAAAACAAAATAAAACAAAACAATGATAATTTTTATGAAAGAATAAATGATATAAAGGAGTTAGACTTTATCATAGAAGGTATATCTTTTATAGTTTATATGGAAGATAAATATTATTTTAAAAGAAAAGGTGTTACAATTCTATCTAATTTATTTTTTAACTCTAACAAAAATCAAAAAAATAATGAAAGTGAAATTAAATACAAAAAAATCAAAAAATTAATAAATAGGTTTAAAAAGATACTAAACAAGTTTAAAAAAACCAAAAAAATAAAAAGAGGTTATTCTACTATTCCACAACAAATAATACGTAATAATGTAATGCATAATGACAGTTATAGATACACTATAAGAAGAAAAATTTTTGTTGAATGGATTTATACTTATATGTTTTTTAAAGCATATAAAAATCAAAAAAGACTGTATCATAAGAAAACTTCTATGAATAAAGTTAAAGTAGATTTACTAAAGATTTATTGGAGTAAAATATTAGGATTTCCTAATGATCAGAAACAATTATTAGAGAAAATGAGTAAACAATCTAGTTTAACTTTAGACGCTTATCAATTGAATTTTGATGAATATAAACTCTTAAAAAACAAGCATGAAAAAAATATTATAAAAAAATACTTATGGAGGGATCAAAATGAAATATAAAATTGAATATAATTATACAAAATCTATAATTTCTTTAATTGATAAATTGCAAAATAAAATAATTCTAAAATTTGAATTACCTTCAGAACCAATAATATCTCCCAACAAAGAAAATGCTATCTTCATTAGTCCTTTGTGCTGGGAATGTATGAGTGATATTTATAACATAGACTTAAAAACTGCAAAAATATTTAAAGTTTATAAATGGGAAGATTTGAAAAAACCTAAATTTATGAAATGGGAGACAAATGAAACTCTTATAGTAATTCTGGGAGAAACTTATGGAACTATATCAGAAGGGGGTAATATTTATAGGTTGAATATAAAACATAATAAATTAGATATTATTAAAAAGTATCCTTTAGAAATTCAAATTTCACAATTTGAATTTCTAAAGGATACTGAAAATATAATGGTATATGGAAAAAAATATATTGATAATAATTATATCAATCATATTTATTATAAAGAAGTTATTCAGATAAACAAGATAAAATAAGAGTTTAATCTTATAATATTTTAAAGTAACTATCCCTATGTGGTAGGATAGTTGTCGTAAACTAATAATAGTGTATAATTAAAAT
>JBQDBK010000032.1:0-3983 GCA_052090825.1 Peptoniphilaceae bacterium | reverse complement strand
TAGGTGATTGCAAAATAGGGTTTTGAATCTAAATAAAGTTATCCACAAGAAATAATTAAATATCCGTTAGGATATAGAAATATCTACAAAAATTAAGCATAAGGAATAAAGGTTCAACGAACCCTTAAATTTTTAAATTTAATTTTATGCTATTAAAGACTTAATCGCCAATGGATTTGAATGATTATCACTAACTTTATATAAAAGAATAAAAGCAATCATTTGAGTTATGCAAGCCAGTATAATTTCAGATTTTAAAGATTTAGTATTTCTAACTTTTAAAGAATTGATTTGGATAAAATTTTTAAGCTGGGCTATAGTTCTTTCAATTCTAGTTCTTATCTTAAATAAAGATATCCATTTTAAACTATCTCTAGGCATTGAAGTATTAAATCTGTAATTATGATTAACTGTGAGATTTTTGATTCTGCCAGACTTTGAGTCAGTACAAGGGTTGTTACAATTTAATAAATAGGTTGTTTTGCCGTTGATTTTAGTTTTTTTAGCTTTGGGGCAGATATATTTTATTCTATCAGCACGACCTTTTTCTCTTGTAATACCGTCGTAGATCATAGGTAGAGAATTATCATAAGGACAATATGGAACTCCAAATTCATTTAAACCTGATTCTGGTAAATTCTTTGTATTTCTAGAGTTCAAACTAATGATAGGCATAATCTTTTTTCTATGAAGATATGTATAATTATCATCAGCATCAAAGCCAGCATCACCTAGAAAGTATTTATATGAAAAATCAGGATGCAATGTGAAAAATGTTTCTAACGTAGGAATTAGAGATTTAGCATCATATTGCTCCTTGATTTCCTTAGGAGTAAGATCTACAGAAAGTTTATTATTAGAATCATAAAAATTAATATCTCTTACTAGGCCAAAGCCATTAGTAGAAATAACAGCTTTTTGAAAATATCCAAAATGGCCATTATGAAAAGATAATTTAGCATCAGGATTAGATGAAGAATATTTGGGCATTTGTCCCTGAGCATATTTTTGAATATCAAAGCTAGAATTAGAGTTATCTTGATTAGTCTTCTTAGCGTAAGCTTTCGCTTTTTTAAGTTTTTGTTGAAAGAACTTAGGGTTGTTCTCTGTAACATAAGGTTCAAAACCTGTAGTGTCAGTAATTAATATAGATGATAGAAAAGGATTGATTTCATTAGCCATATCTTCAGTAGCATCAACAAGATTATGAAAAAGATCACCTAAATTGTCAAGAAATTTTAATTTAAATCTGGAAAATTGAGATTCATTGGGAATTTTTAAAAAGCCTAAAAATTCACGTAAATCTTTAGAATTATTTAATAAAACAATCATAACTCTAATAGAAGGTAGAGAAAAGAGATCTTTTAGTAAGAAAGTTAAAAGCATAGATTCTAATGAATAGTCTCTAGGTCTACCAAAATTTAAATAATAATCATCATAAAAAGATTCAGGAATAAATTCATTAATATTAATAAATTTGTCAATAAGAGAAAGTAAATTTTCTTGATTCTGATAATAAAATTCATCAAAATCAGAGGAAATGTCACAAAGATTTATTTGTTTAGCTGAAATTGGCATAAGTTTCTCCTTTCATTTATGGTTTATGTTATACACAGCTCATTACTGTATATATACCCAAAAATGGGGGGAACTTATCCATTTCTATATAAAGAAACATAGTATTTATGCGAGTTGTAGAGTTCTGCAACGAGCTAATTATTTTAAATTATTAGGAGGAGTTAATTATGTTATTTAGAAAATTTTTAGAAGACAGAAGATCTACTAGAGAGTATAAGGATATGATAATAGAAAAAGATAAGATGGATATGTTATTGGATTTTTCATCAAAAATAGAAAATAGTCATGGAAATGAAGATATAAGCTTTATATTTTATGAAGATGGTAAAAAAATATATAAAAATCTTAAAGGTGTAGCAGGCTATGCTGGTGTTATGATTGAAAGTCCTCATTATATTGGTATTCAAACAAATAACGAAGATGATATAACCTTCTTAAAGTCTTCATATGCAATGGAAACTCTACTTACAAAAATCTATCAAATGGATTTAGGTAGTTGTTGGATAAATGTAATGGATACTCCTTATGATTCTAAGAAGATATTGTTTAATGGTGATAATAAACATATAAACTACATAGTTGCTGTTGGTTATCCTAAAAATCCAAATAGATTATCAGAGATTTCAAATAGTGATGGATTAGAAAATGAAGATGTAGGATATTTAAACACTATAAGACCCTTTAAGGAAAAAAAATATTTTGTTGAAAAATCTACTAGCAGTAGATTAGCAGTTAGTGATATAGTTTTTGAGAATGAATTTGGAAATAAGATGTCTCAGGAGGATCTTGATAAAAGAGTCTTAGATGAACTCTTTTATTATATAAGATATGCGCCTTCAGATAAAAATGAACAGCCTTGGAGGTTTATACTTAAAAATGATAGTGCTGATTTAGCGATAATTGACCCAGAAGATAAAAACAATTTAACAGATGCAGGTATAATGATGTATTATTTTGAAGAGATGGCAAAAAGTATAGGGTATAAAGGTAGTTGGGAGTTTAGTGAGTCTAAATTACAAAATAAAAATGGAATAAACTATTTAGTAGTAGGAAAATATAAATTATAATCATAAAATAGTTGTAAATGATAAATATTATCATTTACAACTATTTTAATTTATGTTATAATAGTTATTGGCTATTCGTAAGTAAAGTATACCGCGGCAAAGTATATTCTAAAATACGGAGGTAATGTAAATGGGAAAAATGATGGGACCACGTTTTAAACTTAGTAGAAGACTAGGAGTAAATGTTACTGGTCATCCAAAAGCAATGAAAAGAGCGCAGAGAGGTACAGCAAGATCAGATAAGAAGCTTTCAAACTATGGTATACAATTATTAGAAAAACAAAAACTGAGATCATATTATAACGTTATGGAAAAACAATTTAAGAAAAAGTATGTAGATAAATCAATGAAATCTGAAGGAATAGCAGGTGAAATTCTAATAGAAATGCTTGAAAAAAGATTAGATAATATGGTATATAGAATGGGATTTGGTAGTTCTATAAGACAGGCTAGACAAATGGTTACACATGGACATATGCTAGTGAATGGAAAAAAAGTTGATATACCATCATTTTCTGTAGAAGTAGGAGATACTATATCATTAAGAGAAAAATCACAAAATATAGATATATATAAAGAAAACTTTGAAAATCCATCTGTTACATTAGATTATATAGATAGAAATAAAGAAAATATGACTGCAACGCTTGAAAGAGAACCTAAAAGAGAAGATATTCCAGTTGAAGTAGATGAACAATTAATAATTGAGTACTATTCAAGAAGATAAAAAAGACCCCTAGGGGTCTTTTTATTATGCCTTAATTTATTTTTGCCATATCATCAAATATATTTCTTAATGATTTTCTTAGCCAAAATACAAGTATTATTCCAGAAATAAGTTCTGATATAGGGAATGAATACCAAATGGTATTTAGATTTCCTAATTTACCAAGAAAATAAGCAATAGGTAAAAGTAGAACTATCTGTCTTAAAAATGATAAGGTTAAAGAAGGTATTCCTTTTCCAATTGCTTGAAATGTAGTAGAATCAACTATAGCAGGACCTATAATAGGAAATGCAATACTTATTGTTTTAAGAGCTTTAGTTCCTATATCTATTAGTTCTTCATTATTATCAGAACTTGATACAAATAAGTTTATTAATTGTGTAGGGAAGAATTGAAACAACAAAAATCCTAATGTAGTAATAACAAAAGAAACTAAAAATCCATATTTAATTGTTTTTTTCATTCTTTCAGGTTGATTATGACCATAATTATATCCTATAATAGGCATATAACCTTGATTCAAACCAAATACAGGCATAAATACAAAAGATTGCAATCTAAAATAAATTCCAAGAGCTGCTATAGCAGTTTCATTGTAACTACCAACTATT
>JBQDBK010000031.1:0-4605 GCA_052090825.1 Peptoniphilaceae bacterium | reverse complement strand
AGCTTTTAAATCGCCTATATGAGCTTTCAAAAGGCTGTTTTCTTCATTCAATTGATTATAGTCTTTAACAAGAGTATTATAATCTTCAATATCCTTATAATTTTTATCCTTTTGTTCTTCTAATTCCCTTTTTAACTTTTCATTTTCTTTATAAATATCAGTATTTAACAGGTTTAATAGCTTACCTTCACTTTCTCGAACATAAGAATTAAAGTTTTGAATTTTCTTAAAGTCTTTTTCTGAAATAATAATATTTCCAGTAGCTTTATCTATTTTTTTAGAAATATCTAAGCCTAAAAATTTTTCTCCACTTGGAACTTTTACTTTTTCATATTCTTTTTTAGCTGGTATATTATCAATAGACAATTTCACTTTTCTATCTTTAACATAAGCTAACAGTTCATCTTTCCGTCTGTCAATCTGTCTTTCAATCTCTTTTTGCTCTTTTTTCATCTCTTTAAACTCTGGAACAGTTAAATTTTTTCTATCTGATCCTTCAATCCCTCTTTTAATATCAAAGCCTTTTTCTTGTAAATGTTTAGGTAAATTTTCTTGTATATCTCTTAAAGTTTCACGATTAAAAACTCTCTTAGCAGATAATTTATTATCTTTGTCAAAAGGAACAATTCCCATATGCATATGTGGAGTTGACTCATCAAGATGAACAGTAGCATATCTAATATTTTTTTCTCCAAAGTTTTCAGCAAAATAATCTTTAGCAGATGAAAAAAAGTCTTTTGTTTCTTCCTGGCTTAAATTTTCAAAGAATTTTTTATCACTTGTAATAATCCACTCATTTATTAAAACAGCATCTTTTCTAATTCCTCTTTGAGTAGATTTATTTTCATTGATAAATTTTTCAATATCCCTTTTATAATTTTCAGTACGATTAACTAAATCATAATTTAAATTAGAGAGTAAAGGATCTATATCTTTATTTGAATGATTTTTTGTTTTTCTTTGATTGTGATTTCCAGACCCTATTAAATTTCCAGCTTTCATTTTCTGCATACGAGCAACAATCATAGACATAAAATCAACTCCTTTAAAAAGCATAGTGTATATACAAAATCGGTCTATCTTCCATGTAAAGTATAACACACTATACCTTACAATGTAAGGTGTGTGGTCTGCGACGCTAAAAACCTTTCAGCTTCCAGCTGAAGCAAGTGAAAATTCATCACTTGCAAAAGATTAAGACCTTTCTTTTTTTACGGAAAAAAAGAAACAAAAAAACGACCATCGCCAACTCAATAAGACAAGTTTGTTGGCAATAATCGTTTAGAAAAAGTAAAGGATCAGGTAGTATTTTTTAAAAGAAAACCACTTTTAAAAAATCTCCACCTAAGCAATCCTTGACTTTTTCTATTTTGTCCATTGGCTTTTAAGTACCAAAAGCCAACTCAATAAATTAGATTTGTTTTTGTCTTTTGGTCTTTTAATTATAATGGACAAAAACACTAACTTTACATAAATATATTAAAATAACTGTTATGACAATCTTAAAATTAAGAAGTAAAAAAGGATAAAGTATAAAGCTAACTCTATCCTAGTTGTGTCAATGTTTATAGCTATTTTTTCCAGTTTGTCTTAAATGCTCCTATAGATAATACAATTGTATGTGTTAAATGTAGTGAAGTACATAAGGATAGAGAGCCTAGAATATATGATAAGGAATATTAGGTGGTAATATGAAAAGTGTTGATCCAATTAGAGATATAAAAAAAGTTGATGCTATAAAAAAGTATTTAAAGGGAAAAGATATTAGAGATTATACAATGTTTGTTTTAGGAATTAATATTGCTCTTAGAATTTCAGATCTACTTAAGCTTAAATGGAGTGATGTTTTAAAGAATAGGAAGAGTTTTAAAGATATTTGTATCATTGAAGGCAAGACTAATAAGGAAAGAAGAATTAAGCTAAATAAGGTGTCAGAGAAGGCCCTTAGAGAGTTTTTAAATAGCTTGGATACCTACTCTATGGATGATTATATATTTAAGTCCAGAGAAGGAAATATGAAGCCTATATCAAGGCAACAAGCTCTTAATATTTTAAAGGGTGCTGCTAAAGCTGTTGGGATTAAAGATAATGTTGGAACTCATACTTTAAGAAAGACTTGGGGTTATCATGCTTGGAAAAAAGGCTTTAGTCCTGCATTAATTATGGATACTTTAAATCATAGTAATTTAAGTGTCACAAAAAGATATTTAGGTATAACACAAGATGATATTAATGATCTTTATGGTATTTTGAATATATAGATACAAAAAAAGTAAGTAGCCATCAACTACTTACTTTTTAAACCACTAACTATTAATTTAAAGCAAAGCCCAACGACTAATCTTTTATTTGATTTGTTTTTTTAAAAAACCTAATATATACCATATAATCAATATAATTCCTATTGCAAATGATATATATATAGATATGTTTAGTGAAGTAGGGGTATATGATAATACCTTTTTAAATTCATCTTTAGCCCAATATCCGCTATTTATACTTAACATTGCAGCAGATATATATTTCGCACTATACAAAATAGTAGATATTAAAATAAATAGAGTTCCAATTATTGCTTTCATTTCTTTAATCATTCTTATCTTCCTTATATGTTGAATTTTACTATTCTATATTGTCTTTCTACCCATCGTTTAGGATATAAATAAGATGTATCATAAACTTTAGATCTAGGAGAATATTTTAATTCTTGTTTTACTTTATATTTTTTGTATACATGTCTATACTCTAATCTGTGACCTTTACCTGATATTTTGGGTAGAGAATTAGAAGTATATGATACAGTTCTATTATACTCATCGTTAAGGGAGAATCCAATATAAGCCTCTGCACTCTTCTTAGAAACTTTTAAACTACCACTATAGGTATTAGATACACTTCTTGTATGTTTTGCACTAAGTTTGCCACCTGATATTGTTGAAGCTCCTGCATATTTCCAAGAACCATACGAATGTCCAACATAATTTTTTGAAACTTGATACCATTTTCTTCTTCTTTCTAAAGGAGTAATACCATTTTCTTTATTTGAATCATCAATTAGTTTTAATTTTTCAGGAATGTCATAGTTGTTTGTTTCATCAATAGGTACAACTTCTCTATAAAAATCTACAACTTCTTCACCGGGATTTAAATCTTCATAAATCCAATCTTCTACATTGTTATTGGCAATAATATCTCCTTCATCAGCTAAAACAGCTGAAGATAATGTAAATAATGATATCATTAATATGAATAAGAACATGAATATTTTTTTCATCAATAATCCCTCCATTTCTTTTTTAACAATATATACCTTTAACCTCCCATTTTTATTTTTTAAATATACTGAATTATAACATAATTTATTTGTATTGTATATATATTCTAAATATAACTTTTTTTATTTCTTATCTTTATTTAATTTTATTAAAGAGTCTAAATAACCTTTTCTCAAAATTTTTTAATGTAAATATTTATCTTATTTATTAACCTACAATCTAATTCACTAATACAATTACATATGTAATTGTATTAGTGAATTAGAATAATCCTCTTTTAAGGCTTTTTTAAAATAACTAAACTTATTTTTAGGAGCCTTTTGTAATGTATATATATAATTATCTGATATGTACCTATAAACCTCTATATCTTTATCTTCTGTCTTTTCTACCGCTATTTCATATAATTCCATTATTTGTTTTTTGTTAAAAGTTGTATTTCTTAACCCAGATTTTGTTTTTATATCTTCTATTTCTTCATCAGAATATAAAGCCTCTATCATCTTAGTTTCCTCTGTTTCAGCATGTTTGGAATAAATTTCAAATATTATTTTCCCTATTCTTCTACCTTCTTTAATTTTTTTATAATCTATCCAAATATCAGTTTTTTCATTAATTTCTTCTTTAGCAGGTTTTAAAACATATCTTTCAAAATCATAAAACCTTGAATATTCTTCACTTAATCCAAGTAATGTTTTAATTTTATTAACTTCAAACTCTCTTTTCCTTATCTTTTCATATTGTTTTAAAAGTTCATATATTCTTATTGAATGGCTACCAGAAAGTTTTAAAACATTTTTTAATTGATATTGAGTAAATAACTCTTTCAATTGTAAAAGTTCAGGCTTTAATTCTTTATCAAATCGAAATATTATTTTACCTTCTCCCTTAATAGTTTTTGCACTACTTAATAAAGCTGTTGTTATTATCGCATTATCTCTTTCAAATGTTATTATTTTTTGCATTAATCTTCTTGCTGAATCATGTATTCTTTTATAAACTACAGTTTCATCACTTCCAGTTAACTCTATAAATTCTTTAATACTAAATTCATAATCCTTAAAATCTTCATCATCAATACTTATTTCAGAAGCTAAAGCTAATATTATCTTTTGTTCTAGTGATGTCATTTTTGCTTTTGACTCAATAAATATATTTGATTTCACTACCCAATTTTCTCCATTCATTTATTTTTCCCCTTTTAAAAATACACTTTTAAAAATTTTATCATATTACACAACGAATGTAAATATATTATTCGTTCATTCGCTATTTTTCACTTACATTTACTCGTCGGTTCACTTACATTTACTCGTCGGTTCACTTACAT
>JBQDBK010000030.1:0-8482 GCA_052090825.1 Peptoniphilaceae bacterium | reverse complement strand
CCTTCGAAAACATCCATTAAAATTCGCATCGAAGTTGTTTTCCCTGCACCATTTGGTCCAAGCAAACCGACGATTTCTCCCTGACTCACTTCCAAAGAAACACCTTTCACGACGTTAACTCCTTTGTAAGATTTTATGATATTTTCTGCTCTTAAAGTTGCAACTGATTGATCCATTTTAAATTATTTTAATTCTGTTGCTACATCAATTATTTCAAGGAGAAAAGAATTGGCAGTATTACAAGCTATAGGTATGACTAATAAACAAATGAAAAAACTATTATTTCTAGAGTCTATTTTTTCAATATTAATTGCTTTAGGTCTAAGCCTTATTGTAACTTTTCTCTTTAATACTTTTATTTCAACTAATATAGAAGATCTATTATGGTTTTATAAAGGAGAAAATAGTTATAATGGAATTCTAATAATTTTTATTATATTTATAATAATGGCATATTTTATAAATATAAATGCAAATAAAAATTTTAACAAAGAAAGTATTGTTGATAGGCTTAGAAAATAAATATAGTTTATAGAATAAAGTGTAAGTTAGAATTTACACTTTATTCTATAAATTTTAAAATAGCATTTTTATATTCTTTTAATTCTTTTTTTGTTAAGTCTATTTGAATTTCAACTGCTTCTTTAGAAGGACCGCCAAATACTTTTCGAGTGGATAGTATATAATCTAAATCTAAATATTTAAAAACATCTTCTTCGAAATAATTAGAAAAACCTTTAAAATCTTCAAGAGAAAGTTCCATTAGGCTAAACTTATTAGCAATACAATATTTAACGATCTGACCAGTAATTGTGTAAGCGTCTCTAAAAGGAAGTCCTTTTTTAACTAGATAGTCAGCACAATCTGTAGCATTAATAAATCCTTTATTGGACATTTCTCTTAGTTTATTAGTATTAATGTACATACTTGAAGCCATTTTATCTAGAAGTTTAATTGAATTAATACAAGTATCAATACTATCAAATAGATATACCTTATCTTCTTGAAGGTCTTTATTATAGCTTAGGGGTAACCCTTTTAACATAGTCAGAGAAGACATTAGGTTACCATAAACTCTCGAACATTTTGATCTTATTAATTCTGCTATATCAGGATTCTTTTTCTGTGGCATAATTGATGAACCTGTAGAGTAAGCTTCATCTAAACTAATAAATCCAAATTCTTGTGATGAGAAAATAATAATCTCTTCACAAAATCTCGATAAGTGCATCATTAAGGTAGATATATTAAAGGAGATTTCTAATATATGGTCTCTATCTGAAACTGAATCTAAACTGTTTAGGGTTGGCGCCTTAAATCTTAATTCATCACTTGTAAAAAATCTATCAATATCATAAGTTGTAGTTGCTAAAGCACAGGATCCAAGAGGAGAATAGTTAAGTCTATTTAAACTATCTATAAATCGTGAGATGTCCCTTTTGAACATTTGGACATAGGCCATAAGATGATGTCCCATAGTAATAGGTTGGGCAATTTGCAAATGTGTGTAACCAGGCATTAAGCTCTCCAAATTTTCTTTTGCTAACTTAATAAAACTTTCCTCAAGGATAAATAAGTTTTTAATTATTTCTATAATTTTTTCTTTAGAATATAGTTTTATATCCAAAGCGACTTGGTCATTTCTAGATCTTGCAGTATGGAGCTTTTTACCAGCGTCTCCAATTCTTTTTGTTAATTCTTCTTCAATAAACATATGGATATCTTCAGCCTTGTTATCAATTACAAGTTTTTTATTTTCTATATCTTCTAATATACTTTTTAATCCTCTATCAATTGCTTGAAAGTCTTGGTCGGATATTATTTTTTGTTTATTTAACATTTTACTATGAGCCAAAGAACCTTGTATATCAACAGCATAAAGTCTTTCGTCTAATTTTATAGATGAATTAAATTCTTTAGCAAGTTCATCAATTTCTTTATCAAATCTTCCCTTGTATAAATTCATTTATAAATCACCCAATACTTTCTTCTTCATAAGAGCTTCTACTCTTGTAGGTAAGGCATAAAGATTTACGTAACCTTGAGAGTCATATTGATTATATACTTCATCAGCACTAAAGGTAGCATAACTTTCGTTAAATAGAGAATATTTAGAAGTAACTCCAGCATTAATTATGTTTCCTTTATATAAGTTTAGTTTTACTGTTCCTGTAACTCTCTCTTGAGTTTTATCTACAAACTCACTTAAGGCTTCTCTTAGTGTAGTAAACCATAGTCCATTATAAACTAATTGACCAAATTTAATCGAAATAAGCTCTTTATAATGAGAAGTTTCTTTGTCTAAAACTAAATTTTCTAAAATTTTATGAGCTTTATATAGGATTGCTCCAGCTGGATTTTCATATATGCCTCTAACTTTCATTCCAATTAGTCTATTTTCAATGATATCATCTATTCCTATAGCATTATCTCCACCTATTTTATTTAGCTTTTTAATAATTTCTATAGGACTTAAATTTTCTCCATTTATAGAAACAGGAATTCCTTTTTCAAATTGAATTTCTAAGGAAGTAGCCTTATCTGGAGCCTTAAAAGGAGATTTAGATAGAGTTAAAACTTTTTCTAAATTAGCTTCATTAGCAGGATTTTCTAAATCTAGACCTTCGTGAGATATATGCCAAATATTTCTATCTTCTGAATAAACTGAACCCTTATTAGATTTAATTGGTATATTTCTTGATTTGGCATATTCCAGAGCATCTTCTCTTGATTTAATATCCCATATTCTCCAAGGTGCAATTATTTCTATATCTGGATCAAAGTGTCTAATGGCAGTTTCAAAACGAATTTGGTCATTTCCTTTACCTGTACATCCATGAACTATAGCATCAGCATTTTCTTTATGAGCTATTTCGACTAATTTTTTTGCTATTATAGGTCTTGCAAAAGCTGTTCCAAGTAAATAATCACCTTCATATTTAGCTCCAGCTTTTAAAGTTTTTAAAATAAATTCTTCAACAAATTCTTGTGTTAAATCTTCAATAAGGCATTTTGAAGCTCCTGAATTTTTTGCTTTTTCAACTAGTCCATCTAATTCATCTTCTTGTCCTACATCTGCAGAAACAGCAATTACTTCACATACATAGTTTTCTATTAACCATGACATTATAACTGAGGTATCTAAACCACCTGAATAAGCAAGTACAACTTTATTAATTTTTTTCATCTTTTCTCCTCCAAATTAAATAAACTTAATAAAAAAATCTCTTTCCAAAAGGAAAGAGACGAATTGTCGTGGTACCACTCTTTTTGAAAGTAACCCAAAATAAGTGTGTAATAAAAAAATCTCTTTCCCGAAGGAAAGAGACGAATTATCGCGGTACCACTCTTTTTGGAAATTACTTCCCACTTGTAGTTTAACGAAAACTTTACGTATACTGCTTACAAAAGTTCGCAGTATAATCTCCATAGTCCTAAGAACAAAAACTTCCTCTACTGAATTTCACCAGACATCAGCTCTCTGAAAGATTTAATTAGTGTTCACCTATTTCATAGATTTTTTTAGTTTTAAATAATATGCTCTTTAGTTTACTTGATTAAGTGTATTATGTCAATTACTTTTTAAAAAATTTATTATATTTTATAATTTTAATATAGATTATAATAATTTTTGAAATAAATTCATAAATTTTTTATATTAATAAGTTATAGAATAAAAAGTGATAGAATAAAGACGAGAAGAAAAATAATTGAATTTTCCGATTTGTTTTTATTAAGAGGAGGAATATGAAAAAAGATAGGAGTTTTACTTTATAATACATGCTGCTTATTTGAACTTACTGTGGCTTTAGAAATGTTAAAAATGGCTAAAAAACCTATAGTATATTTTTCAAAAGAATTAAAACCAATTAAAACAGAAGAGGGATTAACTGTAATTGCAGATAAAACTATTGAAAATATAGATACAGCTGAATATGATTCTCTTTTAATAAGTGGATCTAGTGATGCCAAAGAGTTGGTAGAAGATAAAAATATTCAAGAACTTGTAAGAAAATCATACGAGTCTGGGACTATAATTGGAGCTATTTCAATTGCACCTATTTTACTTTTAAAATTAGGTTATTAAAAAAATAAAGCTTTTATGATAGGTGTGGATAAAATTGATTTATTAGAAGAAGGTTTTATAGAAAATGACTTAAAGTATATGGTAAGATGGACTGATTCTTGTAAAGGAGTCGTGAAAGATAAATACTTGAAGACAGATAATATAATTACTTCTGTAGCTTTTGGTTTTAGACAATGGGCAATGGCAATTGGAAGAGAAGTAGATATAGATTTATATCCTAGGAGCTTTGATATATAGGTAGATATATTAAAAAATAATTTGAGAATACTTATAATATTTTTTACAGTTTAAAATAATAAATAAAGGGAATTAAAATTTATATACTCATCATCTATATTTAATCTGATTTAAATAAATTAATTTAAGTAGTATAATAATTAAGAGTATGCAATTTAAGTTTATCAAGTAAATAGATAAGCCCATTAATAAGTTTAAGGAGTGATTTTATGAATTTTGAAGAATTAGAATATAAAGCAAAGTCAGTATGGCAACAAGTTGATGAAAATGAATACAATAAAATATTTGAATATAGTGAGAGATATAAAGAGTTTTTAGATAAGTCAAAGACAGAAAGAGAAGCTTGTGATTTTATAATAAATAAGGCTAAAGAAAATGGTTTTATTGAGTTAAAAGAAGCTTTAAATGGAGAAATAAAAGCAGGTGATAAAATATATTTAAATAATAAAAACAAATCTGCTGTTTTATTTGTAATAGGAAAAGATATAGCAGAAGGAATGAATATCGTAGGGTCTCATATAGATTGCCCTAGACTTGATTTAAAGCAAAGACCTTTATATGAAGATTCAGAACTTGCCTTGTTAAAGACTCATTATTATGGTGGAATAAAGAAATATCAATGGCCAACTATTCCTCTTGCACTACACGGATTTGTTATTAATTCAAAAGGAGAGGGATTAAATATTTCCATTGGAGAAGATGAAAAAGACCCTATATTTTATATAAATGATGTTTTACCACATTTGGGAGCAGATCAAAGAAAAAAATCTATGGAAGAGGGTGTAACAGGAGAATCTTTAAATGTTGTTGTAGGACATAGTAGTTATGGGATAGATGATGACAAGAATCCTATAAAAAGATTAATATTAAAACACTTATATGATAATTATGGAATAATGGAAGAAGATTTTCTAACTGCTGAATTTGAATTAGTACCAGCTTCTAAAGCTCGTGATGTAGGATTAGACAGGGCCATGATTGCAGCTCATGGACACGATGATAGAGTATGTTCTTATGCAAATTTAGAAGCTATTTTTGACGTTGAAAATCCTGAGATTACAGCTGTTGCTTTATTTGTAGATAAAGAGGAAATAGGTTCTGTTGGAAATACTTCTATGGCAGCAAAGTTTTTTGAAAATGCAGTTGCAGAAATTTTAGCTACTAGGGATAATTATAGTGATATACTACTAAGACGCGCTATGGCTAATTCTAGAGTACTTTCTGCTGATGTTACTGCAGCTCTAGACCCAAGCTACAAAGAGGTTATGGACGATAAGAATGCAGCTAGGGTTGGATATGGTATTAATATGTCTAAATATACTGGTTCCCGTGGAAAGGGAGGAAGCAATGATGCAAATTCAGAATTTATTTCACAATTGAGAAATATTTTTAAAGAGAATGATGTTGTTTGGCAAACTGGCGAACTAGGTAAAGTTGATCAAGGTGGTGGCGGTACAATAGCTTATATATTGGCTGAACATGGAGCAGAAGTTGTTGATATGGGAACAGCTATGCTTTCAATGCACGCTCCAATAGAACTAGTATCAAAAGCAGATGCCTATATGACTTACAAAGCATATAGTGCTTTTATGAGGTAATTATGAGAAGAAAAGACAGAGAAATGGATAGAGAATTTGGGCTTAAAGTTATTGATGAGTCTGAATATGGCGTTTTATCAGTAAAGAATGAAGAAGAAGTTTATTCTTTACCACTTTCTATAGCTAGATTAGATAATAGTATTTATTTTCATGGAGCTTTAGAAGGTAAAAAGACAGAATTATTTAAAGATGGTAACTTTGGAAGCTTTGTTTTTGTTTCTTTTACTAAGGTTCCTAACCTATATACAGTAGAAGAGATGAGAGATATAGTTGCTGAAACAAATAATACTTCTGGGAAAATTTTTACAACTGAATATTATTCAGCTATAGCAAAGGGAAGAGTTTATAGAGTAGAAGAAGATGAGGAAAAGATTGCTGCTTTAAGAATAATATCTGAAAAATATGATCCGGAAATGATGGAATTTTTTGATGTTGCTATAAGGAATTCACTTAAAAGGACAGCGGTCTATAGATTTGACATAGATGAATTAACTGCTAAAAGAAAAAAATTTGGTAAAGATAAAAAAGAGCTTAAATTCATGAAAGAAGAGTAAAAAAGCAGCTATCTATGATTAGATAGCTGCTTTTTATTTATTATTTTCATTTTGTTTTTCATATGTGGAAAAATCAATATTAAGTACCATTTTTAAAATTTCTCTTGATTTTTCTAATAAAAAATCTGGAACTAATATATCCTTACCAGAAATACTTCCCCCATATATAAAATCCATAATACCATTATTGTCAGAAGCGTGTTCTATATATGGAATATCACTATCTTCTAAAAGTCCTTTTATACTTGCTCTATTTAATTCATCAAAAACAGTGATAAGTCTTACAAATTTATTTTCATCTATACTCATACTATACCTCCAATTATCTTCATATACTATTATTATAGTATATACTTAAAAATAAAAAAAGTGATGAAATTGGGTTGGATTTCATCACTTTTATCACTACATATTTTTAGAATAGTATTCAACGATTAATTGGTCATCTATTTCTACTGGAATATCTTCTCTGTTAGGAAGAGATACTAATGTAGCTTTAAAATTTTCTTCTTTAGTTATATATGGATAAGAAGTAACATAGTTTGTCTCGAAATTTTGTTTAAATAAGTCAGTCTTTTTACCTCTTTCAGATAATTCAAGAACATCTCCTGCATCACATCTGTATGAAGGAATATTTACTTTTTTTCCATTTACACTAATATGTCCATGAGTAACCATTTGTCTAGCTTGTCTAATAGAACTTGCAAATCCCATTCTGTAAACAAGATTATCAAGTCTTCTTTCTAAGAATTTAACAAGTGCTGGACCTGTTTGATCATTAGTTTTTTTAGCTTCTTTAAATAGATTAACAAATTGTTTTTCTAGAACACCGTAGTAAGCTCTTAATCTTTGTTTTTCAAGCAATTGCTTACCATATTCAGTTAACTTCTTATCACTTCTAGCAGTACCCTTGGTTGCTCTTTTCATAGCTTTAGGGTGACCACATACATTAAGTCCTAATCTTCTAGATTGTTTAAATCTAGGTGTCATCATTTTTGCCATTTTTTTCAACTCCTAATAATATTCTTGCCGCGATAATTTTAAGAGCCGAATGTATTATACTAAATATACTTGTTTTTGTAAAGAAATTTCAAAAATAATTTTAAAAATGATATAATATTAAAAGTGAACAAATAAGGAGGAATTATGAGTTTATTATTAAAAAATCTTTCATATCTTAATATTGAAGAAGAAAAAATTTATGAAAATTATGATATATACATTCAAGATAATATTATAAAACAAATTGGTAAAGATTTAAAGTTAGAAGCTGAAGAAATTATTAACTGTGATAATAAATTAGCTTTACCTGCTTTTACTAATGCTCATAGTCATTTAGGGATGACTATGATGAGAAATTTAGCAGATGATTTAGATTTGGACACTTGGCTTAATAAAAAGATATTTCCAATAGAAGATAAACTAAGTGAAGAAGACATATACTATGCAAGTTTACTGTCTATTATAGAAAATATTAAAAGCGGAGTCTCTTCTGTTTGCGATATGTATTATAGTTTGGATAAAGTTTCAGAGGCTATTATAGAATCAGGAGTAAGAGGATTTTTATCTAGAGGTCTTATGGATATTGCAGGTGGAGGAAAAGAAAGATTAGACGAATTAAAGTGGCTTTACTCTACATACCATAATGCAGGTAATAGGGTTAAGATTATTCCAGGACCACATTCTATATACACTTGCTCTAAGGAGTATTTAAAAGAAATCTTAGAATTAAGTAAAGATATGGATGGAGTTTTGAATATACATTTATCTGAAACCTTAAAAGAAGTTAAAGATTCTATTAAAAATTTTGGTTTGAGCCCAGCTTATTATTTAGATAGCATTGGATATTTTGATGTGAAGTTAATAGCCGCACATTGCACTCATTTAAGTAACTTAGAAATCGATTTTGTTTCTGACAAAGATTTTTATCCTATTTATAATCCTACTTCTAATCTAAAATTAGCTAGTGGTTTTACAAATGTACAAAAAATGTTAGACAAAAATAT
>JBQDBK010000029.1:0-8693 GCA_052090825.1 Peptoniphilaceae bacterium | reverse complement strand
ATTTTAATTATACACTATTATTAGTTTACGACAACTATCCTACCACATAGGGATATCTAGGCTCATATATTTCCATAAAATTATACAGTTTATTCATTGTTTCTATACTCAAATCTTTTTTTATAAAATAATTTTCTTTATCATTTTTATCATAAGTAATATCTAGTATTTTTTCCTCATCTTTCTCTTTAAGTTCTTCAAATTTATCTCTTTTTATATACGTCGGTATAGTAGTATCTTGAATTAAAAGTAAAACTAAAGATATATATAGAATATTATTTAATCCCAAACTAATATCACTAATACTTCTATCAGATAAAAATAACTTTAATGAATAAATAAGTTTAGTAGGATCAATATCCATAGTTTTTAAAGAAACTGTGAAGTCATTCTTATTACCGAGTATATTAGTGAATCTAGTATTGATATTGTTAACAAGATCTGTTATTTCATCTAAATCTAATATTTGTGATCCACTTTCTTCTAATTTATCTGCAATCTCATTAAGTTCGTTATTATCAATAGAATAATTTTTAAGTATTTTATTAATAGGAGAAGTCTTAGAGTTTTTCATTTCTATTTCTACATCTCTTAAGGCTTTAATAACTTTTAAATTTAAATATCTTCTGTCTGAATATATAAAACGATTCTGCTCATTTTTTCCTTTGAAAATTATATATTCATATTCAACTTGTCCATCTTCTCTTACAATTGGGAAGTATCTATATGTTATTAAAAGTTTTTCTTCACTACCTTCCTTTATCGTAGCATCAGAAAACTGGGCTAAAATATTTTTATTATTAGTATAATTGCTAATATATATTTTTATTTCTATAATTTCTTTATTTCCCATAGGATCTTTTATCCCATTATAAAAATCACTCTCTTCTAGGTATCTATCATCATCGGAAAGGGTTGGATCTAAAATCAACTGTAATGCTCTTAAAAGGTTGGTTTTTCCAATATTGTTTTCTCCAATAATAACTTGCTTATGATCTAATTTTATATCAGCATATTTAAAATTTCTATAGTTTTTTATTATAGCTCTTGAAATATATAAACTCTTCATTTTTATCCACCTCGTATAATATTTTAAATTTATAACTATAGTAAATATAAAATTATATTTTACATTTAAAAATTCTCATTAACTTAATTCTATAATATTATTAACTGTTTACATAAAGATTAAATTAAATTTTAAAATTTTCCTCATTCAATTAGATAGTTCTCCTAATAAAACTTTCATTTAATACAATTATTTTTTTAATATTATTCACAGAAATTTTATCCCAATTATTTTCCTTTAAATTAAAAAATCTTAAATATAAATCATTATTACCTATAAGAATTTGATAGGGTTCTATCTTCATATTTCTAGTTTGTTTTTCATTTGTTTTAAAATATAATTCCAATACATTACAATCTTCAATTGAATTCTTAATTATAAAAAAAGTTTCATTCATTTTAGTATCTTCAAATTCAGGTTCAATCCAATTAATCCTATTATCTCTAAATAAATTTTCTATTGAACGCATAATTTCATCTAATTGTTCTTCTGGTATCCTATCTTGATTTTTCAATAGTTTCATTAATTTATGCTGTTCTTTTAATGTAATATTATTATCTCTTAACAATTCTTTATCCTCTACTCTAAATCCACCCTTCACTCCTCTTTTACCTACTATGGGTATTCCTGATTCTCTTATATAATCTATATCTCTATATATTGTTTTTTCGGTTACATTAAATTTTTCTGCTAACTCTTGGGCTGATAACTCATTTCCTCCTAGTAGCAAAATAATTATGTCTAATTTTCTATTTGTTTTCAATTTCAGCCCCCTCTGAATTAAAATTTTTATCATTTCTATTTTTTATATTCATTTTGTATATAATAACTATTATTATATATTACCGACACTAATATGTCTATTTTATATTGACAATAGACATATTAGTGTCTATAATTAAAGCAAGGATATTTGGAGGTGTTATCATGAAAATTATTGCAAATATATTATTACTACCTATAAAATTAGTTTTGCTTTTATTAATTATTTTCATATTCATTTTAAATATCATTTTAAGCATTTTCACTTTTTTCGGTAAATTTATGCTAGGTATTCTAAATATTTTAGTTTTCATTGGACTTATAGGTGGAATTGTAAGTGGAACACCTCAAGTAGCAATAGCAGCTCTACTTTTTCTATGTTTTGGTCTTATTGGTTTATTTATTGAGTCATTCCCATACCTACTAAATAGGTTGAATTACAAAATGACTCAGTTTTTGGCATTTACATTTTAGAATTAAATTTTAATATACATTATTAAACTATCAGCTATCACTAGTTACACTCAGGTGATAGTTTTTTATTATATTTTTTAAAGCACTAATGGTTCTTATTGTTTTATTTAGAACATTTAATACTTTATTAGCAAGCACAGGAAGTGAGTACCCACTTCCGATTAATTATCTATTTTCTCTTAGAAAAATAGATAATTGCTTGTTGGGGAGTATCCCCAATCCCCTATTAAAATCCTTAAAGAAAGGAGCACACACTATGGCAAATAGAGAAAGAAATAATCAGTTAAAATTTTATGTAACTAATGAAGAAAGATTTTTAATTCAAAATAAAATGAGAGAATCCAATGTAAAGAACATGGGTGCATATTTAAGAAAAATGGCCATAGATGGCAATATATTTATCTTGGATAATATGCCTTTAAAAGAAATGAATATGAACCTAACTAGAGTTGGATCCAATATAAATCAAATCGCTAAAAGAATTAATTCCACCGATAGATATTACAAAGAAGATGTTACTGAAATAAAGGAGATGTTAGATGAGATATGGCAATTACAAAAATCCATCCTATTAAAACTACCTTAGACAAATCTATTGATTATATTTGTGATAAAGATAAAATTGATGAAAATATTTTGATTTCTACTTTTGCTTGTGGCCATGAAACTGCATCTATAGAGTTTGATTTAACTAGAAAGAATTGGAACAGTTCTTCCAAAAACTTGGCTAGACATTTAATTCAATCTTTTGATCCCGAGGATAATCTAACACCTAAATTAGCCCATGAGATAGGGATAAAATTAGCAGAAAAAGCACTCAATGGGAAATATGAATATGTCCTAACTACCCATATAGATAAAGGCCATATTCATAATCATATATTATTTAATAATGTCAGTTTTATTGATGGACGGGCCTATAATTCTAATAAGAAGAGCTATCATCAAATTAGAAATATCAGTGATAAATTATGTAAAGATTATAATTTAAATATAATACTTGAGCCTAAAAAAAGCGGGAAATCTTATAAGGAATACTCTGAATTTAAAAAGGGTACTTCTTGGAAGGCTAAGTTGCAATATAGTATAGACAACACCATTAAGAGAGCAAAAGATTGGGATGATTTTTTAAGATTAATGGAACAAATGGGATATGAAATCAAGAAAGGTAAGCATATTTCTTTTAGAGCTAAAGAACAACAAAGATTTACGAGATCTAAAACAATTGGAGAAGAATATACTCAAGAAAATATAATATCCCGTATTGAAAAATATCAAAATTATAAATCTAACATAAAAAATAAGGCAAAGAAATATTTTAATAAAAGAGATAAGATTGATAATGTTATAGACCTTAAAAATAATGATAAAGCAAAAGAATTTAGAGGATATGCTATTTGGGCTAAACAACATAATCTTAAAAATATGGCTAAAATCTTAAATTTAATGAATATATACGAAATCACTAGCTATGAAGATTTAAGCTTTATTTTAGAAAGCAATAATTTAAATTTGATGAAAGTGGCATCTGAAATTAAAGATATAGAAAATGAATCTGAAGCTCTTGCTATAAAGATAAAATATATTGAAACCTATAAAAAATATAAGTCTACTTTTATTGAATTTAAAAAAACAGACAATAAAGATTTATATTATAAATCACATGCAAATGAACTACTTCTTTATAAAGCAGCTAAGGCCTATTTAGATGATTTAGAATCAAGTAATACATTACCATCTATTCCTAAGCTAAAAGATAAACTAAAAGAATTAGAAAGGTCTAAAAAAGAGCTTATGAATGAATACAATAACAAAAAAGAAAAAGTCTCCGAACTTAACTTTGTAAAATTAAATTTAGAGACTTATATGCAGTGGAAGGAAGCAACTCTAAACATGAAAAGAAACCATTAATATACTATTTGCGAGTTTGAATAATTTTGTGTATAGTCCTTCAGTTTGAAGGTGAAATGATATATTTAAAAATCAATTGATCAATAAATTAAAAAAATATAATTTTCATTGTAACGATTTAACTGTCAACTCTTTTATTTAAAAATAGAAAGACAATTTTTAAGAACTATAGGTTTGTAGATAAATGATTAGTCCACTTATGATATGTCAACCCTTTTTAGGACATATTTTTACCGAACAATTAAATGTTCTTTTAAGACCTGGCTACTTGATATTTATGTTAGGTTAAAAACCAACCTAACATAAATATCAAGTGTTAAATTTTTTCTCTGATTAGCCAACAATGCTAGCTTGTCTGAATTCAGAAAGTGTCATATAGTCCAATGATCCATGAATTCTTAAATTGTTATACCAGTTTACATAATCAAATAATTTTCTTTCCAAAACTTCTAAACTATCAAATCTTCTTCCTTTTACAAACTCTATTTTTAGTATGTGATATAAACTTTCAGCTACTGCATTATCATATGGACATCCTTTTTCACTTAATGATCGACTTATCTTAAATGTTGTAAGTACTTCTTCTATAACTTTGTTTTTAAATTCATTTCCTCTGTCAATATGGAAAATACTGATTTTATCCAGAGGATATGTACAATTTAAAAATGCTTGATATATTAGGTTTGCATCTTTTCTAGGGCCAACAGCATAACCAATTATTTCTCTATTAAAAAGATCCATTAATACACATATATAATTCCATTTACCTGCTACATTTACATATGTTAAATCACTTACTACAGCTTCTAGACTGTCTCTTTGGAACTCTCTATTCAAAATATTAGGATTTTCATCTTCATTACATTTAGTTCTATGCACTTTAAATTGTTTCACTGTATAACTTGATACTAAGCCATATTTATTCATGATTTCACTTATTTTCTTTCTAGATGCAACTATTTTTTCTTTTTCAAGCATTTTCTTTATTTTTCTTGTTCCATAATTATTTTTGCTTTCTTTAAATATCTTTATAACTTTATTTTCAAGGATTATATCTTCTTCTGATAGCCTTTCTTCTTGAAGAGTTTTCCTATGATTTATATGGTAATATACTAGACTTCTAGTTATTTTAAGCAATCTACACATCGCACTAATACTGTATTTCTATCTATTAGCTATAATCAAATCTATTTTTGTCCTAATATTAGTGCCGCTGCTTTAAAATATCATTTTCCATCTTAAGTTCTTTTTCTGCTTCGGTTCTATTATCATTCACATTAAAAGACTCAGTATTATTATATCTATTAATCCATTATTTATAAACCCATGGTTTTTTATATTATATCTTCAAAATATATTTTATCTAAATACTATCTTATCCAAAAATCGCATTCTATTAGTCAATTTTAAAGAAGCGTCATCCATATTTAAATACAAGCTTTTAACTAATGAAAAGTCATTAAGAAATATAGCTTTATTCTTAGTCATATATTGAAACTTTCTATAGAATTTATTTTATAAATTAAAATTCTTATATCTTTGGATATTTAAAATACATTGATAACTTTGCCCAGCTTTTCTCCAACTATTGACACAGCTTGAATATCTCCTGCTGTTTTACAAACATACTCTTCAATTAACATCTTTGCTATTTTACTTCTGTTTGTTTCTGGTCTTTTTCTTCCCATTAAAATGCCTCCTAGTTAGTTTTATCTTACCTAACTTGAAGACCCTTAATAAGCAACTTATTTTATTGATTCGTTTTTATTTCCCTTTATAGCTTAAGACTCTCATAGAGTTTCATACTGCTAATAAAGCAACTCCTACATCAGCAAAAACTACTTACCACATTGTAGCTTCTCCTGCAGCTCCAAGAGCTAGAACAACTGCTTTAACTAAAAGTGCAAATATTATATATTTTGCCATACAATAACATTTATTTTATTTGCTATCATCATAGCTATAGGTAGTTTTCCAAGTTCATCTGTCATCAAAACAATATCTGCTGCTTCAATGGCTGCGTCAGAGCCTAAAGCGCCCATAGCAACTCCAATATCTGATCTTGCAAGAACAGGGGCATCATTTATTACATCCCCTACAAATACTATCTTCTCGTTCTTATCTAGCTTTCCTTTTAATTCTTCAATCTTACTTACTTTATCTTGTGGCAAAAGCTCTGCATAATATCCATCTAGGCCAAGTTCTGAACTTACTTCTTTTGCTACTATTTCTTTATCTCCTGTTAACATAAGAATATTTTTTACTCTTTTTTTCTTTAACTGGCTTATAGCTTTCTTTGAGCCTTCCTTAATCTTATCAGATATTACAATATATACTGAATATAGTCCATTTATTGCTATATATATAATGGTCTTTCCCTCTGATAAGCTGTCTACCTTTATATTATTGGATTCAAACAGTGATTTATTACCTAAAAATATATCTTTATCTAATACCTTTGATGTTACTCCCATGCCTGCAAGTTCTCTATATTCAGAAATAGAAGCTTCATTGATTTCCTTGCCATAAGCGCTAAAAACTGATTTAGCAATTGGATGAGATGACATGGATTCAGCTAATGCGGCTAAATATAATAGCTCCTCTTCTTCTATGTCACTAGTTACAACAACTTTTTCAACTTTAAATTCGCCTTTTGTAAGTGTACCTGTCTTGTCAAAAACAATAGTATTTACATTATTTAAAGCTTCTAGGTAGTTTCCACCTTTTATCAATATACCCTGTCTTGACGCTCCACCTATTCCACCAAAAAAACCTAAAGGTATAGATATAACAAGTGCACAGGGACAGGAGACAACTAAGAATACCAGGGCCCTATAAATCCAATCTAAAAATTCTGCACTCCCTAAGATTAAAGGTGGAATTATAGCTAATCCAAGGGCTGTAAATACTACTGCTGGAGTATAATACCTTGCAAATTTTGTTATGAAGTTTTCTGTTGCTGCCTTTTTGCTTCCAGAATTTTCTACTAAGTCTAGTATCTTTGAAACTGTAAATTGATCAAATTCCTTGTTTACAGCTATCTTAATCAATCCCTGTTGGTTGATAAATCCACTTAAAACCTCATCTCCAACTTCTGCGTCTCTTGGTATAGCCTTACCTGTTAAAGCAGCTGTATTCAATGATGAAAACCCAGATATAACTTCTCCGTCTAGTGGTACTCTTTCCCCTGGCTTAACTATTATCTCATCACCAATATAGACTTGGTATGGTGAAACTATTTTTGTATCATCTCCATCTACAAGATTAGCATAATCAGGTCTTATATCCATTAATTCAGAAATAGATCTTCTAGACTTGTTCACAGCATAAGACTGGAAAAATTCTCCTACTTGGTGAAAATCATTACCCCTACACCTTCTGGATATTCTCAAATTGCAAAGGCTCCTACAGTTGCTATTGACATTAAGAAATTTTCATCAAAGACTTGACCCCTTAAGATATTTCTAGCTGCCTTAAGAAGTACATCTCCACCTATTAAAATGTAGCTTAGTAGAAAAATGGGCAATCTGTATATACCTGTCTTTGGATAGAACATGGCTACTACAAATATCACAACTCCTATTATTAGTCTTATACTTGTTATCCTTGAAGGCAAGCTATGACTATGTTCGTGGATATGCTCATGGCTATGCCTATCTTCTTTGCCACCTTCTTTGGAGTGATCTCCTTTATGGTTTTCAGTGACCTTGACACTTGGCTCAAAAAAATTGACAATTCCCTTAGCCTTTTCTGATATTTCCATCTTATTTATATTTTCTCTTATATTAATCTTAATTATCTTGTTTATAAAGTTTAAGTATACATTTTCAACACCATCTATTTCTTTTATCTTAGCTTCTATCCTAGAAGCACAGTTAGCTCAGTCTAGTCCAAGTAAATATAGTTCAATTGTTTCCATATTCCCCTCCTATCCCCAAAATCTTTTAATCAAAATATAAGTTTCTCATTTTATATCCCTACACTTTTCACATAAGCCAAAAAAATTTATTTGTTGACCACTAACTAAAAAACCATAGTCTTCATCAAATATTTTTTTCATAGATTCCAATAAATCATCTCTTAATTCATAAGACTCGATTATTTCCCCACATTCCCTGCAAATCAAATGATAGTGAATTGAATTTCCTTCACTGATATTCAATTCATATCTTCTAGTGCCATCGTCTAATATTAATTTCTGAAGTATCTTTAATTCATACAATAGTTGAATACTTCTATAAACTGTAGCTATACCTATACCTGGATCTTTTTTAATAATATATCCATGTACTTCTTCCACTGTCATATGTTTTTCTCTATTTTCTAGAAAAGCCTCAAATAATAGTTTTCTCTGTTCTGTAACTTTATAGTTGTTCTCTTCAAATATTTCATAGAATTGTTGCAGAACCTTCATCTTTTTCACCACACTTTAACAAATTTATATCTAAGCTTATCTTTCTAGCTCTAGAGCTATATT
>JBQDBK010000028.1:0-9230 GCA_052090825.1 Peptoniphilaceae bacterium | reverse complement strand
AAATAGACGGACTATAAATAATACTAATTTTTTCTTTTTACTCATATAATTCTCCCTACTACCATACTACTATATTTAAGTGTAATAAGCTAATATATAAAAAAAGAGATACTTGCATAAGCATCTCTTTTTTCAAAATTTATTTATAAAGTTCTTTAAACACCTTGTACATAGCATAAGAATCTTCAACTTGACAAAGTTCTTTAATCGAGTGCATTGAAAGCATTGGGCCTCCAATATCAACTGATCTTATATTTAATTGACTTGCTGTAATAGGTCCTATTGTTGAACCACCCTTTATATCTGAACGATTGTGGAAAGTCTGACAAGCTACATCTGCCTGCTTACAAAGTTCCTTAAATATACTAGCTGAATAAGCATCTGAAGTATAGGCCTTGTTGGCAGCATACTTTATTACAGGTCCACCCCCTAAGACTGGTTTGTTTGTAGGATCAGCCTTATCTTCAAAATTTGGATGGATAGCATGGGCCATGTCTGAAGATACCATATAAGAAGACTCTATAGCTCTTAAATAGTCTTCTCTACTTTTACCTAAAGCTAGGGAGATTCTTTCAAGCGTATTATCTATCATAGGGGAATCTGCTCCTTGGATAGACCTAGATCCAACTTCTTCATTATCAGTACAAACCATAATGTTAACTCCACTTGCCTCAGTATCAATTAAAGCCTTAATACTAGTATAGGCCATAGCTAAATTATCTAGTCTTCCTACTGAAATTAAATCATTATTAATTCCTAAAATACTACCCTTAGCCCTATCATATAAATATAAATCATAATCTAATAAATCATCTACTGAAATTTTAAGCTCTTCAGCTATTAACTTATTTAATATTTCTTTATCTAGTTCTTTGTTTGTATCTAAACCTATAATAGGAAGAGTATGAACTTGAGGATTAAGTTCAAAACCCTTATTAACTTCCCTATTCATGTGGATTGCTAGGTTAGGGATTATTAATAAGTCTCTATCAATATTTAATAGCTTAACTTCTGGCTCAAATAAATCTTTTCCCTTTACAACTACCCTACCAGCTATACTTAAAGGTCTATCAAACCAAGTAGATAAAATAGGACCTCCGTAAACTTCTGTATTTAGTTTTAAAGTACCTGAAGATTTCATCATTGGATTTGACTTTATCCTAAATCCTGGTGAATCAGAATGAGAACCTATAATCTTAAAACCCTTCTCTTCAATATCTTCAGACCCTATAGTAAAGGCAATTAGGGCCGAATCATTGTTTTTTATAAAAGCCTTTGAACCAGCTTTTAATTTAAAGTCTTTCTTTAAGTCAATTTCTTCAAATCCTTCTTTTAGTAAAATATTAGCCATATTTTCTATAGCAAAATAGGAACAAGGACTCTTATCAATAAAATCAATCATTTTATTTGCAAATTCTAAACTATTCATTTTTCCCTCCTAATGCTTCTTCTAATTTTCTATATCTTTTTATTATATCCTCTTTACTTGGATCTGCTAAATCTTTAACAGATATTGCAAAATCAAAAGCTTCTTTTAACTTTTCATCATTATATTCCTTTAGTTTATTTTGGGCTTTTTTAACTAAAAGACCTAATTTATTAAACAAAAGGACCGTCTCATGCTCATCTATAATATGTTCAATTAAATAAATAAAATCCCAATCTTTAGTTGTAACAGTTATAACAGACTTGTGATTAATACTTATTCCCTGGTTTTTTAAAGCTAGTATAAAATCCCTAATAACTTCTCTATCAAAATCTGAAAATAAAATAAATTCTGTATCAGGAGCTTGCCCCTTAAATTCTTCTAAATTCTTTTCAAAATCCTTTAAACCCATAAGGTAACCTACCTTAGAATTCAAATCTTCTTTTTCTACTTTTTTTGTCTCTATATCAAAATCTTTAGCTATATTATATATAGACTTTGTCCTTTCAGAATTATCTTCAAAACCATACAATAAAATTCGCTTTTCCATAATCTTCCTCCTTTTAATATTTTACCAAATTCCTTTACCTTTTCAAACTAAATGACTATAATTATTTATTGTGGGGTGTATTATGAAAGATAAAGTTTTATTAAGAGGTTATGTGTTGGCAATATTGGGCGCAATCTTTTGGGGATTTTCAGGAACAGCTGGTCAATACTTATTAAATAATAAAAATCTAAATCCCTTGCTTATATCAAATGTCAGATTATTTTTTGGAGGAATTATACTAATTGTTATTTCCATAGGTAAAAATAAGAAAAAATCATTTGAAATATTTAAAAATAAAAAAGATGTCCTAATACTTTTTATATTTGCGCTTTTAGGCATAGTCTGGACTCAATTTACATATTTTCAAACAATTAAAAGTACAAATGCTCCTACTGCAACAGTATTCCTTTTTCTTTCTTCTATTTTTATAGTAATAGGAACTTGTTTTAAAGAAAAGAGACTTCCCTATAAAGAAGAGATTATAGCCATATTTTTTGCCCTGCTAGGCACCTTTGTACTAGCAACTCACTTTAACCTTAGTAAGCTGATAATTTCTCCAATAGGTCTATTTTGGGGGTTTTCTGCAGCTTTGGCTACAGTTGTCTACACCGTGCTTCCGATTAATCTTATAAAAAAATATTCTACTATTGTAACCATAGGTTTTGCCATGTTTATAGGTGGAATAAGTATAACTATTGTCCTTAGGCCTTGGACCTTAAATGTAAACTATGATTCCATGACTATTCTTTCTCTTGCAGCCATGGTTATATTTGGAACAGTTCTATCTTTTTCATGTTTTCTAGAAGGTGTGTCAATTATAGGACCTATTAAGGGCTCTTTAATAACTGGACTTGAGGCCATAGCATCTCTTATTTTTTCAATGCTCTTACTTGGCGATAGGTTTGCTCTAATTGATATTTTAGGAATGTTTTTTATAATATTTGGGATTTCAGTTCTTTCTTTAAAAGATTTAAGAAAAAGTAATTATGTAAATAAAAAAAGGTCTTCTAAATAGAAGACCTTTTTATTTTAATTCTAGTTTGTGATTGATGTCCAAATTTCTGTATCATCATTTGCTGAAGTTCTATAAGATTTATGTGCATTTGATGCATCAATTACATCTGAATAGAACCAGTCACTTGGTCTAACATCTCTAAAAGTTTTTAAAGAAGTTAAGTTAGAAGCATTTGCTATTGAAGTATTTGAAGAAACTCTACCAAATACAGAATTTAAAATTGTTACTGCTTCTGCCCTTGTTATTTCTTGATTTGGTTTAAAAGTTCCATCTGGATAACCTTTAACTACTTTGTTTCCATATACTTTTTCAATTGCATCGCTTGCCCAGTGTCCTTTTACATCTGAGAAATTACTTGAACCTGGATAACCAGCTTTAACATATCCTGAAATCATCTTAGCAAACTCTGCTCTTGTTATTTTTTCATTTGGTTTGAAAGTTCCATCTGGATAACCACTAATTAAATTCTTTCCTACAACATAGTTTATAGCTTGTGAATACCATTGATCATTTGCATCAGAGAATTTAGTTACTTTTGAAGTTCCAAAATTATCAGAACCATTTAAAAGTCTGCCAAACATAGCTGCTGCTTCTGCTCTTGTCATATTCCATTTTGGATTAAAGTTTCCGTCTGGATAACCCTTAATATAAGCTATTCTTACTAAGTCGCCTTCCTTTACACCTGTTACAGTATAAGTTGTTGTATAATCAGATTTTCCAGTTTCTGATGAAACTATAGTTAGTTTTTCGCCTGGTTTAAGAGTTCTTGTAGTATAAAGAGTAAATTTACCATCTTTATCTGCACTTGCTTTACCTAACTTATTTCCATTTGAATCTTTAACAGTTATTGTTGCATAATCAGCTGCAACTCCTGTTATTTTAGCCTCTCCTGCCTTAGCTGATGTTACAGCTACAGCTGTTGTTTTGTCCTTAGCATCATCTGAATAGAATTTCAAATATTTGTCATTATATATTCTTCTATTTGAAGAAATTGTAAAATACCCATCAGAATCAGTCTTGTCACTACCTATATAGTATCCATCATAATAAGCTTTAACAGTAGTATATGGATGATAGTAACCTTTTACGCTATAAGAAGAAGTTTTTACACTCCATGGATAAATTCTATCTTCTTTACTTTTGTCGTCTGAATTTACATAGAATTTTAAATCATAAATAGAATCAATTTTTCTATTTAAACTTATTTTAAAATCTCCATCAGAATCAGTATATCCGCTGCCTACATAAGTGCTTCCATCATATACACTAACTTTAGTATTTTTATAATCTGAAAGTCTACCCTCAACAACATCTTTAGCCCAATTTAAAGTTTTTGAGCTAGGATATACTCTTTTATCTCTATCGTAAATAGGATCGTCATTGTCGTCCCAGTTCCAATTTGATATATAGTGTTTAGAGGAAGTTCCATTTGAATTTTTAGCAACTACATAATCATTAGAATATATATTTCTACTTCCTACATATATACTATAGTATCCACTAGAATCTGCTCTATCAAAATCATAGTAAGAGTCTGATCCATTTCTATAAAAATATACTGTTGAATATGGTGTTGCCTTTCCTTTTATATAAGAACCACTTAATCTAGCTGAACTTACATAAGGAGCACTTTCATTCTTTTCCCAAATTGCTTTTAAAACGATATTTGAAGTTACTTCTTCTGTAAATTTATATTCTTTGTTATTTAATTCCCAATGTTTAAAAGTATAACCAGTTCTTGTTGGATTAGTTGGTTTTGTTGCTTTTCCTCCATTCACAACTTCTTGGTTATCTATTGGCTCTGAATCTCCACCATTAAGATTAAAGCTTACTGTATATTTTACAACTGGCTCTGGAAGCTTTTCCCATTTAGCATTTAAAGTAATATTTGTAGTCACTTTTGTTGAAAAATCATATGCTGTGTTTCCTAAAAACCAGCCTTTAAAAGTATAACCAGTTCTTGTTGGATTAGTTGGTTTTGTTGCTTTATCTTCATAAGCTACTTCTTGAGTAGTTTTTGCTTCTCCATTGTTTGGATTAAAAGTTACAGTATATTTTTCTTTTTCCCATTTAGCTGTTAAAGTAATATTTGTAGTCACTTTTGTTGAAAAATCATATTCTGTGTCTCCTATAAACCATCCTTTAAAAGTATAGCCAGTTCTTGTTGGAGCTGCTGTTGGTTCTTCTGCACTTTCTCCATCTATAACTTGTTGACTAGCTATTCCATTTGAATCTCCACCATTAAGATTAAAGCTTACTTCATAAGTAACTTTAGACGCTTCTTCTAAAATTATAGTTACCTCTTTTGTAAAATTATCTGACTTTGCCACTAATGTTACAGAACCAGGGCTAGCTTCACTAGTTATGGTTAATGTAGTTCCACTTAGAGTTACACCTGCTATAGATTCATTATCCTTAATAGTCCAAGTTACATCTGTAGCTTCACCACTATCTACAGTTGCTTTCCCCTCTAATGCAATGGTTTTAGTTTCTTCATCTTTAGGAATTTCTACTTTCTGATTTGCCTTAGGTGATGTTATATTAACACCTGTAACTTCAGCAAAAACATTAAGTGGAAGTACTGTAACTACCATTACAAGAGCTAAGAATAAAGATAAAAATCTTTTTTTACTCTTCATTTTATTTCCTCCTTTTATTTTCATAAGTACATTTCTTAGCATATATTTCTTAATAATATACATGCCTGTATCTTTATTATACCTTATAATAACTACTTTAAAACTATTTTTGATAAAGCTTAACTAATTTAATATATTTGTAATATTTACAATATTATTTCACTTATATTTATATAGGATTAGAATATTTTATTCCAATTCTCCCTTCCAATCAGATAATCCTCCTAGATTAAAAACTTTTTCAAAGCCTTTACTTTTCAAGATATTTAAAGCTTGTCCTGATCTTGCTCCACTGTTGCAGTATAAAATTATATCTTTATCTTTCTCTTTTTCTAATTTTTTTGACGAAGAAATTTTTTCCAGGTCTACATTTATTGCTCCCTTGGCGTGTTTAAAATTATATTCTTCCTTACTCCTTACGTCTACTAGCAAGGCTCCCTTATTTATTTTCTCAAGTGCCTCTGCATAATCTATAGCACTTTTTAAAAAAAATTTTTTAAATAACATATTTTTCGACTAATTCTAGTCTTCACTCCTTAATTTATATTTATATATGGATTTATAATACCCTTTTAAGCCCATATATAACAAAAACCCCCTAAAGTTAATTAACTTTAGGGGGTAACTTTTAGGGGGTAACTTTTATTTTTTATTTTTCAGTTTCTTCTACTACTTTAACTTCATCTTTTTTAGCTTCTTCTGCTTTAGCTTCAGCTTTTTCTTTTAATTCTTTAGCTTCTTCTGCTTTTTCTTTTGCTTCTTCTACTTTTTCTTCTACTTCAACTTTTGAAGTTAAAAGAACTGTATCTTTTTCTTTATCATAGTCTACGCCAAAATTAAGTTCTTTTCCAAGATCTCTTAATCTATAGTAGTTATTGTTGTTGATTTTATAAGCTTTTGCCATTAATTCTGTTTCACCAATCATAACTTTATCGTTAGTTAACATAGCTTTAGCTTCTTTTTCTACTTCTTTTTGGTCAGTATCAAGAACTTTATAGTCTCCAGCTTTAGTTAAACTTACCATATTGTCTCTATAATCTACTCCAAATTTTGCATCTGTATCTTTAACAACTGCAGCTAAATCTCTAAGTTTGAAGTAATTTTCTCCATCTATGTTATATCCAAAAATAGCTACTTCTTTTCCATCTAAAGTTACTTTTTGTGGAGATACCATAACATCTCTTGCTTCTTCTTTTTTAGCTTCTTCTGCTTTTACTTCAGCTTCTTCTTTTAATTCTTTTGCTTCTTCTGCTTTTTCTTCTGCTTTTTCTACTTTTTCTTTAACTTCTTCTTTGATTTCTGTTGATTTTTCTTCTACTTTTGTTTCTACTTTAGCAGCATTATCTTTTAAATCTTTCATGTTTACTTCTGCTGCAAAAGTGTTCCCTGCCATTGATAGTACAAGTGTTGTAGCTAATGCTACTGTTGTTATTTTTTTCATTATTATTTCCTCCTAAATTTAATTTTTACCTAAAGAGCAAAAATTTTTACTAAATTTAATTTTATCATAGTATATTATATTATACAACTTTCTCTTAATTTCTTTAGTTTTAAAGTCTTTATTAATAGAATAGTAATTTAAAATAGCTTTCATATCCATATGAAACTACACTATTTAGTAAAGTATAAATAATGTAAAAATTATAGAATATTAGGGTATATAATATAAAAATTATAAGAAATTTTAAAGGGGATTTAGTATGAAATTATATAGTGGGGAAAGCTACTGGGATAAAAGAGAATCAGCTTATGAAAGCCATCCAAAATTAGATGAGAATAAAAAGACAGAAGTTTTAATTATAGGTTCTGGCATGTCTGGAAATCTAGCAGCTTATCAACTAGCAAAAAGAGGTCATGAAGTTATGATAATAGATAAGGATAAGGTTGCTAGTGGTAGTAGTAAAGCCAATACAGGTATGCTTCAATATTCTAGCGATAAGATGCTTACTGAACTTATGGAATCTATAGGAGAGAAAAAAGCTATTCTTTTTTATAAAATGTGCTTAGAAGCAATGGTGGAATTAACAGAACTAAACAAGGAATTAGGAGAAAATGACTCTTATATTTTAAGAGATAGTATTTACTTTGCATCAGAAAAAGAAGATAGAGAAAAGTTAAAAAAAGAATATGAGGCTTTAAAGAAAAATAATTTTCCAGTTGAATTTTTAAATCATGAAGACTTAGATAAAGAATATGGGATCGACAAGGCAGGAGCTTTGAAAACTTCTTTAGATGCAGAGGTAAATCCTTATAAAATGATTCAAGCCCTAGTCCAGAAGAACAAAAGCTTGGGAGTCATATACTATGAGGATACTGAGCTGGATTTAAACAATATTAAAGATCACAGTTTAAAAAGTATAGATGGAAAGGAAATTTATTTTGACCACCTTATATTAGCTACTGGATATGGAAAAGTTTATGACTGTATAAAAGACAAGGCAAATATTGAAAGAACTTATGCCTTTTCTGCTAAAACAAACTCAAAAAATCCTTGGCCAGACAAGGTTATGATATGGGAAACAAGAAGACCTTATTTATATTTTAGAACAGCCAAAGACAATCATATTATAGCTGGTGGTGAGGATGAAAAAATATCTGAAATCGTAGAAGATGAGAAAATTATTTTCGAAAAAACAGAAAAGATTAAAAGGGAAATAGAAGACATATATCCAAATTTAGATATGGATGTAAAATATCGCTGGAACGCCCTATTTGGAACTTCAAAAGATGGTCTTCCCTTTATTGGCCCAGATCCATTAAATAAAAATCACTACTATTTATTGGGTTATGAGGGCAATGGAACTTGCTACTCCATGGCTGGGGCTAATATTTTAGCAGATTTAATTGAAAATAAAGAAAATAAATATGCTGATATTGTCAAAGTTGATAGATAGAAAACCTAATTTAGCCTAAGTTTATTAAAAGATAGACTTAGGCTTTTTATAAGTTATTTTTAGGATGAAATTTTTATTCTATACTCTTTATTAATTACATAAATAAACCTTTTATAAAAGTAAGCTTAGTCTAGATTTAAACTTCTTGGTAAATCTTACAACCCTGCTTTTTAAGACTCTAAAATTTCTTTATTTTTAAAGTTTAAGATTAATCTGGATATAAAAACATTTCATCATACATTGGGCAGTTTTTGAAATCTTTTAAACTTTTATTTTTGCTATTTTTTAGTAGGAAACCTTTAACAATTAACTTAAAAATGTCAAAAAAATTTTATTGCAAACTTAAATATTTAAGATCTAAATTAAATTATTTTATTAAATTATAAAATCAATTTTTATTTTTTACTTATTTTAAAAAAGTCTCTGATTTAAAAGCCACTTTTATAGTATCTAATAAACTGAAAATAAATAATATATAAAGCCATTTATTTAAGTATATTGGATCTAAAGTCCTAAATATTTTGGCTAATATAAGTAAAATTAGACTATTGCAAAATATACTTAGTATACTTATATACTTCCCATAGAATCCTTCAGAAACTCTGTTACTATCATTTAAAATTACTAAAAAAAATATTATTTGAAGTCCTCTTTTTATATTATAAAAAGCTAAACTATTATATTTTTCTATTGATGTAAATATAAT
>JBQDBK010000027.1:0-11748 GCA_052090825.1 Peptoniphilaceae bacterium | reverse complement strand
AAACAAATAAAAATCCACACTCCAAGAAAAGAAAATGCAATAGATTTAGGTGTATCTTTTTTAGAAAATGAATTTAAATTTCTAATAACGCTACCTATAGTAATAGAGGATCAAGTATTGGGAGTTTTATTAGTAGTAGCTAAGAAAGAAAGTAAATTAGAAAACTTTGATTTATTTGAATCCATTAGCAATCAAACTATGGATTTTATTCTTAATAAATTCAAATCAAAAATAGATACAGAAAATTTTTCATCTATGATTAATATTTTTGAAACTGTAGTTAGAAATATGGAAGAGGGAGCCATAGTAATAAATGATAAAAATGAAATTCAAATAATTAACAAGTCTGCAAAAGTTCAGCTAGGTATAGATAGGATAATAAATAATGAAAAGTTACAACTTATGCAAACTGGAGATAATATAAGTGATGCAGACGAATTTAAAATAAAAATTGGAGAAAATGAAGCTACTGTAATAGGACAAATATTTGAAGTTAAAGATAATTTATACTATAAATCAGTTTTTTTATTTAAAGACATTCAAAAATTACAGTCTAGTATTTATGAAATGACCAATATTATAAATGCAGTTGATACAGATAGTATAATAGGCAGTAGTGAAAAAACAAAAGAGTTAAAAAAAGATATAAAAAAAGTAGCTAAGTCTATATCAACAGTTTTAATAAGTGGAGAATCAGGAACAGGAAAAGAAATGGTTGCAACAGCTATTTGGAAAAACTCTGATAGAAGAAATGAAAGATTTGTTGCTATCAATTGTGCTGCAATTCCTGAATCATTATTAGAATCAGAATTATTTGGATATGTAAAAGGAGCTTTTACAGGAGCTGATCCAAAAGGGAGAATGGGGAAGTTTGAACTAGCCAATAAAGGAGTAATATTTTTAGATGAGATAGGGGATATGCCTTTATATTTACAATCTAAGTTATTAAGAGTAATTCAAGAAAAGAAAGTGAGTAGAATAGGTTCAAATCAGATAATACCTTTAGATGTTAGAATTATAGCTGCGAGTAATCAAAATTTAAGACAAATGATTAAAAATAATCAATTTAGAGAAGATTTATATTATAGGTTGAATGTTATTCCAATAGAAATTTCTCCTTTAAGAGAAAGAACTCAAGATATAAAAGACTTGCTACTTTATTATATTGATTATTATGGAAGATTATTTAGTAAAAATTTTAATTGTATTACTGATAAAGCTTTAGAAAATTTGTATAATTATTCATGGCCGGGAAATGTTCGAGAATTAGAAAATGCCGTTGAATATATGGTAAATATGATGGAAAATGGTGTTATAAATGAAAAAATATTACCTAAAAATATATATAATCCTTTTTCCATAAATAATCCTTTTTCCATAAATAATTCTTTTGATGAAATAAAACCATTACTTGATTTAGAAAAAGAAGAAATAGAAAAAGCTTTAAAAATTTATGGAAATGACACTGAAGGCAAGAAAAAAGCCGCTAAAACCTTGGGTATAGGAATAGCAACTTTGTATAGAAAGATTCAAAATTATGAAAATGGGAAACAATAATTATCAATATGATAAAAAAATATTTAATTAGCTTGAAATAGGTGCAGCATTAATTATCAATATGATAATCGATTATCATATTGATAATTAATGCTTTTTTTTTATTGATTTTTCTAATATTTACTTTCGAAATATATAAAAAATAGGTAAAAAACTATTATTTACTAAATTTTATACTGAATAATAGGAGTTTATAGAAAATAAAGAGAAGATTTATATTATAGGTTGAATGTTATTCCAATAGAAATTTCTCCTTTAAGAGAAAGAACTCAAGATATAAAAGACTTGCTACTTTATTATATTGATTATTATGGAAGATTATTTAGTAAAAATTTTAATTGTATTACTGATAAAGCTTTAGAAAATTTGTATAATTATTCATGGCCGGGAAATGTTCGAGAATTAGAAAATGCCGTTGAATATATGGTAAATATGATGGAAAATGGTGTTATAAATGAAAAAATATTACCTAAAAATATATATAATCCTTTTTCCATAAATAATCCTTTTTCCATAAATAATTCTTTTGATGAAATAAAACCATTACTTGATTTAGAAAAAGAAGAAATAGAAAAAGCTTTAAAAATTTATGGAAATGACACTGAAGGCAAGAAAAAAGCCGCTAAAACCTTGGGTATAGGAATAGCAACTTTGTATAGAAAGATTCAAAATTATGAAAATGGGAAACAATAATTATCAATATGATAAAAAAATATTTAATTAGCTTGAAATAGGTGCAGCATTAATTATCAATATGATAATCGATTATCATATTGATAATTAATGCTTTTTTTTTATTGATTTTTCTAATATTTACTTTCGAAATATATAAAAAATAGGTAAAAAACTATTATTTACTAAATTTTATACTGAATAATAGGAGTTTATAGAAAATAACTGGCACAATAATTGCATTATATAATAGATAAGTAAATAATGAAAGGATATGGGAGATATGTCAGAAGAAAAATATAATATTGTTTTAAATGACCTAAGTAAGAGAGAAAAAGCATCATTAGGTTTTATTAATGAAGATGTTGTAAAAAAGACTAAAAATTTCCATTCTAGTTTTGAACAATATGAGGAAACTCCTTTAGTTGAGTTAAAAAATTTAGCTAAATTTTTTGGAGTAAAAAATATTTTTGTAAAAGATGAGTCTTATAGGTTCGGATTAAATGCTTTTAAAGTATTAGGTGGATCTTTTGCTATAGCTAAGTACATAGCTGAAAAAATAGAAGTTGATATAGAAGATTTACCGGCTTCAAAACTAACATCTAAAGAAGTTAGAGATAAGATTGGAGAAATTACTTTTATTACAGCAACTGATGGAAATCATGGCCGTGGAGTTGCTTGGGCGGCAGAGCAATTAAAGCAAAAATGTGTTGTTTTAATGCCAAATGGTTCGGCTATAGAGCGTAGAGATAGAATTCGTGCTCATGGAGCTAAATGCGATATTATGGATGGTATGAATTATGATGAATGTGTTCGCCTTGCTAATAAATATGCAGAAGAAAAAGGCTGGGTAATGGTTCAAGATACTGCTTGGGAAGGATATGAAAAAATTCCAACTTGGATTATACAAGGTTATGCTACTATGGCAATGGAAGCAAAAGAAAAACTAGATGAATTAAATGTAAAACCAAGTCATGTATTTGCTCAAGCGGGAGTAGGTTCTTTGGCAACAGGAATTACGGGTTTCTTTTCATCAGCATATAAAGATAAAAAACCATTTATAACAATAGTTGAGCCAGAAAAAGCGAATTGTATTTACAAAACAGCTTATGCAGACGATGGAAAAATTCATAATGTTACTGGAGAAATGAATACAATAATGGCAGGGCTTGCTTGTGGAGAGCCGGTTACAGTAGGTTGGCCAGTTTTAAATTCTTATGCAGATGCTTTTTTATCAGTTCCTGATAAGGCTGCAGCAAGAGGAATGAGAGTTTTAGGAAATCCATTAAAAGGAGATCAAAGAATAATCTCTGGAGAATCTGGAGCAGCTACTATGGGAGCCCTTAGTGAAGTTTTACAAAGACCAGATTTAGAAGAAATAAAAAAAGAGCTTAAATTAGATGAAGATTCTGTAATACTTCTATTTAGTACAGAAGGAGATACAGACTTTGCACATTATAGAAAAGTAGTTTGGGATGGTTACTACCCAAATGATAGAGAAGAATACAAATATTAATAAATTTTAGGAGGATATAAAAATGGATACAAAAATAAATGAACTATTAAAAAAATTAGAGGGTTTGGATTACGAAAACTTATACAACGATGACTTTTTCCACACTTGGGACAAAAGCCAAGAAGAATTAGAAGCAATATTTACAGTTGCAGACTCATTAAGATATTTAAGAGAAAATAATATTTCTACAAAAATATTTGATTCAGGATTAGCTATTTCTTTATTTAGAGATAATTCTACTAGAACAAGATTTTCATTCTCTTCAGCAGCAAACTTACTAGGATTAGAAATTCAAGATTTAGACGAAGGAAAATCACAATTAGCTCATGGTGAAACAGTAAAAGAAACTTCAAATATGATTTCATTTATGGCTGATATAATCGGCATTCGTGATGATATGTATATTGGAAAAGGTCATACTTATATGAAAAATGTATCTAACTATGTAAAAGAAGGATATGAAGATGGAATACTAGAACAAAGACCAACCTTAGTTAACTTACAATGTGATATTGACCACCCAACACAAGCTATGGCAGATATGCTTCATGTAATTCATGAATTTGGTGGAGTTGAAAATCTTAAGGGTAAAAAAGTAGCAATGACTTGGGCTTATTCACCTTCTTACGGAAAACCACTTTCCGTTCCTCAAGGAATTTCAGGATTATTCACAAGATTTGGAATGGAAGTAGTATTAGCTCATCCAGAAGGATATGAAATAATGCCAGAAGTTGAAGAAGTAGCTAAAGCTAATGCTGAAAAATTTGGTGGTAAATTTACAAAAACTAATTCTATGGAAGAAGCTTTCAAAGATGCTGATATAGTTTATCCAAAAAGCTGGGCACCATTTGCAGCAATGGAAGAAAGAACAAAACTATATGGAGAGGGAGACCAAGAAGGAATTGACAAATTAGAAAAAGAGCTTCTTGAGCAAAATAAAAACCATATGGATTGGACTTGTACAGAAGAATTAATGAAGACAACTAAAGATGGAAAAGCTCTTTATATGCACTGTCTACCAGCAGATATAAGTGGAGTTTCTTGTGAGCATGGAGAAGTGGAAGCAAGTGTATTTGATAAATATCGTGTTCCTCTATATAAAGAAGCAAGTTATAAACCATATATAATTGCGGCTATGATGTTCTTACAAAAAGTTAAAAATCCAGAAGAAATGTTACAAAAATTATTAGATGCAAATAAAGCTAGATTAGCTAGATAAGGAAATTTAAAAATAATTTAATAAAAGTTAGATTTAATACGTATTTTGCTATTGATATAGGAGGAATTTTAATGTTAGAAATTAATTATGATAAAGTAAAAGAACAAGCTCAAGAATATAAAAATGATATGGTTACATTTTTACGTGATTTAATAAAACTAAAAGGAGAATCATGTGAAGAAGGCGATAAAGCAAAAAGAATTAAGGAAGAAATGGAAAAAGTTGGATTTAATAAAGCTTGGATAGATAAACAAGGTAATGTTCTAGGTGAAATGGGAACAGGAGCAAGACAAATTGCCTTTGATGCTCATATAGATACTGTTGGTATAGGAAATATAGAGAATTGGGAATTTGATCCTTATGATGGATTTGAAGATGAAGAACTTATTGGTGGACGTGGGAGTTCAGACCAATTAGGTGGTATAGTTTCTGCTGTATATGGCGCAAAAATAATGAAAGACTTAGGATTTTTAAATGATAAATTTCGTGTTTTAGTAACAGGAACAGTTCAAGAAGAAGACTGTGATGGAAATTGCTGGTTATATATGATAGAACAAGAAAATATAAAACCTGAATTTGTAGTATCAACAGAGCCAACTGATGGTGGTATTTACAGAGGACAAAGAGGACGTATGGAAATTCGTGTAGACGTACAAGGTGTTTCTTGTCATGGTTCAGCTCCTGAGCGTGGTGACAATGCAATTTATAAAATGGCAGAGATTTTAAAAGAAGTTGAAGCTTTAAACGAAAATCCAGCTGATGATTCAGTAGAAATCAAAGGTCTAGTAAAAATGTTAGATGAAAAATACAATAAAGAATATAAAGAAGCCAATTTTCTTGGAAGAGGAACAGTTACAACTTCTCAAATCTTCTTTACATCGCCATCAAGATGTGCTGTAGCAGATTCATGTTCTATATCTCTTGACAGACGTATGACTGCTGGGGAAACTTGGGAATCATGTATAAAAGAAATTGAAGACTTACCAGCTTGTAAAAAACATAATGCAAAAGTAACAATGTATAATTACTCAAGGCCTTCTTGGACAGGATTATCCTATGAACAAGAATGTTATTTTCCAACTTGGGTAATTCCAGAAGATCATAAAGTGACAAAAGCATTAGAAAGAGCTTATAAAGGCTTATATGGAGATAAGAGAATATCTCCTGCTGTTAAAAAAGAAGAAGAAAAACGTGCTGCACGTCCTTTAACAGACAAATGGACTTTCTCAACAAATGGTGTTGCTATTATGGGACGCCATAATATTCCAGTAATTGGATTTGGTCCAGGAGCAGAGGATCAAGCTCACGCACCTAATGAAATTACTTTCAAACAAGATTTAGTAACTTGTGCAGCAACTTATGCTGTTTTACCTTTAGAATATACAAAATAATATATTTACCAAAGGAAACTTATTTAAGTTTCCTTTGGTAAAAAATATATTATTTAAAAGGAATATATTGTATAATATATAAATCTAAAGATTAATTTGGGAAAGAAGAAAATTTTAATATTAAAATAATAGGGGGTAGTAATAAATGAGTGAATTTATGAGACCAATACCATTTAAAGAAATTATTGAGTGGAGTTTAACTGAATATGAAAATTGTGGTAGCGTTTTCGGGATACATAAGGATAAATTTTATCGAAATAAATCTGGGAAATTTTTAAAAACAATTTTTGGGGATGAAATTTCATCTGCGGTTGGTCCTGCTGCAGGACCGCATTCACAATTAACTCAAAATATAATAGCATCTTACTTAACAGGAGCTAGATTTATTGAAGTTAAAACTGTTCAAAAGTTAGATGGAGAGGATATACAAAAGGCAGTAGCAAGACCTTGCATAAATGCAGAAGATGAATGCTATAATTGTGAGTGGTCAACTGAATTGACAGTAAATCAAGCTTTTGAAGAATATACAAAAGCTTATTTTGCAATTCAAGTATTAGCTAAAGAATTTGGGATTTCTGCTAAGAAAGATTTTGCTTATAATATGTCTGTTGGTTATGACCTAGAAGGTATAAAATCCGAAAAAATTGATAATTATATTGAAGGATTAAAAAATGCAGAAGATACTCCAATTTTCAAAGAGTGTAAAAAATATTTAGAAAATAACTTAGATAAATTTGAGAATTTTAAAAAGGAAGATTTGGATAAAATAAGTCCAATTATTTGTAAGGATATAACTCTTTCAACTCTACATGGTTGCCCAGCGCATGAAATAGAAGCAATTGCTAGTTATTTAATGAAAGAGAAGAATATGAATACTTTTATTAAATGTAACCCTACAATGCTTGGATATGATTATGCTAGAAAAACTTTAGATTCAATGGGATATGATTATATTTCATTTACAGACCATCATTTTAAAAATGATTTACAATATGAAGATGCAGTTGTAATGATTCAAAGATTATTAGATGTTTCTAAAGAAAATGGATTAGCCTTTGGATTAAAAATAACAAATACCTTCCCAGTTGATGTTAAGAGAAATGAGCTTCCTTCTGATGAGATGTATATGTCAGGACGCTCTTTATTACCTTTATCAATATCAATGGCTGCTATGTTATCTGAAAAATTTGAAGGGAAATTACCTATGTCCTACTCAGGTGGAGCTGATGCCTTTAATATTAGAGATATATTGGAAACAGGCATTCAACCAATAACAGTTGCAACAACAATTTTAAAACCAGGAGGATATCCAAGGTTCAATCAATTAGCAGGAGCTACAGAAGATATTTTAACTTCTGAATACAAGGGAATTAATGTAGAAAAACTTCTAACATTAAGAGATAAAATTATATCAGATTGGAAAAATAATAAATTATACAGAGAAAAAGTAGAATCAAGAAAAACACAATCTGAACTGCCATTAATAGATTGTTTTAAAGCTCCTTGTAAGGATGGGGGTTGTCCAATAGGACAGCAAATTCCTGAGTATTTAAAACTTGTATCAGAAGAAAAGTATGATGAGGCTATAAAAGTAATAGCAAATGACAATACTGCACCTACAATTTTAGGTAAAATATGTGCCCATCATTGTCAAGAACATTGTACAAGAGTTGATTATGAAAAAACTCTACAAATTCGTGATATGAAATTAATAGCTGCAGAAAATGCTCAAGAAAAATTTGTAGATGGAATTAAAGCTGTAGATTTAAAAAGTGATAGTAAAGTTTTAGTAATAGGAGCTGGACCTGGTGGAATTGCAGCAGCTTCTTATTTAAGAAGAAATGGAATAGATGTAACAGTTTATGAAAAATTATCTAAACCTTATGGAATAGTAAGCCACATAATCCCTGAATTTAGAATAGCAGATTCTGAAATAGAAAAAGATTATAAGATTGCTTTAAATCAAGGTGTTAAGTTTGAGTTTAATAAAGAAGTAAAAGAAAAATATGAAGATCTAAAAAAAGACTTTGATTATATTATAGTTGCAACAGGAGCTTGGAAATATGGTCGCCCACCAGTAATAGAAGGGCAAGACAAGATAACAGATGCCTTAGAATTCCTATGGAATGTAAGAATGGGTGGAGGATATGACTTAGGTAAAAAAGTTGCTGTTATAGGCGCTGGGGACGTTGCTATGGATTGTACAAGACTTGCTGCTCGTCAAGCAGGAGTAGAAAAGTCTGTATTGGTTTATAGAAGAACAGAAAGCTATATGCCAGCAACTCAAGAAGAAGTTAATGACGTTAAAGAAGAGGGACATGAAATTCTTCAATTAGTAGCACCAATAAAATATGATGGCAAAATATTAACTTGTGAAAAAATGAAGCTTGGAGATTTTGATTCATCTGGAAGAAGATCTGTAAGTGGAACTGGAGAAATTTTTGATTTAGAATTTGATACAGTAATAGGAGCAACAGGAGCAAGGGTTGATTTAGAACCATTCCAAGAAAATAAGATAAATATAGATGAAAGAGGAAATTTAAAACTACTTTCATCATTAGAGTCTAATATAGAAAATGTATATTTTGTTGGAGATTGTAGAAAAGGACCATCAACTATAGTTAAAGCTATGGGAGATGCAAAAACTGTAGCCTTAGACATCTTATCCAAAGAAAATTTAGATAATGATTTTGAACGTTTCGTAGTTGCCGAAAATGTTGAAAAAATTTATGAGAAACGTGGAATATTAGTAGAAGAAAAAGAAGGGCATAAAGAAGGATCTAGATGCTTAAAATGTGATCAAATTTGTGAAATTTGTACTGAAGTTTGTCCAAATAGAGCAAATGTTGAAATTAAAATTGAAGGATATGAAAATTTCCATCAAATAGTTCATCTTGATGGAATGTGTAATGAGTGTGGAAACTGTGGTGTATTTTGTCCACATTCAGGAAATCCCTATAAAGATAAAATAACAGTATTTTGGACAGAACTTGACTTTAAAGATTCAACTAATGTAGGTTTCTTAAAAACTGGAGAAGATATATTTAAGGTTCGTATGGAAAATGGAAATATAGTTGAACATAAATTGGGAGATGGTAAGGTTAGTGATAATTTAGAAAACTTTATAAAAACTATAATGACAGATTACTCATACTATTTAGAACCAACAGGAAAAGTGAAATAATTAAATAGAGGGAAATCTTTAAGATTTCCCTTGCTTATTATTTAAAGGAGAGGCACATGATTTTAGTCAATGGAAAAGTAATAACAAACGATAAAAATAATAATTTTTATGAAAACGGAGCAGTGGTAGTAAAAAATAATATAATTGAAGAAGTTGGAAATTCAGATGAAGTAAAGAAAAAATATCCAGATGAAGAAGTAGTTGATGTTAAAGGTAGAGTGATAATGCCAGGGATGATATGTTCACACTCTCACATCTATTCAACTTATGCCAGAGGAATGTCAGTATCAAAGCCAACAGATAATTTTTATAATGTTTTAGGAAATTTATGGTGGGCTTTAGATAGACAATTGACATTAGAAGATGTAAAATTAAATGGATTAACTATGTTCATGGAATCTATTACAAATGGAGTAACAACAGTAATAGATCATCATTCAGGACCAAATAGTGTTACAGGATCTTTATTTGCCTTAGGAGAGGCGGCTAAGGAAGTTGGAATGAGAGCCTCTTTGTGTTATGAAGTTTCAGACCGCGATGGTTTAGAAATAAGAGATAAAGAAATAAAAGAAAATATAGATTGGATAAAAGCTTGTAAGGAAGACAGTAGTGGAGATATGCTACACGGTCTATTTGGATTACATGCATCTTTTACTTTATCAGATGAAACTCTTTATAAGTCAAGAGAAGCTATGGAAGGTCTATATGATGGCTATCATATTCATGTAGCAGAAGGGATAGAAGATCAATGGGAGTGTTTAGATAAACACAACAAAAGAGTAGTTGAACGTCTACAAGATTTTGATATACTTTCAAAAAATACCTTAGCAATACACAATGTCCATATAAATGAAAGAGAAATGGATATATTAAAGCACAATGATACTCCAGTTGTATTTAATCCAGAGTCAAACATGAATAATGCAGTAGGCTGTCCTCCTATTTTAAGAATGTTGGAGAAAGGAATACTAGTTGGTTTAGGAACAGATGCTTATACAAATGATATGTTTGAATCTTTAAAAGTAGCTAATATTCTTCTTTCACACAATTCTTGTGACCCAACTAAGGGTTTTATGGAATCCTTAGAATTACAATTTAAAAATAATCCTAAAATTATGGAAAGATATTTTGAAAGAAGTCTTGGTAAAATTGAAAAGGGAGCTTATGCAGATATTATAACTTTAGACTATGATCCTATAACGCCAATAAATGAAAATAACTGGGGAGGACACAGTTTATTTGGATTTACTGGTAAGATAGTTAACGATACCATAATAAACGGTAAATTTGTAATGAGAAATAAGATTATACAAAAAGTTGATCAAAAATTAATACATGCAAAATCTCGCGAAAGAGCAGAGAAAATATGGACTAAGTTATAAGGGGTAATTAATTAGAAAATTTCTAAATTTCTAATTTTTTTATAAATTATTAAACAATAAAAGGAGGAAACATTATTATGGAAAAAAAGTTAAAAAATAAGAACACTTCCTTGTTTGACTTGGATGGTGATCCAGGTTTTACACGAAGCTTGCCAATAGCTTTACAGCATTTGCTAGCCATGATAGTTGGTAATACCCTACCATCTATAGTATTAGCAGGGCAGTTGAAGGGAACACCTTTTGAAATTTCACAAGCGGAAGCTGTTTACGTAATTCAGGCAGGTATGTTTGTAGCAGCTTTGGCAACATTTTTACAATTATATCCAGTATTAAAGGTTGGAGCAAAGTTACCTGCTATTATGGGAGTTTCTTTTGCTTATATACCGGTACTAACGTCAATTGGCTTAAAGTATGGCTTTGGAGCTGTTTATGGCGCTCAATTAGTTGGTGGTATTATAGCATTTTTAGTTGGTATGAATATTAAGAGAATACGTAAATTTTTTCCACCAATAGTAAGTGGGACAGTAGTACTCACTATAGGTTTGTCTTTATATAGTGTAGCTTTAAACTATATGGCAGGTGGAAAGGGAAATCCTAATCAAGGAGATCTTAAATATTGGGCAGTTGCAATAATAACACTTTTAGTTGTATTAGTATGTAATATGTATGGAAAAGGATATATAAAACTAGCGGCAATTTTAGTTGGAATTATAGTCGGATACATAGTATCTATATTTTTGGGAATAGTTAATTTTTCTGGTATAGGTCAAGCAAGTTGGTTAACTTTACCTAAAATTTTACCTTTTGAATTAAGCTTTCCTCAGGAT
>JBQDBK010000026.1:0-11800 GCA_052090825.1 Peptoniphilaceae bacterium | reverse complement strand
TTTTTAGGACATAATCATAAATGGTATAATAGGACATTATCATAAATGAATCATAAAATTGAGTGGGTATATTCTTTTTGATCTTGACTATTCCAATAAGTTACATTTCCATTTTCAATTTTTTTTATTTCTATAATAGTATCTTGTTTTAATACTACATTATTTAAATTAACTGATTTAGGTTGTATTTGATAAAGTTTTCCTACTTTTATTTTCATTTTATTTTCACTTCCCTTTTATATAAGTGGTTTTTAAACCACCTATATATTATTTTTTATTTAAGCAGTTCTTACTAAACCACCAATAGATTTTTTAAAACCAATACTTCCAAATTCACTAGATAATTCATCATTAATATTTTTAACATATACAAAAGCTATATTATCTTTTAAATCTTCCAAATCCATATCCCATTCTTCTTCATATTTAGATACATAAAATATAGAATATAATTCTCCAAAATCAGTTAAGCTACGAATTAAGTGATAAACCAAACCACCGTTTTCATTTTCAAATTCTTTAACTAATTCTTTTTCTTCTTCTTTTAACCAATATAATACACCTATACTTTCAGATAAATTAAGCTTATTTTCTTCTTGAAATTCTTTTATTACATTTTCATATAATTCTAATGTTTTCATTCTTTTAATTGCTTCATTTTTTTGTTTTTCTCTTATCATATTTATCTTCCTTTCTTTTTAAAACTTTTTTTAGGAGTTCTTCCAGAAGCCTATATTTTGTTTTTTAAAATTATTATTTTTATAGCAAGTCCTCCTTTCTTTATTGTTTTAAAACTTTTTTCAGTGTGTTCTCCTTCGCCTATTTATGATCTACAGCAAGATACAAAATTTTGTAAAGGGCGAGGTACGAGTGCATTTTACCCTTTACAAATATTTTTAGATTGTTGTATAAATAGGCTTGGTGAAGGAGATCTGATAAAAAGTTTTATATAAAGAAAGGATTGAGTGAAAAATAATTATAAATAAAAAAAGAGTTTTGCAATTGTTCCAATGCTTCCTGGATCTATTGCAAAACTCTTTTTCCTTTGTCTTTGTAGGTGTAGCTTTATCAATTGTCTTTTTAGTTGATTATGCTATACCTATCTTTTTATATTAATTAGTTTACTTATTTATTCTTTATAATATCATTCCAATCATTCAATTTTATTGGTAAACAATCATTAAAATCAATACCTTTAAATTTTTTCTCTTTTAGTTTTTCTAATGCTTCTATTCCAGCTTTATCATTATCAAAGCAAATATTTAAAGTTTCTAAATGTTTTTCTAGTTCTAAATATTTTAATCCATATTGAAGAAAAGAAAAAACCTTTTCAATTGCTACTCCACTTATTGATATTAGCCAAAAGTTGTTTTCTTTTAATAATTCTTTTTCATAAATTGAATAATAACTTAAAAGATCTATTGGACTTTCAAAGAAAAATAAATATTTAGGATCTCCAACCAAATAATTAAATCCCCACATAGTATTTTCTTCTGTTGTTGGTGCTATATATTTAAAATAATCCTTTTTATAATGATATTTTTCCTTTTGTTCTTCTGTTAGTTTTACAGTACCTTGTTTATCAAAACCTACTATCTTATTTTTTTTATACCATTTAAAAATGATTTCTTTATTTTGATTTTGACTTATTAAATCAATTGAGAAAAAATGTCTTACAATTCTGTTAGGTATTTTTCTATCAGCCACTAAATATGTTTGTGCTTCAATAGGTATAATTTCTTCTTTTACCCTATATTTAAAGTGTTTAGGAAAGTTTTTTTGACTTCTTTTATAGCTTTTATGATTTTGTTTAATAATTACTGTTTCTTTAGAATTAAAGTTTTTATTTTCCCCTCTTAGATCTTCTTGTATTTTCTTTAATACTTCGTGTAAAGATAGCGAATACATAATTTGAAGATATTGTACTACTCCACCAGTATAATTATCTTCTCCTGTTTTACTGTTCCATACAAAATAATTTTTGTTTTCATTGATTTTTAAGCTATCGTGTTCTAGGTGTTGATAATAATTTCTTGATATTTTTTTGATTGGCTCTCCAATATATAATAAATATTCTACAATTGATACATTATAAAAATCAAAATTATCATCATTTCCTTTCATTATGTATTCACCTCCTTTTTAAGTAAATTTGTAAGATAATAGTTTGGTATTTCTATTTTATTTTTCTGATATATTTTCTTTTCTTCTAGCTTCTGTTTCTTCTTTACTTTCTTCTGTCCTAAAAGCTGAAATTCTATTTACTGAAATATATTTTTTACCTTCTTTATCTTCTTTTACATAACTATCTAAATAACCTACTAAGCTAATTAAGCTACCTTTTGTAGTATATTTAGCAAGTCTTGTTGCTATATCATTAGTCTTTGTATCAATAGCTGTATAATTAATATAGACGGTTTCAAATTCTCCTTCTATTTTAAAAGGTTTCTTTTGTGCTAATGTAATTGAAGCTATGGCATTTCCATTTTCTGATATATTTATAACTGCTTCTTTTACTAACCTTCCTCTAGATGTAAATTGATTATCTGTACTTAAAAACATATTTTCATCTCCTTTTTAAAATAATATTTATGTTTATATTATATCATTTAATTAACTAATTAACAAGTTGATTTGTAAATTAGTTAACTTATTTACAAGTTTTTTATTTTATAATTAAAGGGATATTCTCTTACTTTTTATTAATTTTAATATCTAATTATTTAAAAAATTTTCTTTTAAAAGTCTTTTGATTTCTAATAAATCATCTAAACCTAATGCAACTCCATATTCTATTTTTTCAAAACTACTTTTATTTAAAGAACTGTCAATTTTAAAATAAGCTTTGTCTACTAATTTTTCAATCTCTTTTAACTTTTCTATCATTTTTTGTCCTCCTTTTTTTTAAAAATATAGAATAAGAGTAAAAACTCTTATTCTATATTCTTTTTAGTGGTATATTTACTTCTTCTCTTAATACACAATAATCTTTAGCTTTTTCAATATTTTTAGCCTGTATTAAAGCTATCCATTTAAAATTCAATTTATCCCACTTATATATACTTATCCAATTATCAGCTTCTTTTATAAATTTATAATCAATTCCATTAGCATAATATTTTTCTATCATCTTTTCTCTTCCTTTCTCTTTTAAAAACTTTTTTAGAAGTTCTTCCAGAAGCCTATATCTTGTTTTTTAGAATTATTATTTTTATAGCAAGTCCTCCTTTCTTTATTATTTTTAAAACTTTTTTCAGTGTGTTCTCCTTCGCCTATTTATGATCTACAGCAAGATACAAAATTTTGTAAAGGGCGAGGTACGAGTGCATTTTACCCTTTACAAATATTTTTAGATTGTTGTATAAATAGGCTTGGTGAAGGAGATCTGATAAAAAGTTTTATATAAAGAAAGGATTGAGTGAAAAATAATTATAAATAAAAAAAGAGTTTTGCAATTGTTCCAATGCTTCCTGGATCTATTGCAAAACTCTTTTTCCTTTGTCTTTGTAGGTGTAGCTTTAACAATTGTCTTTTTAATTGATTATGCTATACCTATGCTTTTATAACTTTAGATAATGTATTTTTTATTATCTAAGGTTATGCTTTTGTCTTTGTAGGTAAAGCTACACTAATTATCTTTTCAATTAGTGCTGCTATGCCTATGCCTTTAATCTTTTGTATGAAGATATTAATGGAAATCCTTTTTAAGATAATTGCAATAAAACTTCGATTGGAAGGGTTGAAGTATGAAAACCTTCAAGGCGAATAGTTTTATTAGCTGTTAGATAAAAAGATTGTAGTTAATATCTGTGTCGTAGACCATACCCAAATCATCTTTAAGATTTTATTGTTTAGTAAATCAGAAGCAAATAGATTTTATTATGAAATTTAAACAAAACTGTTTTTTTATTATTGCAGTACAATGATGTATAATGAAATATATGTATTAAAGAATGGTATTTACAATAAGAAAGGAGAATAAAAATGTCTTTAAAAGCAAATTTAACTAGAGCTAAAATTAATAAAGAAGATGAATTTTATACACAATTATCAGAAATAGAAAAAGAATTAAAACATTATAAACATCACTTTAAAGATAAGGTAGTATATTGTAATGCTGATGATCCTAGAGTTAGTAATTTTTTTCATTATTTTTCTTATAATTTTGAGTATTTAGGCTTAAAAAAATTGATAACTACTTGTTATAAAAATCAACAAATAGATTTTTTTAGCAAAAATAATACTGATGAAGCAATTTTTTTAGAATATGAGGGAGAAAAAAATGGTGGTAAAATACCAACCATAGAAAATATAGGTATAAATTATTTAGATGGAGATGGAGATTTTAGAAGTAAAGAATGTATAGAATTATTAAAAGAAGCAGATATTGTTGTTACTAATCCACCTTTTTCACTTTTTAGAGAATACGTATCACAGTTAATTGAATATGATAAAAAATTTTAAATTATAGGTAGTTTTAATGCTATTACTTACCAGGAGATTTTTCAACTTATTCGAGATGATAAAGTGTGGTTAGGTGTTAATAATGGTGATATGGCTTTTAAAGTTCCAGATTATTTTGAGCCTAGAGAAACAAGATATTGGGTAGATGAAAATGGACAGAAATGGAGAAGTATGGGAAATGTTAGTTGGTATACTAATTTAGATATATCTAAAAGATATGAAGATTTAATATTATATAAAAAATATTCATTAGAAGAATATCCTAATTATGATAATTATAATGCTATAAATGTAGACAGGACTAATGAAATACCTATTGATTATGATGGAATTATGGGTGTTCCTATAACGTTTTTAAACAAACATAATCCAGAACAATTTGATATTCTAGGTATGACAAAAACTCCTATTTGTTTTGACAATAGAGATCAAGCTAAGAGAACTAAAGTATATGAAAATGTAATACAACATAGTAAAAATGGTAAAACTTCTTCTGGAAATAAAGTTAATGATGGTCCTACATTATTGGTTGATGAAATTCCTAATAGAACATATTATAAAAGTGAAAATATAGAGGGATATTTAATATCTCCTTATGCTAGAATATTAATTAAAAATAAAAAGTTGGTGAAATAATTGGAAGTTAAATTGAAAGAAATAACTGTTAAAGATTTAGTTGAAAATTACCAGGACAATAATGAAAATGGAGTTATAGGATATGGTGGAAAATTAGATATTAGACCACCATTTCAAAGAGAATTTGTATATAATGATAGTCAACAAAAAGCTGTAATTGACACTGTTACAAAGGGATTTCCATTAAATGTAATGTATTGGTCGGTAAGAGAAGATGATGAAGAAAAGCCTTATGAAATTATAGACGGTCAACAGAGAACACTTTCAATATGTAGATATATAAATAACGATTTTTCTTATAGAAATTTATATTTAAATAAAGATTTATACTTTCATAACCTTGAAGAAGATCAGAAAAATAATATATTGGATTATAAGCTTACAGTTTATATTTGTGAAGGCAATGATAGTGAAAAATTAGAGTGGTTTAAGACTATAAATATAGCAGGGGAAGAACTAACAAATCAAGAACTTAGAAATGCTGTATATCACGGATCTTGAGTACCGTTAATGGTAACACAAAAAAACAAATATCTTAATTTCAGTTAATGTATTTTAAGAGGAGGAATCATTTTGTTAAATTCAAATAAACAAAAAAATGATTTAAAACTTGAAAGTCATATTAAAAATACTTTGTTTGATAGGAATGATTATAGTAAAGGAATATCAGATTTAGATATATTATTTGAGTTAGTTAGAAAATTTTCAGAAACAATGGTTTTTAATGAAGATGTAGAAAACTTAACATTAGAACATAGTAAAGGATATTTTGAAGAATTGATTGATAATATAAATAAGCGAGTTATGGAATATGAATATTTAATAGATAACTTGCAAATAGGCATCTGTGCCATAGATTCTAAAGGAATTGTTACAGAATGGAACTCTGCTATAGAGAAAGTTTATGGAATATCTAAAGAGTCTATAATAGGGAGACCTTTAATTGATTTTTTCCAAAATTCTATAAATTTAAAAGTTTTAAATACGGGGAAAAAAATTAATAGCAAATACCATGAACCAAAGGAAGGGTGTCAAATAATAATAACTTCCCAGCCAATATATTATAAATCAAAATTAATAGGAGTTATAAGTATAGATTATAGTACTAGTCAAGTTCAGATTTTATCAGATCAATTAAAAATAGCAACAGATACAATTAAAGATCTTAAAAGAAAATTAGAAGATTTTGAAGAAAATACTTCGGATTTTTTTATAGGAAATAATAAAATCATAAGGGAACAAGTAGAATTAGCTTTTATGGTAGCGGGAACAGATGTTCCTATACTTATATATGGAGAAAGTGGAACAGGAAAAGAAGTCTTTGCACGGTTTATCCATAGGGAAAGCAAAGTAGAAGGTAGATTTATTGCAGTAAACTGTAGTGCAATTCCAGATACATTATTTGAAAGTGAGTTTTTTGGATATGAAAAAGGAGCCTTTACAGGAGCCAGTAAGTCAGGAAAAGATGGATATTTTAAGCAAGCAGATTCAGGAACCTTGTTTTTAGATGAAATAAGTGAATTACCACTTCAGCAACAGAGTAAAATTCTAAGAGTAATTCAAGAAGGAAGGGTAACACCCTTAGGTTCTGAAAAAGATCAGTCTATAAATGTGAGAATTGTATGTGCTACTAATGTAGATTTAGAAGAAAAGGTTAAGGAAAAAAAATTTAGAATAGACCTGTATTATAGACTTAAGGGTATAAAAATAGAAATACCTCCCATAAGAAATAGAAAAGAAGATATAAATAGTATGTTAGAATATTTCTTTTTAGAAGTTGTGGAAAGATATAATAAAAAAATATATAAAATATCTCCAAAAGTAATGAAGGTTTTACAAAGTTATCATTGGCCCGGGAATATTAGAGAAATGAAAAATGTTATGAGACAAATGGTTTTAGTGACCAAAGGTGAGGAGTTATTAGATGATGTAATTCCAAGGGAGATTTACTTTTCTGCCCTAAGTTTTGAAGAAGAGTTAAAATCGAAGGATGAAAATATAGATGATTTAGGACTTCGAAAAAGTATGGAAATTTATGAAAAACATTTGATAAAGACAGCTATATGGAAATCTAAAGGAAATATAGCTAAAGCAGCTGACATACTAAAAATTCCTAGAAGTACACTTCATTATAGAATAGAAAAGTATGGAATAGAAAAGTATGGAATAGAAATATAAAAAAATCGTCAATTTTTTGACTAAGTTTGTCAAAAAATTGACGATTTTTTATATTTCTAAAAGATTATAAATTAGTAATTAAAGATTAAAGGTTATTAAATCAAGGATAGACTAATTTATAATATATTGGCACGCTAATTGCAATGATATATAACTGAAAGAAATAAGGAGGGGGGTGAAATATATGATTAAAAAGTATAGTTTAGTATTAAAACAAGGGATAGGAAAAGCATCAATACCTATTGTAAAACCAGGTGAACAAGTTGAAAGGGGACAATTACTAGCTGATGTAAATAGGTTAGAACTAGGTGTTCCCTTACATTCACCAATACAAGGGAAAATTTTAGAAGTAGATTCTGAAAAAATAATAGTAGAAGGTTCTTTAGTTAGCGAAGATTTTATTCCCATAGAAGAAGGAGAAAATTATATTGAAACCGTTAGAAATGCTGGCATCATTGGTATGGGGGGGGCAGGTTTCCCTACATATGTAAAAATGAAGACGGATTTATCAAAAGGTGGATATGTAATTTGTAATGCAGTAGAATGTGAACCTATTTTAAAACATAATATTAGACAGATCGAATTAGAGGCTGAAAAATTAATAAAAGGTATTCAAATAGTAAAAAAAGCAACGGGAGCGGAAAAGGCGATTATAGCTATGAAAATGAAGAATATTCAAGCAATAAAAACCTTAACTAAATTAATAAAATTAGAAGAAGGAATAAGAGTTCTACCCATGAAAGATATATATCCATCAGGGGAGGAGAGAGCTATTATAAAATCCACTTTAAATATTTTATTAAAACCCGATCAACTTCCATTTGAAGCTAATTGTGTTGTTTTGAATGCTGAAACTTTAATTTCTGTTTATGATGCTATAGAAAATAAAAAGCCATTAATAGATAAATATGTAACAGTTGCTGGTAATTTTAATGATATAGATAGTAAAAGATTTGAAGTTAAAAGATATCCTATAGGAACCTATATATCCGACATAATTCATGAGTATGGAGGAGTTAAAGAAAATACAGGTGAAATTTTAATAGGAGGACCTCATACTGGTCATAGGGCAACAAGTGAGGAATCTATAACTAAAATATCAGGCGGAGTTATTGCAACAGATCCATTTGTTAAGGTTCAAGGAAAATTAGGAATTATTCAATGTGCTTGTGGTCCTAATAAGGAAAGAATGTATGAAATAGCTAAATCCATGGAAGCAAATGTAGTAGCATGGACAGTTTGTAAAAATGCCAATGATATAAAGGGAACTTATAAATGTGCAGATCCAGGAAATTGTCCAGGGCAAGCTGAAAAGGTACTAGAACTAAGAAGAGCGGGAGCAGAAGAGATACTAATTGGACATTGTAGTGATTGTTCAAATACAGTCATGCAAGCAGCTCCGAAAATAGGATTAAAAGTCCATCATGGGACGGACCATGCCTTAAGAGCTATGAACTTAGATGTTATAAGAGAGTTAAAAGTTAAATAATATAAATTATAAAGGAGGAATAATATGTCATTAACTATAGAACAAGCAAATAAATATTTTGATAAAAAAGCAGTAGTATGTTGTAGGATGGATAAAGGTGCAACTATAGGAGCTGCAGATTTAGAGGATCCTACATTATTTTCAGAACTAGAAGAAACAGGAATTATTACAATACCTGAAAACGCCCTTACGATTGGAGAAGTTTTAGGATCTAAAGCTATTGATGTAATAGATGGACTTACAGCTATTACAGCTGATTTGATTGATGAAGTTCAAAAAGTAGAAGAAAAGGAACCTAAACAAGCTGAAAAAGCCAAGGGAGGAACTGAAAAAATGAATAAGGTTCAAGTAGCAGGTGGAACTTTTGTTTTGGAAGGTGAAAGTTTAAATAACTTTAAATTAGAATTACCACTAGGAGTAGCAGGTGGAATAGTTGATGGTAGAAATATACCAGTAGAGATAAAAAAAGAAGTATTAAGTACATTGGAAAAGAGGACATTTCATATAAGTAAAGTTATATTAGGAAATGAAACAAAAATTGAGGGTGAAACTTTAACTATAAATAAAGAAATTGCACAAATAGCACAAGACTCTGAAAATTTAGTAAAAAAATTAGAAATAGATATAATTAACCCAAATGAAAGAAGTATTTATACTGACAGTATAATGGATGTTATTCCTATAGCAACAAAAGTAAATGGAGAAATAGGACACGGTGTTACAAATATTCTAGATGGTGTTGTATTTATGTTAACTGGAGTAGATGAAAAAGGAATTCAAATTCATGAATTTGGTTCAAGTGAAGGAGAATTAGATGAAAAAATAGCATTTGGAATGCCTGGGTCACCAGATGAAGGAGATATCATTGTACGAGTTCATATAGTAGTTCAAGAAAACACAGGAATGGAAAGACGTGGACCTTACACTGCACATAAAGCAACGGATATAATAATTCAAGATATACGTGGACAATTAAAAAAATTAGAATCATCTAAAGCTAAATCAGTGGAAACTTTAGAAGAAACAAGAAGACGTGGTTGTCCAAAAGTAATCTTAGTAAAAGAAATTATGGGTCAAGGTGCTATGCATGATAACGTAATGCTTCCAACAGAACCAGCAGGAGTTTATGGGGGACGTCAAAATGTTGATTTAGGAAATATTCCAATTGCCATGTCAGTAAATGAAGTAAGGGATGGTGGAATACACGCATTAGCTTGTATAGGACCTGCAACTAAAGAAGTAACACGCCACTATTTTAGAGAACCTTTAGTAGAAGGATTAGCAGCTGATGAAGAATTAGACTTTGCAGGAGTTATATTTATAGGAAGTCCTCAAGTAAATGATGAGAAAGTATATGTATCTAAAAGACTTGGAGAAATTATAAAAGCAATGGATGTTGATGGAGTTATAGTAACAACTGAAGGATTTGGAAACAATCATATAGATTTTTCATTAAATATACAAGAAATAGGAAAGCTGGGCGTTCCAGTGGTAGGAGTATCATTCTGTGCATATCAAGGACAATTAGTAGTAGGAAATGAATATATGGATGCTATGATAGAACTAAACAAAGATAACCAAGGATTTGAATCAGAAATATTAGCTGAGAATACATTAAATAAAGCTGATGCAGATCGTGCAATTCAAATACTTAAAAATAAAATAGCAGGAGTAGAAATACTACCTCCATATGATAAATGGGAAGATAAAGTAATAAAAGAAAATCAAGATTTATTAGGATAATAAGACTATGAAAGTAGAATTAAAACCTAATCTTTTAAAAGGAAACTTAATCGGTGTATCAGATAGAGGGGTAAAGATAGAACTATTAGGAAGAATGGGAATAATTATTCTACCTAGAAGATCTATAATAACGAATAAAGATTTAAAAGAGGGAGATCAAGTAGAGATATATTTAAGTTATGCGCAAGTAATTGATAATTAAATAGGAGGATGATGAATATGAGATTAACAACAGTTGAAGGTATGAGATCTGAGATATTTGCTCCAATAACACCACAACCAGTATGGACAGAATTAAAAAAACCATTAAATGAATGTAAAGTAGGATTTGCTACTGCAGGTGGAATTCATATAAAAGATCAAGAGCCATTTTTAACAGCGGGAGATTTTACTTTTAGAATTATTCCATCGAATATAGATTCTAGTAAATTAATGGTTACCCATGGTGGATTTGATAATAGTGATATAAATAAAGATGTGAATGCAATGCTCCCTATAGATAGATTAAATGAATTAGTAAAAGAAGGATTCATAGGTTCAGTAGGAAAATCACTTATAGGATTTATGGGTGGTGGTGGAAATGTAGAAAAATTCACTAATGAAACAGGACCAGCAATTGCTGAAATATTTAAAAATGAGGGAGTAGACATTGTTATATTAACAGGAGGATGTGGAACTTGTCATCGTTCAGCAACTATAGTTCAAAGGGCAATAGAGAGTGTTGGAATTTCAACTTGTATAATAGCAGCTCTTTCACCAATTGCAAAACAACAAGGTGCTCCAAGAATTGCTGCAGCTCATGTTCCTATAGGATCAAACGCTGGAGAACCAAATAATATAGAAATGCAAACAGCAATATTAAAAGATACATTAAATGCTATGGAAGATGGAACCTTAGGAAGCTTTGGCTCAGAAATATTACTTCCATATGAATATCACCATAGAAACTAGTATATTTTAAAATAGAATTCTCTTTTCTGGCAAAAATCTAATAAGATTAACGCTGGAAAGGAGAATTTTTTATGTAAGGAATACAAAATTATTTTTTTAAAAATATAAAATTAATAATTTAGTTAGTATAGTAATATACATATATTGAGGTGAGTTCAGAAATGGTGATAGAGACAAAGAAGGATAAAGTGACAATAAAAAATCATTTCAAATCCAGAACTCAAGAAGAAATAGATATGAAAGTAGCAGAAATATTAATAAGATTAATAAATAAAGAACTAGAGACGGTAGATGTCAATATAGTTGACGCATTAATTTTAAATTAATTAATTATTTATT
>JBQDBK010000025.1:0-12691 GCA_052090825.1 Peptoniphilaceae bacterium | reverse complement strand
CAATAGAAATACGCTGCCTTTCTCCTCCTGAAAGAGTCTCTCCATTTTCTCCAATAATAGTGTCATATCCATAAGGCATTTTACAAGCAAATTCATCACATTGGGCTAATTTCGCCGCCTGGATTACTTCTTCATCTCTAGCACCACTTTTCCCAATGCGAATATTATCCATTATTGAAGAGTTAAATAGAACTACATCTTGAAATACTACGGAATAGTTTTCTAGTAGGGTCTCTGGATCTATTTCTCCTATATCATAGCCTCCTAATAGGATCTTTCCACTATCAATATCCCAAAACCTAGCTGCAAGTTTTGCAGTAGTACTTTTACCTCCACCAGATGGTCCGACAAGAGCAGTTATCTCTCCTTGCCTTGCTGTAAATGAGACGTTCTTTATAACACTTTTATCTTCCTCATATGAAAAATCAACATTTTTAAATTCTATATCATAATTATCAGTTTCAAATGTTGTTTTTCCTTCTTGAATTGGCATAGCTTCCATTTCATTGATACGATTAATACGTACATCCAAGTAAAGAAGAGCTGCCAAATGATTAAATACATCATTTATAGGTCCGTAGACCCTAGAAGATATTAGGAGAAAAATCAGGTAGGTAAATGTATCAATGTTCCCTGACAATATCAAATTCGCACCAACGATTATAACACTTGCTAATCCTAGCTTAAGCAAGCTTTGACATGTGTTTACTAGAGCTCCAATCTTTAATTCTCCTTTGATCAATTGATTTTCATAACCGTCAATTATTTTATTTAAGTCCTTTAAATATCTGTCTTCTTGATTGTAGGACTTTATTTCCTGTACTGTTTCAAGTCCCTCTTGTACCTGTTCACTGACTTCACGCTTTATATTATATAATGCTATATTTTCTTTTTGTTGGAATTTTTTTGAGAATAATATTAAGCCTCCTGCTAGTGGGACCACCCAAAAAAGAGCTAGGGCTAGCTTCCAATTAAAAATAAACATTCCAATGGAGATCAATACAATGCTTATAATAGAAGCAAATAATTGTGGCACAGCATGGGAGAAAATTTCCTCTAAGGCTGTAGCATCTTCCATGATTGTTGAAGTAAGATCTGAAAGATTCTTCTCTCCAAAATATGCCAATGGAAGCCTTCTTAATTTTTCGGCTAAGGATATCCTACGATTAGCACTTTCTTCACAGACGATGGTGTATGCATTTCTATAGTGAAGTATAGCAAGTACAAACATAATCACCATAAAACCTAAGCCAAGTAAAATGTAATACCAAATTCCATCGCTTATAGAAACTGAGCTATCAAAAGCTTTTCGTAGATAACTATCCAAAAAAGAAAACATATATACTGCTGGTAACATAAGGGATAGGTTTAGTAATATTGTAAAAAATATTCCTTTAACCAAACTTTTGGCCCCTTTTTCTGATAGGGCAAATCTTTTTTCTAGAATTCTAAACATGTTGAACCTCCTCCCCAATTTTCCAAACCACAGATTCTTGATATTCCTTCCACATACTTGCATAAGTCCCTTCCATTTCTAATAATTCCTTGTGGTCCCCTTGTTCAAGTATTTCTCCACAACTTAGGACCAAGATCTTATCTGCAGAAGTCACACTTGTTAATCTATGTGCTATCATAAGCACAGTTTTTCCCTTAGTAAGTTTTTTAAATGCTTCTTGAATCAGATGTTCATTTTCTGGATCAGTAAAAGCAGTTGCCTCATCTAAGATAACTATAGGAGCATTTTTAAGTATTGCCCTCGCTAAGATAATTCTCTGTTGTTCTCCACCTGAAAGGTAGGTTCCTTCACTTCCAATTTTTGTATCTAATCCCTCTGGCAATTTGTCTATAATATCTCGACACTGGGCCATATGGACAGCTTCTTCGACTTCTTCCATGCTTGCTGAAGGCTTGCCATACTTGATGTTGTCAAGTATGGTCGTTTTAAAAAGTCGGGTGTTTTGGAATACAAAAGAAAGATTGTTCATAAGTTTATCTGGATCTATATCCTTTACATTTATACCTCCAATTAAAACTTCTCCTTCATCTACATCCCAAAATCTTGCTAGCAATCTGGCTATAGTAGTCTTCCCACTTCCTGATGATCCAACCAAAGCCATCGTTTGACCTTCTTTTATTTCGAGATTTATATTTTCTATTGCTTTATTATCAGCTCCTGGATAAGTAAAGGAAACATCTTTTAATTTAATATTATGGTCTAGTATAGACTGAGGATTAGAAGTTACAGCTAGTGGCTTAGCAGAGGTAAGATTCTCCATCCTATCAATCGCTTGACCAGCTTGCCATATAGTATTGCTTAAATACATGCTCCTCATAATACTTTGAGAAAAAACAGGTGTTAATATGACATAAATAAAAATATTGATTATTTTAGTTAAATAATTTCCCGTGATTTTGATAATTAAAATAGCCACTGGAACCAGAAAGAAAACGAAGCTATTAATTATCACCATATATGCCGACATAGCTTTCTCTGACATATTAGTATATGTGGTTACCATTTCTTTATAGTTTATAATACTTTTATAAAAACTTTTAAAAGAATATATTGTTTGCTGAAATACTTTTACAACTGGAATCCCCCTTACATATTCAACAGCTTCTGTATTCATATCTTCAAGAGCATTCATATACCTTTCCATAAAGACTTTGTTTTTAGCACCCATTGTAATGCTCATCACTAGCACTCCAAAGATAATAGGAAGCAAGCAAGCTAATCCAAGCCTCCAATCAAAAACGAAGATTAAAACTAATACTGTTAAAGGCATTAATATAGTTGCTGAAAGATCAGGCATTTGATGGGCTAAAAACCCATGAGTGATTCCTGCATTTTCATCAATTATTTTACGTATACGCCCAGTGGTCTTGCTATTAAAAAATCCAAGGGGCATATAGATTATTTTTTTCATAGCTACTCTTCTCATATTTGTTTCCACTCTAAATGCCGCTAGGTGAGACAATGATAATGCTACAAAATACAAAACAATACTAGCAATAGCTGTCCCAACTGCCCACCATCCATAGGAAATTATTAAATCAGCGGATACATTAGTTCCCGAAAGAAATAATTCTCTAACTATAAACCATATAAGAATGTATGGTATCATTCCTACGATAGAACTTATTCCTGATAAGATCAATGCTGCTGGAAGAAGCGCTTTTCTTCCCGTCATATAATTTTGAAGTTTTTTCAAAGTACCCATTTTACCATCCTCCTTTATTTGTAACTAATTAGTTAGTTGCAGAACTCTACAACTCGCTTTATTACGGCATTTCTTTCTATTGAAATGGCTAGATTCCCCCCATTTTTGGGTATATATGTTTTATAAGAAGCATAAACTCAAAAACAAATGAAAGGAGAATCTTATGCCAGTTTCAGCTAAACAAATTTGTTTTTCTGATATTTCTACTGATTTTGATAAATTCTATAATCAAAATCAAGATGATCTTCTATCTTTATTAAATGAACATATAAACATCAGTAACTTTATCCCTTTTTCTTTTTATCAGAAGTATTATTCTAAGTTTGGTGCTAAAAGAGATTTTACTCTGGAATCTATGCTAAATAGTTTTATTATCAAAAACATCTTATCGATTCCTTCTACTGATTTACTAATCACTTTTTTATCTATTTCTTCTGAACTCCGTAGCTTCTGTGGATTCTTAAAGGTCCCGCATAAATCTCAATTTTCCGGATTTACTACTTATTTCCTTGATGATTTAAATGACTTGTTTAATAATTTGGTTGATTTTACTGAAGTCATATCTCAAGAAATTAATCCTTTTTTATCTTCTATATTAATCTCTGATACTACTGGGATTGAAGCTTATGTTACTGAAAACAATCCTAAGTTTTATCAATCTCAGCTTAAAAAAGCTAAAACTTTCTCTAAGCTATTTGCTAAGAATAATCCTGATTCTACTTTTGATATTGAAAAGTATGCTCAGGGTCAGATGCCTAAGTTTTCTGTTTCTAATCCTGATGCTAAACTTACTTACCTTAATGGTCATTTTGGATACTTTTTAAAGTGTATCCTTTCTACCAATGCTCTTGGTCTTGTTAGAAATGTTAACTTCTATGATTCTGACAACTTACTTGATCAAGATTTAAGACCTGAGGATATTAAAGATCAATATGATGCTATGTCTTTAATTCCTTCTTTAGAAACTTTCTTCCAGCTTCATCCTGATTTTAATTACAAATACTTCTTGGGTGATTCTGGATTTGATGCTGATGATAATTATGCTTATCTTCATAATAGAGATATTATGCCTATTATCAGTATCAATCCTCGTAATTCATCTGAGTTAGCTCAACCTGGTTTTGATGAAGATGGTATTCCACTTTGTCCTAATGATCCCTCTTTTCCTATGGTTTATGATGGTATCATAAAAGAAAAAGGTCGTGCTGATAGAATTAAATACCTTTGTCCTAAGTCTAAAAAGGCTAATATTAAAGGAAAAACACACTACATCTTAAGCTGTGAAAATCCTTGTTCCCCTTCTAAATGTGGGAGAATCAAGAACCTCACTATTCATCACAATTACAGGTTTAATACTTCAATACCACGTGATAGTATCAAATGGTTAAAATTATATAAACTTAGGACTATTTGTGAAAGATCCATTTCTCAAATTAAAAACTTTATCCAACTTAAAACTTCTAAAGTTAGGAAAACAGTAACCTTAAAATCAGATATATTACTTGCTTGTATTTCTCAATTAATAGCTTTTATTCTAATATTTAAAACTGGTAACTCAGATAAACCTCTTGCAATTAAAACTTTGATAGCTTAGTTATATTTCTAATTACATATGAAAATTTTAGAGGTTAGTTCTAACCTTTAATTTGTTGTGCCTATTTATATAGTGATTTAAATCTACATTCTGCAACTATCTATTGTAACTAATACCATTTTACAATTATTTGATAATCATTATCAACTCCAAAGAGTATTATTTATGCTCCTAAAAGATATAACCTCAGTCCTATATTTAGATTGAGGTTATAATCGAATTTATCTATAAACATTGAAATTTGAATACATACATATTATATATTTCTATTAACTTTTCTGTACTCACTAGGTGTCATATTGAAATTGACCTTAAATGCTTGTGAAAACTTGCTTGGATTTTGATACCCTACTATACTTGCTATATTTGATATGGATTCTTCTGTATTTTCTAGGAGGTATTTTCCTTTATTCATACGAATTTCTCTCAAATATCCCATGGGTGTATCATCAAACAATTCTTTAAATCCTTTTTTTAGTTTATAGGTATTTACATTGCATTCTTTTGATAATTCTTCTATGGTTGGTGGAGAAATTATGTTTTGTGTTAATATATTTTTGGCTTTAATTATATAATCTCTGTCCCCACTATTTAGATTTATAATTTTTCTTTTGTTTATAGCGTAGTTTACACTCTTAGATATTATCTCCATCAATTTACTCTGACATAAAAGTAGGGTTGATATGTTTTTAAATTCATAATCATAGGATAGTAGACATTTTATATCCCAGACTATACACTGAGGCGCTTCTATAGAATAAGAGTTTGCCTCTCCAAAGATAAAATCTAAATCTTTTTCCCATTCTTTTATCATACAATCTTCACATCCAGGGAAAAATTGTTTTCTAAGAATATCATTGTCTAAGCAAATCCCAACTCCAGTGTAGTTTTTCATATCGAAAATATATCCTTCTTCATCACAGATGTTTTTATTTGTATGAAAATTCAATTGTCCCTTTTTCATCTCTATCTTTTCATTACTAGTAAGTAGATTTAAGATTCCTTCCCCTTCCATACAGTAGCTTATTTCAAAAAACTTTTTATTTTCTATTTCCTTATCTAACATTTGAGAATGTGCTGTAAAATTTTCATTATAAGTAAATTCTAAACCCTTGTTTAATATTACTCTATTTATACTACCACTTCCTATATCATCATTTACCTCATAGGATATTCTTGTAGGTCTGTTAATCATTTCTCTGAAATATCTTTTTCCTATATTTTCAAAATATACTTGATTTATATATTTTTTATCTTCCATAATATCACTCCTAATGATTGAGTTACAATTAGTATAGGAATCTTCTCCCTCACTCTATAAAGAAATCTTTAAGTTTATAACTAGTCTTCTCATCTAAAAAATAAGATTTTTCTATCTTTCCACTCTCCATATGGACAATATATTCACAAGTCCTTAATATTAACTCTAAATCATGTGTTATTATCAAAATTGTTTTACCCATATCTTTAAGTTTTATTAGATTTTCTGCTACATGTATCATATGTTTTAGGTCTAGCCCGCTTGTGGGTTCGTCAAAGACGATAATCTCTCTTTCAGATGCTATGGCACTTGCTATGGCAACTCTCTGCTTTTGTCCTCCCGAAAGCGACATGGGATGAAGTTCTTCCATCTGTGATAGGTTTAAACTTTGGAGTATCTCCTTTACTCTTTTCTCATCATCTTCTTTCATACTTAGGGAAACTTCCTCTACTACACTTTCTGTGAATAGTTGATGGTTTACATCCTGCATTACCATATAGGCATTTTGGATGCATTCTTTCTTTTTAAAGGTATCTTTGCCTAGCCTAATCTTTCCTTTGAATTTCTTGTTTAGTCCACAAAGACATCTACCAAATGTTGTCTTTCCTGCTCCATTATGCCCTATAAGTCCTATTATTTTACCCTTTGGTAGATTCAGCTTTTCTATATCTAAAACTTTTTCATCCTTCTTAAATGAATAACAAAAGTCTAATAGCTCTATTTCTCGATCTTCAATGTTTGTATTTTGACCTTCTAGTTTCAAGTCTTTAACCTTCAATGTTCTTAAACCCATTGAGGCTAGTTCATCTGATTCTAATTTTTTAGCATCATCCATCTTAAATTCTCTTTCTATTTCCCCATCTTTCATAAAAATCATACGGTCTGCTATGTCCTTTAGATAATGAAGTCTATGTTCAGCTAGTATTATGGTTTTACCTTCATCTTTCCAGTGTTTTATAATTTTACCTAAAGATTTTGTTGCTTGTGAATCAAGATTTGAAGATGGTTCATCAAGTACTATAACTTCTGGAGAAGATGTATGAATACATGCACATGCAATTTTTTGCTTTTCACCACCTGAAATTTTAAATATATTTCTATTCATTAAATCTTCAATGTGTAGGTGGGAAACAGTTAATTCTATACGCTGTAAAATATCATCTACTGGTAGACCTTGGTTTTCACATTCAAAAGCAAGCTCTGAATTGGTATCCATACAATAAAACTGGGATCTAGGATTTTGAAAAACGCTTCCCACTTTTTTTGAAATTTCTTCTAAGGATAGTTTCGCTACATCCTGTCCATCAATTTCAATCTTTCCAGACAAGTCCCCAGGAAAATAATTGGGAATCAAACCATTTATAAGGCGTGTTAAGCTTGTCTTACCACAGCCTGACTCTCCACATAACAAAACCACCTCACCCTTTTTTATATTAAGGTTTATATTCCTGATTTCATTATCACTTATAGAATTTTCATATCTAAAAGAAACTCCTTCTAAATTAATCATATCTTATACTCCCTTTGTAAATATAAACAATGTAAATACAGCTAAAACAAAGACTATATAAATCATATCTGTTATTCCAAAACCAATCTTACAAATATTAGTTCTCTTGCCTGAGGAACCTAGCCCTCTTGTAAGTGCTGAGCAAGATAGTTCTTCTCCTATTTTAACAGTAGATATAAGAAGAGGAACAAGCCTATATTCTAACACCGCGATCAATCCATCTTTTGATTTTCCCAGTTGAATCCCTCGCATCCTCATTGCATCATTAATAGATGAGGCTTCTTCTTTGATGGTAGGAAAAAATCTAAACATAACTGAAATGGGAATGATTATCCCATTTGGAAGATGCATCCTTTCCATTGATGAAATAAGCTCACTTACTGTAGTTGTAGTTAGCAAGTAATATCCCATCAAAAGACCTGGCCCCATTCGGCAAATTACACTTGTAATCATGGCTACAATTATGCTTAGGATAGTAAAGCCTGTATCAAGCATAAACACATAAGCAAGCAATGAAATAGCGTATATTAAACCACAAAAAAAGGCTAAAAGATATCTTTTATTTAAAACTAAAAGTGATAAAGGAATACTCCCTAAAAGAGCCATTATATACCAAGTATCAGTTGTAAATGCCATTATATTCATAAGGAGTAAAATTAATATTTTACTCCTTGGATCAAGCTTTATCATATTCTCCTCTGAAATTACTCTTATATAAGTATTTTCCATAAGTTAAATCCTCCCAAACTTTAAGCAATACCTGCTTTCTTAAAGTGTTTCTTAAGCATTGTAAATCCTAAAAACGCACCTATCATACCTCCCAAAAATGTCATTATAGGAAAAGTCCAAGCAATATTGGAAAATAAGTCCATGACTGTTTTGGTATAGTCTACACCCATACTATCTAACATCATATTTTCAAAAGAATCTTTCATAATCCAAAAAGGAGCTAAAATACCCATTAACCAAAGACTAAAGACACCGTATCCCAGATATGAAAGCTTTTTGCTTTTATATTTGCCTGCCTTAAAGATTAAGTCAGCTAAAAGTCCAAACACAAAACCAAATATTGCTGGCAGATATGTATGTCCTGTTAGAGTCATAAGTGTTCCTACAATAGTCCCCATTATTGTAACCATTCCAAATTTTTTAACTCTTGTCAGAAAAAGCATAAAAGGTATTCCGGAAATAACTGGTGCGATAAAAGGAATCAATACATAAAGTATTGGTATATATCCCAACATACCGACAGCAAAGAATATCACAAAATAAATTGCTGTGAAAACACCCACATTTATAAAATCCTTTGTTTGTAATTTTTTAGTTTCCATAAACTTCACTCCTTATACAATATAGTTATAATTACTGCTATTATATAGTTATTGATAATGATTGTCAATCCCGAGAGGTATTATTTATGCTCCAAGAAATCGATAATTTGACAATGCTATTTTCTAATCTTTTTATTATCTTAATCAAAGCGCTTTTCTAGCCCCTATTTTCCAGCTCCTTGACTGGAGTCTTTTTTGCCAAAAATCGTAGTATTTACCTTTTCTCTCTATAAGCTCTTTGTGTTCGCCTTCTTCCACTACCTTTCCTTCATCTATTACAAGTATTTTATCTGCATTTTTTATAGTAGAAAGTTTATGGGCTATTACAATCAGTGTCTTGTTTTTTACTAATTCATTTATAGCTTCTTGTATATATCTTTCATTATCAGGATCAATACTTGCAGTTGCTTCATCTAAGAGTATTATATCTGCATCTTTTAACATTGCTCTGGCTATTGATATCCTCTGTTTTTCTCCTCCTGAAAGTGTAGAACCTGCTTCACCTATTACTGTGTCATATCCTTCTGGTAGGCCTATAATAAAGTTGTGGCATCTTGCTTTTTTGCAAACTTCAACCACTTCTTCATGGCTTGCTTGTGGATTTGCAAATTTGATGTTCTTTTCAACAGTATCGTTAAAAAGATAGACTCTTTGAAATACCATACTTATATTTTCTAATAGACTTTCTATAGACATATCTCTTATATCTATTCCACCAACCTTTATAGTTCCTGAATCTATATCCCAAAGTCTGGCTATTAGATTTGCTATTGTCGTTTTTCCACATCCAGAATCTCCAACAAGGGCTGTCATAGTATTTTCTTCTGCTTTAAAGTTAACCCCTTTTAAAACTTCTTCCTTTTCATATGAGAAATGAACATCTTGAAATTCTATATCAAAGCTATCTAAGTTTACTTTTTTATTGCTATCTTTTATTGTCTCTTCTCTCATCAATTTTTCATACCTGTCTAAACTAGCTTCCATTATCGAACTCATAGCAAGATGAGCTGGTAAAGCTCTAAGAGGTATAAAGAGCTGATAAATAAATATCATAATCATAAAAGCAAAGGGGAGATCCATACTCCCTTCAAATACAAAATAAGCAGCTAAAAAAATAGAAATCCCAGTTCCCACAGCAATTATTCCATCTAAAACTATCATAGGAAGGACCATTCTCTTTTCAAAATTTATAAGAGAATCTCTAGCATCTTTAAAACTCTTATGTGTAGATTTTGATCTTTGTCCCTCTAGGTTAAAGGCTTTTATAACAGAAATCCCTTTGACATACTCTATTACAGATTTTACTAAATCTGATTGAACTTCTTGTTTTTCAAGTGAAGACTTCTTAGACTTTTTAACTATTCTATTTAACACTACAAAAGACACTACTACTGTCAAGGCAACCACTATACCAATCCTATAGTCTACTATGGTTAGGACTATGGCACTTATTATCACTCCCAATGATCCAGAAACTATTTTAGATAAGGTTTGCATTCCATGTTCTTCTACAAAGTCTATATCTGAAGATAAGACAGCACTTATATTTCCGATATTCCCTTCTGTGAAATATCCCATGGGAAGCTTTTTTAAATAATCCCCAAGTTTCATTCTTTCATCTGCAAATATCTTGTAGCCTGTTCCACTTTGCATTCCATCTATCAATCTTCTAAATATGGCCCTTAAAGCTACACTAAGAACTAAACCTATCCCAACTATCCATATATCCACTCGCGAAAGTGAGCCTTCATTTATCTTTAAGAGCCCATATAATACAAAAAGAATTGGAGTATTTATAGTTATAGCTTCTAAGATGCTTATTACTATAGCTCCCTTTAAGTTTCCACTATATTTTCCAGAAAAATCTATCATTCTTTTAACTATACTAAACATCTTCTCCCTCCTTTACTTCTATAGACCAATCCATAGATTTTAAATGAGAATTCCATAGTTCTTTGTATTTATTATTTTTTTCTAGAAGCGACTCGTGTTTTCCTTGTCCCGTTAGTCTTCCATTTTCTATCACTAATATATTATCTGCATCAACTATTGTAGAAAGCCTATGGGCAATTACTAATACAGTTTTTCCAGCAATAAGCTTACTCAAAGCCTCCTGAATCTTATCTTCATTTTCTGGATCGGTAAAGGCTGTTGCTTCATCCATTATTACTATAGGTGAGTCTCTTAAAATTGCTCTAGCTATTGTTATCCTTTGCTTTTGACCGCCTGACAATTTGTCTCCAGAATCTCCTGCCTTGCTAGCATATCCATCTTCCATTTCCAATATAAAGTCATGAGCCTGGGCAAGTTTTGCAGCCTCATAGACTTCTTCATCGCTTGCATCAACCCTACCTATCCTTATGTTTTCTAGGACACTTTGATCAAATAGAAAGGTATCCTGAGATACATAGCTTATCTCTTCCATTAAATCCGATACTGAAAATTTGTTTATATTTTTCCCATCTATCTTTATTTTACCTTTTTTTATATCCCAAAAATGTACTAATAGTTTTGCAAGTGTTGACTTGCCACTTCCCGATTCTCCAACTATAGCTGTTAGTGTATTTTGTTGCAGTGTAAAGCTTATATCTTTAATTACCTCTTCTTCTTCATATGCAAAAGTTACATTTTCAAATTCTATGTCGTGATTTTTTATTACTAATTTTTCTTTTCCTTCTTTTAATCCAGATCCCTGGAAAGTTTTCTCTAGTTCGTCAATCTTATATCCAAGTTGTATTATTGCAGGAACAAATTCTATTACCCTAGTCAAGGGTCCTCCTACACTCATTGCTAGCATAATAGATAATATGAGTTGCCCAAGCTCTACGCTCCCATTTAAGTACATATTTAAGCCAAATGGTAGAAGAAGCAATACTGTACAAGGAAGTATCGCAGAGTACAATGCCATATAGGTCCAAGACTCTTTGAACCAATCTAAGGTAAAGTCCCTATTTCCTTCTACTGAATCTTTATACCTATCATATGAATCTGTAGTTCTTCCAAATATTTTAATTACATCCATACCATTTATATACTCTACTATGGTCTTATTCATATCTTCCCTTGCTCTAAAATAAGCAGGCATTTTCTTTGTTCCAATTTTCATCATAACTGCCATTGCTATCAGTCCAAAGGGTATTGATCCAAGGGAGAGAAGCCCCAGTCTCCAATCTGTTAAAAATATTACTATAAAAACTAACAAGGGTACTATAAGAGCAGGTATTCCTTCTGGAACTGCATGGGCTAATAGGATTTCTATAGAGTCTATGTCTTCTACTAGATTTTTTTTATAGCTTCCAAGACCTTTTTTATTTATTTCCCCCAGAGGCATCTTCCTCATTTTTTCTACAAACTTTATTCTCATTTCCATAAGAGTGTCATATGCAACTTGATGAGATGCATCTAATCCCTGATATAGGAACAATCCCTTTAAAAATAACGATAATATGATCCCCCCTGATATAAGCAGTAAATAATCCAGCTCTATTGAAACATTTTCTATAAACTTCAATATAAGATCATATGTCAACAGAAATGGCACTATTCCACTAATTCCACTTAAAAGAATAAGAAAAAATGCTAAAAAAGTTTTCTTCTTGTGTTCATTTGAATAGCTAAAAGCTTTCTTTAATCCTTCCATATTTATCACCTTTCCAATTAATTTTATATAAAATAAAGATAGATATATTGATAATGGTTATCAATATATCTATCTTACTAAAAAAATTATTTATTTACCACGTTCAAAGAGTATTAATTACGTCCAATAAGTAT
>JBQDBK010000024.1:0-13527 GCA_052090825.1 Peptoniphilaceae bacterium | reverse complement strand
TAACGCCACCATCTAATAGTATACCTATAAATACGCCTATTGATGATATTATTAGGAAGGCTCCAAAAATAGGGTATATTTTCCCTATTATCTTATCTATTGGAAAAATAGTTGATATAATATAATATAGTAAAATAGCTGCATATACTATCCAAATTATACTTGAATTTACATCCATTCCTAATAAATCATTTACAATCAAATCTCCTGGAGTATAAATAAATACAACTCCTGTAAGTAACATTAAAATCCAAATTATTATATTATAGACTTTATTTGTTCCTCCTCCTAGGTATTTTTGTACTAATTTAGGAACTTGCCATCCCTTATTTCTCATAGAAATCATTCCTACAAAATAATCATGTAATGCTCCTGACAAAACACATCCTATAGGAATTGTTATAAAGGCGATTGGTCCAAAAAGTATACCTTGAATAGGCCCTAAGATAGGTCCAGTCCCAGCAATGTTTAAAAGCTCAATTAACTGGTTCTTCCATTGCTTCATACCAACATAATCTACTCCATCAGCCAATTCAATAGCAGGAGTCTTTCTATCATCTGGACCAAAAACCTTTTCACAGTATTTCCCATAAAAAAATCCCCCACAAAGCAATATGATTATTCCTAATAAAAATAGTGTCATTTTTCCCCCTCCTTAAAATATGTAAGAATATTTACTTCTCCCATTATCATTATACAATATAAAAATAGCTTGTAAATCTATTAAAAAATAAATTTACAAGCTATTTTTATGCTCTTCCTCTTTTTACAATTCCACCTAGTGGATCTAAGGTTATAATATCTCCAGTTTTTATTTTTTCTCTTGCATCTGTTGCTGATACAATACTTGGTAATTCTAAGGTTATAGCTGTTATAGCTGCATGAGAAGTATATCCTGACACTTCAGCTACTATACCCGAAGCTCTTTGCACATATTTCATTATATCTTTATCTGTGTTATTTAATATAATTATATTTCCATCTCTAAAATTAGAGATTAAATCTTCTGCAGAATTAGCAACAACAGCCCTACCAGTAACTTCTTTCTCCCCAAGGCCTACTCCCTTTAATACTATTTCTTCTATAGTCTCAACTTTTATTAAATTTGTAGATCCTGCTAATCCAACTGGAACACCAGCAGTTACTATTACGGTATCTCCTGCCCCTATTAGATTTTCTTCTATTGATCTTTCTATTGAATTATCAATTACATCATCAGTATTATCTATATTTGGAACTAATATGGATTCCGTTCCCCATTCAAGACTTAGTTGACGCCTTACCTTTTCACTTGTAGTGGCTGCTATTATTTCACTCTCTGGTCTAAATTTAGAAATCGCCCTAGTTGTTGAACCAGATGTAGTAGCTGTTATTATAGCTTTTGCACTTAAATCTTCTGCTATAGTACATGTACTCTTACCTATTGCATTAGTTGTAGTATTAGATATTTCCTCTATTTTTTTTCTTAATAAGGCCCTATAATCTATAGAAGCCTCTGTTACTTCTAAAATTTTTCTCATTGTCCTGACTGCAAATACTGGGTATTTTCCACCTGCAGTTTCTCCTGATAACATTACAGCTGAAGTTCCATCTAAGACAGCATTAGCTACATCATTAGCCTCAGCCCTTGTTGGTCTAGGATTTCTAATCATAGAATCTAACATTTGTGTTGCAGTTATAACTGCCTTACCAGCTAAATTACATTTCCTTATCATTTCTTTTTGTGCCATAGGTACTTCTTCTGTTAGTATTTCAACCCCTAAGTCACCTCTTGCTACCATAATACCATCTGACACTTCTAAAATTTCATCAAGATTTTCTAATCCTTGTTCTGATTCTACCTTTGAAATTATTTTTATATCATAATTATTTTCATTTTCTAAAACTCTTCTTATATTTAAAACGTCTTCTCTACTTCTTACAAAAGAAGCTGCTATAAAATCTATATCATTTTTTATCCCAAACTTAATATCGTCTTCATCTTTTTCTGTTAAGGAAGGTAAGTTCACATGTACTCCAGGTACGTTTACCCCTTTTCTAGATGAAATTACTCCACCATTTTCAACCCTACACTTTATCTCTGTTTTGTCAATTTCTTCAACCTCTAAACTTACTAAACCATCATCTATAAGTATTTTCGAACCTATATCAATATCATTTACAAGTTCTTTATAGGATATAGAGGCTATATTTTCATCACCTTCTATATCCCTAGTTGTTAAGGTAAATTTATCATCAACATCTAAATCAACTTTCATCATGTCTTTAAATAATCCTAACCTTATTTCAGGACCTTTTGTATCTAACATAATGGCTATTGGAAGTTTTAACTCTTTTCTTATTTTTTTTATCCTATCTATCCTAGCCTGATGCTCTTCATGACTTCCGTGAGAAAAATTTAACCTACATACATTAACACCCTCAAGAAAAAGTTCTTTTAATATTTTTTCATCATCACTTGCTGGTCCAATAGTTGCTACAATTTTTGTTCTTTTCATAATTAATTATCTCCTAAATTTAAATTGATACTACTCTTAAAATTTCGTTTAATTCATCCTTAAACTCTTTTTTAATTTCTAAAGCTTCTCCTAAATCCCATATTTTATCTAAGCTATTGTTTACTCCTATTGCATAGGCTCCCTTATTTTCTAAAATAAACTCCACAGTTTTGTTTCCAAAGGTAGAGCCAAAGATCCTATCTACTACATTTGGTATTCCCCCTCTTTGAAGGTAACCTAGGACTGTTACTTTAGTTTCAATCCCAGTTAAATTTTCAAATTCTTCTGCTATTTTTTTAGAATCTCCAGCACCTTCTGCCATAATTAAAATATGATATTTTTTACCCCTATTTTTTGCTAGAATGGCTTTCTTAGCAATTGTTTCTAAATCTATTTCTCTTTCTGGAACTAATATAGATTCAGCACCAGCGGCAAGACCACTATAAAGAGCTATATCTCCTGAATTTCTACCCATAACCTCAACTATATTAGCTCTGCCATGAGCCTCTGTAGTATCCCTTATGTTAGATATTGCCTCTGTAACTGTATTTACTGCTGTAAAAAATCCTATTGTATAATCTGTATACCCTAAGTCATTGTCTATTGTAGCTGGTATTCCCATAATATCAATACCAGATTTGGAAAGTTCTAAGGCTCCCCTCATAGAACCATCTCCACCAACAACTATAAGCTTATTTATACCAAATACTTCTAATACCTTTAAGGCTTTTTTCCTACCTTCTTCTGTCATAAATCTTTCTGACCTTGAAGTTCCAAGTATAGTTCCACCTCTTTGTATTATATCTGCCACTGAGGATTCCACAAGTTCTTTTACTTGTCCATCAATTAATCCCTCATATCCGTTTTTTATTCCGTAAACCTCTGCTCCCTTATATCTTGCAGTTCTAACTACTGCACGTATTACAGAGTTCATTCCCGGTGCATCTCCACCACTTGTTAATATTCCAATTTTTTCCATTTCACACCTACTTTAATATAATTTTAGAAGGCTCATTTTCTAAATAATTAAATAAATTTAATTTTATATCTTCTATTCTTTCTTCGTCTATCCAATAATTTTTTTCAATTCCAAAAGCTTTTTCTAAATCTTCAAAATAAAATATTACTGGAGTATTCCCTTTATAATTACCCAAAATTCTTTTTAATTTATCTATTAGATATTTATCTTTAGAAGACTTAGTTGAAATATATAATTTCTTTTTTGATATTTCTTTAATATCCCTAATACTATCCACTATTATTTTAGCTTCTTCTACCTCAGAAGCTTGTATATGCCCTTCTACTATAACCACAGCTCCTTCAACTAACTTATCAACAACTCTCTCATATAGGTTTGGAAATATTATTAATTCTATCTGTCCGTATAGGTCTTCTAAATTTGCAAAAGCCATTATTTTTTTATTCTTAGTTATTAATGTTTTTTTATTTTTTAATAATCCTGCAATTTTTACATAGTAGTCGGATGATCTTGCTACATTTTCAGAATGGTTCTCAAAGATTAAATTTGTATTACTTACATTTAAACCCTTCATAATTGGAATATAATCATCTAAGGGATGTCCCGATACATATATTCCTAAGATTTCTTTTTCCATATCTAATTTCATTTTTTTATTAAAATCTTTGAGTTCTGGCAAATCTTCTTTTATTTTCTCTTCAACTTGGTCAAACAAAGAAAATTGACCTTCTATATTCTTTCTAAGATTTGCTAAGGAGCTATCTATTATTTTCTCGTATACAGCAAGGTATTGAGCCCTGTTGCCACCTAGAGAATCCATCCCTCCTGCTTTAATTAAATATTCCATACCTCTTTTATTTATAGCTTGCGGATTCTTACTAGACACTCTTTTTACAAAATCTTTTAAAGATTTAAAGTCTCCGTCTTTTCTAGTTTCTATTAAAGCTTCTATAAAGTTGTTCCCTAAATTTTTAACAGCTTTTAATCCAAACCTTATTTTTTTATTTTCTACTGTAAATTTCCTATAACTTTTATTTATATCTGGAGGTAGTATATCTATGCCCAATCTTTTACATTCTTCTATATATAAAGATACCTGATTTATATTTCCCATATAGGAAGATATTTGCGCTGCCATAAATTCTGTTGGATAGTAATATTTTAAATATGCTGTTCTATAGGCAACTACAGAATATGCAACGCTATGACTTTTATTGAATGCATAATTAGCAAAATCTATCATTAAATCATATATTTTATTTGCAGATTTTTCATCTACCCCATTTTTTATAGCCCCAGAACAAATTTCTTTTCCATCTTCTATCTTACCATATATAAAATTATGTCTTTCTTCTTCCATAACAGACATTTTTTTCTTACTCATGGCTCTACGAACAAGATCTGCACGCCCAAGAGAGTATCCACCTATCTTTTGAACTATTTGCATTACTTGTTCTTGGTATACTATACAACCATAAGTTGTTGATAATATCTCTTCTAAGGCCGGGTGAATATAGCTTATCTTTTTAGGGTTGTGTTTAGATTCTATAAACTTTGGAATTTGATTCATTGGCCCTGGCCTATAAAGAGCGTTTGCCGCAACTAAATCTTCAAAAGCATCAGGTTTTAGTTCTTTTAGAAAAGACCTCATGCCCGATGACTCAAATTGGAAAACTCCTAAAGTCTCTGATCTAGCAAACATATCCAGAACATTCTTGTCATCTAAAGAAATATTGTCAAAATTAATATCAACTCCATGATTTCTTTTTATTAAAGCCAGTGCATCTCTTATTACAGTTAAGGTTCTAAGACCTAAAAAATCCATTTTTAATAATCCTAGCTCTTCTAGCTCTATCATATTAAACTGCGTTGCTATTATATCCCCATTTCTTGTTAAAGGTACATAATTTGTAATAGCTTCTTTTGATATTACAACTCCAGCAGCATGCGTTGATGTATGTCTAGGTAGTCCCTCTACTTTTAAAGCTGTATCTATAAGATTTTTTATTTCTTTATCTGAGGTATATTCTTTTTTTAGAGAAGGACTTATATCTAGAGCCTTTGATATGGTCATATTAAGCTCTGCTGGTACTTGTTTAGCTATATAATCTACTCTTCCATAGCTTAGGTCCAAGGCTCTGCCTACATCCCTAATTGCCCCTCTGGCGGCCATTGTACCAAAGGTTACTATTTGTGCTACTTTATCTGCTCCATATTTTTTTATTACATAATCTATAACTTCTTCTCTTCTCTCATAGCAAAAGTCTATGTCAATATCTGGCATAGAAACCCTATTAGGATTTAAAAATCTTTCAAAAAGTAAATCAAACTCCATAGGGTCTATATCTATAATCCTAAGAGCATAAGATATAATCGAGCCCGCTGCAGATCCTCTACCTGGTCCAACTACTATCCCATTATCTTTAGCATATTTTATAAAATCCCATACTATAAGAAAATAATCTACATAACCCATATTCACTATAGTTTTAAATTCATATTCAACCCTATTTCTTATATTATCATCAATAGTTTTATATCTTTCTTTTAACCCTATTTCAACTAAATACCTTAAATAAGTTTCATTTGTATAACCTTTGGGAACTTCAAAATGAGGTAAATGTAAATTATGAAATTCTATATCTACATTGCACCTATCCGCTATCTTTTGTGTGTTTTTTAAGGCTTCTTCATTCCCAGAAAAAAGTTCATACATTTCTTTCTTACTTTTTAAATAGAATTCATTACTAGGAAATTTCATCCTATTTTCTTCTTGAACTGTTTTTCCTGTTTGGATGCAAAGAAGTACGTCGTGAGCCTTAGCATCTTCTCTTTCTAAATAATGAATGTCATTAGTAGCTATCAAATCTATATTAGTCTCTTTTGACAATAATTCCAATTGCTTATTCACTCTTTTTTGTTCAGCTATATTATGATCTTGAAGTTCCAAAAAGAAATTCCCTTTTCCAAATATTTTTTCATATTTCAAGGCTGCCTTTTTTGCTGCCTCATATTGTCCATAGTTCAATTTCCTTTGAACCTCTCCTCCAAGACAGGCACTTGTAGCTATTATTCCCTTACTATATTTTTCTAAAACTTTAACGTCTATTCTAGGTTTATAATAGTAACCATTTACATAGGATTCAGAAACTATTTTCATTAAATTTTCATAGCCTTCATTGTTTTCAGCTAATAAAATTAGATGATATCTCGCCATTTTATTGTCAAATTTTCTATAGTCTCCATCACTTATATAAACTTCACAACCTAAAATTGGTTTTATGCCTTCTTCTTTACAAGCCTTATAAAAGGATATTATTCCATACATGTTTCCATGGTCAGTCAAGGCAATTGCATTCATATTTAATTCTTTTGCTCTTTTTGCCAATTCAGATACTCTGGCTGAACCATCTAATAGTGAATACTCACTATGTACGTGCAAATGCACAAAATCTTTCATGATATCATTCCTTTAAATTTAAAGGAGTTTTAATATTAATATTAAAACTCCTTTTATTATACATTTATAAAATTATTTTCTATCAATCCTACTAATTTGTCAATTGCTTCTTCTTGATCTTCACCTTCGGCCATTATTGTAACTTCTTCTCCTGAAAATACTCCCAAAGACATAATTCCTATAATACTCTTTCCATTGACCTTCTCTCCTTGTGAAGATAGGCTTATTTCCGAGGTAAATGTATTTGCTAATCTAACGAATAAAGCAGCTGCTCTTGCATGTAGCCCTTCTTCATTATTTAATCTAATTGTTTTTGTTAGCATTTCCTTCACTCCTTAACTTACTTGCTATATCTTTTATTTTGTTTAGTCTATGATTAACTCCTGATTTTCCTATTGGAGGCTTTAACCTAGACCCTAGCTCTTTTAAACTAATTGAATCATCTTCCAATCTAAGCATGGCAACTTCTCTTAAATTTTCAGGAAGACTATCTAAGCCTATTTTTTCTTGAATTAACTTTATATCCATAACCTGTCTTACATGTGTATTTACTATTTTATTAAGATTTGCATTTTCAAGGTTTACTAACCTATTTACCTGATTATTGATAGATTTAAAAACTCTCACACTCTCAAAATCTAAAGTAGAGTTAGACGCTCCCATAAGACTTATTATATCTGATATCTGCTCAGCTTCTTTTATATAAACTATATAGTATTCCTTCCTACTTATTACCTTTGAATTAAACCCAAAATAATTTATTAATTCTGATAAAAATCTGCTATGTTCTAAAGTATTACAAACAAATTCAAGGTGGTAATGTTTTTCAGGATTTGATACAGATCCAGCCCCTAAAAAGGCCCCCCTTATGTAAGCTTTTTTACAACAATCTAATCTCAATAATGAGCTGGGCCTATAATTAGGTGTAAATACGTTTTCACCTCTTATAAAATCCAAGTCATACAATAAAACCTTTGATGCGCTGCTATCTTTTAAATTTACAGAATACATATTATGTAAATTTAATTGTCTTGATTTTGAAACTTGAACTTCCACTTCATTAGAATAAAATTTCTTTAAAAAAGTAAAAATTCTTCTAGCAACACTTGCATTTTCGGTATTAAAATAAACTTTAATTCCCGAAGCCGTAAATTTTAAAGAACCACACATTGGAACAAGACCAGAAAGCTCTGACAATACATCACAAACTTCATTTACCCTGATCTTGGCCAATTCATTTTTAACAGAGGATGAAAAACTCAAATTTATTCACCTCTTTATTTTATATAATTATATTTTTATTATCCAATATAATTTCATTATACAATACTTTTTATATTTAATAAAGTAAAATTTACTCTTATAGTACACCTTTTATATCTTCTATGGTCAGGTTCTTTCTTTCTAAAAATTCTTCCATTTCCTTTAATATTTTGGGAACTGTATTCGGATCCATAAAATTAGCTGTACCAACTTGCACAAGGCTGGCTCCAGCCATTATAAATTCAAGAGCATCTGTAGCACTCGTTATTCCCCCTATTCCCATAACTGGAATCTTTACATTTTTACATACTTGATGAACCATCCTAAGTGCTATTGGTTTTATAGCTGGACCAGATAGACCTGCATAAATGTTATCTATTGGAATTCTCATATTTTCTGCATCTATTGCCATACCTAAAAAAGTGTTAACTAAAGAAATTCCATCAGCACCTGCTTCTTCTACAGCTCTTGCAGATTCAACAATATCTCTAGCATTTGGTGATAGTTTTACAAAAATTCTTTTGTTAGACTTTTCTTTAACTAATTTAGTCACCTTGGCCGCCATTTCAGATTCTATTCCAAAAGCCATTCCACCTTCTTTTACATTTGGACAAGATATATTTAATTCAACTGCATAAAAATCATAGTCATTTAATATTTCTATAGCTTTTACATATTCTTCAATGGTATTTCCCCCAAGATTTACAAATATATTAGTAGATAACTTATTCATTTTCCCTAAAATATTCTTACAAAAATATTCTACTCCCGGATTTTCTAAACCTATTGAATTTAAAATACCACTAGGTGTTTCCCATATTCTTATACCATCATTTCCTTCTTTTGGATTTAAGGTTAATCCTTTAGATGATATTCCTCCTAAAATACTAGGATCATAATAGTCTTTAAACTCTTCTCCAAATCCGTAGGTTCCAGATGCTGGGACTATTGGATTTTTGAAATCAACTCCTAAAACTTTTGTACTAAGTCTATCCAATTAATTCATCCCCCTTAAAAACTGGACCTTCTTTACAAGCTCTTTTTTTTCCTTCTTTTGTTTTACAAGTGCATGATAAGCAAGCACCCAGACCACATCCCATTCTATTTTCTAAAGATAAATAAACTTGACAAGAATTTTCTTTCCCTAAATCAGCAATCTTTTTCATCATAATTTCAGGACCACAAGTATAAATTAATTTTTTATCATACTTTAAAATATCTGTTATAAAGCCTCCCTTTTTAACAATTAAATTAAGGTCTAAATCTTTAAAACAGTCTTCTAGATTTTGGTCTTCTCTTTCCCCTAAATAAAAATCTATTTTTACATCCTTATTGTATTTTTTTAAATATTTGCTTAGATAATAAAATGGAGCAGAGCCAACTCCTCCAGCTACAAAAGAAACTTCCTTAATATTTTCATATTGAAAATGATTTCCATAAGGTCCAAATATCTTAATAGAATCTCCCTTTTTTAACTTAGACAGTATTTCTGTTCCCAGTCCTCTTTTTTCAATTAAAAACATAATACCCTCTTGATCTAAATCATAAATACTAACAGGACGTGAAAGTGTGGGATAATTATCCCACGCTCTCAACATAAAAAACTGTCCTGGTAAAGCATCTATAATTTTATCAACTTTTAATAAAAAATAATTTTTATCAACTTTTTTATTATAGATAACTTTATTCAATTTATCTCTCCTTATATTTTGTTAAAGAGTCGCAATACTCACATCTATATTCTTTAGTGTCTGGATTTACTAAAGTAAAAGCATGGTTGTGAACTTTTTCTACATTAGTTATACATCTAGGATTTTCACATTCCATAATATCTTCAATCTTTTGAGGTAATTCCATCCTAAGTTTATCTACTCTTTCTCCATTCTCTATAAAGTTCACTGTAGTATGAGGAGCTATTAAACCTAATACGGTGAAATCTAAATCAAAATCTGTTTCAATCTTAATTAAGTCTTTTTTCCCTAAACTTGAGGAATCTATATTTTGCATTAATACTACTGGATCTTCTACCTCTTCTAGTTTTAAAGCTTCATATAAAATATGTCCTTTACCCTTTTCAATATGATCAAGTACAATCCCTTTTTTAATCTTAGAAACATTTATCATCTTATTTTACCTCCAGACCTAGTAAAAACATTATTAAAGCCATTCTTATATACATACCAAATTCAGCTTGTTCAAAATATACAGCTCTCTTGTCATCATCTACTTCTGTAGCTATTTCATTTACTCTTGGTAGTGGATGAAGAACTATCATATCATCTTTTGCTTTCTTCATTTTTTCATTATCTAAGATAAAGAAGTCTTTTAATCTTAAATATTCTTCTTCAGATACAAATCTTTCTCTTTGCACCCTAGACATATATAAGATATCTAAATCTCCTATAGCTTCGCCTAAATTATCAGTTTCTCTATAGCTAGATTCATCTAAATCATTTTTAAACTGTCTTGGCATTTTTAATTCTTCTGGTGAAATAAATACAAACTTAACACCATCATACCAACTCATTGCTTTTAGTAGAGAATGAATTGTTCTACCAAATTTTAAATCTCCACATAAACCTATAGTTAAATTTTCAAATCCACCTTTATAATGTCTAATTGTCATTAAATCAGTTAAAGTTTGTGTTGGGTGTTGGTGTCCACCATCACCAGCATTTATTATTGGCATTTTGGTCATTTTTCTAGAAGCTAATAAAGCTGCCCCTTCTTTAGGATGCCTCATAGCTGCAATGTCAGCATACTTTTCTACAGTTCGTAAAGTATCTGATAAAGACTCTCCCTTAGCTGTGGATGAAACTTTAGCGTCTGAAAATCCAACAACACTACCACCTAGCCTATGCATGGCTGACTCAAATGATAATCTAGTCCTTGTTGATGGCTCAAAAAAAAGACTTGCCAATAATTTACCACGACAAACATCTCCGTATTTTTGGGGATCTTTGACAATATCATCAGCTAGTCCAAATAAAATTTCATAATCTTCTTTACTAAAATCTCCTGGTTCAATTAAATGTCTTAACATAATTTCCTCCTTATTTTTCAGGAGGGACAACAATAAGATAACCTATAAAATTATATTTACCTTTTTAGCGTCCCGCACTAAATTAAAAGTAATTTTCTTCTCGAATAATAATACAGCAAATATAGGCTTAGGTCAATATATTTTTTAATTAATTAGGTTCCCTATTTTTTATAGCCTCAATTAAATTACTTATAATAAAATCCTATAAGCTCATTATTTTTGTCAAAAGTTATTGTATAAATTAACTTTCCTTGGCCATATTTTGCCTCTTGAATTATTACTATATTTCCATTTTTATCTTTAATTGCTTCAGATTCTTCAAAAGAGTCAAAGTTTCCCTTAGATGAAATATCTTTTTTTATTTGATTTGAAATTTTATCATCTAATCCATTTTTAAGCTCAGAAGATGCATTGCTTTTTAAAGCTTCAATATTGCCGTCATTTACATTTAGAACTATTTCTTGAGCCATATCTACATACTCTTTACTATCTTTTTCTGATAATTTATTAAATCCATTTTTATTACCACAGGATGTAACAAGTAAAAGTAATAAAATTAAAGTTCCAATTTTTTTAAAGTTTTTCATAACTACTACCTCCGAAATATTTTTTAATTTTTACTATATAGATTAAAAGAAATATATCAGCCATAATCCACAGCCCATATAAAATACTTATACTGAATCCAAGATATTTTGATAAAGGTATAGTAAAATCTATTAGTCCATGTGAAAAAATAGCTATTAAAAGGTTTCTGTATTCTTTCCCTCTAATAAAGCCTTCCCAAATTATAATTGTCATCCCTATATGAAAAATTATAGCTATAATTCTTTCAAGTAGAGCCAAAAAAAGTTGAGAGTTACTTATTGAAATTATTGATAGAGCTGGTAAAAATAGAATTAGAGCTTCAATTATTCCATGTCCCAAACCAAAACTTATAGCTTCATTTAGTTTATTACTCCCTTTTAAGAAAAATCTCCTAAATACAAACCTAGAACACTCTTCAAAAACTCCTGCACTTAAAGCTATAAAAAAACCTAAAACTAAGGGGTGCTTTATATTAAGTTTGCTAAATAAAAAATTTTTACTTAATAAGCCTAGAATCGGTATTCTTGTTAGTGGTTGGGACAATATAAAGCACAGTACTCCTAAAAGAAAATATTTCAACCACTTACTTTTCATTTTTGCCCAACTCCTTATAAATTTTATAGGAATAAATTATTGGTATAATAACTACTGCAAGAACTATAGCAAAGATAAAATATTCTCCATAAAATCCAGATAAAAAAGAAGTAAATATAATTAATATCCCACCTATAGACCATAAATATCCTGCGAATCTATGAGTCTTATTCCAATTATAGTCACTATCTAAGGTCCATGGAATTTTTATTCCTATAGTATAATTTCTTTTAGTCTTTGGGAAATAATTTCCCAATAAGATAAATAATATACCTATCATTATACTTGTAATATCTACTACATTAACTTCTTTTCCCAATCCTCTAGCTATTGTTATAAGTGTTATCCCCAAAGTAAATATAGGAATTATCAAAAGTACTAATTTAAATATTTTCTCTCCTTGATTTTCTTTTTTTGGATCCAAATTTGTAATCTTATAACAAAATATTTGCAAACCTAACATAATTAAATTAATACCAAATAAGGCTGTAAATTTACTACTATACTTATCTACTTCCCCCATAAAATTATAGTGAGTAGGAAGTTGATCTGGCAACTTATTATAAAAAAATCCCACTATAATAAAATTTATTAAAAATATAAATAAACTTATTTTAAAATATTTGCTTCTCATCTTACTCCTCCTTAAAATCCATTACAAAGTTTATTAATTCTTCAAAAACTGATGCATTAAGTTCATAATATATAAAATTCTTATCCCTATTACTTACAATCAGTCCTGAATCTTTTAATATTGATAAATGATAAGATACTGTAGCATTTGTCATATTAAATTTTTCAGCTATTTCTCCAGCACTTAAAGGTCCACTCTTTAACATATTTAAAATCTTTCTCCTATTTTCATCTGACAAGGCCTTAAAGGTTTTTCCTAATGACATAATATGCTCCCCTATAATCTATTTAGAAAATTTTCTAAATAGATTATAGCATTTGCTTTTACTATTCACAAGAACTATTTAGAAAGTTCTCTAAATAGATTCCAAAAAAATACCCAAGGCCTTAACCTTGGGTATTTTTTATAATTAAATTTTATCCTAAATTAGTCTATTAATTTAGTTACAACTCCTGAAGCAACTGTTCT
>JBQDBK010000023.1:0-14633 GCA_052090825.1 Peptoniphilaceae bacterium | reverse complement strand
CTGTAAATGTAGTTAAACTATAATTTAAGTTTATTTAATCAAATCTAGCTTTTAGGAGTTAGATTTTTTTATTGCAAAAATTTAAAATACAATTTATTGTGAATTAAGTTAGTCTAAGACTTAACTTAATTTTTTATTATAAAATTTTAAATTTTATATCTTTTAAAATAAAAATAAATTTCAAAAAATCATATTGACATAGTAAGTCCTAAATAGTAAAATAAAGAATTTGACAAAAATTAAAAAATGTATTATAATTAAGAAGATAGTTCTGTTTGGAAAGTATAGAGGTGAATGCTATGAATCAAATGATGCTTATAAAAAACGAATTAGAGGAAAATCTTGGCAAAAAAGTTATTGTTAGAGCCAATAAAGGAAGAAAAAAATTTGTAACAAGTAGAGGAGTTTTAAAATCTGTTTATCCAAGTATATTTTCAATAGATGTTGAAAATGGAGATCAGTTAACTACTTCAACTTTTACTTATTCTGACGTTTTAACAAAAACAGTAACTATAACAATATTAGATGATGATGTTGAGTTTAATGATGTAAAAAAGATTTCTTAAGATATTGAGAGCCTATGCTCTCTTTTTTTCTTGTTTACTTTTATAATAAAAAATAATTAAACTGGCAATAAACCAGTTTAATTATTGAATTTTTTCTAAAAGAGAATCTATTGTACTTTTAAATTCTTCTTCTTCTTTTGCTCCAACTAAAGTAGGGCCTAGCAGTTTACCCTCTCTATCTACAAAAAAGCTTGTTGGTGTTCCTACTATATTTTTAAAATAATTATCATACAAGTCTTCGTTGTTTAAAATATTTAAATAATTTACTCCTGTTTCAGAAATTATAGCTTTTGCATTTTTTATAGCTTCTTTAGATTGTTCATCTTTAAAGTTTGCTACATCTCCAATTATGCCAATAACTTGCAAGTCTTTTTTTTCATATAAATTGGAAATATTTTCTAGTTCTGGCATTTCTGCAAGGCAAGGGGGACAAGTTACAGCCCATAAGTTAACAAGGGTAAGTTTTGAATTTTTGTAGATATCTTTAGAAATTATTTCATTACCTTCAAGGTCTTCTGATACAAAATCAAATTCTTTAAAAGGTAATTTTGACTCACTATAAATTGTTTCAGAGTCTAGAGTTTTATTCTCGTTTAAATTCATATTATTGGTGTTTGCTTGTTCACAGCCAACTAAGATTAGTAATAAAGTAAAAATTAATATTATTTTTTTCATATATCCTCCTTTAGCTAATTATAACAAAAATAAAGATATTTAAAAATATAATTTAATTTAAATATATTCTTAGAAATTATTTAGAATTTTAATCATTTACTTAGAAGGTATTTTTGATATTATATATATGGAGGTATTTATGAAAGTTCTAATAACAACAGATTTATACAAACCACAAATTAATGGTGTAGTCACATCTGTATTAAATTTATATGATGAACTAAAGTCTATGGGAGTAGATGTTAGAATATTGACTTTATCTAAAAGTTCATATAGCTATGTTGCTGGGGATGTATATTATATTAAGTCTTTTCCTGTAAAAATATATCCTGATGTTAGAGCTTCGTTAGCTCTAAGAGATAAATCTTTAGCAAGTTTGATAGCTTGGAAACCTGACATTATACATACTCAATGTGAATTTTCCACTCTTATTTTTGCTAAGATAATAGCTTCGAAAGTTCATTGTCCTATAGTTCACACCTATCATACTATGTATGAGTACTATGTAAGATATATATCAAGACATAAAAATGCAGGTAAGTTATTAGTTGGTAATACAATGAAGAGACTTTTAAAGTCTTGTGATTATATAATAGCTCCTACAAAAAAGGTTAAAAGAAGTTTAGAATCTTATGGTGTTAAGAACTCCATAGTGGTTATACCTACGGGAATAGATATTAGCCAATATGATGTAGATATGGACTATAAAGAAAAGATGAGTTTAAGAAATGACTTAGCTATAAATAAAGATGATAAAATTTTATTAAATCTTGGAAGAATAGCTGAGGAAAAAAACTTAGATGAATTATTCGACAACTTTATTGCCCTTAATAAGTTAAGAGACGATATAAGCTTTGTTATAGTTGGAGGAGGTCCTTATTTAGAGGAACTGAAGGCAAAGTTCTATAATTTCAAAAAAGTTTATTTTGTAGGTATGGTAGATCCTAAAGAAGTCTATAAGTATTATAAGTTTGCAGATTTATTTATTTGTGCTTCTCAAAGTGAGACTCAAGGCTTAACCTTTATTGAAGCTATGGCAAATGGACTTCCCTTATTATGTAAGTATGATGATTGTTTAGAAGGTATGTTAAAGGAAGGTTATAATGGTTATTTTATAAAATCTTCAAGAAACTTTGTTGATATCACTTCCGATTTATTGGATAATAAAGATAAAATAAATATACTATCTAAAAATGCTTTAAAAACTTCAGTGAAATATTCTAAAGAGTTTTTTGCTAGCTCAGTGTATAATTTATATATTAGGGCAATAAAAGAATATAAATATATACCTATGCCAAAAAGGCAGTTATATAAACTAAAAAGTTTAGCTAAAAAATATAATGAAATAGATATTGAAAAACTTAGGAGGAAATATAAATGAATTTGATAAAAAAAGTCAATTTAAAAAGAAATGTAGCTCTGGCCATGATAGGTTTGGTATTACTACCATCTGTTATTTATGCCGCTGGGAAGTTACCAGAGACTGCATCAGATAATAAGATAAATGTATATATAGACAATAATTTACAGACTATACCACAGGATATGGGGGCTGCTTACTTAGATAAGGAAACTAATAGGGTAATGGTTCCAGTTAGATATATAGCTGAGCAACTTGGTTCAAATATAAATTTTGTTCCGGAGGATAAAGGACAAAATAGTGGGTTTTTAATAGGTAAAGATGGAATAATGATAAAAATGTTAAACAAGGAGAGCACTGCTTATATAATGAGTAATACTGAAATAAAGCCTGTGCTTTTAGATCAAGCTGCTTTAATTTATGATGGTAGGTCATATGTTCCAGTTAGATTTTTATCAGAAGCCTTAGGAAATAAAGTGGAATGGAAATCTGATTCTGTATATATAGAAAAGCTAGAAAAAGAAAAGTCTCACAATAAAGAAAATAAAGATTCTTTAACCGTAGAAGAATCAAAAAAAGTTTTGAAAGACTTATATGATGAGGGTAAGGATAAGTCTCCTGAAGATATAGTTATGTCTCCGGGGAAGTAAAATTAGTATAAAAAAAGATGGGCAATTGCCCATCTTTTTTTATACTAATTTTACTTGGTGATAAACTTTTTTACCTTTTTTAATTAAGATAGTTCCATCTTTAAAGTCTTCTAGTTTTATAATTCTATCAAACTCTTCAACTTTTACATCATCAATAGATATACCTCTTTGTTCAATAAGTCTTCTTCCTTCTGAATTAGACTTAATTAATGATAAGTCTTTAAGAAGCTCAACTATATTTTTACCTTCCTCAAATTCTGAAGAGTTGATTTCAGTTGAAGGAATATTCTCCATATTAGTTCCGCCACTAAATAAGGCTTTTGCAGCTTCTAAAGATTTTTTTGCTTCTTCTTCCCCGTGAATATCTTTAACAATTTCAAAAGCTAATTTTTCTTTGGCTTTGTTAAGTTCAGCGCCTTCAAATTTTTCATATTCAGAAATTTCTTCCATAGGCATCATTGTCAAAAGCTTCATAAATTTAATAACATCTCTATCATCAACATTTCTTAGGTATTGGAACATTTCATAAGGTGAAGTTTTTTCAGGATCTAACCATATAGCTCCTTTTTCGGTTTTTCCCATTTTTATACCAGAAGCTGTTGTAAGAAGTTTAAATGTCATAGAATAAACTTTATCTTGCTCAATTTTTCTAACAAGTTCATAGCCTCCAAGCATATTTGACCACTGGTCAGATCCGCCTAATTGAAGCTTACAACCATATTTTTTATAAAGAACAAGGAAGTCATTAGATTGTAAAAGCATATATGCAAATTCGAAAAATGTAAGTCCTTTTTCCATACGGTTTTTGTAACAATCAAAGGTAAGCATTCTATTTACACTAAAGTGGACACCTATATCTCTCATAAATTCAATGAAATTTAAATCTAGAATCCAATCAGCATTATTTACAAAAATAGCCTTCCCTTCAGAAAAGTCCAAAAATTTTCTCAATTGATTTTTGAAGCATTCTACATTATGGTTAATTGTTTCTTTAGATAAAATTTTTCTCATATCAGTTTTACCTGATGGGTCACCTATCATAGTTGTACCTGCGCCTAGAAGGGCGATTGGTTTGTGTCCTGCTTTTTGCATATGTTGCATAACTCTAATTTGTAAAAAGTGTCCTAGCGTTAGTGAGTCTGCGGTAGTATCAAAACCAATATAGAATGGAATTGAGCCAGTATTTAGTAACTCTCTAAGTTCTTCAGGATAAGTAGCTTGATCAATAAAGCCACGTTTTTCTAAAACATCATAAACTTTCATAAAATCCTCCTAAAATAAAAATAAACTACTAACATTGAAAGGACACATTCGTGGTACCACCTTTCTTTGCCGTAGCCTCTTACTGTTTAAGCACAGTTACTTTAAGACTCAAGTATTGTAATTCAGGATTAAACCTTACTATATACTTTCTCAGTCTTTAATAAAATTAATTTAAGTTTATAATAATTTTATTAAATTGTCAAATTTTAAAAATAAAATTTATTTATATAAAATTATGTTTTATTTCATATATTTTTTACAATTATAGATTATAATATAAAGCAGGTGATAAGATGAAAGTATTAATATATTATGATGATGAAAAAAAAGTATCTGAGTCTGGAGTGGGTGTTGCTATAGATCATCAAATACAGGCTCTTAAAAAAAGTGGTGTGAATTTCACGATAGATAGTAAAGATAATTATGATATAGTCCATATAAATACAGTTTTTCCTTCATCTTATTTATTTGCTAAAAAAGCCTTAAGAAATAATAAAAAAGTTATTTATCATGCTCATTCTACCAAGGAAGACTTTAGAAATTCTTTTTTATTCTCAAATCAGCTTTCTTTTTTGTTTAAGTATTGGATAAAAAAATGCTATAAAACTTCTAATTTAATATTGACTCCAACAGAATATTCTAAAAAAATTTTAAAATCTTATGGAATAGATAGAAGAGTGGAAGTTGTGTCTAATGGGATAGACTTAGATTTTTGGAAAAAAGAAGAAGGAGATAGAGAATCCTTTGAAAGAAAATATGGAGGTCAAGGGAAAAAAGTTATTGTTTCAGTAGGTCTTTATATTAAAAGAAAGGGTATTTTAGACTTTGTTGAATTGGCAAAAAGATTGCCAGAATATGAGTTTTATTGGTTTGGACATACAGACTTAAACCTATTATCTAAGGAAATAAGAGATGCCGTTACAACGAATTTAGATAATTTACATTTTCCAGGTTATGTATCAAGTAGTGAACTTAGAATGGTATATTCAGCGTGTGATTTATATTTTTTCCCTACATATGAAGAAACAGAAGGAATAGTTCTTCTTGAAGCAATAGCAACAAAGGCGCAAACTCTTATAAGAGATATTGAAATTTATGAAAAAAATTTTATAGATGGAATTAACATATATAAGAGTTCAAACTTAGATGAATTTGAAGAAAAAATAAAGTCCATTCTAGAAGGAAAATTAGATGATTTAACAGAAGAAGCCTATAAATTTATAAAAACAAAATCTATTGAAGAGGTTGGGAATAGATTAAAATACTTATATGAAGAGGTATACAAAAATGATAGGTATTGATATTGCAGAAATAGAGAGAATAGGAAAATTATATAAAAAATATGGAGATAGATTTTTAAATAAGGTATTTAATAAGGATGAAATTAAATACCTAGAAAGAAAAGCTTTTAAAAGTGAAACTATAGCAGGTATGTACACTGCAAAAGAAGCCATTGCAAAAGCTAATGAAACAGGAATAGGCAAAATTTCTTTTAAGGATATAAAAATATATTATAAAAATGGATCTCCTTATGGTAAACTTTTTAATAAAAATTATAAACTGTCAATATCTCATGATGGTGGATTTGCTATTTGTGTATCTATTCTAAATAAGAGAGATGATAATGCTTTTAATAGAAGAAAAGCGGATAGTCATAAGGGAGATTATGGAAAGGTGGGAATTTTTGCTGGATCCAGAGGTATGACAGGATCAGCTTACCTATCCTCCCTAGCAGCGCTTAGGATGGGAAGTGGTTTAGTATATAATTATGTACCAGAAAATATTTTTGATATTATGTCTATAAAACATACAGAAGTTATTGTGAAATCTAATGTAGGCTTAGATTTAAAATTACTTAATGGACTTGATAGCATTGCTCTTGGAATGGGTATAGGAAAGAGTAGAGAAAGTAAAAAGTTACTTGAAGAAATATTAAATCTTGAAAAAAATGTTATAATAGATGCAGATGGGCTTAATATTTTATCTGAAAATAAAGATTTGTTGAAGAGAAGAAAGCCCTTTACCACAGTGCTTACTCCTCATTTGATGGAATTTAGTAGACTCACTGGTTTAAATATTGAAGATATAAAAAAGAATTCTAAAAAGATAAGCAAGGAATTTTCGAAAAAATATAAGGTAGTTTTACTTTTGAAAGGAAATAAAACTATAGTTACATATGGGGATAAATTTTATATAAATAATAGCGGAAATCCTGGGATGGCAACTGCTGGCAGTGGAGATGTACTAAGTGGTATAATAGCTTCCTTATTAGGACGAGGAAAAAATATTTTTGAAGCAACTTGTCTTGGGGCGTATGTACATGGTCTTTGTGGAGATTTAGCAAGCAAAAGCTTAGGACAAGAGTCTATGATAGCAAGTGATATTATTAAATATATGCCAGATGTAACTAAGAATATTGACTTAGGTGATATGAGTATCTATAATATATATACTCATTAGATTTGAAAAGGTGTGATGCGATGTTAATTAAAAGAGGAGACATATTTTATGCTGATCTTTCGCCGGTAATAGGATCAGAACAGGGAGGAGTAAGACCTGTTGTAGTAATACAAAATGATGTCGGAAATAAGTATTCCCCCACTATTATAGTGGCAGCTATAACATCTCAACTTAATAAAGCTAAGCTTCCAACACACATTAATGTTGATGCGAGAGGCGTACCTCTTCCTAAAAACTCTGTTATTCTTTTGGAACAAATAAGGACAATAGATAAAAAAAGATTGAGAGAGAGAATAGGTAGATTCGACAATAGAGTTATGGATGATATAAATAGGGCCATAAAAGTAAGTTTAGATATTAAATATTAGTTGAGTACATATTAGGCTTCCATTGGGATGGAAGTCTATTTTAATGTGTAAAAATTGTAAATTTCATAGTATAATAAAATTGACATAAAATTAATTATTAGATAAGGAGTTAGTATGTATAAAAAATATAAGAATAAATTATTTTTGTTTTTGATACTATTAGGAATTTTATTTTCCTTCTATTTTGTAGTGGGAAGAATGAAGGCAGAAAGCCAATATAAGTCCTATGATATAGTCGCAGACTATGATGAATTTTTAAGACTATCTTTTGAAGAAGATAAGAATCCTAAAGAATATTTTGAAGATTTAGCTAAAAATGGTGTTTCATCAATAGCAATAAATGAATCCACAATAGCTAGTATGAAAAATTTCTCACCATCAAAAATAAAGACAGAATTAGATGGAGATGATCTAATTGTAGAAGGTCCAATAGAAGACTTGAATTTTATAAAAGAAGGTTTTAATTCCCTAAAAGCTAATAGGAGTATTTATTTTGAGAGTGAAAATAAATTAAAGATAGAAGGTAAGCCATCAGACATAATTACTTATAAGAGGGAAGGCTATGATACTCTTCAAAACCCAATGCCTAATTCTGCACAGAGAGCATCAGGCTTAGAGTATGTTGGTCTAGGATTCGATAAAAGAAAAGTAGACTTTGTAAAAAATATTCAGGGTTTAAGTTTGAACTTAAGACCTACTTTTTATTCTAAGTTTCAAGACCCTAGGAAAAGTATGGAAAGATTGAAGAATTCCATAAATGAAATGAATCCAAAACAAAATTATATTATTTTTTCAGGAAAAGAATTTTATAAAAACTCCGAAAATGATAAAAAAGTAGTAGAGGATTTTACTAATTTTATAAGTAAAAACAATATAGCTTTAGGACTAGTAGAGGCTTCTAATCAAAGAGGTCATTTAGATTTAAGGAATGTAAATGAAACTATAAAAAAAGAAAAAGTTAAAAAGGTAAGAGCTTTTACTACATGGGAATATTTAGCTAGTAATTATGATTATGGTTTGCCAATGCATCATGATGGAGAAGAGTTGACTAATGTATATTTTAGGGCTATATCAGAAAGAAATATATCTGTAGTATATTTAAAACCCTTTGTAAAAAATAATAATGTAATAACAGATGCAAAAAGTTATGGTAAGGTTCTTAAACCTTTAGAAGAAAGATTAGCTCCAAGAGGTTATGAAACAGGAGATGTCAAAGCTATGGGTAGCTGGCATGTAAAGCCAATTTTTAAACTTCCAGTTGCCTTAGGAGTTGTAGCAGCAGCGATCTTACTACTTGAAATTGTATTTTCAATTCCTCTATTGTTATCTATGATTTTGTTTATTGTAGGCTGTATTTTGGCAATCCTATCTTTTGGATTAGCTAAGATGGAAAGTACAGGTAATGTTATATTTAACCTAGGAGCAATTGTATCTTTTTCATCCTTAGCAATTTGTACTATAATGGAGAATTACAATGAAATAAGATTTAAAAACCGAAAGGGAAATATAAATAAGATTTTTTTCCATGGAACCTTTATACTATTTATGGCTATATGTATAACAATGATAGGAGCTCTTTACGAAATTTCATTTATGAGCGGAACAAATTATTTAATGGAATTAAATATTTTTAGAGGGGTGAAAATATCTCAAATATTACCTATATTTTTATCTTTGTTTATATATGCTGCCTATGTAGGTTTTGGTAGAAAAGATGAAGTAAGTGTTAAATTGAGACCAAGAGAACTAGGAATAGTTTTAAATTCTAATGTTAAAGTTTGGCATGCTCTAGCAGGTGTTTTACTTCTAATAATATTAGGGATTTTCATTCTTAGAGGAGGTAATACATCGACAAAGGTTCCTGGTATGGAGTTACTAGCCCGTAATTTAATGGAGGAATATCTACCAGCAAGACCTAGGACTAAGGCTATTGTAGCTGGATTTCCAGCTGTTATATTTTTAGCTTATATTGCATATAAAAGAAAGGGAGAAATTTTCACTAGTATCTTAGTTCTTTTATCTGCAATAGGTATGGCAGATATAGTAAATACTTTTTCTCATATTAGAACACCTTTAAAAGTTTCAATAACAAGAGTGGGAGTAGAGTTTGTTGTAGCACTAGTAATTTCTTACATTGGACTTTTTATAATAGATTTATTAAGAAAGGGGTATGAGAAAAACTTTGACTAAGAAAATACTAGTTTCGGGATACTATGGATATAACAATATAGGGGATGAAGCCATATTAGAAGGGCTAGTAGATGGAATTTCCTCAAAGACAGATGCCCAACTCCTTGTTTTATCAAGAAATCCAGATTGGACAAAAGCTAAATATGGAGTAGAAAGTATAGATAGAAATAATATTTTTCAACTGATAAAAGCTATAAGAAAAGTGGATATGGTTATATCAGGAGGAGGATCTCTTCTGCAGGATGTAACAAGTAAAAAATCTATTTTATATTATCTGGCTATTTTAAAGCTAGCTATGTTATTTAAAAAAAAGACTTTTATATATTCTCAAGGCATAGGACCTATTAGATTGAAGAGAAATAGGATTTTGACAAAAAATATACTTTCGAAAGTAGACTATATTAATGTTAGAGATAATCAATCCTATAGAGAATTAAAAGAACTAGGGATAAAAAGAGAAGTTTTAGTCACCACAGATACAGTATTTGGTATAAATCAAGTAGACTTAAAAAAAGGTAAAGAAATTCTAGAAAAAATTGGCGTAGATAAGAATAAGAAAAATATTTGTTTTACTATAATGAATTGGAAGTCCTACGGAAATCAAATTAAAGAAAAAATTGTAAAGACTATAGAACTTATTTTAAGCAAAAGAGATGATGTAAATATAATATTTGTACCTTTCTTTTATCATGTAGATTTACAAATTCAAAGTGAAATATTTGAAAGTATTAAGAGCTCCAAAGATAATGTTTATATAGTAGAAGATTATCTTCATGTAAAAGAATACCTTTCTTTAATTGGGAATATGGATATAATGCTTTCTATGAGGCTTCATGGGCTTATATTTGCAACCCTTATGGGAGCCTATCCAATAGGAATAAGTTATGACCCTAAAATTGATGGATTTATGAAAGAACTCAATAGAGTACAAAAATACTATGTAGAAGATTTTAAGCCTGAACTTTTATCAAATGAAATAATTGAATCTATAGATAAACTTGATGATTTAAAAGAGGAAACTAAGTCATATTTAAATAAATTTTATAAGTTGGCATCTATTCATAATGATGCTGTAAATGAAGTACTAGAGAGGTGAAATAATTGGAGAAGATAAGTATTTTTGGGGTGGATATATTTAATGTAGATTTTAAAGAGGCCATGTCAATAATAAGAAATATGCTTAAAGAAGACAAATTTCATTATATAGTAACTCCAAATACAGAGATTGTAGTAGATGCTAAAGATAAACCTGAAATGAGAGATATATTAAATAATGCTGATATGAGTATAGCAGATGGGATAGGTCTTATCTATGGATCCAGAATGAGAAAAAAACCCTTAAAAGAAAGGGTTACAGGTTTTGATGTATCTATGGAGCTTTTAAATATATGTGAAAAAGAAGGATATTCTTTATACTTACTTGGGACTAAACCAGAATATATAAAAAAAGCATATGATAACTTAAAAAGTGAAAGACCAAAAATAAATTTACTAGGCTATCATGATGGATATTTTAAAGGAGCACATTTAGGACTTCCAGGCCATGATGAAGAAAAAGCTGTTTTAAAAGAGATAAATTCTTTAAATCCTGATATAATATTCTTAGGAATGGGTTATCCAAAACAAGAAATTTGGATTAATTCTAATAAAGATAAATTAAATACAAAACTTATTATTGGAAATGGCGGGGTTATTGATATAATAGCAGGAGAGGCAAAAAGAGCTCCAGATATATTTATTAAGTTAAATTTAGAGTGGTTTTATAGGCTTATAAGCGATCCGTCAAGAATAAAAAGACAAATTGCTATACCTAAGTTTTTAATATCTGTCTTGTTTAATAAAAATTCTGTGAAATAAAAAAAGGGGAGAAAAATTTTGAATTTAGAACAAAAAAGCATTAACACAATTAGAATGTTATCTGTGGATCAAATCCAAAAAGCAAATTCAGGGCATCCAGGTTTACCATTAGGGGTTGCGCCAATGGCTTATACTTTATGGAAAATGATGAAGCATAATCCAAAAGACCCTAAATGGATTAATAGAGATAGATTTATACTATCTGCTGGGCATGGTTCAGCTATGATTTATTCATTACTTCATCTATTTGGTTACGGTCTAGAAATTGAAGATTTAAAAAACTTTAGACAATTAGGTTCAAAAACTCCAGGACATCCAGAATATAAGCATACCTTAGGAGTAGAAGCCACAACAGGACCTTTAGGTCAAGGAATGGCAATGGCTGTAGGAATGGCAATGGCAGAAGCTCATTTAGGGGCTATGTACAATAAGGATATTAATATAATTGACCACAATACATTTGTAATTTGCGGAGATGGAGACCTAATGGAGGGGATTTCCAACGAATCATCTTCTTTAGCTGGAACTTTAGGTCTTGGAAAATTAATTTGTTTGTATGATTCAAATAGTATTACTATTGAAGGATCAACAGATATAGCCTTTAAAGAAAACGTAAGAAAAAGATACGAAGCCCTAGGTTGGCAAGTAATAGAAGTTGAAGACGGAAATGATGTAGAAGCTATAAAGGAAGCTATTGAAGAAGCTAAAGCCGAAACTGAAAAGCCTTCAATGATAAAAATTACAACTCAAATAGGGTTTGGTTCCCCAAGAGTAGGAATGGCAAAAGCTCATGGAGAGCCTTTAGGAGAAGATGGTGTCTTAGAAACTAGAAAAGCATTGGGATATGAAGAGGAAGCTTTTGTTGTAGCAGATGATGTTTACAAGCACTTTGAAGATATTAGAAAAGATTTAATTTTTGAATATGAAAAAGATAAGAGAGTAGAAAAATTATATGAGGATAAGTATCCAGAAGATTATAAAAAATTAATAGATTCCTTTGAAGGAAAGTTCGATCTTTCAATATTGGAAAAAGAAGATTATTATAAATTCGAAAAAGAAATGGCAACAAGAGCTTCGGCAGGAGAAGCTTTAAATAGAATTTCTGAAGATTTCAATTTATTATTTGGAGGTAGTGCAGATTTAGGCCCTTCAAATAAATCAGTAATGAAAAAATATGAATATTTCAGTAAAGAAAATAGAAAAGGTAGCAATATTAACTTTGGAGTTAGAGAACATGCTATGGGAGCTATAGTAAATGGAATTATACTTCATGGTGGACTTAGATCTTATGGAGCAACTTTCTTAGTATTCTCAGATTATATGAAGCCTGCAATAAGATTAAGTGCTATACAACAAATTCCATCTATTTATGTTTTAACTCATGATTCAATTGGAGTTGGAGAAGACGGGCCAACTCACCAACCAATAGAACACCTAGCAATGTTAAGGTCAATACCTAATAATATTGTATTTAGGCCAGCTGATGCTAAAGAAGCTGCTGTTGCTTGGGCTGTGGCTATGAAATCTAAATCTACACCAGTTTGTTTAATCCTAAGTCGTCAAAACCTTCCTAATTTAGAAAATTCATCTAAAGAAGCAATGAGGGGTGGATATGTTGTTAAAGAGGAAGAAGAAGACTTAGATAAAATAATAATAGCAACTGGATCAGAAGTATCTTTAGCTATTGAAGCAGCTAAAGATAAGAAAAATGTAAGAGTTGTTAGTATGCCTTCTTTAGAATTATTTGAAGCTCAAACTGCTGATTATAAAGAAAAAATATTACCTGCTAGTTGTGAAAAAAGAATTGTAGTTGAAGCTGCTAGCTCATTTGGTTGGAGCAAGTATGCCGGACTAAAAGGAAAAATTTTAAGTCTTGATGAATTTGGTGCTTCAGGTCCAGGTAAAGATGTATTTGAATATTTTGGAATAACAGTTGATAAGATTAATAAATTAATAGATAAGTTAAACTAAGTTAAATTTAATTAAAAGGAGAGCCGCTTATTAAGCGGTTTTTCTTAAAATTAGGAGCTAATATGAAAAGAGATTATAATATAGACTTACTAAAAATTTTTGCTATACTTGCTGTTGTTATGACTCATGTAAATTTTCAAATGTTAGAATTTCAGTTAAATAGCAAAACTTTTACTTATGGAATAATATTAGGAAGTTTATCAAGATTTTGTGTTCCGGTATTTCTTATGTGTTCAGGAGCCTTGATGTTAAATAATAAAGAAATTCCAATAAAAAAATTATATTTAAAATACATATTAAGGTTTATTTTTGCTTTGATTTTTTGGGATATAATATATAAATTGTTATATGCATATTACGAAAATATAAATATAGGAGAAAGTTTAAAGGATATAATCTATGGAAAAAGTAAGTTTCATCTATATTATTTATACATAATAATTCTTTGTTATGCTTTCCTACCTATATTAAAAAAATTGGTAAATGGCATGGATAAGTTAAGCTATAGATATTTATTAGGTCTTATATTTGTAACTTCAATTCTATGGCCTTATATGAGATGGTTTGAACCATTTTCATTAAACAATAGCTTGATGGTCAAGTATACTTTTAGCTTGCCTTATTTAGGGATAGCTTATATGCTATTTGGGAAATATTTATACGAAAATAAAGATGACTACAAAAAACTCTCTTTGATAATAACAATGTTTATAACTATTATATTTACAATAGTTTCAACTAAAATAAGGTCAAGAGAGACAATGGATTTAATCTATTGGGAAAATATAAACCCTTTTATATTTTTATATTCTGCTTCCTTATTTACATTAGTAAATAAGATTAAAATAAAGGAAAAGTATTTTAAACTGATAGAATTTTTATCAAAAGGAAGCTTTTTTGTTTACTTATCTCACTTAATTATTTTAGATCATTTAAAATTTTTAGGACTTAGTCCAATTAATTTACAAGGGGTATGTAAATTTATATATCCTCTACTATTAACTTTATTTATTTTATTATTAACTTATATATTATATGCTTTTTTAAGGAAAATCAGATTCTTAAATAAGTGGATTATGTAATAGAGCCTATTAATTTATAAAAAGCTCTATTCTACTATAAAAATCTATAGATAGTCTTGAAAAAATATATAAAATTTGATAGAATAATTTATTTGCGAAAAAAGCTTGACAATTATAGCTAATGGATATATACTAGGAGAGTAGTAAATAAGATTTATTAAATTGATTTAAAGTTTTGATTATTCAAATAT
>JBQDBK010000022.1:0-16083 GCA_052090825.1 Peptoniphilaceae bacterium | reverse complement strand
CAAAACAAGGCTGAAAGAATAACCTATTACAGCTATATTATCCTTTAATTGATTAAATTCCCTCACTAGAGATGCTTTTGATTCATAGTCTAAATTCATATTTTTACTTGTATAATTCTTTATATCATCTTCCATCTTAGCTTCTATACTCTTGTCTACATCAAAAAAGTATCCAAAGCTTCTAACCCAAGGAGAACTCATATTTAAAGTTTTATCTAAAACTACAAATCTTAAATCGCCATAATATCTCAAAGACATAGGATGTTTCATTGCAGCTTTAGCAACAACTCTATATTCAGATAATAAATTTTCTTTAGGCATTACATATATATTAGATATATCCATGTCTTCTGGATTTTCTACTACTTTATTACTATTCTTATCAAAAAATACTTGTCCTTTAGAATGAACTATCTTGACAATATCTCCTATATTCTTAGAACTATCTTCTTTTTTTATATTTCCATTATCATCATAGGAAAGTATTTCAACAATTCCATTTTTAGTATTTTTTAAATCTTCTACACTACCTTCAACAAATTCTAATTTATTCAAAAGATAGTCATTTAATCCAAAAAGTTGAATTCCTCCCATTAGATCTCCATCATCCGTCCTTGGAAAATCTTTTAAATCCTTAGAGTCTTCTATCATATATGTCCTTTTATAATACTTTAAAAATTCTTTTTCTGGCAAGGCTATACTTGCTCCAGTATCAAGAAGTAATTGCCCTTTCTTGTTACTTTTAAAAATATTTTCTAAATTTTTCGCTTCTTCTATAGACATACTTCTTTCCAAATCTGATTTTAAAGAAGAAGTTCTGAGATATTCACTTTTAGCTAAAATAAAATCACTAACTAAAAAACTAGATAAATATTCCTCTTCATCAAATCCTTTGGTTAAATTTATGGCTATTTGAAATAGGGTCATAGCTAGTGCCAATGATATTGCTACAAGAATAGTCTTTCTTTTATTTCTAGCTAAGTTAGATAAAGCCATAGTTAATATATTTTTATTAGAAGCTCTTTTTGTCTTCTTATTAATCTTTTCATAATTTTCAATATATTTACTGGCTTCTACTGGAGAGACTTTAGCTGCTATTTTCCCAGGTTTAATTGAAGATAAAAATACTGTTAGAAGAGAAAATATAGTTGATATTCCTATGACTATTAAACTAAGTCTACTATCTAAAATAGATATACCTATATCTGAAATAAGTAATTTTGATATAAGTTTTCCAAAGACAATTCCTAAAATAAGTCCTATAGGTATACCCCACATTGATAAAATTAAGGCCTGCCTATAAATTATTTTTTTTATTTGTTTATTTGTAGTCCCTATCGTCTTTAAAAGTCCATAAAATTGTATGTCCTGAATTATAGAAATCCTAAAAATGTTATATATTATCATATAAGCTGAAATTCCTACAATAATAACAAAAAATATTATAGTAAATAATATCATTATAAGATCTTCGTTAGCTAAAGTAACATTTAAGTAACCCCAATTAACCCCTATGCCTATATACTTATCTTCAAACTTATCTTCAGTTTGATATCCAAAGTCACGAGCTATCTTTTTCATGTTTTCTTCTATATTCTTGCTATCCTTTAGGTATACATCAAGAGTATACTTACCAGTCTTGTCCCACTTTCCACCTTCATAACTATCTAGCGCTTTTGTAATATAACTTTCAGCTAACAAGATATTATTTGCCATCATAGCTCCATCTGATTTACACCAACCCACGAGGGTAAATTTATCTTTTATACTTTGTCCATTTTCCAAGTCAACTTCTAAATCAACAGTTTGACCTAACTTTTTATCTAGTCCTAATAGTTCTAAAACTTTATCATCACAAAATATTTCCTTTGTATTTTCTTTGGGCAATCTTCCTTTACTTGGACTTAAAAAAGAATTCTCAACATTTACTTGATTCATATAACTTACTTCTGTGTATTGTTTTTTTAATTCTTTATTTCCTGCAATACCAAAGATTTTTCTAATTCCATATTCTTTTATCCTAGTATCTTTTTTTAATCTATCAACTTCTTCCTTACTTAAATCTTTAAAAGCTCCATGAAATTTAGTTCCAACTTGTCTAAAAGTTTGACTTTCAATACTATTTTTCAGAGTATCTGCTGTATAAAAAATTGAAGTAAATAATAAAGATGTCAACAAAATAGCTATTATTAAAATAATATTTCTCCTATTATTATTTTTCATATATTTATTTGTCAAATTTTTTAAAACTTTTTTATTATTAACTTTAATCATCAGAACCACCTAAGACTTTGCCATCCTCAATTCTCAAAACCCTATCTCCTACCTGAGCTATATCTTCATTATGAGTAATCATGATTATTGTCTGTTTAAACTCTTCATTAGAAAATTTTAATAAAGCTATCACATCTTGGCTTGTTTTAGAATCTAAATTACCCGTTGGTTCATCTGCTAAAATTATTGCTGGTTTAGCTGCTAAAGCCCTAGCTATTGCAACTCTCTGTTGTTGTCCTCCAGATAATTGATTTGGCATAGAATTTTCCTTTTCTTTTAAACCTATAATATTTAAAACTTTATCCACATAAGAAAAATCTACTTCTCTCCCATCTAACTGAATGGGCAATATTATATTCTCAATTACATTTAAAACAGGTATTAAATTATAATCTTGAAATACAAAACCTATATTTCTCCTTCTAAAAATTGTAAGCTCCTCATCAGATAATAGAGATATATCTCTATTTGAAACAAATACTTTCCCTGAACTTGGCTTATCAAGTCCACCTAACATATTTAAAAGAGTAGATTTCCCACTCCCAGAAGTTCCAACTATAGATATAAATTCACCCTTATTGCAAGAAAAGTTAATTCCATCCAAGGCCTTAACTATGTTATTTCCACTCCCATATATTTTTCTTAAATTTTCTGTTTTTAAAATCATATATTCCTCCAAATAAAATAAGATATGTATATAGATACATATCTTATCAAGTAATTCTTTCTAAATTCTTTCAATTTTAAAATTAATTCTTACAATTTTGTAAGAATTACATTTAACCTAAATTCATATCTTCATTCCTGCTATTAATGCAATAAAATATCTCTTAGATAAATTATTAAATAGTAAGAAACAAAATCCAGTTAAATAAAAATAAGCTTTTAAAATCTTTAACAAATCATATTGAGATAAAAGAAAAATACTCTTAATAAGCAATATTTAGAATGGCTAAAACTATAATAGTGATTCAAATAAAAAACTTTTAGAAACAATTAATATTCCTATAATTATTAATAAGATTTATAGGATTAAAAAAACTGAAAATATAAAGACTCTTCTTTCTATGTAGTTAATATTTATTCCAATTAATTTATTACAGCTAAAATCATTGATTCTTAAGTAAATAAAGTTCTTAAAAATAAGAATTTATACACAAATAAATAAAAAATATTTCTAAAAGAAAAATTTTCTCTTATAGTCATATATTTTACTAACTTATTTTGTTGCATAAATCCGACAAATTCTATTATAATTTTTTCAACTTTTAGCATTTATTATATAATTCCTGTTATTAAATCTTTAACTTATACAAGTAATAATTTTACCTAAATATAAAAACTTTTAAATATTACAATTAGCCATAAAATCTAATTATTTTCATTTTCCAATCCCAAAATAATTTTTATACAAGGATCAGATTTGATATTATTCTCATTTAATTTATTGTTTAAATTAGACTGGACTTCAGTGTCTGGATAAATAGATCCATTAGTTATTTTCCCTTTTCCCCTTAGGGAGTTCAAAGTAAATTTTATTTTCTCTGATAGTTCCTTGCTGTAGTAGTCATAAAGTAAAGATTTAAATTGTGTATCTATTTAAATTGTTCCATTTGACTTAGTTACACTATCAAATCCGTCATTAATTGATATAAATCTTATTCCTAGGAAAGGAAATATGTTCTCAAAATAATTACCTGTTTTAATATAATCTCTAGAAAACCTAGAAAGGTCTTTTATAATAATGTAGTTAATTTTTAACTCTCTTATATCTTCCATCGTTCGTTCAAAAGCAGGTCTATTTGTGTTCATACCAGAATAACTATCATCAGCATACTCTACAGTATTAGTCACATGAGAAAGGTTCTTCTTAATATAAGAGTAAATCAATTGTCTTTGATTTTTTATACTATTGCTTTCCTCTTTTTTATTAAAATCTTCTTTGGATAATCTCATATATATTCCTACTTTATACATTTTGATACCCTTCAGAATTTTGAAGATTAAAAGTGAAGTATATCTCAATTTTCTTATCTTCATTAATGACAATTCTATCAATCAAATTCTTATAGTAGTCAAGATGATCTTTATCAACCATATATAGATCCTTTGCAAACTCAATGCCCTTAAGATATTGACTTTTTATTTTCATGATTTGTTCATTTTCCTTATTTGAGTATTCATTTAAACCTATCTTGCTAAGCAGAAAGATCTTGGCGTAGTATGTATTGCTCCTTACTTGGTTAATGTCCTATCTTGGTCTATTCAGTTGTCAAGGTTCATTTTTTCATCTATATAAATCGAGTGATAAAAATACCCCTCTATATAAACCTTAATTTTTCGACCCCTTGTTTCCATTTTTTGGAAAATATTTTTTATTTTTTATAAAGTATGGGGGAGCAAAGTCTGCTCCCCCATGAAATTACCCTATTCTTCTCCTTCCATTATATTTTTAAGTTTTTGTAATATTTTATTTCTAGAAGTAAAAATTTTTTTGGCCGATACCTCATCTTCCTCTGCTAAATCTCGAATTGTTTTTTCTTCAAAATACACGGAATTGATAACTTTTCTTTCCTCTTCGTTTAAGTTATCCAATGCCTTATATAAATCTTCTAATCTCAGCTTTGTTTCTATTATCTTTTCAATATCCACTCCTCTATCGACTATATTCTCTATGGAATCTGATATATAATACCTAAACCTATTTTGAGTACAATAGGTTTGTATGTTAAAATATAATTTAGAGTTTAAATGAAAATTAGTATTAGTTAGAGAAAATAAAGAAATATATGGAAGAAGATTTTTTTTAATTAATATGCAGTGGAGAGGTTCAACCGTTGAAAATTGAATATGACAATACAAAATGTACGAATTACTGATATAATAATTATAGAATAAAAGAAAAACTAAACGGCTTTCACAAATATTATTTAGGTTACGGGCCACATAGTAAAATTTAATATCATTGTTCGTCTTTATGGGGTCGCATCAAATTTGTAATTAAACATGCTTCTGATTTAATATTTAAATTAAATTAATTTTAGTAATTTAAGGAAAGAATAATGAATTACATAAAAAACTAAAAAATCTTAAGTAGTATACTTGAATAAAATTTCCAATCAAGAAATAAGGAGAGTAACCACTAATGGCTTACACACATATTACAATAAAGATACTACACTTGAAATTGAGATTGTTTGTAAATTTAAAGATTTAACATAAAGCGAGCGAGAAATTTTTTGAAATACTTTACTTGTGAAAATGTGGAGAAAAAGACAGTTTGTTATATTTTATTGAAAATGTAAGTGCTTATCAACTTTTAAGCCTGCATTGCCGATATCAAATGTATCTACAGGAGAAAATGGCACTAGATCGGCCCATCATTAGCAGAGGCAAGGAATTGTTGAGAATTATATATTTAAGAACATTGAGGATACCTAAAGTATTATGCAATCAGGCAAACGCTCACGATTATCCAAATTATGCGACATATGTCTGTGGTTAATAAAGAAGAGGAAAAACATGAAAAGGAGAAAGACTTATGTGGCATACTAAATTTAGAAATATAATGATTGTTTTAACAAGTATTTTCATAATGATTCTATGTGCATGTGGAAGAGAAACGCATACGACAGCTTTAGATACAAGCAAAACACCAGAAAGAGAGGCGTATGGCGTTTTTCTCAGCATTGATAACAGCGACCTTTCAAAATTAGACAAATATGATGTAGTGGTAATTGACGCTCAATATTTCACCAATGAGGATATCGATAAACTTCATGCTGAAGGTCATAGGGTGTACTCTTATCTAAATGTAGGCGCTATTGAAAATTTTCGAGATTATTATACTAATAACAAATCTTTATTTCTTGGAAAATATGAGAATTGGGAAGAAGAACAATGGATTGATGTATCTGATGAAGGATGGCAGGAGTTTATCACAATAACGTTGGCTAGAAAGTTGTCTTTGAAAGGTGTAGACGGGTTTTTTGTAGACAACTGTGATGTATACTATAACTTTCCTAATAAGAAAATCTTTAACGGTATGACGAATATTCTTCGCGGTCTGATGAAATACGACAAAGATGTTATTATTAACGGAGGTGACTATTTTGTTGATGCATATTACAATAAATACGGTTCTGTCAGTGATGTACTGACTGGTATTAATCAGGAATCAGTTTTTTCTGCTATTGATTTTGACAGAGAGCAGCTCACTAAGCAGACTAAAAAAGAGAGAGAATATTTCCAAACATATATCACAAAGTATAGCAATGAGGGTGCTGACATATATCTTCTCGAATACACCAAAGATAAATCATTAATGCATAAAATACAAGCCTATTGTACTCAAAATAGGTTTAGGTATTATATATCAGATTCCATAGAGTTGGATTAATTGTTTCTTGTAGTTTATGACTACTGTTTCTTTAATCGTTATGAAATACCGGGAAAGTTGATAAGCACAATTACACTAAAATTATGGAGTTGGAATTCATGGAAACTAATAGTTTTACAGCGGAAAAAATACTGATTTTGAAGAAGAGCTTTATGTATTTATGGGAAAAGTCAATGGAAGAAAGTAAAGTGGCAGGTGTAATCGTAGTTGTTGTTAAGGATGGGCAATTTTATTGGAAAAAAGGATACGGCTATTCAGATATAAATAATAATAAAGTAGATTCTGTGAAGGATAAATTTTTGATTGCTTCATAATGAAGTTATTTATAGCAACTGAAGTGTTATAGTGGTCAGAAAAGGGAGTCATCGATTTTGATGAAGATGTCAATCATTACTTAAAATCATATCAGGTTAAAAATACTTATTCAGATCCAGATAGGGTGAGAGACCTAATTACAAATACTGGTAGATTTGCAGAGAGTATCATTGGCTTTTTCTATAGCCATATGGAGCAAAGGCCCCTATATAGTCTCCTTTTTCTCTTTTTACCTTTTGGACGCTTTTCACTTTATTTGATATATCTCTACAATAGCTGTCATTTATAAAATTTTTTATTGGTAATATAAGGTGTGTATCGTTCATATCCGCACTTTGACTATCATAATTGTCGTTTATAGATATAAAGCGTACCCCTATATCAGGAAATATCTTTTGTATATAGCGATCTGCTCCTATATAGTCTCTTCCAAATCTTGATAAATCTTTTACTATGAGAATATTAAAGTCTTTTTCTTCTAATCTAGGTATCATTTCTTTAATTTGAGGACGATTGTAAGTTGCTCCTGAGTATCCATCATCTACAAATTCTTCCAGAATTTCTATTCCATGTTTTTTTGCATAATCATAAATTAATTCCCTTTGATTTGAAATAGAGTTACTTTCTCGTGAATCCTCATCTTCTCTTGATAATCTTAAATACATACAAGCTTTTTTATTAAACATAAAAAAGCCCCCTTTCATTTAATTTACAATAAATCAAATGAAGGTTAGGCTTCCACATTTTTAGTATAACGCTCCTTGTTTTTTATTGCAAGACCTTTTAAAATACAAATAACTTCTCCTCTATATAAGACTCAACTATATTATCTAGAGTCATTCCTGTATCTAAAAATACCAAAGAAACATTATAACCATTTATAGCATAAGTTTTTGATTTTAAGTCTATGTTTTCATTTTTTACTTCCCCTTTTGATTTATTATTATTCTTATTTTCATTTCTTTGTTTTTTATCCATAATATATCTCCTCTCATGAATAAGTTAAGTTTTATGACTTTGATAGGTGTCTTGGCAGACAACATAGGTCTTTCACCTCTGCCCCTTTTCAGATGAGCCAGCATCAACTTTAGAAAGTATTATTATCCCCAAGTAATTCATAGCATAGACTGCCACATCTAATTTACAGGTACTATTTATCGCTCCCTTTCTTCTATCCTTCAATTCCTCTTGAGTATTCATTTAAACCTATCTTGCTAAGCAGAAAGATCTTGGCGTAGTGTGTATTGCTCCTTACTTGGTTAATGTCCTATCCTGGTCTATTCAGTTGTCAAGGTTCACTTTTTCATCTATATAAATCGAGTGATAAAAATACCCCTCTATATATAAACCTTAATTTTTAAGCCTCTTGTTTCCATTTTCGAGAAATATTTTTATTTTTTATAAAATAACCTATTCTTCGCCTTCAATTATTTTTTTAAGTTTGTGTAATATTTTATTTCTAGAAGTGAAAATTTTTTTAGATGATACCTCCTCTTCCTTAGCTAATTCTCGAATTGTCTTTTCTTCAAAATATAAGGCATTAATAACTTTTCTCTCTTCCTCATTTAAGTTATCCAATGCCTTATATAAATCTTCTAATCTCAGCTTTGTTTCTATTATCTTTTCAATATCTACTCCTTCATCAGCTACACTGTCTATAGTCTCCTTTTCTTTTATGAAATAAAGATTCCTATGCTTTCTATAAAGTCTTACTAGATACTCTTCACGGTTTTTTAGTTTCTTATATTCTCTATAGATTTCATCACTAATATATATTTTCTTTCCATTTACATATAGATATATTTTTCTTTAAACATCTAATCCTCCATAAATAAAAAAAGACAAATATACAATTACTTTCATTAAGCATTACGCTTAAATAAATAATAAAAGTACATTCGTTTTTCTTTTCAAAAATATATAAAACTATTTCTCTATTTAAAACATTCCACCATTATATTTAACTTTTATAAAGAACTAATAATACAAAAGTCCCAAAACATCAAATCTTTTAGGACTAAGTTCAAAATTTCTAACTCTTATACAAATTAACAATTAAAAATGCATATTAATTATTCTCAAGTTGAGCCTTATACATTCCAGTAAAAACGCCATCCTTTGCAAGTAAATCTTTTGATTTTCCATTTTCTACAACTTTACCATCTTTGAGAACCACAATATTATCTGCATCAATTACCGTTCTCATTCTATGAGCAATTATAATAACCGTCTTATCTTTTATAAGTTCTGATATACCTTCTTGTATTTTACTTTCATTTTCTGCATCTAGTGATGCTGTTGACTCATCAAGAAGTATTATAGGAGCATCTTTAAGTAGTGCTCTTGCAATAGATATTCTTTGACGTTCTCCACCGGATAATTTAGTGCCATTTTCTCCAATTAGTGTATCATAACCTTCTGGCAATTTTTCTATAAATTCATCACATCTAGCTATTTTTGCCACTCTTTTAACTTCTTCATCACTTGCTTCACCTCTACCTAGTCTAATGTTTTCCATTATAGTGGAATTAAATAAAGTAACATCTTGAAATACAATAGAAAATTCTTTTAACAGCACTTCTGGTTCGATTTCTGATATATCAATCCCTCCAACGGTTATCTTCCCGCTCTGTATATCCCAAAATCTGCTCGCAAGTTTTGCAGCTGTCGTTTTTCCTGAACCTGAATGACCCACAAGTGCTGTTACTTCACCTTGCTTCGCTGTAAAAGATACATTTTCCAGTACATTTACATCATCCTCATAAGAAAAATTAACATTTTCAAAAATAATATCACTTGTTTTAGGATTAAACTCACTACTACCTTCTTGAATTGGCATATTATTTATCTCTCTTATCCTTGTAACAACACTATCTACATATGTCAGTATCGTCATATTCGAAAATATCAGTATCATTGGACTAAAAACTACTGATGAAATAATCAGAAAAGATAAATATGTAAATAAATCTACTTTGCTACCAATATACAGATATGCTCCGTATATTGCAACGCTGACCATACCTAATTTGAAAATTGCTGATGAGGCGTTTATTACTGAACCAACCACAAGCTCTAATTTTATCTTATGTCGATATTCATTATCGTACTTTTTATTAATATTCTCTATAAAATCTTTTTCTTTATTATATGCCTTAATTTCTTGAATTAAATCTAATCCTTCTTGAAAATCATCGATTACCCCTCGATTCAATTCAAAGGATTCTTGAAATATTTCTTCATTTTGTTTTTTTGACAGTTTAAATGTAATGTAAACGACTGGAACTACCCAAAATAATGATAAAGCTAATCTATATTCATAAGTAAGCAACATCATAAATATAATAATCACACTGACAATACTACCATAAGCCTGTGGTGCTATATAAGAAAACAATTCTTCAAAAGTAGTGATATCACTCATAATTGTTGCACTCAAATCGGCAATATCTTTTTTTGAAAAATAGGCGAGTGGTAACTTCTTTAATTTCTCTGCTAAATTAACTCTTATCTCTGCACTTTGAGCATAAATTTTAGTAATAGAGGCATTATAATTAATTCTAGCGATGATGTACATAATGACAAAAACTATTACAATAATTGGTATATAAAATGTTAAACTATTATTATAAACAATATCTTCACCATAAATTTTATGAACATTTTCCCTTAAAAACATAAATGAAATCATCATAGGTAGCATATAGGATAAATTAGATAAAGTATTTGTAAAAATTGCTTTTATAAAATCATTAACGCCTTGATTACTAAAGGCATATTTATTTTGCAAATATTTTTTCATCTTATACCCCTTTCTTGATATTCCAATCTATTGCCGACTGATACTCATCCCACATCTTTTTATATAATCCACCCTTAGCGATAAGATTATTATGGTTACCATATTCCATTATCTCTCCTCTATCTACAACAGCAATATTATCTGCATCTTTAACTGTTGTCATTCTATGTGCAATCATAATGGTAGTTTTCCTAGCACTAAGTTCTCTAAGTGCAGCTTGAATCACATGTTCATTTTCTGGATCTGCAAAAGCTGTTGCCTCATCAAGTAATACAATGGGTGCGTTTTTAATAAATGCTCTAGCTAGTGCAATTCTCTGACTCTCTCCACCAGAAAGATATGTTCCTTTTTTACCAATTACAGTATCCAAGCCATCATCTAATTTTTCAATTATTTCCTTCACACCAGATTTTAATAATGCATCATCGATTTGACTATTTGATATATCTTTGTTTCCAAAACAAATATTTTCACGTAAAGAGGTTTTAAATAATTTACTATTTTGGAATACAAACGAAATATTATTCATAAGTTCTTCCTTAGAATAGGAACGTATATTATTTCCACCAATTAAAATTTCACCAGAATTAACATCCCAAAACCTTGCTGCAAGCCTTGCTATAGTAGTTTTCCCTGAACCAGAACTACCCACAAGAGCAAGTATTTCGCCTTTTTTTACTTTAAAATTAATATTTTTTAAAACATTATTCTCTCCATCATATGAAAAATAAACATTTTTAAATTCAATTGTTTGTTCATCAAACTTAGAACTGTTTTCAGGATACTCTATATTTTTATATTCAAACAACTCATTAAATCGATCTATCGCTTGTTCAGCAGCAAATTTTTCGTGAGAAAAACGCATACTTCTCATCATTATTAATGATAACTGCGGTGCTAATAATAGATACAACATAAAATTACTAATTACAACGGTGATATTATCATCATTGATAATTATAACTGATACAGGAATTAAGAAAAGTGCAGTAGAATTTAAAAGAACCCCATAGAGAGAAAAATAATTAGCATTTAACTTCATAAATGATATGACAACATTTCTGTAATTTTCGATTGTATTATAAAATTTAGTAAAAGCTTTTACACTTTGACCGAAAGTTTTAACTACTGGTATTGCTCGCACATACTCAACAGCTTCATTACTCATTTCCTCTAAAGAACACATATACCTATATCGAAACTCTTTTGACTTATCACTAAGCATTTTAGATAGTGTATAAAAAGCGAATACCATAGGTGCAAGAGAAGCTAAACCTAAACGAAAATCTATATAAAAGAATATCCCTACAACCATTATAGGACTTACGATAGAACTTGCCATATCGGTAAGCTGATGTGCCAAAAATGAATGTGTACTACTAGCTCCATCGTTTATAACTTTTCTCATTTCACCACTAAAATGTTCATTATAAAAACCAAGTGGCATATCCATTGCTTTTGCAAACCCTTGTTTTTTTATTTCAATCTCTATTTTAAAACCCGCAATATGAGAAATTATCGTTGCAATAAAAAATGTTACTATACCAAATACTGAATAAATAATTATCATTACTGCATAATGTTTTATAGTATCAACAGACAATTTATCTAAACCGCTAAATATTTCAATGCTTATTTTCCATATATAATAAGAAGGCAAAATGCTAAATATTACTGATATTCCTGAACATAGCATTGCCAGTGGTATAAACATCTTTTTATCTCCCATATATGGACCAAATTTTTAAAAAAAAAGATTGTTTCTTTTGTTTATCTTTCATCATTCACCTCATTGGAGTTACGTTCTTTTATTTTATTCATAGTTGTGTTAATGGAAATAATTGAAATTAATCCCATCACCAACTCAACTATTGCTGGTGCTAACCAAACACCTTGTATTCCTAAATTATTCAAATTCGGTAATAAGAAAACTAAAGGTATATAAAAAACAATCTGCCTTCCTAATACAACAAACAAAGCTTTTTTTGCTTTCCCTAATGCTTGGTAAAAAGTTATTGCAAGCATTGTAAATCCTGCAAAAACGTAAGTGCTAAACATAATTCTAAAATTTATAATGCCTATATCCACAATATTACTATCATCAATAAATAAACCTAATATTTCTTTAGGAAAAATTTCCAACACAATTAAAAAAGGTAATCCTATTAAAACAACACCTAAAAAAAATGCTTTTATAATATCAGAAAGTCTATCATACAGTCTTGCTCCGTAATTCGAACCCACTGCAGGTTGAAAGGCTTGACCTAAACCAAAAAGTGGAATTAAGGAAAATGATAATATTCTTGCAGAAGCCCCCATTAAAATTTGCCATTTTTCGTCACCGTACATGGACGTCGCTTTAAAAAGTGCAGTAAGTTGTATAATAGTCATAAACTGCATAAACATTCCTGAAAGACCAATGCTAAAGACTTCTCTCAAAATAGAAGTTTCCAACCTGATTTTTCCAATCGGCAATTCTCTCTTATGTATAAGATAATATAGTGTAAATGCCGCCTGAAAAAATTGTGATAAAACTGTCGCATAAGCAACACCCTCAACTGCCATACCATATTTTTTAAAAACAATTATAAAAATAGGATCTAATAATATATTGATACCTGATCCAATCGCCATAAGTATCATAGCCGTTTTCATTTTGCCTATTCCTCTCAAGCAAAGATTAGAAGCATAGGCAAAAGTTAAAAATATAGTTCCTAAAAATACTACACTCAAATACCTACTGCCAATATCTAATATTATTTCACTGGCACCCGTAAGTGCCATAATACTATCAGAAAAATATATAGTGGGAAGTATAAGTAGTAATGAGAATATAATGGTTAAAAATATTAAATTTCCCATTATTTTATTAATTATTTCTTTATCATTTCTACCAATAGCTCTTGATAGAATAGATGCAGAACCTATTCCTATAAGCATAGTTAATGCATTTATGGATAAAGTAAACGGATATGCCATTGATACTGCACCCATTGCCTCTTTACTAATCATTTGACCTACATATATAGCATCAATGACATAATAAAGTCCCACAACAAGCATACCGATAATAGCGGGAATGCTTAAATTCCACATTAATTTTTGCGGTTTCATTTTAAACAAAAATTCCTTCTTGTTATTCAATATTAAATCCCTCCTACATCTTATCTATAACAACAAAAATATTCATCCATTTATTTTCTACATTTACATTTGCAATTGTAGACTTAACATTAAAAAACTTTTCTACATTTTCACTATTTAATATGTCTAGCGGTTTTCCAATCTTATAATCACCTTTATCAAGCAAAAGTAATTTATCAGCAAGTTTAATAGCGTGATTTGGATAATGCGTATTTAATATGCAAGTAATCCTTCTTTTCCTAGCAAGACTGTAAATAGTGTCTAAAATAAGGACTTGATTATAAAAATCTAAATGTGACTCAGGCTCATCTAATATAAGTAATTTAGGCTTTGCTGCAATCGCTCTTGCTACCATAACCATTTGTAGTTGTCCTCCGCTCAGAGAATTACAAGACTTATCTTTTAAATGATATATTCCCATATCTTTCAATGCTTCTGTTGCAATCTCATAATCTTTTTCTTGTGGTAATGAAAATATAGACATATGTTTTGCCCTACCAAATAAAACCATTTCCATAACAGAGTAAGAAAAAGTACTTTTATGACCTTGCGGAACATAAGCTATATCTAATAAACTTTCCTTACCTTTTTTATCGTTTATATAAACTTGCCCCATTTTTAATTCTAATATCCCCATTATACATTTAATCAATGTTGTTTTCCCTATGCCATTAGACCCCATTATGGCAAGTATTTCTCCTTCATTCAAAGAAAAACTAATATTATCTAAAATCAATTTATTTTGTTCATATTCAAAACTCGCATTTTTAATTCTAAAAAACATTAGCTATCTCCTTTCATTCCTATAAAAATATAAGCAAAGAATGGCGCCCCCACGAGAGCCGTTAAAATACCAATAGGAATTTCAGCAGCGGTTAATGTTCTTGCTAAGGTATCTATAATTAGCATAAACAAACCACCTAACAACATAGAAATAGGTAGCATTCTTTCGTGCGATACCCCAAATAATTGCCTAGCAATATCAGGTAAATATACCATTGCAGCTGATCCCCCTACTGCTAATTGAGCATTGGCAACAAATTCAATAGTTACAGAATTTGTAATAGATACAGCCATAGGATTTGTTAATTTTACAAATTCTACAGCTTTGTAAATTTTTTCTTGAATACTACTTTTCATTTTACACTCCTTTGATTTTAATATAATTTCAGGATAATAAAAAAGACATCTACTCCCGCAGACATCTAAATTTAAAATGCTCCCTACGCTAGTATTAACTATCAGGTTCTAAGGGTCAGGTTTTAACCTTCTCAACTCAAAAGAGTCCCCCTGCTATTCATATTTAATTTTTTATTCACTTAATTTATAACATTTATTTATAATATTGTCAATTTATTAAAAAATATAATACTTTTTTATTTATTAAATAAAATGACTACAAAAATATAAATAATAAAAAACCTTGTAACTATTGTAATTACAAGGTTTTATGGTGCACCGTAGAGGATTCGAACCCCTGGCCTTCTGGTCCGTAGCCAGACGCTCTATCCAGCTGAGCTAACGGTGCGCAAAAATATAAATATGGAGCGGAAGACGAGATTCGAACTCGCGACCCTCGCCTTGGCAAGGCGATGCTCTACCACTGAGCCACTTCCGCTTAAGTTTATTAAATTATTGGTGGAGGAGAGTGGATTCGAACCACTGAAAGCTGTGCTAACGGATTTACAGTCCGTCCCCTTTGGCCAACTCGGGAACTCCTCCTTACTCTTACTCGTATTTTATTATTGGAGCTGGTGAGAGGACTTGAACCCCCAACCTACTGATTACAAGTCAGTTGCTCTACCAATTGAGCTACACCAGCATTGGCGACCTGGATCGGGCTCGAACCGACGACCTCCAGCGTGACAGGCTGGCATTCTAACCAACTGAACTACCAGGCCAATAATTCATTTCTTTTTTTAAATGGTGGGCACAATAGGGCTCGAACCTATGACCCCCTGCTTGTAAGGCAGATGCTCTCCCAACTGAGCTATGCGCCCATTTAATTTTTTGGTGACCCTGCCGGGAATCGAACCCGGGATACCACCGTGAAAGGGTGGTGTCTTAACCGCTTGACCACAGGGCCTTCTTAAGTTTTTTGGTAGCGGGAATAGGATTCGAACCTATGACCTTCGGGTTATGAGCCCGA
>JBQDBK010000021.1:0-17713 GCA_052090825.1 Peptoniphilaceae bacterium | reverse complement strand
GAAAGGTACTTTTATCTGAACGAAAGGTACTTTTATCTGAACGAAAGGTACTTTTATCTAATACGAAAGGTACTTTTATCTGAACGAAAGGTTTTTTAAAAATGTATACCCTTTACACAAAACATTAAGTTGTGTATAATTTAAAAAAGGGGATGAAGACATGTCAAATTTAGTTGTTTATAAAGATGAATTAAACACTGTTCCATTAAGAAACTTTAACTCAAAAGAAATGGACTTATTTTTCTCTATTTGCTCCAAAATGAGAAATAAAGATCTTAATACAGTAACTTTTGATTTTGAAGATTTAAAACAATTAAGCAATTATAAGATGACTGCAAAGAAACACTTTATATCTGATTTAGAAAATATTTATAGTAAATTAATACAATTAGATTTTAGGATTGAAACAGAAGAAAAAATAATTAAATTTGTATTATTTACTAAATACGAAATTGATAAAACAAATGAAATTATATCAATTAAAGTTAATGAAGAATTTAAATACATTTTAAATAATATATTTGGTGGATTCACTAAGTTTGAATTAGAAGAATTTACCAATCTTAACAGTAGTTATTCTAAGACAGCCTATAGGTTGCTAAAGCAGTTTAGACAAGCAGGATATTATATAATACAAATAGATGAATTCAAAAGATTATTTGATGTACCTAAAAGTTATCAAATGTCGGATATAACTAAAAATATACTGAACAAAATAGAAGATGAGCTATCTAATTATTTTAAAAACCTAAAAATTACAAAACTTAGAGGGAAAGGAAGAAGAAAAAGATTTATAGAACATATAGAATTTAAATTTGATCCTGAAACTGATATTAAAAAAGGAGAAAAAATCTTTAGAGATAAAGAGACAGGGGAATTTTACAAGAGAAATATAATGGAATTTACAAAAGAAGAAGTAGACAAAGCATTTCCAGAAGTTAAACCTGCAAGTGATTTTGACGAATTTAAAAAGCAAATGGGATTAAATAAAGAAAAATACACAGAAAAACAAATAAATACTATTTATGAAACTGCTTTAAATAAAGTGTTAGAGTCTAAATCAAAAATTGGTGTCTTTAAATATGTAAAACTCACAAACGATTTTGTATCAGGGAAAAAAGACATAAAAGATAAATATAAATATTTATTAGCAAGCTTAAAAAATGATTATGATAATAAATTAAATCAGACAAATTTATTTGATGAAGAAGAATAATAGTAAAATATTATAATAAATAACCCTCAATAGGAGGAAGAATTATAATGAAAACAGTTAGGGAAGTAGCAGATGAACTTAATATATCCAGACAAGCAGTTTACAACAAGTTGACAGTCAACTTTAAAGACAAGTTTACAAGCTATAAGGAAATAAATAATAGACAGACATTAGTAATTGAAAGGGCTGGAATAGATAAGTTAAAATTAGACCTTGTCAAGGAGAACAGTCAAGTTGACAGTAAACTTGACAATCTAGTTGACAGCCGTTTAATAAATTTAATGGATAAAAATATTGAAACTTTGCAAGATCAATTACTTGAAAAAGACAAGCAAATTTCAGAGCTAAATGAAAGATTAAAAGAAGCTCAAGAATTAAATAAAAATAACCAAGTTTTACTTCATAGGCAACAAGATAAACAAAGAATGATTGAAGAAAAAAAAGAAAAAGAGCCCAAAAAGAAATGGTGGAATTTTTTTAAAAAAGATAAATAAGTATATATTTAAAATTAAAATATTATGGAAGGCAGGCAACGGGTTTGTCATGACAAACCCCAAAATTAAAGTTTTGACCTGTTAGGAAGTGTCCTAAAACCTCTTAAATAAAATTATTTGTAAACTCTAATTTTATTAGTGTCGCTTCGCTCGATGTAAGCATTTATATTTGAAATACATAATTACAAAACTTCTATTCTTGGAGCTCTGCTTACTAGGAAATTGATATATCAATACAGGTAGTGAATGGTTTTTCTTGCTATACTTTAAAAAAGCAAAGAGAGAAAAAGGGGTTTTCTATTCTTGTATGCTCTTTGCTTAGTTGATAACAAGCAAGAAAAATTTAATAAGTCCAGTTGGAGATTTTTTGAGTATCCTTCTCAAATAAATACTAGCTTGACTTATTAAATATGAATAGAAACTTTAGAATAAAAGTTTCTACTTTTGATGTTTTTATCTTTTGTTTTTAGCCTCGCAGAGCAAGTGACCAAAGAATTTGGTATAACTTGCTATACCAAAAATATAATGATAGGGTTAAACTATAATTTTCTCATCACAAAAATAGTTTAACTTACATAAAAGATTATAATGATTTTGGTATGAAAGGAGCAAAGACTATGGCACACTTAATGAAATCAAATAGGGGAGCGACTGGTGGTCTTACTAGGCATTATGAAAGATTTAAAGATGATAAGGGAGATTATATTAAATTTGGTAACCAGGAAATTGATATTAATAAAACTAATTTAAATTATAATCTTGCAGATGATAAAAATCAGCTGGAATTTATCAAAAAAAGAACTTCTGAAGTTAGGTGTTTAAATAGGAAAGATGTAAATATTATGGCTACCTGGGTTGTAACTCTTCCTGAAAAAATAAAAACTCCTGAAGATCAGGATTTATTTTTTAATGAGTCTTATAAGTTTTTAGAAGAAAAATATGGGAAAGAAAATGTAATTTCTTCCTATGTTCATATTGATGAGTCAACTCCACATATGCATTTTTCTTTTATACCAATAGTCTATGATAAAAAAAGAAAAGATTATAAGGTATCAGCTAAGGAATGTATTACCAGGAATGATTTAAAAAGATTTCATCCTGAACTTGAAGAACATATGAAAAAAGTTTTTGGTCGTGATATAGGAATTATGAATGCAAAAACCAAAGAAGGAAATAAGTCTATTGATGAATTAAAAAAGGGTAGTGCTGTAAAGGAATTAGAGGCTATTAAAACCGATTTAAAGTCTTTTAAGAGTGAATTAGGTATGATACATCAAGCAGAAGATGAAATAAAGCGTATGGGTCAAATAAAGGCTAAAGAAAAGCTATTTAAAAAGGGTTATGTAGAAATAAAGAAGGATACTTTTGATCAGCTTAAAAATATGGCTAAGAATTATAAAAAAGATACTGAATTATATATAAATAACAATAAGATTTTGAGAAATAATAATACAATATTAGAAGAAAAGGTTGATAGACTGTCTGAAAAACTGGCTGAAAAGAACAAACCTAAATTTTCTTTGAAGGAATTGAAAGAACAAACTAAAGATAAGATGAAAATTGAAGATTTAAAAAGAGATTTAGATATTATAAAGTCAAATAATAAAATTTATAAGAAATTTATTATTGATGAGGGTTTAGGGGAAAAATTTAATAAATCTGTAGAAAAAGTAAATCAAAAAAGAAAGAATATTAATAACGAGATTACAAGATAAAGATTTGAGTTTGTCAAAATAAGAATTAAGTAAAGGACTGTATAAGGGGGTGTTTTAATGGCTAAACAAAAGAAAACTAGGAAAGCTCCTAGAGTAGTTCCAGTAAAAAAGCATACGCGAAAAAATGGTGAGATTGTACCTGCACACAAAAGAAGTAAACCTGACGGAATAAAATCAAATAATCATTCTAACTGATAGGAGTAAAATTTTTTCACAAAATTTGTCATAATTGCCGTTATGACAAACTCGTAAAAAGCATTACACATATTGATATTACTAGTATAGAGTAGGTTTTATACTTTATCCTTTTTTATTTTTGTTGTTTTAGTTTGTCATAACCTATGATATAATATAGTTATGTAAAACTACTAAGGAGGTTTTTAAATGAGTGAATATATTAAGGTAAAGAAAACTAGAAAAAGTTATTGCCAAAGTTGTGGTAAAGATTTTAAGGATAAGGAATTTGCTTATTATGCCCCTATAGATAACACAATTGTATGTCCAAAATGTAGTGAAATACATAAGGATAGATCACCTAGAATATATGATAAGGAATATTAGGTGATAGTATGAAAAGTGTTGATCCAATTAGAGATATGAAAAAAGTTGATTCTATGAAAAAATATCTAAAGGGAAAAGATATTAGAGATTATACAATGTTTGTTTTAGGAATTAATATTGCTCTTAGAATTTCAGATTTACTTAAGCTTAAATGGAGTGATGTTTTAAAGAATAAGAAGTCTTTTAAGGATATATTTATTATTGAAGTCAAGACGAAGAAGCAAAGAAAAATTAAGTTGAATAAAGCATCAAGAAAAGCTCTTAGAGAGCTTGGACACCTATTTCATTGATTATTATATATTTAAGTCTAGAGAGGGAAATATGAAGCCTATATCGAGGCAACAGGCTCTTAATATTTTAAAAAATTCAGCTAAGTCTGTAGGAATTAAAGATAATGTAGGGACTCATACTTTAAGAAAGACTTGGGGTTATCATGCTTGGAAAAAGGGTTTTAGTCCTGCATTAATTATGGATACTTTAAATCATAGTAATTTAAGTGTTACAAAGAGATATTTAGGTATTACTCAGGATGATATTAATGATCTTTATGGAAGTTTGAATATATAGATGTTTTATGATAATTTATTTATAAGTATTGTTTGATAAATAGGAGATGAGAATTATTATGAATCAATCTAAATTTAAGAAAACATTTGTTCTTTTAAATTTTTGCTTTAGTTTAGTTATTACAATTTGGAATTATTTTTATATTATGCTTATAACTTCTGATATACCGATAAATTATACAAATGAAGAATTAATATCAGCATATATTTATAGTGTAATTATGTTTTTAAGTTGGTATATTTTAATAAGAATAAGCAATGAAACTAAAATTATATTATTTGTATATATATCTTTTGCCCTATTTTATATAATAGACTTTATAAGCACATTAAATATATATTCTCATAATAATAAATTATTTAATTTTCATTTATTTTATCTTGATATAATTAATATTTTATTTTTATTAATAAACTTTATTTTTTTATATAGAAAAACAAGATTTATTAATAAAAATGAATAAGCATTATAAAAAGGAGCTATTAATAGCTCCTTTTTATAATTAAATCAATGCATATAATGGAAGTGCTGATATTATAGCCAAGCTGTCCCAAAACCATCTATTATTATCTCCTGCTTTACTTTCACCACAATCAATTATAGAAGTATGATTTATAATACTATCAGCAGATTTCTTTAGTGAATCAGGAATAAAAGATATCTTTTTTATATTTTTAGCCGCTGTATCTGGATAAACATGTCCAATTATTTCAAATGCTATCGACCTTAAAGATACGTTAAAATCTTCATCATTAAAGTTTTCATAAGATGTTCTTAAAAAAACTTATAGAGGAGAGGGTGTTATGTTGAAGAACAATAAGAAATTTTTTAGTTTAATTTTAGTTTTTTGTATTACATTATTATCTTTTAGTAATGTTTCTTTTGCACAGCAAAATAGTTTTAGTGCAGATATTAAAACAACTGATGATTATGGCTATGATGTGAATAAAATGATTTTAGGAAATAATGAAAATATCATTAGTCCAGCAAGTGCTACTGGTATTATAGGTCCAGTTAGTGGTTATAAAAAAGGTAAAACAGTATCAAGGAGTACATATAAAAATTTTGCTCAAGCAACTGTAGCCATAGCTTTTATAGCTAAATTACATGGAGTACCAACTTCAACCGTTACAAAGAAATATGGTACTTTAATGCTAGCTTTACAAGCTTTAGGATATAGCAATGTTTACTATACAAGAACCTTATATACATCTCCTGATGGATTTATGTATTATTATAAATATAAGTATTATAGTGATTCAGGTCATAAGGATTATATTAAAACAAGTTATTCATCTGTTTATGGAAAATGGGCAAGATAGAAACAAAAAAAAGGCTATATAGCCTTTTTTTTGTTTCTATCTATATTTTTTTATTAACATAAATATTAAACCTAAAGCAATAAAAATATTAATTAAGCCTTTGTTTTTTTTGTTTTTTATTTCTTTAATTCCATCTTTTATTAATGCAATTATAGCTATAATTATTAACAAATCATGCATAGGGATATTGAAAATATAACCTTGGTTTAAAAAAGATAATATAAATAATATAGCTAATATTATTAAAATAGAGTATTCTTTTATTTTTATATTCATACAATCTCTCCTTTATTTTTTATTATACTATATATCATCATAAAAAAAAATATTTTTTTGTTTTTTGAGAATTAAATTTGATTTAGTTAGTTTAATTGCTTTTCAATTTTTCCCTTAAGGGAAAAACACATTCTTTACGGAGTAAAGTATAATGTGCTATACTTTACATGAAAGATATTATCGTAAAGTATGTAAAAGGAGTTGATTTAAAATGTCTATGATTGTAGCTAGAATGGAAAAAATGAAGTCAGGAAATTTAGTGGGAATTGGAAATCACAATCAAAGAAAAACAAAAAATCATTCAAATAAAGATATAGATAAAACTAGATCACATTTGAATTATGATTTATTAAACAGAACTGAAAATTATAAAACTGATATAGAAAATTTTATAAATGAAAATAAATCAACTCAAAGAGCAGTTAGAAAAGATGCTGTTTTGGTTAATGAGTGGATTATTACAAGTGATCAAGATTTCTTTAAAGACTTAAATACAGATGAAAGAGAAAAGTTTTTTATTTCTTCTAAAAATTATTTTGCAGAAAAATTTGGAGATAAAAATATTAGATATGCAAAAGTTCATCTAGATGAAACCACTCCACATATGCACTTAGGTATTGTTCCTTTTGATAAAGAAAACAAATTATCAGCTAAGAGAGTTTTTAATCGCCAAGCACTTCGTGATGTTCAAGAAGAATTACCTAATTATTTAGAAGAATTAGGTTTTGAAATTGAAAGAGGAAGAAAAGGATCAGAGAGAAAAAACTTAACTATACCTGAATTTAAAGAGATGAAAGAAAAACAAAAAGAATTAGAATCAGAAAATAAATTGATTGAAATTGAAATCAAAAAAAATGAAAATCAGCTTTTAAACTATATTCAAGAAATGAATGTAGAAACAAGTATTGATGATGTTAAATTTACTAGAGAAACAAAAGAAGTCCTTGTTAAAGGAAAAGAAAAGCTTTTAGGGATACCAATACCTGATAAAGTTAAAAAACCTACTGGTAATATAATTATTTCTGAAAAAGATTATAAAAAAATAATAAAGTTTAATTCTGATATAAAAGAAAGAGAGCCTATACTTCGTAAGTTAGTAAAAACAGATTTTTATAATGAGAATGAGAGATTGAAAGATGAATTAGAAGAACAAAAAAATAAAAATGATAAAGATATTGATGATTATAATGATCTTGTTGGAAGATATAATAAGCTGAATGAAGAAAACAGCCTTTTAAAAGACCAAGTAAGCGATTTAAGCAATGAACTTAGAATAACATATAATTCTGTTAGAGATAACTTTAAAGAGCGTCTAGGGGGTTTAAAAGCTTCCAGGAGTGCTTTTAAAAGTTTAGTTGATGTTATATCTTCTAAAATTAATAATAGTTTATTTAAAAGTGAATTTGATAAGGAAAATAAAAAAGAAATAAAAAGAAGTTCACCTACATTGAGAAGATAAAATTAAGTATAAAAAAAGCACCTTTTTTAAGGTGTTTTTTGATGTTTTTGAACTTGTTTCTTCTTATCTTGATACTATAGAAACAACTCCTATTTGGATTTATATGCTTATAATACTGATGAAATCAACATTTTCATATATTTTCTTATGCTTTTAAAAGCCTATTATTAAATTAGACAGAAAAATATCCCTGTGTTATAATTTTAATTGTCGAGATTAAAGTTAAACAACCAGGGATATTCCTATTTTTTTATTTATCCCTTCTGCTTTAACAGAAAGGAGCTTTTATGTCTAATAATAATTATAACATAAATGATAGAAATTATAAAGTAACTAAAAATGGCATTTTAAAAGATATTAATAAAAATGGTAAAGATAACAATTGGAAGAAAAGAAAAAAAGATAATTTAAATTTAGCTGAAAGTTATAAAAGACTAGGAGATAAAAAGCATGATAGGGTTATTGATTGCAGTACATTTTTAGAGTTTGGATTAACTAAAAAATCAAATTAACGAGGATGTATCAATAACTTCTTTTAATTTAATAAGGTTAATGGCTGAAGATTTAGTTCCTCTTATTTTGGTAATATTGATTCTCTTATTTGTATCAGATTCAATTTCTAGTGGTATAGATGAAGGAACCTTTAAATTTTTACTTATACAACCTATTTCTAGAAATAAAATTATGTTATCAAAAATTATTGCACATTCTATTATTTGTATCATAATTGTAACTATATTGTTTTCAGCTGCCTTTATAAGCTCAGGACTTATTATTGGTGTTGGATCATCGGATTATCCAACGAAATATTATACAGGTAGTTTTCAATCTATTTTTAATTCTAATATAGAATATAATTTTAATTATATTGATATTAAAACTTTTATTATATATATGATACCAATATTATCTTTGGTGATAATATTTATTGTGTCAACTGCAATATTAATATCAACCATAGTAAATAATAGCCTTGCAGCAGTAAGTATATCTATACTTTCATATATATCATTCTTTATAATTAATAATCAACTTAGAATGCTATCAAAAATTGCTCATTTAATTCCATTTACATATATGAATATACCAATGTTATTAAATGGTGAACTAATGTCTACTTATAAAAATACTAATATAGTATATATTAATGGAATTTTAATACTTTTAATTTCTATAGTCATATTAAATAGTTTATCTTTAATCATTTTTAGAAGAAAAGATATTTTATGATATTCAATATAATTTAAAAAATAAATTCAATTAGTATTATTAATATACTAAATTAATATATAAGCAATAGGAATATACGGAGGTTATATATGAAAAAAAGATTATTTATAATATTAATTCTAGGTATTTTTTTTATTACAGGTTGTACTGAATTTAATAAATCAGAAAATTTATTGAAAGATAATTATTTTGAATCTCTAGATAAAATAAAATTTTATAGCAATGTTAACTATAAAGAATTAGATAATGATAAGGATATAACTGAAATGTTATCTTTATTAAAAAAAATAGAAGGTGAAAAACTTAATTTATCCACACTTGAAGAAAAGGAATTTTTAGGTGATTCTTTTAAATTAGAATTTAAATATGATGATAGAGATAAAAAAATTATATCATTTATAAACAATAAAATGTTCTATGAGAACAATTGGTATTTAATTAATGTGGATATGGAAAATTTATATGATAATATAAATTCTAAAGAGAATATTGATAATGATAGAATAAAGACCCAATTAAAAAAGAAAGAAAGAAAAAAAACATTTGGAAAAAACATGTTAATTGGTAAATGGAAATATAATAATGATTCTATTATCCAGTTTACTAATAAAGAATTAATTCAAAAAAATAGAATTTTCAAATATAAAGTAAACACTTATACAGATAATAAAATATATTTGACCGTATATTCTCAAGGCAGATTATTCAATAAAAACAAAAAAATATTTGATATGTATATTTCACTAGATGAAAATAATATTAATATGAAAATGAAGAAAGTCATGGTAGGCAGCAAAATGACTTATAAAGACAATCTTATTTTTATAAATCATGATAACTTAGAAATAGGAGATTTCAGTTCATTTTTCTTTATTGAAAAATGAACTGAATAACCCATGCTGAGTTTGTCTTAATGGTAATTATGACAAACTCGTAAAAAGCATTACACATATTGATATTACTAGGATAGAGTAGGTTTTATGCTTTATCCTTTTTTATTTTTATCTTTTTAGTTTGTCATAACATGTGATATAATAGTAATATGTAAAACTATCAAGGAGGTTTTTAAATGAGTGAATATATTAGTGTAAAGAAAACTAGAAGAAGTTATTGCCAAAGTTGTGGTAAGGATTTTAAAGATAAGGAATTTGTTTTTTATGCTCCCATAGATAATAATATTGTATGTGTTAAATGTAGTGAAGTACATAAGGACAGAGAGCCTAGAATATATGATAAGGAATATTAGGTGATAGTATGAAAAGTGTTGATCCAATTAGAGATATAAAAAAAGTTGATGCTATGAAAAAATATTTAAAGGGAAAAGATATTAGGGATTATACAATGTTTGTTTTAGGAATTAATATTGCTCTTAGAATTTCAGACCTACTTAAGCTTAAATGGAGTGATGTTTTAAAGAATAGAAAGTCTTTTAAGGATATTTGTATTATTGAAGGTAAGACTCAAAAGGAAAGAAGAATTAAGCTAAATAAGGTGTCAGAGAAGGCTCTTAGAGAGTTTTTAAGTAGCTTGGATACCTATGATATGGATGATTATATATTTAAATCTAGAGAAGGAAATATGAAGCCTTTAACAAGACAACAAGCTCTTAATATTTTAAAGAGTGCTGCTAAGGCTGTTGGAATTAAAGATAATGTAGGAACTCATACTTTAAGAAAGACTTGGGGCTATCATGCTTGGAAGAAAGGTTTTAGTCCTGCTCTTATTATGGATACCTTAAATCATAGTAATTTAAGTGTTACAAAGAGATATTTAGGAATTACTCAAGATGATATTAATGATCTTTATGGAAGTTTAAATATATAGAAATAAAATCTAAATAGAATTGTTTAATTTAATAATGTTAATTGTTTAAAAGGAGAATTTTTATGAAAAAAAATATATTAATTTCTGTAATAATATTATTACTGCTTTTTATATTCTTCTTTATTAAGTTTAATAAAGAAGAAGGAACTTTTGAGGAAGTAGTTTTTAAAAAATATGAGCAAGAAAGTCATTTTACTTATATGGAGATTTTTAGTAATAAAAAAACTAAGAGTACGAGTGATATAAAAAAAATAAGATCAATCACTTCACAATTAAGTAATATAAAATTAAAAGAAAATTATATAAATAAAAATTCAATTGAAGATTCTGTTTTAAACATTTATTTATATAATCAAATAACTGATGAATACTTAAATATGAATATTACATCACAATATATAGAAATTGTTTATTCAATAAAGTCTTTAAAAAGCAATAGTAAAGAATCTCGTAAAAAATATAATATTATTAATAAAAATTTTAATTTAAATATAATAAAAAAAATCTATGATTCCCTTTAAAGGGAATCATAGATTTTTTTTATATAGCACCTGGACCAGGAACCCAACCACCATTAGCTCTTTTATATGCAGTTATTGCTTTTATATTAGTATCAGTTACAAATCTTATATTATACTGTGGATACTCTATAAAAGCACATTTAATCTTAATTCTTGTAAATTCAGGATATACTGGCTCTACCCATTTACCATTATCATATGCTCCTCTTATAAGTGCTGTTTTTACATGTCTCCAATCACTTATTCCCGTATGGAAAAGATATCTTAATGTATCTTCTGCAGAGGATGGTAACGCTGTAATTAAGCCTGTTACTCCAGCTGCAATTGAAACAGGAGTACTTGCGAGAAATGCTAATCCTAGTATAGTAGAAGATATTCCTAATCCAGACATTGCCCTAGAAAGATTATATTCTGAAACTTTTTGAATAAAACCTTGTTGGTAAGCCTCATTACTTGCGTCCCCAAATTCCTCCATATCCATAATGTTAATTTCAATCTCATCAATATATTCATATGCTCTTGCCATTTTAAGTCCTCCTTAAATTCTTATATAAGACTACTTCTGTTAGCTAACTTTTTTGTCTTACACTTACTAAGAAGATATGAGTAGTAGTTTTATCAACTTTTAAAATGAAAAATATTTTTTAAAAGTTTTTTATAAATAAGGTTGATAAATTTGAACTTAAACCATTCTTATATATTAAGAGGATAAATAAGTAAAAAATAGTTCTAAATAACTATATTTTTTTACTTATTTATGCGAACGTATGTTTGAAATTATGATATAATTTTTATATTGTGATACATAAAAGGGGGATAAAAAATGCACAAATTAGCAATGGAATTTTTAAATAAAGATAAAGAAAATAGAAGTATTTATGAGATATATTCAGGATAAAGAAGAAAAACAAATAGCTGAAGAATTAAATATATCTAAGCAATCTGTAAATAAGGTTAAACTTGCAGGGTTAAAGAGTATAAGAAATTACCTTGGAGGTGAAATAAATGGAAGAGATTTTCAGTGAATTTTTAGGTAATATAGCATTTCCAATTTTAGTAACTGCTTTTTTACTTACAAGAATAGAAAAGAAATTAGATATATTAAATACTACAATTATAGATCTGATGGAATTAATTATTAAACATAAGAAGTGATTTAAGGGGGGTAACAATATGAATAATTCTGATTTAAGAGATCTTCATAATTTAGCAAAAGAAGATGATGATGAAGCTACTAAAGAATTAATAGATAAATTTCAACCATTAATATACAAAAATAGTTATATTAATGGTGAATTAGATTTAGATTGCGTACAAGAATTAACTATTAAATTATATAAATGTATTAAAAAGTTTGAATTTAAATCTAAAGAAGAAATAAAAGAATACCTGGATATAGATTAAAATAGACATGTTTTTTAATATCTTACTAGGATCAATTATATTTTTTGTATATAGCTGTGGCTTTTATAATTGGCTTTAGAATGACTTTTATATATATAAGCTATATAATTGTATTGTTATTAACTAAAAACTCTTAAAATCAATTTAAACGCTTTATTTAATGTTTATGTATTTAAAGATTTTTTAAATAAATTTTTAAATACATAAACATATTTTGAAATAAACGACAGCTTGCTGGTTGTTTTATTAAATATTGTTTAAATAATTGTTTAAATAATTGTTTAAACCCTTGTTAGGCACTCTACAAGATAGACTAGGACTAGTTTACAGAGGTCACAAAAGGTACTTTTATCTAATACGAAAGGTACTTTTATCTGAACGAAAGGTACTTTTATCTGAACGAAAGGTACTTTTCGAAATGTGCACCCTTTACAACAATCATTCAGTTGTGTATAATTATAAAAAGGAGATGATTTTGTGGCAAATTTAGTAGTTTATAAAGATGAAATGAATACTGTGCCTTTAAGGAATTTTAATTCCAAGGAAATGGATCTATTTTTTTCAATCTGCTCTAAGATGAGAAATAAGGATTTAAACACTGTTACCTTTGATTTTGAAGATTTAAAAGAACTTAGCAATTATAAGATGACAGCAACTAGTCACTTTATATCAGACCTTGAAAGTATTTATAGTAAATTAATTCAGTTAGATTTTAGAATTGAAACAGAACAAAAAATAATAAAATTTGTATTATTTACAAAATATGAAATTGATAAAATTAATGAAACTATATCAATAAGAGTCAATGAGGAATTTAAATATATTTTAAATAATATAGCAGGTAACTTTACTAAATTTGAATTAGAAGAGTTTACAGCTCTTAACAGTAGCTATTCAAAAACAGCCTATAGGCTTTTAAAACAGTTTAGACAGTCAGGATATTACATAGTCCAAATAGATGAATTTAAAAGACTATTTGATGTTCCTAAAAGCTATCAAATGTCAGATATAACTAAAAATATCTTAGATCGAATACAGGAAGAATTATCTACTTATTTTAAAAATTTAAAGATAACTAAATTAAAAGGCAAAGGAAAAAGAAAAAGATTTATAGAAAATATAGAATTTAAGTTTAAAGCTGAAACTGATGTTGAAAATGGAGATAAGCTTTTTAGAGATAAAGATACTGGCGAATATTATAAAAGAAATATAATGGACTTTACACAAGAAGAGGTAAGAAAGGCATTTCCAGAAGTTAAGCCTGCAAGTGATTTTATTGAATTAAAAAAACAAATGGGCTTATCTAAAGAAAAATATACTGAAAAACAAATAAATATGATTTATGAAACTGGGGTTAAAAAAGTATTGGAATCAAATTCAAGAATTGGAGCTTTTGAATATATACGACTTAGCAATGAATTTGTATCAGACAAGAAAAATATTGAGAGCAAATATAAATATCTTATTTCAACTTTGCAGAAGGATTATGCTCTTCTCTTAGATCAAATGAGCTTATAAGAAGATTAAAGGGGTGTTAAAAATGCAAATAGGTCAAAGAATAAAAACAGATCTTGGAGAAGTTATAGTTTTAGATATTAAAGAAAAATATTTAATTTTATTTAGTGAAAAAGAAAAGAAGTTTATAAAAGCAAATGACTATGATAAAAATTCAAGTAACAAATATTTTTGGCAAGGTGGAGAATATTATATTAGTCTTGATGATCTAGTTAAAAACCTTTAATTATAAAATTCTATTCTCGGTGCTTTGCTTACTAGAAATTTCAAATAAAACAATAGATTTAGAGAATGGTTTTTCTTGCTATACTTAGAAAAAGCAAAGAGAGAAAAAGGAACTTTCTATTCTCGTTTGCTCTTTGCTTAAATTAAAAAGGCAAGAAAAATTTAATAAGTCCAGGTGGAGATTTTTTGAGTGGTTTTCTCAAAATAATACTACCTGGACTTATTAAAAGTGAACGGAAACTTTAGCAATAAAGTTCGTTTTTTTGCTTTAATCTTTTGCTTTTATTTTGGTTTTAGCCTCGCAGAGCCTTTTCATTATGATACAATAGTGTCATAATATAGAAAAGGTTACTTTCACAAAGTAACCAAACTCTTTAGGAGGTGCTTTAAGAAATGTCAGCTACTCTTGCTATGAGTATATCTTTTAAGAAATCTACTACAAAAACAAATCTAAATCACAACAACAGAAAATTTACTGAAAAACAAAAGGATAAAAATAATCATATTAATTATAACAGATCCGATAGAAATAAATATTTAGTTCAAAGGGATTTAAAGGAATTATACGAAACTGAATTTGCTTCTGCTCTTGAAAAATATAATCAAAAACAAACAAGATCAGACAGAAAGATTGAGTCTTACTACAACCATATAAAAGACAGTAAAAAGACTGCTCTGCAACAGGAGATGATTATCCAGGTTGGAGATAAGGACTATTATCAAAATGGTGGAGATTGGAGAATAGGAAATTATATTTTAGAAGAGTGGTTTAAAAGTTTTGAAGAAAGAAATCCTAATTTAAAAGTATTTAATGCTGTGATACACAACGATGAGGCAAGTCCTCATCTGCACCTTAACTTTGTTCCAGTTGCTGATGGATACAAGCAGGGTCTTGAAAAGCAAGTGTCATTTGATAAGGCAATAAAGCAGCATGATCCTTCTTTGGATAAAACAAGACCTTTTGCTGATTGGAGGGAGAAAGAAGTTAATTTAATCTCTGAATTGTTAAAGGAATTTGATATCGACAGAAAGATTGTAGGTACAAATCATTATAAAGATGTCAACGATTACAAGGTTAAAAAGGACTTAGAAAGAGAAGTTCAGCAGTTAGGCAAGGATCTGTCTATGAAAAAAGAAGAGTTATTAGCTTATAACAAAGAGATAAAGGTTAATGATAAGCTGGATATAACAGCATATAAAGAATTTGAAGAGGTTGAAGTAGAGTCAGGAAAAAAAACAATCTTTGGAAAACCTAAAATAGCAAAAATTAAAAAATGGACAAATAATCTTATTATTTCAGTCGATGATTATAAGAAAATGCAGGCTTCCATAAAAACTGGAAAGCACTTTGAAAATAGATTAAATGACTTGCTGGAAACTGATATTTTAAAAGAAAATAAACAGCTTAAATATGAACTTAGAGAAGAAAAAGAGAAAAATGCTTCTTTAATTTCTAAAAATAATTCTTTGGAAGTAGAAGTTATAGATTTAAATGATGAAAAAGAAGATTTAACGAACGAGATAGGGAATTTAAAGGCTGAAATCAGTTCAGTATATCAATGTACCAAAAGCTTTTTAAAAGAGCACACAGCCGATTTAGTGGCTTTTAAAGGCGGTTTTAGGGTCTTGGTTTATGCAATATCTGAAAAACTAAATTTAAAAGGCTTAGACAATCACTTTAAAAAAGAATATGATAAAGAAAATAGTGCTACTTCAAGACATACACTGGAATTTATTCTTGAAGATTTAAAAACAAAATCAGCTGAAACAAATAAAATTGATAAAAAAAAACAAATACAAAAATCAGGTATTAGTGGTATTATTAGATAGAATTATCAATTTACATATAAGTAAAAGGAGGATTTATCATGCTAGAAAAATTAATATTAGGCCTTATTTTAATCTGTAACAGTATAATAGTTCATATTTTAAAAAGTAGAGTAGAAAGAAAAACTACCAATTTAATTGCAATTATAGGTTTGTTGCCCGGTATTCCCTTACTTTGGTTAATGACTAGAAATATAAATTCGGATTCTAATAGCTTTTTATCTTTTTATTTTCCATTAATTATAACCTTAATTACACTTTCAATATTATTAATAAATATAATTAAAGTTAATAAAAATCGATAATAAACAAAATAAAGATGTTTGAGATATCTCAAACATCTTTATTTTGTTTATTATCTTACTGGTGACATTGTAGATTTTATAGCTTTCCATCTAGGAAGAGTCGTTGGATCTCCATATTTAAATTCATATCTGTACGTATAAGTTATGTTGAATCCTTTAATACCAGTATATTTATCAAATTTTAATGCACCCTCATATAACCATGATGCTAGAGTTCCAAAATAAATAAGGCTTCCTCCCGGTGCAACGCCTTTAAGAAAGGCTTTTAATGCTCCATGACCAAAACTAATTCCACTACCTATAAAATTTACATCACTGACTTGAGATATCATTGTATTAATAGATTTATATATAGTAATTTTACGTTCTTCTCCTACTTTTGCAATCATTGGCAATTCTGTACTAGCCATTACTATCTCTCCTTTTTAAAGTTATGTTTTTTTAAGTTAGCTAACTTTTGTCTTACACTTACTAAGAAGAGATTAAGGTGTTCTTTATCAACCTTATTAAAATAAATTTTTAAAATACTTTTTATATTTTTTCTAAAAGTGGTTGACGACTTTAAAATTATATCATTCTTATATATTAAGAAGTAAATTAGATTAAAAGCATATTTTTTTTACACATCAAAGAACATATGTTTAAGATTTATGTTATAATTTTCATTAATCTGAAATTAAGGAGGAGCTAATAAATGAATAAAATATTAATTAAATTTTTAAATGAAAACAAGGCTAATAACTATATTTATCAAAGAATTATAGATACTGATGAGAAATATTATAGAGATATATTATTCAATAGGTTTTATGATTATATATTTAAAATTTATTTCGTAAGTTACATAGAAAAATCTATTAGATTTAGCTCATATGAAATTAAAAATAAAAAGAAAAAAATATTGAACAATGAAGTTTATAATCTAAATGAAATAGATGAAAATTTTAATGAAGAGAAAATCAATATTCTAATAGATGAATCAGTAGACTTTTTAGAAAACATATCCAAAGAGCCTAATTTTAAAAATATATCATCAAATGAAGATTTAATAAAAGCTTTGGACAGTATTACCGATAGGCAAAAATTAGTTATTTACATGTATTTTGTTGAAGATAAAGAAGAAAAACAAATAGCTAAGGAATTAAACGTAACCAAACAGTCTGTAAATAAAGTTAAACTTGCAGCATTAAAAAATATAAGAAAATATATTGGAGGTGAGATAAATGGAAGAAATTTTTATTAAGTTTTTAGG
>JBQDBK010000020.1:0-19922 GCA_052090825.1 Peptoniphilaceae bacterium | reverse complement strand
TTATTTATTTTTTTAAAAAAACATCTTTAATAGATTCAACAACTTCTTTTAATATATAGAAATAATCTATTATATTATTCGCATTAAGAGAAATTGTTTTAGAGGTATCAGAAATAGTATCACTTACATCTGATAAAGTACTAGTAACTTTTAAAGTAGTTGTATCTACAGTTCTAGATATATCATTTACTGTATTTGTAATAGTTCCTACTGTCGAAATAAGTCTGTCTATCTCAGGTCTAGCATTAACTACTAATTCAGATGCTTCTCCACTTATTAGGTTAACATTATTAGTTATTTCTACTGCATTATCACTAAGTGTAGGTACTTTTTTTATTGTATCATCTATAATTTGCTCATTATCTTCAAGTGTTTTATTTATTTTTTTCACAATTCCTAAAACATTTTTTAAAACAAGAGCCAAAAATATAAGAGCACCTGCACCAGCTAAATACAATATTATAGTTAATAAATCTTGCAAGGTTATAACTGTGCCCATTGAATTAAATCCCCCTATTATTTCTTAAGTTCTTTTTCTACTTTCTTAGAAGTATCTTTAACGTCCTTTTTTATATTTTTAGTAGCTTCTTTAGCTTCAGATGAAACTTCTTCAGCACCTTCTTTTAAATCTTTTTTAACTTTTTCTGCTGAATTTTTTATTGTTTCTTTGCTATCTTCTACATTTTCTTTTATATCTGATGAATCTTCACGAATTACTTCACCCACTGCTTTAGCTTTAGCTTTAGCAATTTCTACATCATCATTAAATTCCATTTTCTTTAATTGAGCAGTTTCTTTTAAATCTTCATAAGTTTTTTTTACTTGTTCTCCTGCTTGATAAGCTTTAAACTGAATGCTCTCAGCCGCATCTTTTGTTGCTGTACTTACAGTTTCTGCTGTTTCTTTAGCTTTTTCACTAAGCTCTTCTCTTGTTTCTTTTCCTGACTGTGGAGCTAATAATAAGCCAGCTATAGCTCCTAAAGTTGCACCTGCTGCTAATTTACCTGCATCTTTCATTGCTTTTCTTCTCGCTGCTTCTCTTCTCTTTTCCTCTAAATAATCAAATATTGCCATAATCTTTCTCTCCTTTTAATTTATTCGCAAATTAAAATATTATCAATTTACCTTATTTATTATGTATATAATATACCCTTTACTATAATTTCTAATCATTAACATTTTACTTAAAAATCTTACTTATATAAACTTATTTTAAATCATAAAAACTCCACATTGCCGTTTCTCAATTAATTCAGACCCGCCCCATCTTTAGGTGGGTAGCCTAACTACAGTTTCTAACTTCCATAAACTTATGGCCCGTTATCCGCTGTAATACATAGCTTCCCGGATCATATCTGTCGGTTGAATTAAATGAAGATTTATCGCACAATGTAGAGTATATACAAATTATATATTAATTTTTTACATTTTTCAATGCTTTTATAAGTCTCCTATAAATGACATATCACTTGGATAACTTGCTATAAATTCTATTTTTTCATTACTCCTAGGATGTAAAATAGTCATTTTATAGCAATGAAGAGCCTGTCTATTTATTAATTTAGATTCTTTAAAATATAATGTATCTCCTAATATTGGATGTCCCATGTCCTTTAAATGAACTCTTATTTGATGCGTTCTACCTGTTATTAATTTTACCTTCAGAACTGAGAATTCTTGATTTCTTTTTACTATTTCATACTCCGTCTTAGCTTGCTTACCATCTTTTCTCACTTCTCTTCTAATACCATCTGAACTTAAGCCTATAGCTTTATCTATAAGTCCCTTTTCATTATTAACATATCCATCTACTATTGCTATATAATGTTTATCTGTGGTTTTTTGAAATTGATCTTGAATTTTACTATGAGCTAATGGATTTTTCGCAACTATAACTATTCCAGAAGTATCTCTATCTAGCCTATTTACAAATCTTACCTTTCTTCTAATATTATTTTTATAAAAATATCCAGCTACATAATTAAGTAGCGTATCCTTTACATCATCTTTAGCTGTATGAGTGACCATTCCAGGCTCCTTGTTTATTATAAGTATATCTTGGTCTTCATATATTATATCTAGGTGCCTATATTGAATTTCGGCATTCGATCTTTCGTCTTCAAATCTTATGCTTAGCTTATCTCCAGTTTTTAAAAGTAAATTTTTTTCTGCTAATCTTCCGTTTAGATATATATTTTTATTTTTTATTGAACTTCTAATAAATCTTGAAGATAAATTCTTTTTATTTAAAAACTCTCTTATTTTACATCTTTCTTCTTCTATATCAAAGCTTATATAATTTAAGCTATCTAAAGTATTCATTAAATCCTCTTTTCTTATTGGTATTTTTATTATATTATATTATTAATAAAATAAGGAGGGCAACGTGGAAGAAAAAATAATTAATATTATTTCAAATTCTAATTTCGAATCTCGAAAAACAACATTAAATTTAATTAATTTACTTAAAGATAGAGGATTTTCTCCCACTACTGATTTTAATAATAAAGCAGAACTTACAATTTGCGTAGGTGGTGATGGTGCTTTTATTAAAGCTATCCATAAAAATAACCTATCCCAAATTCCAATGGTAGGTATTAATACTGGACATCTAGGTTTTTATCAAGAGATTAGTCCTAAATATATATCAAAATTTATAGAAGATTACGTTTCTGGTAATTATGCTATCGAAGAACTTAGATTAGTTGGAGCTGAAGTTTTTACAAAAAACAAATCTTATATACTAACAGGTCTTAATGAAATTGCATTTAAAGCACAACACTCTAAAGTGATCCACTTAAATGTATTTATTAATAGAAATCATTTGGAAAAATTTTCTGGAGATGGAATTTTAGTTTCAACACCTTCAGGATCAACTGCCTACAATTTTTCTAGTGGCGGTTCTATTGTACATCCTTCTCTGGATGTATTACAAATGACACCTCTTTCTCCTGTTAGTAGTGTAGCCTATCGTTCTATATCTAGTTCAATTATTATTCCTGGTAACTTCATTATTTCTTTGGTCCCAGAAAAAAGATATGCAAACTCTAATTTAATTCTAGTGGATGGTCTAGAACATTCTTTTGCAGGATTAAAGAAAGTTAATTTAAGACTTTCAAATAAAACTATAAAAAAACTTGTTCTTTCTCAAGATAATTATTGGGATAATCTAAAAAGTAAATTTCTATAATAAAATGACACTAATTAGTGTCATTTTATTTTTTTCTTTAAATTTTCCAATAAAATTCTATTCTTATCATCTAAGTTTGATATATTTTTTGAATTTTCTTTTAAGAGACTGACTTCTTTATTAATCTTAGTCATCGCATTATTTACTTCTATTTCAAATTCTCTTGCTGATATTCTTGAACCACCCTTAGCTAATATTATTTGCTGTTCTATATTGTCTGATGTAGCAACTCTTATATTTCTAACCCTTCCAACTAAATGTAATTCCTTTTCTATAAAATGATCTGCTGTTTCAAATTCTTTCGTAAAAACTATTGTTATACCATCTTTTTTATAGATAGTCCCTGGAGATTTCTTAACCAAATATCCATCAAAAACTAAGATAATTTTTTCTTTTACTACATGGCTATATTCAATTAAAATATTAATTAATTTATCCCTTTGAGATTCTAAATCCTCATCCATTTTAAAAGTATCCCAAAAATTAATAATATTATAACCATCAACAAAAATATATTCTTCGTCTCTTTTATATTTAAGCTTCTTCATTTTGTCTTTGTATTTCTGCCATTAGTATTGAAGCTGCGCAAGAAGCATTAAGGGAATTTATTTTCCCACTCATAGGTATAGAAATTATTTTGTCACAGTGTTTTTTTATATTTTGAGAGATCCCCTTTCCTTCATTACCTATAACCAAAACTACTTTACCTTTAAAATCTGAATTAAAATATTTATCTCCTTTTAAATCCGCTCCATATACCCAAAAATTTTCTTTTTTAAGTTTCTCTATTGTATTTGTAAGGTTAGTTTCTATTGCAACTTTTAAATTGTCTATGGCACCTGCTGAAGTCTTATATACAACGTCATTTACATAAACCGACTTATGCTTAGGTATAATTATGCTATCAAAAGAAAAGGCTTCAGCTGATCTTGCAATAGCTCCAAGATTATGCGGATCCTCAAGTTTATCTAGAATGATAACTTTCTTATCTTCTTTGAGAATATCTTCTATTGAAGAGTATTTAAAACCACTTACCAAAGCTACTACTCCTTGATGATTGGCCCCATTGCTCATTTGATCAAGCTTACTTTTCCCAACCTCAGTTATTAAAATATTATCTTCTTTAGCCATAGAATATATTTTTTTAATTGATCCATCTCTATTACCTTTTTGTAGATAAAGTTTATCTACTTTTTTATTTTTTAAAACTTCAATTGCAGGATTTCTCCCATATATATATTCATTCATTCTTATAATCCTCTAAAAAATTCTCTAACTTCTTTTTCTCTACCACAAGTCATTTTACCTTCTGGGCAAATTGAATTAGTGCAAGCTGGTCCACTATTAGAAAAAAGAATTGGGGCTATTTCCTTACATAATTTTAACATATCAGTTGCTAAATTTCTTATTTCCCACTGAGCCCTATTACAACATCTAACTTCAAAAAAGTGTAATAAAGTTCTAACATTCATAGTGAATACAATTTTTGTTTCACAGGCATTAGGAAAAACATATCTTGCATCTTCTATAGCTTCTTTCTCAACTTTTTTTCTAGCCTTACTTTCTTCCATACCACCATCTATAAACTTTTTTGATTTTTCTTTTATTAATATTTCCGTTAATTCATTGTATGCCTTTTGATCTTCTTCCATAGTTTTTATAAATAAAGATTTGGCTTTCTCATTCTTCTTTATCTCAGGAGGCATTATATATTCAAACTGGTCTAATCTTACATACCTTTGGGATTGTTGAGAGTAACTAGCTATTCTATGTCTTACTAATTGGTGGGTCAAAGTTCTTGAAACTCCCTCTACAGCAAAGGTAATACTAGCATGCTCTAAAGGAGAGGCATGAGAAAAACTCATAAGCATTTTTAAAAACTTCTCACAATTTTCTTTTGTCATTTTTTCTTTTATATCTGATACCCCAACTTGTGAATAACATAGTTTAGCTGATTGCGCTATAACTTCTTCCATATTAGGAGTATGGGCAATTATTTCGACTTTCATTTTTTACTCTCCTCAATTCTTTTAAAGATTTCTATTATTCTATCTTCTCTTTTCAGTAAATAGAGATATCCCAGTAAGCTTTCAAAACCAGTGGCCTCTCTATAATCAGAAACTTCTGCATTTTTAGGCATTGTATGAGATTTTGCATTTCTACCTCTTTTATAAATAGATATTTCTTCTTCGGTTAAAATTCCTAAAATCCTCTTCATAGACTCAGCTTGTGCTTTTGCCTTTACAAAGTCTATTGCTTCTATATGAAGCCTTTTAGGATTTTTATTTTTATTTAATAGATAAGTCCTAACTAATAACTCATATACAGCGTCTCCTAAAAAAGCTAAACTTAAAGGTGATAATTCTCTAATATTTTTTTCATTATATTCCTTTGAAACATTTAAAAATTTCAAATCTTTTTCCATTTAGTACCATCCCTAGTATCCTCAATTTGAATATTTTTTTCTAAAAGCAAGTCTCTTATTTCATCAGCTCTTTTAAAATCTTTATTAGCTCTAGCTTCTTCTCTTTCCCTGATTAAATTTTCTACTTCAGATTCAAGGTCTTCTTTTTTCATCTCTAAAATTCCCAATACTTTAGCTAGTTTTAAAAGAACTTCATGGCTTTTTCTTACTATCAATAAGTTTGAATCTTCATTTAAATTTGTATTTACAAGTTTTACAATATTGAAAATGGCGGTAATGGCGTCAGCAGTATTTATATCATCTTCCATTGATCTTTCAAAAAACTCAACTTCTTTTTCTATCTGTTTCATATATTCCTTATCTTTATCATCTAATTCTTTCTCAATAGTTTTATTTAAAAGACTTTCTAACTTATCTTTACCATTATAAATTCTCTCTAGAGAGTTTTTCGTCTGAATCATTATATCTCTAGAAAAATTTATCGGAGACCTGTAGTGAGCTCCTAATAAGAAAAATCTCAATATTTCAAGATCAAAACTTTCCGATACTTCTCTAACTGTAAAAAAGTTACCTTTAGACTTAGACATCTTTTCATTCTCTATAGTTATCATTCCATTGTGTAACCAATATCTAGCAAAAGTTTTATCATTGCAAGTTTCAGATTGAGCTATCTCATTTTCATGATGAGGAAATTGTAAATCTTCTCCACCAGAATGTATATCAATAGTATCACCTAATAAAGTTTTTGCCATTACAGAACATTCTATATGCCAACCAGGTCTACCTTCTCCCCAAGGCGCTTTCCAAAATGGTTCTCCTTCTTTTTTAGATTTCCACAAGGCAAAATCTGCAGGATTCTTCTTTATATCTGATACGTCAACTCTAGCACCACTAATTAAATCTTCTAATTTTTTATTAGATAATTTCCCATATTCTTTTGCAGCATTTATATCAAAATATACATCACCCTCAGATACATAAGCAGCATCTTTATCAATTAACTTTTGAATAAAATCTATGATTTCATTAATATGTTCTGTAGCTCTTGGATTTAGGGTTTCATAATCATATAGGTGAAGTCCCCCTGCATCTATTTTAAATTCTTCTATATATCTTTCAGCTACTTCTTTAACACTAATACCCTCATCATTAGCTTTATTTATCAATTTATCATCAATATCAGTAAAATTAACAACAAATTTAACATCTAATCCTTTATAAATAAAATATCTTCTAAGAGTGTCAAATACACATAAAGGACGAGCATTTCCTACATGAATATAATTGTAAACTGTTGGTCCACAATTATACATTGAAACCTTACCTTCCTCTAATGGTTCAAATTTTTCTTTTCTCCTTGTCAATGTATTGTATAGCTTCATAATTTCCTCCCATATATAAAAATAGTCTCTAAGAATAAGAGACCATTTTACAGAATACTTCTTTAAAACTTCATAAATATATGTTAATAAAATATAGCAAGTTAAAATATTATTTGATAATTTTATCCTATAAATGGAATTTTTTCAATTGACTTAAAAAATTTATGATAATAATCTAATGAAATCATTTCATCCTCATCTATCATTCTCTCTATTTCTTCTAAGTTAGCAATTTTAGCATCAGCCACTTCTTCCTCTTGGATATCTAGGTTTTCAATTTTAAAATTCCTATCTATTAAATAAATATAAAATATTATAAACTTATCTACTATTATTCTTTTAAGTCTTATTTTATTATTAGATATATCTATTCCCAATTCTTCTTTAGCTTCTCTTATAAGGCCTTCCTTGGGATTTTCTCTAGCTTGTACCGAACCGCCTAAAGAACAATACCATTTATTAGGGAATAATTTTTTATTTCCACTTCTTTTTTGAATTAAAAAATAGCCTTGAGAATTTCTTATCCACCCTTCGACTACAAGATGATAATCACCCTTTTTTAAAAAATCTCCCTTTCTCACTATTTTATTTTTCTTTTTACCTTTTACATTATAAATATCCCAATATTCAGCCATATATACCACCTATAACCATTATACATATAATAAAATATTAAGTAAATTACTATTTGATATAAATTTAATTTCTATTAATATATTTATTGTTTCTTCTATGCTTTCTTAGCTTAAAGTTAAAAAAACCGAAAATTCAAATAAATTTTTTTATATTATCATAAAATTTTAAAACAATTTTTCAATTATATAAAATAACTCCGGATAAATTTATCCAGAGTTATTTTATACTTTTACTTTATAGAATTTTCCTTTAATAAATCTATATTATAAATTATTTGTGCTACTTCTGCACGTGTCACCTTTTCTTTAGGAGCAAACTCATTATTGTTTTTACCATTTAATATATTTACATCTGTTAAAAGTTTTACTGAATTAGTTGCCCAAGTAGAAATTTTATCTTTATCATTAAATTCTATTTCCGACTTAACTTCTTTAAGTAAATTATTATTAGTTGACATATTCATGTAATTAGCTAATATCACAGCCATTTCTTCTCTTGTCAAACTCTCATTAACTTTTACTGTATTATCAGAATAACCTTTAATTATTCCCTTTTCAACTGCCCAATTCATATATTCTGTGTAGTATTTGTCTTCCTCAATATCTTTCATTTTAATCTCTTTATACTTGTCGGTTTCTACTTTTTCTTTTCTAGCTAGTATAGTTATGAATTCAGCCCTTGTAATTTTATTATCTGGAGCAAAATTTAATTTGTCGACTCCCTTCATTAAACCTTCTGATAAATTTTTTAATATAGCTTCATTAGCCCAATGACCATATATATCTACTTTAGATACTTTTGATAATTCCTCACTTAAATCTTTTTCAAATTTAAATGCCTTATCTGAATATCCATTTACTAAATTTGTTGAGAACTCCCCTGCTTTGGTTTTATCTTCAGAATATAATTTAATCCATTTTTCTTCATTTTTAGAAAAGTCTTTAATTATTTCATCTTCAAAAGCTAGAACTCTCTCTCTTGTTGAATTTCCCAAATGAGCTCTATCTGAACTTACTAAATCATTTACCGAGCTAGCTACCCAATAATATGAGTTATCATCATATATGCCACTATCATTACTAAATTCATTTGTTGAAGAATTTATATCTGCAAATACTGGAATAAATGGTATATTAAGAGGACTTCCTAATGTCATCCACATTACTCCAGGAGCTTCTTTTGGATAGCTTTCTTTTATTTGGAAAATATGTGCTTGCATAGTATTAATATTACCTATTGGATATTTATAGCTTGGATTTTCTTTTAACATTTTTCTACTATCAGCTGCTGTATAATCTGTACCTTCAAACCTATTTCTCATTAAATTTAATACATCTTTAATATCTATCTTTTCACTTTTATCTGATAAAGAATTTAATAATTCAAAATCTTCTGAATCATATTTTACTTCTGAATTAGGATCTAAATGATGTATCCCAGACCAAATTCTTGATCTATTGCTGTCTTTTAATTCTTTAGGCCCATAAGATGCTGCCATATCCATTAGACCTTCCTTAGTTTCAGTATAAGTTTTTGCTTCTTTGGCTACTTTAACTATATCTTTAGAAGCTATTACATTTTCTTTATCATTTAAATCTACTCCACCTAGCCAATAAGCATTTGGGAAAACACTGAATTTATCATTAGGATATTTTATTGCTACATATTGATGTCCTGAATAAATTTCCATATACCAAACTTCTTCTTTATCTCCAAAAGCTACAATATCTCCCATAGATGCACCTTTTTCATCAATTGTTTTAGCTAAAATTTCTATTGCATTTCTTGCAGTTTTTGAATGAGCTAGTATAAACGTTGTCATTGATGCTTCATTTACTCCATCTTTTATATATGGATCAACTTTTTCAATGTCTTCAGAATAATTAGCTGATACAGTACAAAATATTCCTACACCTTTCTCATTATATCCTGCTGCATCATATACTCCTTTTTCCATGCCTTCTGGTTTCTTAGTCGAATCTGGTGTTGAAAAAAATTTCAAACTATCTTCAGGGTGTATGTATTCAAACCCATTATTAACATCAACAAGTTTGTCTCCTTTTTTAAATTCTCCCTTTTGATGTACAACAAGTCTCATGGTTCTATTTCTCTCATAATCTTCTGTTCTTCCATAAATAAAACTTCCATCTGTAGTCAAATCTTTCCCGACTATAACTCCAGTACAGGCAAATGCACTTTCAGCTAATCCAAATGCCATTGTAAAACCTAATGTTAAAGCTAAAATTTTATTCTTTATTTTCATAATATTACCTCCCGGGGAAATTATATATTTTAAAATAAAATTTGTCAATCGTTTTCCTGTTTGCGGTAGATTTAAATTAATATATCTATTTAGATAAAAATAACTCTGAATAAATTTATCCAGAGTTATAATAATTTTTATATTTTCTATTATTTTGTCATAGAAGCTTTAATAAACCCATCAAATAAAGGATGTATTCTATTAGGACGTGATTTGAATTCTGGGTGGAATTGACATCCAACAAAAAACTTATGGTCTTTTAATTCTATTATTTCAACTAAATCTAAGTCTTCATTAATACCAGAAAATACAATTCCAGCTTTTCTCATGTCTGCTCTATAATTATTATTAAATTCATATCTATGTCTATGTCTTTCAACTATTTTTTCTTCTTTATACATATTATAAACTTTACTATCCTTTTCAAGACTACAATCATAGTTTCCAAGTCTTAAAGTTCCACCTAGATTTTCTATGGTTTTTTGATCTTCCATTAAATCTACTACTGGATGTTTAGTTTCAGGATTTATTTCAGTAGAATTAGCTTCTCTTAAAGCTAACTTATGTCTTGAAATATCTATTAAAGCAATCTGCATACCATAGCAAATACCAAAATAAGGGATGTTGTTTTCTCTAGCGTATTTACTAGTTGAAATCATACCTTCTGTTCCTCGACTTCCAAAACCTCCTGGAAGAATTATTCCATCAACTCCCTCAAATGTTTTAGATAAATTATCTTCATTTAAAGTTTCAGCATCAATCCATCTTATTTTGGTTTTTACTCCATTAGAATACCCTGCATCAAATAAAGCTTGTGAAACTGATAAATAAGCATCATGTAATTCTGTATACTTACCAACTAAAGCTATTTCAATTTCCTTTTGTGCTTCTTTGAATTTATTAACCATCTTTGACCAGTTGCCCTTGGATTTTGGCTGATTTACCAATTTTAATTTTTCTAATATATATTTATCTAAGCCTTGTTTATGAAATACTATAGGAACCTCATAAATAAGATCAACTGTTTTTGACTCTACTATAGCTTCCTTTGGAACGTCACAGAATAAAGAAATTTTTTCTTTTATCGAATCGGTAATCTCTCCATCTGCTCTTGTTATAAAAATATCAGCCTTAATTCCATAACTCATAAGGACTTTAAAGGAATGTTGTGTTGGTTTAGTTTTTAATTCATCTGAACCAGGAATTTTAGGTACTAGAACAGTGTGAACAAATAAAACATCTTCTATAGAGTTTTCAGCATGAATTTGTCTTATGGCTTCTAAAAAAGGTAATGATTCTATATCTCCTACAGTACCACCTATTTCAGTTATAACTACATCTGCTCCAGATTCATTAGCTGCTTTATAAACAGCTTTTTTTATCTCATCTGTTATGTGAGGAATTACTTGAACTGTTTCTCCATTATAATCTCCTCTTCTTTCTTTCTCAATAATTCTAGAATAAACTTTTCCTGTTGTAATGGAACCTCTCTTGGTTAATTCCTCATCTATAAATCTTTCATAATGACCTAAATCTAAATCAGTTTCAGCACCATCTTTTGTTACAAAAACTTCTCCATGTTGATAAGGACTCATAGTTCCTGGATCTATATTTATATATGGATCGAATTTTTGCATAAATATACTAAGTCCTCTATCCTTTAATAATCTACCTATGCTTGCTGCTGCTATGCCTTTTCCTATTCCTGAGACTACTCCTCCAGTTACAAATATAAACTTCGTCATTTTTCCTCCTAAATCAATGAATTAAACATATCCTCATAAGTTGGTATCTTATAATTTTCTCTACTAACTTTCTTTTCTATATCATCTGCAATATCTCTAATAGACTCCATCAGTCCTCTTGCATTTTCTTGTAAAAATTTAGCCTTTTTATAACTATCTTTTATTTCTGCTGAGTCAGAATATAAAAGCCTAAGTTCTTCACTTTTACTTAATAAATTCTCCAAATTTCTATTTAAATTTTCCATTAAATTTCTCAATTCTGAATTTTCAACAAACTTTAAAACTTCTCCAATATCTTTGATTTCATTCATGGCAGCTGGCGCTATATCCTTAGCCACCATATTTTTAATAATCCTAATTTCTAGACTATGGTACTTTATAACTTCTTCTAAATATACTTCATAAATTGCCTCTAGCTCTTTTTTAGTCAAAATATTTTTTTCTAATAAAACATTATAAGAATCCTCATTCTTTATACCATTTAAAGCATCAAAAAAAGTCTTATAGTTTTTAAGTCCTCTTCTTTTTGCTTCTTCAATCCAATCATTTGAGTAGTTATCACCATCATATACTATTCTTCCATGTTTTATAATTATATCTTTAACTATCTTATAGGATTCTTCTTTTAAATCTTCTTCTTTGACATTTTCAAGCTTATCAGCCATTTCTTTTATAACACTTGCCATAGCCGTGTTTATTATAATATTTAAATCTGCTGCTGATTTAGAACTGCCAAGCATTCTAAATTCAAATTTATTTCCTGTAAAGGCAATACTTGAAGTCCTATTTCTATCAGATTTATCCTTAGGAACTATACCTAAATTACCAACTTTAAATTCTTTATTAATATTTTTAGCTTTATAATCTTCGTAAGCTATAGAATTAATTATATCTTCTATGTCCCTACCTAAAAATAAAGACATAATTGCTGGTGGTGCTTCATCTCCACCTAATCTATAATCATTTGAAACAGAAGATGAAGCTATTCTTAGTAATGTTTGATACTTATCAACCATTTTTACAATTGCAGCTGTAAATAAAATAAAAGGAAGATTTTCTTTAGGATTATCTCCAGGATTGAAAACATTTAATCCATAATTTGTAGCTAAAGAATAATTATTATGTTTACCACTTCCATTTACTCCTTTAAAAGGTTTTTCATGAAGAAGACAAACTAAACCATGCTTATCAGCTGTTCTTTTCAAAATATCCATACATAACTGATTGTCATCAATAGATATGTTAGCATTTTCAAATAAAATTGCAATTTCAAACTGACAAGGAGCCACTTCATTGTGTTCAGTTTTAGCATAAATTCCTAAACTCCAAAGTTTCTCATTTACTTCTTCATAAAAACTTATTACTCTTTTAGGAATTGCCCCAAAATAATGATCATCTAATTCTTGTCCTTTAGGCGGTCTTGCCCCAAATAAAGTTCTTCCACAACTTTTTAAGTCTGTCCTTTTATAAAACTGTTCTTTATCTATAAGAAAAAATTCTTGCTCCAAGCCTATTTTAGCTTTCATTCTATAGGTATATTCTTTCTTTTCTATTAAATTCATAAGCCTACTAGCTTCTTTTGAAATTTCATTCATGGAAGCCAGTAATGGAGCTCTTTTATCTAGCTTCTCACCTGTAAATGATACAAAAATAGTTGGGATATACAAAACTTTGTCGAGTATAAAAGAATTTGCACTGCAATCCCAGTAAGTATAACCTCTGGCCTCAAAGGTCGACCTCATCCCACCATTTGGAAAGGATGAAGCATCTGGTTCTCCTTTTATTAGTTCTTTTCCGGAAAATCTATTCATAACTTCAAAATCATCTGTTCTATCCAAAAATGATTCTTGTTTTTTAGCTGTTAACCCATTAAGCGGAGAAAACCAATGAGAATAATGAGTAGCGCCATTTTCCAAAGCCCATTCCTTCATGGCATGAGCTATTGTATCAGCAGTTTCTCTATCTAGTTCCATATTAGTTCTGACAACTTCTTTCCACTTTAAATAAACTGAATATGGAAGTTTCTCTTTCATTTTAGACTTATTAAAAGTCATTTTGCCAAAATTATCAATCTTTATATTTTCCATTTTACCCCCAAATAAAAAAAATTGGCATACTTTGCCAATATGAAAAAAACTATAGCCCCATAATGCAAGTATACATATGGGGTGTTTTCTTTTATGATACATATATTTTTGACTATTGTCAATATTTAGAAAACTATATTTTAAGATAAATATAGAAACTAAATTAGAATATAAAATTCTTCTCATTTGCTATTTATATTATTTTTAAAGACATCTAAAAGCTCTTTAGGTTCATCTATTTTGTAATTTCTTGCTGGTTTTCCTTCAGCATTTAAATCAATTCCATTAAACCACACTGCAACTTTTATTTTCGGATAGTCTTTAATTGATTCAAACATATCTTCAACCCACTCTACCTTATTGCCCCCGACTACATTAGAGGAAAATTCTGTAATCATCATAGGTTTATCATACTTACTTTCAACATCTTTATATAAGTCATAATAAAGCTCATCAAAACTTTCCCAATATTCTCCAGGATAATAATTCCCAGTATTATATAGAGTTAATCCTATAACATCATACTTATCACTTTCTGGTCTATACATAGATTCATCATTAAACTTAAAATTCGGAAAACTTCTTCCGTTTGGATTAAAGACATATATTAAATACTTATTTGCTCCTTCCTCTTCAAATATTCTATATACATAGTTATAAAATTCTTTATATATACTTGTATCAAGACCTGTATTCCAAGCTGAGTAACTACACCAATCCCCATTCATTTCATTATCAAGTCTAAATAATGTAGGATGTTTTTCTTCAGCAATTATTCTTGCCATTTCTCTAAAATAATTTTCTCTTTTCCCATCAAGAACTTCAAAAATCTGATTTTTACCTGAACTCATTTCTGTTTGAAATGTTAATTCTACTACCCTATCTCTATCTTTACAAAACTTTATAGCCTTCCTTACATTTTCATTAGGATTATTAAAGGTGTGATACATCAACATATACTTAAACTGCTTGTTTATTTTATTTTCAATATTAGTAAGCTCATTAGAATTCCAAAATACATTAGTAAATATTCCCCACTTTAAAGGGTCTTTTTTTAAGAAATCTTCATAATATAAATTTGCTGTTTTTACATCCCAATCCCTACCAAGTAAGAGTTCTCCAGATTGGCCATAAGAAAGATCCATAGGCTCTTTTTTTATTTTTCTTTTTACTCTTATATCCATACTAGTAAAAGAATCTGCAATATCTATTATTTCTTTTCTATTTATAGGACTTGATGATTTAGAAAGTATGGTCAATGCTTTATTTTCTGAAACTTTTTTGTATAATGTTAAATAGTAATTTTTATCATTCTCAATCTGACTTAAATTATTCCTATGATATTCTATAGCTGAAACATTTCCTTTCTTAGATTTTATAATCCCATCATATGTAATTTTAAAATCTCCTTTTGATTTCCTTACCCCTCTAAAAGAATATTCTACATAGGTTTGATAATTTACTTCTTTTGTTAAATCTTGTATTAATATTTTTAAATTTGTATTTTTATAATCTACTATGGCAGTATAAAAGTTTGAATCAAACTTAACTTTTGAATCTTTAGGCACAATTATAGAATATCCATCTAAATAATTTTCTATTTTAATACCACTATCTACTTCTTTTAATTCATAATCGGATATAGCATATATTTTGCTACTTGCCAATACAGTTATAAGGATAATAAGGGAAAAAATAAATTTTTTCACAAAAAAACACCTCCATAATCTTTAGTATAGAGGTATCTCTTAAAATATTCAATAATACTTTATAAAGTATTATTGAGCTTCAATTTTATCTACTCTTCTAGCGTGCCTTCCACCTTCAAATTCAGCTTCAAAAAAAGAATCTACTATTAATTTTGCTAAATCTTCTCCAACAACTCTTGCTCCTACTGAAATAATTTGAGCATTATTGTGTTTTACACTCATTATTGCTGAATAAGGTTCTGAACAAACACAGGCCCTAATTCCTTTAACTTTATTTGCCGCTATTGAAATACCTATCCCAGTTCCACAAACTAAGACTCCCTTATCAACTTCTCCAGCAATTATTTTTTCTCCTACTAGTCTCCCATAATCAGGGTAGTCTACTCTGTCATCATTGAAAGGTCCAAAATCTATACATTCATATCCTTTGTCTTCAAGATGTTTTTTTAGCTTTTCCTTTAATTCAAAACCTGCATGGTCTGATCCAAATCCTATTTTCATAAATCCTCCACTTTTATAAATTATATTTCTTATTTAAAAATATACTTAGCTTCTTCAATTTTATCATCATCTATTAATTTTACAAATAATTCTTCTAAATCGGACATTTCATTAAAAGTAACATAAATTACTAATCTATTCTCTATATATTCTTCTTTTATACTCTTATATGATTTCAAATGTAAAATATTTATATCATGCTCTTTAAATATAGTTCTTATATATTCCGTACTACATTTATGGTCCTTGTAAATTAATTCCAATTTTCTTCCTTGTTTCTCTTCAATAATATTAGTAACTTTCCTTAGAGCCACAAGTGTAATAATTCCAATTCCTACAGAAAACACTGCTGCAATGTAATAACCTATACCTACTGCCGTTCCTATTGCCGCACTAAGCCAAAGAGTTCCTGCAGTAGTTAAACCATTAACTTTATCTTTATTATGCAAGATAGTTCCAGCACCTAAAAAACCTATACCACTTACTATTTGAGCTGCTATTCTTGAACTATCATAGTTATTTATCCCTGATTTATTAAAACCATCTATTGCAATTAGCATAAATAGAGTAGATCCCAAACTTACAATAATATGGGTCCTAAAACCAGCTGGTCTTTTTTTAAACTCTCTTTCTAAGCCAATTACAGCACCTAATAAAGCAGATATACAAAGTCTAAAAATTATTATTTTTTCATCTAGCATTATACACTCTCCTCTATACCTGCTTTCTGAATTAATTAATTTTATTTCTAGGAGATTTTTCCCCTTTATAATCCATCAAGTTATTGTATACAGCTAGTCCCATTTCTTCTCTTGCTTCAAAAGTAGCATTTCCTAAATGGGGCTCTAAAACTATATTATCTACTTTTAATAATTCTTCAGAAATTTTAGGTTCAAATTCATAAACATCTAAAGCTGCCCCAGCTATTTCTTTTTCTTTTAAAGCTTTTATTAAAGCTTTTTCTTCTATTAATGGGCCTCTTGCAGCATTTATAATATAAGCGGTATTTTTCATATTTTCAAATTCTTTATAAGATATCATGTATTTTAATTCTGGAACAAAAGCAGTATGAAGAGATAAAAAATCTGCATTCTTAATTACATCTTCTTTTGACATGTATTTAGCTCCAGCTTCTTCTATATCATTTTTTCTATTTCTCGAATTATATATTACCTTCATTTCAAAAGCCATAGCTCTTTTAGCCAAATTTTTCCCTATATTTCCCATACCTATTATTCCAAGAGTCTTACCTTTAAGTTGACTTCCCAAAAAATAAGTTGGTCTCCAACCTAAAAAATTTCCTTTTCTAAGATCTCTTTCTCCTTGAATTAAATTTCTAGCTATAGATAAAATAAGTCCAAATGTTAATTCAGCAGTAGATACTGCAGAAGATGGAGCTGGTGCATTACTTACTATTATACCTAAATCATTGGCAGCATTAATATCTATATTGTCAAAGCCTGCACCGTAATTACAGATTAACTCAAGGTTTGACCCAGCCTCCATTATTTCTCTATCTATTTTATCAGATAGGGGACAAACTAAGGCTTGACTATCCTTTAGCTTAGAAATTATTTCTTTTTTAGTCAAGGGGACTACTGAATCATTGTAATCTAACTCAAAATCTTTCTTTAATAAATCTAATATCTTATCAGGCACTTTGCTTGTTACAAATATTTTCATAATAACCACTCCTCAAATTTCTTATTTAATCCATTGTATCACTTTATGACTTAATATTAAATTATCAGAACTTATAATAAGTTTAAGACTAAGTTTATCTTTTTTTTGAAAATTCACATCCACAATAATCTTGCCTATATAAATCATACTTTTCAGATAATTCAATAGACCTTTTATATCCTTCTTTTTTCTTAAAATCTGAATATAAATAATCTATTTCATACTTATTTGCCGCTTTTTCTCCAACTTCATTTAGAATTTTAGAATTTTTATGAGGACTAATAGATAAAGTTGTTGTAAAAAAATCAAAGCCCAATTCTTTTGCAATCTCTGCTGTCTTTTCTAATCTGAGTTCAAAGCATAGCTCACATCTTTTACCCCCTTCTACTTCATCTTCATGGCCTTCAATGAAATCGTAGTATTCTTTTGAATTATATCCTATAACCATTATTTCTATTCTATCTTCTAAATCTATATTTTTTATTAAATATTCTTGTTCTTTAACTCTTCTTTCAAATTCTATACTAGTATCGATATTTGGATTATAATAAAGTATAGTTATTTTAAAATATTTACTCAATCTCTCAAGGACTACGCTAGAACAAGGTGCACAACAAGAGTGTAGTAAAAGTTTATACTCCTTATCTTTATCTAAATTTTTTATTATATTTTCCATCTTTAAATTATAATTTATTTTATTCATGCTCATTCTCCAATCAATTGTAAGATATATTTTTATATGTTATAATTTTTTAAATATTACCCATGGATATATCCATGGTCTTTATTATATCATGTAGTTATTCAGAAATTTAAGGTGATTTAATGATCAAGCAAAATTCTATTTTTAAAAATTTATTAGATCAATCTATCCCAACTATGATAGCAATGTTTCTACAATCAATATATGATGTTGTAGATATGTTTTTTGTTGGTAGAATCTCCTCGCAGGCTATATCTGCTGTTACCCTTTATACTACTATAATGTGGATTTTCACTTTTTTAAATAGTGTTATAGGAGTTTCTTCTGTATCTATGATTTCCCAAAGTGTGGGCAGGAAAAGCTATAAAAATACTCAGGATATATGTGAACAAACTTTAAGCTTTAAGTTTCTTATGGGGGTACTGACTTCTATACTTTTATATATTTCTTTAAAACCTCTCTTACAATTTTACACTAATGATCAAGAAGTAATTAATTTAGCTCTTGAATATGGGAAAGTTAGAATATTATTTTTGCCTATTCTCTTTTCATCTTTTTCTGTAAATACAATTTTTAGATGTACTGAGGATTCTAAAACTCCAATGTATATAATGATTATAACAGCTTTAATAAATATGGTTTTAGATCCTGTTTTTATGTTTAAAGAACTAACCATCCCTGTTTTTAATTCTCAAATAATTACTATTAAGGGACTGGGTCTAGGAGTTTTAGGCGCAGGATTTGCCACAGCCATTTCTACAAGTATAAGTTTTTTAATTGGTTTTGCTATACTTCTGCATGGCACTAAAAAAATAAAAATAAGATTTTTTCATCTATTTAAACTCATTCCTATAATAGATAAAAACTTATTGATTATTGGTACTCCTGGTGCTATGGAAACCTTAGTTAAATTCTTATTTGAAGCCGTTTTGCTAAAATTCGTTTCTCAATACGGTGTAGTTGCCATTACAGCTGCTGGTATTGGTTCTAAGGTGTATTCCCTTTCCATGTTACCTATGCATGGCTTTACCATGGGAGGGTCTGTTCTTATAGGTAAATTTTTAGGTGAAGAAAAAGTAAAAAATGCTGAATATACTAGTAAATTATCAGGAAAAATTAATGCCTTTATAATGTTAATTTTCACTCTTGTTTGTTTCTTCTTTTCAGAAGAAATAATAGGAGCCTTTACAAAAGATCAAAACGTTATCAATTTAGGAAAGTTAATGTTGCCTATGTCTATTATATCCTTAGTTTTTTTAGGATATGCTGTGGGTATAAGTATTTCTTTTACGGGGGCTGGTTTAAACTCTCCTATATTCTTTTCTTCAATAGTAGCTCAATGGCTCGTACAAGTTCCTCTACTTTACATTATTGCAAATATATATAAGCTTCCAGCACAATTTTTATGGCTTACTTACATGCCATCAGATTTAATATATTTTTTCATGATTTTACATTTTTATAAAAAAGGCAGATGGAAATTATCCAGAGTATAAATTAACTCCTAGTAGCTACTAGGAGTTAATTTATATTTTTATATCTTTGTATATTATTATCATTTAAGAATTCATAAGCACTATTAATCTCTTGAAATTTTT
>JBQDBK010000019.1:9569-21896 GCA_052090825.1 Peptoniphilaceae bacterium | reverse complement strand
ATTTTTCTTTTGCGCCCTCTTCTTTATTTAAGTCTGGATGATACATTTTTGCCATTTTCTTATAGGCTAATTTTATTTCATACTTATCAGCATTATAATCAAGTCCTAAAACATCACAAGCTTTTTCATATTGGTCTTTAAAAGAATTTGATTGGTTAAAACCTGGCCCATAACTTTGCTGATTATAACCGCCTTGATATTCTCCTCCTTGAGCTTGTCTGAAAAAATCTTCAAAGTCTTGACTTCCTCCAAAGGTCCAATAACTTCCTCCTGTGAAATTCCTAAACTTCTCTTCGAATTCTTTTTCTTGTCTTTTTCTTCTTTCCTCTTCTCTCCTAAATCTTTCCCTCTCAAGATCTTCTCTATACTTTCTTCCGTAATCTTCCATTTTTTCAAAAGATGATTTTTTACCTAAAAGATAGTAATCAGCCTTGTCATAAAAATATTCAGTTACCATATATCTAATATATTTAAGATAACTTACAGTTATTTTGCCAAGCATGGGTACTATAAGAGAAAGTATAAGTAAAGTAAATATCCATGGATACCTATACAATACTCCTGGATTAAATATTATAAACAAAACTAAGCAACCACCCATAGAAAGTATCATGCCTACTAATTGTCTGAAAGAAGTAAATATATTTATAATAAAATCAACTATAATTATAAGCCCACTTAATATTAGTTCTAATATTTTCCCAAGAAGCTTATTTACATTTCCGAGAATCTGATTCATCTTTTCTCCTTATATTTTTTAATAAATTTTCTATCTTCTATTTCTAAATCATACTCTTTTGCAAGAAACTCTACATGATGGGTTAATTCGTGTTGAAAAGTTTTTCTTAACTTATCTTTTAAGTCTTCTCTAGATAAATAACCATACATTTTCATAAAGGAACCATAATATATCTTTACTTGCTTGCCCAGAATATCTCTACAATATTCTCCTAGTATAATTAGATCTTCCCTATTCCCTTCTGGATGGTATTTTATACCTTCTTCTAAGACTATTCCTCCGTTTAATCCCGAATATATATCTTTATCTACTTCATATAACTCATCATAAAGCTCTTGTAAAATCTCATGAACTTCATCTATTCTATCTAACCTAACTTCCATAATTTTAAAATTAAATCTCCTCAACTATAAATTATTAAAGTAATTAAAGTTTAAATTGCTTTATATTTATAAAACTATCTTTATATAAATCTTCTAAGGATAAATATAAACCTCTCCTATACCCAGTAACATTAATTTTTTCAACAGTCTTTTTCTTCCCTTTCTCAGGAATATTTACTTCTTCTAGTTCTTTGAAAATCATATCATTAAGGAAAAATATTTGTCTTTCTTTATAAAGTTTATTTATATAATCCCTTATAATATAAAGACTTGAATCTAATATAAAAATTTTTTTATAATCTTCTATATAACTTTTAAGTATATTTTCAAATATATATTTACTCATACTAAAGTCATTAATCTGGTTAGTCAATATTTGACAATTAATAACTTTAATATTTTTGTAGCTTTTTTCAAGATAATTTTTAAAGTAATTATTTACCAACACTAAAGTATCTGAACTATCTTCTATCATACTTTTAAAGGTTTCTAAACCATCTATTATTGGATAGTTTTTATTTTTATCTATATTTAAAGCTATGGCCGGATTAGAAACTATTAGCAAATCTAATAACTTACCACTCTCTTGTAATCTTCTACTCCTTTGTTCAATAATACTCTTTCTAATACTTAAAGGAAAATTTAAGTTATCTATGTTCACAGTAGCCTTTAAATCATATTTATTTTTAATATTTCTTGAAATTTCAATTGCACCTATAGAATCATCTATTATTAAAACCCTATATTTCATTTTATTCTCCTATAGTTTTAGCTTTAAAAGTATTTTTATAAATAGGCTTAAAATATTCATAAGCACTATTTAGATCTTTATAATCATCAAATAAAGAAAATATACTTGGCCCTGAACCACTCATTAGAGAAGCTCCCCCAAAATCATTTAATTTATCTTTTATTAATTTAATATCTTTATGTCTTTTAAAGACTTCTACTTCCATCTTATTAGACATGGAATCTTTAAGTGACTTTAAATCTCTATTTTTCATATCTTCTATTATTTTCTGAAAGTCTACCCTTTCATTTGAGACTTCCAAGTTACTATAAACTTCTTTGGTAGATACCCCATAACCTGGGTTTACAATAATTAAATTAATTCCCCTAAAATTTTCTAATTTTGTTAGATTTTCTCCTATACCACTGGCGAGCATAGTTCCACTACTTAGCATATAAGGAAAATCCGCCCCTAGTTTAAGACTTATTTCTCTTAACTTTTCTTCTGATATATTTAATTCATACAAATCGTTTATAGCCTTTAAAGTAAGAGCACCATTACCCGTACCTCCTGCTAAACCTGCAGCAATAGGTAAATTCTTCTTTAAAAAAATTTCAACAGGTAGTTCTTTACCTGCATAATTTTCCAATAATTTATAAGCCTTATAGATCAAGTTTTCTTTTGTATCAAGTTCTCTAACATTGGACTTAAAATTAAAATAAGAAGACTTTTTAATCTCTAATTCATCATAAATAGATATTTTTTGCATTATAGTTTTTATGTTATGGTAACCATCATTTCTTTTAGATACTACATCTAAAGATATGTTTATTTTCCCATAAGATTTTAAAATCATCTCACACCTCTTGGTGAAATTATAACATAGTATAAGTTTATATTGCAAAATCTTAATTAGATTGTATTTTTATAAAAAGAGGTGCCTTAAGGCACCTCTTATATTATATCTTTAACAGACTTTTCTTTCTCTTTCTTATCTTCTACTTTCTCTAAATTATCTTTTGCTTGAGATAACATCAATTTAATTCTATTAAACTGATTAACCTCACTTGCCGAAGCATCAAAATCTATCGGAACTATATTTGCTAAAGGATAGTCTTCTCTAATAGCTTTAATTACTCCTTTTCCTGTAATATGATTTGGTAAACAACCAAAAGGCTGAACACATACTATATTCTCAACACCCATTTGAATTAACTCTACCATTTCACCAGTTAAAAGCCAACCTTCTCCATATTGATTACCTAAATCCACATAATCCTGAGCTAATTCCATTATATCTTCTATTTTTTTAGGTAACTCAAATTTAGACTTTTTAAGTTCTTGTCTAATGACCTCCCTATATCTTTCAATATACTTTATTCCAAACTCGCACAGGATAGCACTTATTTTTGATTTAGAAAGTTTTTGATTCTTTATACTAGCATTTTTAAAAGAATACATCATAAAGTCTGTAAGATCTGGAACCACAACTTCTGCTCCCTCTTCTTCTAACTTATCTACAATATGATTATTAGCAGCAGGTAGATATTTAACCAGTATTTCTCCAACTATACCAACTCTTGCTTTTTTTATATTATTAACTTCAAGTTTTCCAAATTCAAAAATTATATTGGACACATTTTCCTTAAAAGACTTCATAGAATAGTCTTTACAGTTTTTAAATATATCAATCCATCTTCTCTTTAAAATATCACTTGAGCCTTTAATCTTTTCGTAAGGTCTAGTAGTCTGAGACAATCTCATAATTAAATCTCCATACAGCATAGAAATTATTAATTTTTTCAAAATTCTAATACCCTGTGATTTAGAAAACTCAAGACCAGGATGACTTTCAATCCCTTGAAAAGAAAGAGATAAAACTGGAACATGACCAAATCCTGCATCGGCAATAGCTTTTCTAATAAAACCAACATAATTTGAAGCTCTACATGCTCCCCCTGTTTGTGAAATAACTAAGGTTAAATTATCTGTATCATACTTTCCACTCTTTAAGGCATCTATAAATTGTCCTACTACAAATATAGATGGGTAACAAGCATCATTATTTACATAAGATAAACCTTCATTAACCACATTCTTAGATAAATCTTCTAATACCTCTATATTGAAACCTTCACTTCTAGCTACCGATGAAAATATTTCGAAATGAATAGGTGCCATCTGTGGTAAAAGAAGTGTATGTGTTTTCTGCATATCTTTAGTATATAAAACAGGCTTTTCATCTATTATATTAATATCTTCGTTATACTCTCTTTTTTCACTTGCTTCTAACAAAGATCTAATTCTTATTTTTATTGCCCCTAGATTATTTACTTCATCTATCTTTATTACCGTATAAATCTTATTGTAGCCCTTTAATATATCATTAACTTGGTCTGTTGTTACTGCATCAATCCCGCAACCAAAAGAATTTAGTTGTATCATTTCAAGATTTTTATTTAGCCCTACAAATTTAGCCGCCCTATAAAGTCTAGAATGATAGTTCCACTGGTCTAAAACTCTAAGTCTTCCATCTATATCTAACAAGTGAGATATACTATCTTCAGATATAACTGCCAAGCCTAGAGAATTTATCAATTCAGGAATTCCATGGTTTATTTCTGGATCTATATGATAAGGCCTTCCCGCTAATACAATAGCTTTGATCTTCTTATCTTTTATATAAGCTAAGGTTCTTTCTCCTTCAGCCCTTAAATCCATCTTATACCTATCTGCCTCTTCGTAGGCATTTATAACTGCTCTTTTAACCTCTGATTTAGGTATAAAATTAAATACATCTTCTAATCTTTTTATTAATTTTTTCCTGTTGTCAAAAGAAATAAAAGGATTCATAAATTTTACATTTTTTTCTCTCAAATTTTCAACATTGTTCTTTATTACTTCACTATATCCAGCTACAACAGGACAATTAAGAGTATTATCAGCTGATTCATATTGTCTCTCTTCATAAAATACTGATGGATAAAATATAAATTTTAAATTTTTAGATATTAGATTTTCTATATGTCCATGGCTTATTTTAGCAGGATAACATGCAGTTTCAGAAGTTATTGAGTCTATCCCATCTTCATATAAATCTCTAGTAGATTTATCAGATAAAACAACCCTATATCCTAAATCAGTAAAAAAAGTATGCCAGAAAGGATAATTTTCGTACATATTTAAAACCCTTGGTATTCCAACTTCTCCCCTTATTGCTTTTTCTTTAGATAGGGACTCATAGGAAAATAATCTATCATATTTATATTTATATAAATTAGGTAAACTTTCATTATTTTTATTTAATCCAGCGCCTTTTTCACATCTATTACCTGTTATATATCTTTTCCCATTTGAAAATATATTTATACTTAAAGCACAATTATTGGTACATTGTCTACAATGAGTTGATTTAGTTTTATAAGAAAATTTCTCTAAATTATCTTTAGATAGTAAGTTTGATTTTCCTAAACTCTTTTCCTTTGATATTAAGGCCATCCCTAAAGCTCCCATAAGACCAGCTATAGGAGGTCTAGTTACTTCCCTATCAGTAATCAATTCAAAAGCTCTTAATACTGCATCATTTAAAAAAGTTCCACCTTGAACTACAATATTTTCTCCCAAACTTTTAGGATCTCTAACCTTAATTACTTTTTGAATAGCATTCTTTATAACTGAATAGGATAAACCAGCAGATATATCAGAAAGTTCTGCACCTTCTTTTTGAGCTTGCTTTACATTGGAATTCATAAATACAGTACATCTACTTCCTAAATCAACTGGATTTTTAGAATCTAAGGCAACCTTAGAAAATTCTTCAGCTGTCATATTCACTGAGTTTGCAAAAGTTTCTAAGAAAGACCCACAGCCTGAAGAGCAAGCTTCATTAAGTAAAATAGACTCTATTATACCATCTGAGATTTTCATACTCTTCATATCTTGACCGCCTATATCAATTATTAAATCAACTTTAGGATTAAAAAACTGGGCTGCTTTTAAATGAGCTATAGTTTCTACTTCACCAAAATCAATATTTAAAGCTTCCTTTAGAAAATCTTCTCCATAGCCTGTAACACCACTTGCTTCTATATAAGAATTATGATTTTTCACCTTATAAATTTCTTTTAAATGCTCTATAACAACCTCAAGTGGATTACCTTTATTTGAACCATAATATGAATATAAAATCTCATTATCTTTTGAAATTAATAACAACTTAGAAGTTGTGGAACCAGAATCTATACCTAAATACATAGGTCCTTCATAATCTTCTAGAGCTTTTTTAACTAATGGCATATTTTCATGTCTTTTAATAAAATCTTCTAATTCTTTTTTATTTTCAAAAAGAGGTTTTAAAGTACTTGTGCTCTTTTCATTACTTTCACTAACATTATTAATCCTATTATAAAAATCTACGAAAGGAATAGTTTTTTGATCAAAGCTAGAAAGAGCAGCTCCCAAGGCCACAAATATTTGTGAATTATCTGGACTTATAATATCTTCTTTTGATAAATCTAAAGTTTTTATAAATCTTTCTTTTAACATAGGTAAAAAATGAAGGGGTCCTCCTAAAAATGCAACCTTCCCTTTAATAGGTCTTCCACAGGCTAAATTTGATATAGTTTGGTTTACTACAGATTGAAAAACAGAAATAGCTATATCTGATTTACTAGCTCCTTGATTTATTAAGGCTTGTACATCTGTTTTAGCAAATACACCACATCTAGATGCTATAGGATATAGTTTTTTATAATCTTTAGCAAGTTCATTAAGTCCTTTTGCATCTGTTTGAAGGAGGTTAGCCATTTGATCAATAAAGGCTCCGGTTCCTCCGGCACAAATAGAGTTCATTCTCTGCTCAATACTTCCTCTAAGATAGATTATCTTAGAATCTTCTCCACCTAACTCAATAACAACGTCAGTTTCTTCTATATAATACTTTATAGCTCTTGTGGCAGCTACAACCTCCTGAACAAATTCAATTCCTAGCAGTTTATGAACTGAAAGTCCTCCTGATCCCGTTATTGCAATAGTTACACTATCATACTTGAATTTTCCATAGCAATCTTTAATAACATCCTTTATAGTATTTTTCACATCAGAAAAATGTCTCTTATAGGTTGAATATACTATGCTTTTATTTTCGTCTAGGACTACAAGTTTAACTGTAGTAGACCCAACATCAAGTCCTATGTGAAGTTTCATCACAGATGCTCCTTTCAAAATATACAAATTCTAAATTTTATATTATCTATATAAATATTATGCATTATACTACAACGAATTATATTATTGTCTTTTTTTATGTAAAATTTAAAACTTATTTTTAAAAAATCTTTAATAAAAAAGATGAAGCACATAATGTGCTTCATCTTTTTTATTAAATTAGTCTTGTTTTGGTGCGCCTGTTGGGCAAACTGCTGCACAAGATCCACAATCTATACATTGGTCTTGGTCGATTTCGTAAATTGCTCCTTCACTAATACAATCTACTGGACATTCTGGTTTACAAGCTCCACAAGCGATACAGCTATCATCGATTACATATGCCATTAATAATTACCTCCATAATTTTAAACTAAATTTTATACCTGAAAGAAAATTTAGTAAAAAACAAAATCTTCTTTCTCCCATTTAATGTCATTTTAACATATTATAAATTAAAATACAATTTAAATGTTAAATTTTTATCAATTATGATACTTTATATAACTTAGCATTTTGCCTTCCGTAGACCTTTGTATATCAAGCTCGTATAACTTAGGGATAGCTAATATTAAATATTTACTTAAAAAAAATTATTTTTACAATAAAAAATAAATGAAAATTTGATCTTATTTCATAAATTTGAAATCTTATAAAAGGGTTTTCTTGAAAATTTAAAAATCTAAATTCAATAAGTAATAGGTTATCTAATTTTAGCTTTATTCTTTTAATATTGTACAATTCTATATATTCTTCTACCATCTTTTATAATTTTTTAATTAAATTATATTCTACTTCTCCTTAAAATATTATTCAATTATTATTTCTCTAAGTCCAATAAGCCCCTCTCGTTAATATTTATTTAAGTTTTTTAGTTTACTTTCATTTTCTCATCTTTGTATCCCTGATATTCTAAGACTTTTAAATCTTTTTTTCACGAACTCTATAAAGTTTACACCAATTTACAATAATATTATTTAACATATTATATTTTCTACTAAACCTTATCCAAATCCTTATTCATTGTCTTTAACAATTTTTAACTTTTATCAAAACTAAAATTTTTCATTTAAAAACCCCCTAATCCAGACACGGATTAAGGGATTTAGCTAATTTTAGTTTATATATGTTTTAATACTTAAAATTTTACTCAGCACTATATGGAATTAAAGCAATTTGTCTAGCACGTTTTATTGCTGATGTCATTTCTCTTTGATGTTTTGCATTAAGTCCAGTAATTCTTCTTGGAAGAATTTTTCCTTTATCGCTGATATAATTCTTTAATAGAGCCACATCTTTATAATCAATTTTTTTATTTTTATCTTTTTCAAAAGGATCTACCTTTTTTCTTGGTCTAAATCTTCTTTGCATTTTCTACCCTCCTTAAAATGGAATATCGGAATTATCAATTGGGAAGAAACCATCTACATCATTTGAAAAATCAGAATCCGAACTTTTATCTGAATTGTTAAAATCATTTGAATATGCACTATTAACCGGCTGATTTGAAGTATTTTGCTTAAAATTAGGTCTTTGCATACTATTTTGGGAATAATCTTGATTATTTCCAGAATCTAAAAATTCCATATTTTCAACTATTACATCAGTTGTATAGATTGTCTGCCCATCACGTTCATAACTTCCAGTTTGAATTCGTCCTGTAACTCCTATTCTCCTACCTTTTTGAAGGTAATTAGCTATAAGTTCAGCCGTTTTATTCCAAGCTGTACAAGACACAAAGTCTGCTGTAGGCTGTCTATTAGCTTCAGCTTCAGCTCTCTTTTCTTTTGATAATCTTCTATCTACAGCAAGAGTAAACCTTACAACTGCAGCTCCACTTGGAGTATATCTAAGTTCAGGATCTCTTGTAAGTCTTCCTACTAAATTTACACTATTCATTTAAACACCTACTTATCTAGTCTTACAACCATATGTCTCATAACTGGATCTAGAATTTTTGCAACTCTATCAAATTCTTTAACAGCTTGAGCACTAGCTTCAAATTCCACTAAATAGTAAAAAGCTTCCTTTTTGTATTCAATTTCGTAAGCTAACTTTCTCATTCCCCATTCATCAACATTTGATATAGAGCCTTCTCCTTCAATAATAGATTTAAGTCTATCAAAAGTTTTAACTCTTTTTTCTTCCTCTACTTCTGGGTAGAACATTATGACTACTTCATATTTGTTCATTATTTTCACCTCCCTATGGACTAATGGCTCGCATTAAATACGAGCAGAGATACTTTATTAACTAATTCATTATACATTAGAAAAAAAACACTGTCAATTAATATAAAATAAATCATTAATTTTAAAAATTTATTTATTTTGTAGTTTTATTATTAATTTTATATATACAATATGATATAATATAAATATAATAACGGGGGTGACACTTATGAAAAAAATAGAAATTAATTTAACAGACAATGAATTACAAATAATGAATATTTTATGGAACGCAGATAAAGCACTTACTAGAGGCGAAATCATAGAACTAATACCAGAGCGAACTTGGGCAGATCCTTATATTCACACTTTATTAAATGCATTATTGAAGAAAAAAGCTATAAAAGTAGATAGTATTGTTCAAACTACTAAGAACTTTGGAAGAACTTATATGCCAATTATTAAAAAGAGTGATTATGAGTTTAGTAAACTTCAATCATTAAATATTAATATGTCTTCTATATCAAATTTTATATCTCTACTTGTTAAAAACAATAAAATATCTAAAAGTGAGATAGATGAACTCCAAGATATTTTGGATTCTTACGAAGAAAACTAGAAGGTAATAAATGGAAATTAATATTTTTTCCTTTATAATGTCTCTAGTCTACTTTAATCTATTTGTTATAATCATTCATTTATTAAAAAAAAATAATACTTTTATAATTAAATTTAATACATTTACCTTTTCTTTTATGGTTATATTAAGTTTTATTAGACTAATATTTCCTTTTGACTTAGCTAATATTAATCTTACCAGGGTTATAGGGTCTAAACACTTATACACAACAATTCATAATTTTTTTAACTTTGAAATTAATTTTAATGGTAAATTAAAAATAATAAATTTATTTATAATAATATGGCTAATAGGTTTAGCTTTTTTCTTAGTAAAGTCTGTATTTGATTATAAAAATTTAAAATATGCTTTAAATCATATAAATAAAGTTAATAATTTAAATCATATAAAAATATTTGATGATTTAATAAATAAAAAATACAAAAACCTAAAAAATAAGGTATGCTTAATTGAATCTAAAAATATTAAATATCCCATGGTTTCAGGAGTAAGAACTTGCAATATTTATATTCCTGAATTAGAATATTCTAATAAAGAATTGACTTATATTTTACAACATGAATTAAATCATTTCTTAAGAAAAGATACTTTGAAAAAATTAATACTACATTTTTCTAGTATAATATTTTGGTGGAACCCTCTGTTTAAAGTTTTAAATTATGATTTTCATCAAATAATTGAAATTAAGTGTGATTTAGCAGTAACGTCTAATTTACCTATGTCCGATAAAAAATTGTATTTGCAAAATATTATTAATATTATTAAATATTCACAAAACAAAAATATGAAATCAAATGGAAATTTATTTTCTTATTTTATACAAGATAATGACACTAGCAATATTAAACAAAGAATGCAAATAGTTTTAGAAAATAAAAAAAATCATCAATATTACAGCTTCGTAAATATAGGTTTTTTATTATCCTGTATATTTGTTTTTATTTTATCTTATATGCTTATTATTCAACCAGTTTTTGAACCACCAATTCAAGATGACCTATATACAGATGATATTATCTATATAAAAAAAGATGATGGCAGTATTGTTAAATATAAAGATATGGAGGTATACTAATATGAAAAAAATGAAAAAATTAATAATTATTACTTTGTCCCTTATCACATTTCTTTTACCTTTAGGCAATGAAGTTTTTGCAAATTCAAATAATATTTCAGAAGAGAATACACCTAATATAACTTTTTATTCAGAACAATTTAAGTGGTATTACAGAGACCTTAAAGGTGGTACACAAAGAAGATTGTGGTCTATGACCTATGGATATTGGGCAACAGACTGGGAATGGGTAATAAAATAAAAAAGGAGGCCAAGCCTCTTTTTTTTTACTCTTTTTCTTTAAATTTATCAAATCTATTATATAATCTATATATGGAGGTTTTTTATGAATACAAAAAAAATAAAAGTTAATTCCATTAAAAATGTGGCCTTGGTAGCCCATGATAATAAGAAAGATGATTTGCTGAAATGGGTTGAAAAACATAAAGATATTTTATCTAAACATAAGTTAATTGGAACTGGAACAACTGCAGCCTTAATTGCTCAAAATATTGGTCTTGATATAAAAGGACTTATTTCTGGTCCTCTTGGTGGAGATCAACAATTAGGAGCTAAAATATCTGAAAATGAAATTGATGTTTTAATTTTCTTTTGGGATCCTCTTGAAACTCAGCCCCATGACCCTGATGTTAAGGCCCTGCTTAGAATATCTACCCTATATAATATTGCTGTAGCAACATCACAAACTAGTGCTGATTATATAATTTCTTCACCTTTATTTTCTGAAAGTTTTGAAATTAATATATTGGACAATGAATTCAGCGTAAAAGAAAGAATAAAAAAATTAAAATAAAAATTTATACTAGTCTTATTACCTAAACTATATACTTCTTTCCTTTTAAAGTATATAAAATATTTATTTTAGTCTTTATTATCTTAATTTTTTAACAATGTCTAGAATATTAAAAACTTTAATTTATCTTTCGATAAAAATAAATTATATATAAAAAATTTTACTATTTTTAATATAATGGCTAAATGGGAAACTTTATTTAATCTATAATATAAGTCGAAAGGATAGAAAAAATTATAATTTAGATTTAAAAATCTTTCAGGTCATTATAGGTTTGATGTAAGTAAAATCTCAAAAATATTAAAAAAGATATAAAAATAAGGATAGGGGAAATTTCCCCTATCCTTATTTTTGTAATCTATTTAAAACCGTCTCTTTCTAAATGTCTATAACCTGCATCATGCAAGGCTTTATATACTTCATCCTTATGATCTTGATTAAAGGTTTCTAATACAAGCCTTACAGCAGCAGTATTCAAACCTACTCCTTCTGATTCAACAAATTGATTAATAGTTAATACATTAGCTCCCTTTTCCTTTATTACTTCCAGTAATTTGATAAGTTCTCCTGGGCTATCTTGAATAACTGTTG
>JBQDBK010000019.1:0-9559 GCA_052090825.1 Peptoniphilaceae bacterium | reverse complement strand
AGACCCCCTGTTATTATCCTTGATATTGTATTCATATTTATATTTCCACCACTAAGAACAGCACAAACTTTACCATCAGAAAAATCATATTTATTTTGTATTACAGCTGCAACACTAGAAGCTCCTGCTCCTTCTGCTGTAACTTTTCCTTCTTCAATTAATCTTACAATTGCATTAATTATTTCCTCTTCAGAAACAGTAACTATATCATCAACATATTTTTCTACTATTTCCATAGTTAATTCTCCTGGACATTTTACTGCAACTCCATCTGCAATTGTTTTAGCAGAATCTAAGGTTATTCTTTTTCCTTCTTCTATAGATTTTTTCATTGAAGCAGCATTTTCTGGCTCTACTCCTATAATTTTAACATCAGATCTTATTGATTTTACAGCTAAGGCTATACCAGAAATTAAACCGCCTCCTCCAATTGGAACTACAATATATTTAACATCTGGTAGTTGTTCTAGTATTTCAAGACCAATGGTCCCTTGGCCAGCTATTACATATTCATCATCAAAAGGAGCAACGTAAGTTAAATCCATTTCTTTTTGAACTTCATAAGCTTTGGCTTGAGCATCGTCAAATCCACCATCTACTATAATTACTTCCCCACCGTAACCTCTAGTAGCTTCAACTTTAGAAAGAGGTGCAATAGACGGGATACATATGTATGACTTAATTCCCATTTGTGTTGCAGATAAAGCCACACCTTGAGCATGGTTTCCAGCACTGCAAGATATAACTCCTTTTTTTGCCTGCTCTTCTGTTAAATTCGCCATTTTATTATAAGCTCCACGGATTTTGAAAGAACCTGTTTTTTGAAGGTTTTCCATCTTTATATAGAAATTATCTCCCATCCTACTTGCTGTGAATATTGGTGTCTCACTTATTTTCCCATTTAAAAATTCTTTTGCTTCTTTTATCATGTCCAAATTTACTCTCATGTATTTTCCCCCTTAAATTCATATAAATTAAACTTCCTTTATTAAAAGATTATTCATCTTTTTTATGATGAATAATACTTATAAACTTACCATTTTCTTCTATCTTTCTAACTCTTTTTTCAAAATCTATTCTAGATATCCAAATAAGTCTTGCACATCCAAGACACTTGAGTTTCATATCGGCACCTTTCCTAACTATTTCCCACTTATTTTCACCACAAGGGTGCCCTTTTTTTAAAGTTATAATATCTCCTATATCATATACCAGCATCATTAAACACCTCAGTTCTAAATTTAGGTAATTTTATATTATTATCTATAAATATTTCCACTACTTTCTCTCTTATCTCATACTCTACTTCAAATTGAGATCCTGGTTTAGCAAACACTACTATAGTAACTTCATAACCTGATGAAGTATTATTAGTAACTCCCCAAATATTAGGACCTCTAACAACTCTATTATCATCTTCTAAATAGGAAATTTTATTTTTTAGTAAATCAATAATTTTATTAGGACTTTCTGATATATCTACAGAAAAAATAATTTTAGCCCTCATATTACCTCTTTGTCTATTTGTAACTATAGATATATTCCCATTTGGTATAATATGCAAGTCTCCTGCAAAATCTCTTATCTTAGTACTTCTTATTCCTAACTCCTCAACGTAACCCTTGTAGCTTTCTATTTCAACTAAGTCCCCAACGCTAAATTGATTTTCTACTATTATAAAAAATCCATTTATTACATCCTTAACTAAGCTTTGAGCTCCAAAAGACAAGGCTAAAGATCCTACCCCTATAGTTGCAATAATAGAACCAGGATTTAAACCAATAACATCCATAGATATAATTATTGCAAAGAAATAAATTACTATTTTTATAACCTTATCTAAAAGACCTACAATGGTTACTAATCTCATATAAGAACTAGAATTTTCATCTTGTTTAGCATATACATTTTTTTTTATTATTTTAGATATAATTCTACTTAAAAATGTAGAAACTAAAAAAATTAATATTAGAATCAAGATTTTACCAAATACATTAACTTCTCCATTCTGACTTTTTAAATAATCATTAATAAATTCAACAAACACATAAACACCTACTAATTTCTTGTCGCATTTTTACTTACTATTTTATATAAATTAATTTTACCCTCTTTTAGAGTTCCTATTGTAACTCCAATGGAATCAACTTTTTCAACTGAACTTCCAAATCTTGTATAAAATTGAGAACCTCTACCTAGCTCTGCACCAATATTATTATCCCCATAGGCATAAACAGAATTAGAAACCGCAAACATCTTCTCTACATTGGCTGCTAGAATTAACTTATCCAACTCTTCTAATTTCATATTATACTTTGAAATTATATCCGAATGGAGTAGATATATGTTCCTATCTAAAATCATAATATCACTTATGTTAGGTATTTCTTTTGATATTTTTTTTTCTCCATCGTATATATATAATTTTTTATCTGTAGCCATTATAGTCCTATTTTTATATCTATTTATATATAAAGCTACTTCTGATGAATTTTCATTTACCTTTTTATCTTCATTATTCACCCTAACTAGTATAGTCTTATATCCATTAGCATCACTTTTTAATTCAGCTATAGAAAACTTATTAGGCAATTCATATATATCATAAGCAATAATATAATTAGCCGTATTATAAATATTATTTAAACTTCCATCACTCTTTAACTCATATAAGCTTTCTCCCTCTTCTGACTTTGTATGGAGTATGATATTTTTATTTTTATAAGTTATATTATATAAATCTTCTTTTAATTTTATTGTATTTAGTAGTTCTCCATTATCTTGATATTGATACAATTTTTTTAAGTCTCTATCATATAAGATAGCATATTTATTTATAAAAAATACTTCTAATTTTCCATTCTTTGAATTTACTTTCTTTATTAAATTTCCATTTTTGTCACATAAAAAAAGTGTTTCTCCATCAAAAATCATAATTCCATTTGTACTTAAGTGGAAATCTTTAGCATGCTCTGTCACACCTAAAGTTTTATTAAAAATTATTTCTCGATTTTGAAAATAACTTGATTTATATACAAATAATAAGGAAGATATCACTATTAAAATACTTATTATTATAAATTTAAATGTTTTTCTCAAATTTTACCTCCAAAGAGATTATATCATAGGAAAGATTGTTATTTAAATGTAAATTAAAAAAAGAGCCTATTAAGCTCTTTTAGTTGTAGAGATTTCTATCTCCAAATTTAATTTTACTGTCTACTACTAGCCTTTCCTTAGGAAGCCCATATTGATCCATTAGTAAAAAAAGTAATTTACAAGTTTCTGCCCTCGAAATACCTTCATTTGGCCTTAATAGTCCGTCATTTCCCCCACTTAAAATTCCTAATTTAAATAATGCACCTGCATAACCTCTACTTTCAGAAGTAAATGCATTTGAATCTCTGAAGCCACTTAAAGCTTTTGGATTTTGCTTTAACCCATACATATAACCTAATATCCTCATAACATCCTGTCTTGGTATAGGTTCGTTAGGATTTAACTTTCCTGTAGTAGGAGTTAAATAGCCTGCTTTAATTGCTTTTGAAACGTCATTATAAAACCAGTCTGATTTACTTACATCAGAAAATGTAACTGTGTAAGTTTTTTTTAAGTTGGCCATAGAATTAATTATTGAAAAAAATTCAGCTCTCGAAATATTACTTTCCGGTTTAAAATTTTTACCCTCATAACCTGTCACAAATCCTGCATCACTCATCTGATTGATATAGTCTTCAGCCCAATGTCCTCTTGAATCTCGATATCTTATAGCATAAACTCCACTAGCATCAAGCATTAAAAGAAAGGTAAGCAAAACTAAAAGTAATATTTTACTTTTTTTCATATTCCTTCACCTTTTCCTACGTTAAAATATTTAGATATCCTTTAACTATTATCAGTTTATCACATATTGTGTCTTTTAAGTTTTAAGATTATGTTACAGAAAATTTTTATTTGTAATATTACTGAAATATTAAACTTTACTTGATTTCCATTATTTTTTTGAAGTTCTACTTATTACAAAAAGACCTGAAAATAGTATTAAAGTAAATAAAATCCATCCTATAATAATTATCTTATTAAATAGATTAATATCCTTAATAAAAAAACTTAATAAAAATACTAATAGCAAGGGCAAATTTATTGCCAATGATAAGTATATAGTCTTTTTTACATATCCAGATTCCTTTAATTCTTTTTTCTCAAACTCTTCCAAATTGTTAAATCCTGAAATAAATTCTCCATCTGAAATTTTTATTAAAAGAGTTGAAAATATACAAATTACTATTGGAAATAACAAAATTAATTTTCCAACTAGACTTTGAGGATCTAATAAATTCATGCTTTAATCACCTCTATTCTATTTTACTGTTACTTCTCATTAAATAAAAACTTATAAATATTATATTCAAGTAATATTATATATGTAAAATATGACCGACTATAATGTCAGCCATATTTTTAATTAAACTTTTAAATCTACCTTGTAATTATCATTATAAGCTGAAATAAGGGGATAAACTTCATTATTTATAAACTCTTCTACTTGTTGAGCTGATCTTCCTATATATTTTTTCGCATCTAAAATATCATTTAAATCATCTTTACTTAAATTAAAATCATCATCTTCTGCTAATAATTCAAGTAGTATATTCTTTTCTCCATTTTCTTTTACTCTTCTGGCTGCTTCCATGGAATGTTGTCTGATTTTTTCATGAAGTTCTTGTCTGTTTCCACCTGCTTTTACTGCTTCCATAAGGATATTTTCTGTAGCCATAAAAGGTAGTTCATCTTCTACATGTTTTTTAATTACGTTTTTATACACTACAAGACCATCTGTCACATTAATTGCAATATCAAGTATGGCATCTACTGCTAAAAATGCTTCTGGAACAGATAATCTTTTATTTGCAGAATCATCTAAAGTTCTTTCTAGCCATTGTGTGGATGTTACCATGGCAGGATTTTGACTCATATTTATTACATACTTACTTAAGGAAGAAATTCTTTCACACCTCATAGGATTTCTCTTATAAGCCATAGCTGATGAACCTATTTGATTTTTTTCAAAAGGTTCTTCTATTTCTTTTAAATTTTGTAATAATCTTATGTCATTAGTCATTTTGTGGGCTGACTGAGCTATAGAAGATAAGGCCTGTAGTACTTGATAGTCTATTTTCCTAGTATAGGTTTGTCCACTTACTGATACAGCTTTTTCAAATCCCATAGCCTTAATAACTTTTCTGTCTAATTCCTTTACCTTTTCACGATCATTGTCGAATAAATTTAAAAAAGATGCTTGAGTCCCTGTTGTACCCTTTACTCCCCTTGCCTTTAAATTCTTCAATCTATATTTTATTTCTTCTAAGTCCATTAAAAAATCTTGTATCCATAAACACGCTCTTTTACCTACTGTGACTAATTGTGCTACTTGGTAATGAGTATAACCTAAAGTGGCTAGATCCTTGTATTTTAATGCAAATTCAGACAAATTCTTTATTAAAGCAGCTAGCTTAAACTCAACTAGCTTCATTCCCTCTCTCATTTGGATTATATCTGTATTGTCTGTTACATAACAAGATGTTGCCCCAAGGTGAATTATTGGGGCTGCTTTTGGCGCCACTTCTCCATAAGTTTTAACATGAGCCATAACATCATGACGCAATTCTTTTTCGTATCTAGCTGCAACATCAAAATCAATATTTTCTATATTTGATCTTAATTCTTCAACTTGTTCTTGGCTTATATTTAATCCTAATTCATGCTCAGCTTGGGCTAATATTGTCCAAAGTTTTCTAAAGTTTCTAAACTTAAATTCTTCTGAAAATATGTGGCTCATCTCATAACTTGAATATCTAGTGTTTAACGGGCTATTGTAGATGTCTCTTTTCATTCTGCCTCCTTAAAATATCTTACTGCGGATTTAAATAAATTTTGTACTTCTAAATCATATATGTTCTTATATAAGTCATCTGAGACTCTCTCAGCGTGTCCCATTTTTCCTAATATTTTCCCATCTTCCGACATAATTGATTCTATATTATAGTCTGAACCATTTGGAGATAATTTGTAAATTGATACCACTTGTTCCTTTTTAAGAAGTTCTTCTAATCCTTCTTTTGAAACTACAAATCTTCCCTCCCCATGAGATATTGGCATTTTATATATTTTGCCTTTTTCAACTTCCTTTAACCAAGGTGAGTTGTCTGTTATAACCCTAGTCTCTACAAAACTAGCTATATGTCTTCTAGACTTGTTAAAGGTTAAGGTTGGAGAATCTTCAGATAGGTCTGATATCTTTCCGTAAGGTAATAAACCTGTTTTTATTAAAGCTTGGAAACCATTACATATTCCTAATATTAAACCATCATTTTTATCTAGCATATATTCTATAGCTTCTTTTACTTCTTTGGCTCTAAGCACATTAGCTATAAATTTACCTGATCCATCTGGTTCATCTCCAAGAGAAAATCCTCCTGGTATTGCTAAGATGTTAGATTTTTTTATTAAAGCTGCCAATTCTTTCAATGATTTTTTTATGTCTTCATTATTTTGATTTTTAAATACATAAACCTCTGTATCTGCGCCTTCTATTTCAAATGCCTTAGCTGTATCCCACTCAGAATTCGTTCCTGGGAAAGATGCAACTAAAACTTTAGGTTTATCAACCTTTATTTTTGCTACACTTCTCCTCTTTTCTGTGGATTTATTTTTAAGGTCTAGCTCATTTATTTCTTCATACCCTTTAAAAACTTCATCTAGAGTATGCAAATAAGCTTTTTCTAATTTCTTACTATCTAATTTTACACCATTTACAACTATATCTTGAGAAAATTCTCCAATTTTTTCTATAAAATCTCTATCTTCCATATACTCTACAATAAAGCTTCCATAAAGAGGACTATACAAATCTTCTAAATCTACAGTAAACCCTGTATTTCCAATAGATTGTTGATAAATATTAACTAGAGTTCCCTTGTCTATAAGAATAGCAGAAATTATGTTTTTTTCTTTAATTCCCCTATTTAATTTTTCCATATTGGACTTCAATTCATTTAAGTCTAACATCCCTAGTGAATTTAATTCTGTCTTTATTAGTCCCAATTTTCCTTTTCCTTTTAAATCTGGAGAAATTATGTCTTCAATATCTGCACTACTTACTGCAAAAGATATTAAGGTTGGTGGAACGCTTATATCTTCGAAGCTACCACTCATTGAGTCCTTACCACCTATTGGAGGAGCCTTGAAAAATTCTGATGCTTCTAAGGCCCCTAGTAAAGATTTAAGCGGCTTAGACCAAGTTTTTTTATCTAATAATTTTTCATAGTATTCTTGGAAAGACAACCTAATATTTTCTAAGTTAGCTCCTGTTGCAACAAGCTTTCCTATAGACTCAATTACAGCATAATAACCTCCCAAGTATTGAGATTGCTCGCTCAAATAAGGATTGAATCCATAACTCATTAAAGAAACTGTTTTAGAGTCTCCTTCTAAGTTTGGTATTTTTGCAACCATAGTTTGTATTGGATTTACAGCTTGTCTACCTCCTAGAGGATTTAGAACTGTTCCTCTACCTACTGATGAATCAAATATTTCTATAAGATTTTTCTTAGATGTATTATTTAAATCTTTTAAATAATTTTCTAAGTTTTTAGGATCTTTATCAGAATTGTTTAAATAGTCAGCTACATCTTCTGATGTAACTTCTACTTTTTCTTTCCTTTTAGCACCATTTGTATTTATAAAGTCATAGGATAAATCACAAACAACCCTATCCCCATAATACATAATCATTTTATTAGAGTCAGTAATTTCACCTACTACAGTTACTTCTACATTTTCTTCTGCTGCATAAGAATTAAACTTTTCTAGGTCTTTTTTATCTATTACAAGAGCCATTCTCTCTTGAGATTCAGAAATTGCTATTTCTTTAGGCTTTAATCCACTATACTTTAGCGGAACCCTATCTAAATATATATCAACTCCATCATGAAGTTCTCCAATGGCTACTGAAACCCCTCCAGCTCCAAAATCATTACACTTTTTAATTAACTTAGCTAGTTTTGGATTTCTAAATAATCTTTGAATTTTTCTTTCTTCTGGTGCATTTCCCTTTTGCACTTGAGCAGATTCGGTTAATATTGAAGAAACTTTGTGAGTCTTTGATGAGCCTGTTGCTCCACCTATACCATCTCTACCTGTTTTCCCTCCTATTAAAAGAACTAAATCAGAAGGACTAGGGTCAAGTCTCTTAACATTTTCTAAAGGTGCTGCTGCTATTACTGCTCCTGTTTCCATTCTCTTTGCCATATAGCCTTCATGATAAATTTCATCTACATATCCTGTTGCAAGTCCTATTTGATTTCCATAAGAAGAATATCCCCTAGCTGCTTCTCTAGTAATTTTTCTTTGTGGTAATTTACCTTCTAGAGTATCTTCTATAGGCCTTGTTGGGTCTGCTGCTCCTGTTACTCTCATAGCTTGATATACAAAAGCTCTTCCACTTAAAGGATCTCTTATTGCACCACCTAAGCAAGTACTTGCTCCTCCTAGGGGTTCTATTTCTGTTGGATGGTTGTGAGTTTCATTTTTAAACATCAACAAGTAGTCTTGCAATTCTTCCTTACCGTTTTTTTCAACTCTTACTTTTATTTTTACAGAACAAGCATTTATCTCTGAGCTCACTTCTAAATCTTCAAGCTCTCCACTCGCCCTAAGATCTTTTGCTAATATTGTCCCCAAATTCATTAGACTTATTGGTTTTTTAACATTTAACTTTTCCCTTAATTTTAAATACTTATCGAAGCTTCTTTTTATTTGTTTATCTAAACTACTAATAGGATTAAAGTCTATATCTAACTCTGTATTAAAAGTTGTATGTCTACAGTGATCTGACCAGTAAGTATCTAATATAGCTATCTCTGTTTCATTAGGTTCTCTATTTTCAGATTTAAAATAATCTTGAAGCATTTTTAAATCTTCTAAATTCATTGCTAGAGACTTATCTTCTAAAAATTCCTTTAATTTTTCTTGATCATAGTTTATAAATCCCTTATAAACTTCATTTTCCTTATTAGGATCTGCATCATTTATTAGGGTAGTTGGTATATTTAATAAATTTATCCTATGAGAATCTACAGGATTTACTAAATAAGACTCAATTCTTTTTAAATCTTCTTTATTTGCTCCTGAAATTTCATATACTGTACTAGAACTTACCTTAACATTTTCATCTGATATTAAAGCTATAGTATCTAATAAAGCTTGCTCTCTTTGATCAAATTGCCCTGGCAAATAAGAAACTACTATAGAATCTCCTAAATTAGCTTGTAATTCTAAAGCATCTTTACCACTATAAATTTCATCAACTGGTTTTTCCGAAAGAACAGTATATAAAATATTATTTAAATTTTCTTCCTTCATTTCAAGGTCATATCTTTTATAAATTTTTAAATCTTTTAATTCTATGCCCAAGGAGGATTTTATTTCTCCTATTAGCTCTTTAGATTCAAAGTCATACTCATCTTTTTTACGAACATATACTCGTTTTACTTTAGGT
>JBQDBK010000018.1:0-22501 GCA_052090825.1 Peptoniphilaceae bacterium | reverse complement strand
TAATCTATTATCACAATATATAGGTGATTTTATTCCAGATGCCCATATATATGGTTCATTTGGTGATAAAGTTACTGCTTTTATTTTTAATAAAGTTTCTGCTATTTTTTTCATCTCAATCTCCTAAAAACATTTCTTTTATTTCTTTGTAAACTTGGACAGGATTTTCTGCTTTAATTATAGGCCTTCCAACTACAATATAATCACTACCATATTCTTTTGCATCTTTTGGAGTTACCACTCTTTTTTGATCATCTCTATCTATTGATGCTAGTCTTATTCCAGGGGTTATACACAGAAAGTCTTTTCCCAACTTTTCTTTTATATCTTTTACTTCTAGAGCTGAACAAACCACACCACTAAGTCCACTATCTTTTGCTAAATTCGCATAATTTAATACTGTTTCTTTGAGTGAATATTTTTCATCTATTAAAATATCATTATGCATAAGGTCTTCTGATGTTGAAGTTAACATTGTAATACCTAAAGTTATAATATTTTCATTAATCTTTCTAGCTTCTTGGCTAGCACGTCTTAACATTTCTCCTCCACCAGCTATTTGATAATTTATCATATCAGTGTTAAGAGATAATAAGGAGATTGTTGCTTTAGCTACTGTATTTGGAATATCATGAAGTTTTAAGTCTAAAAATATTTTATGACCTCTTTTTTTTATTTCTTCTATTACTTTAGGTCCCTCTTTATAAAATAACTCCATACCAACTTTTACATATAATTTTTCACTAAATTGATCTACAAAATTTAGCGCCTTTTCCATAGAATCAAAATCTAATGCTATAATAACGTCTTTTGCCATAAATTCCCTCCTACTTTCTTTTTTAGATTCTAACATATATTCTATAAAATAGTAATAAAAATAGCACATTTAAATGTGCTATTTTTATTACTATTTTAATTTTACCGCTGTTCCTACAACATTTAATAAAATCATATTTCCTGCTTGTCCTAATCCTTGAAAATCAAATTTAAGGCCTACTACAGCATCTGCACCAAGCTTTTGAGCCCTGTTTTTAAGTTCATTTAAGCATTCTCTTCTCATGGTTATCATTTCTTCTTCATACCCAGAACTTCTTCCACCTACAAAGTTTCTAATTCCTGCTCCAAAGTCTTTTATAAAATTTATACCATTAACAGATTCTCCAAATACTAGGCCTAAATATTCTGAAACTTCTTTTCCTTCTATAGAATTTGTTGTCGATAAGATCATATTAACCTCCATTATTTGCATTAATTTGAAGATATCCATTGATAAATTCTTCTAAGTCTCCATCCATAATCCTATTTACATCTCCAACCTCTACTCCAGTCCTATGATCTTTTACCATTGTATAAGGTTGAAATACATAAGATCTTATTTGAGAACCCCATGCTATCTGAGAGTAATTTCCTTGCAAATCTTCAATTTTTTCTTTCTTCTCTTCTTCTGCCAAAGCTATTAACTTAGCTTTTAACATATTCATTGCTTTTTCTCTATTCTGTATCTGACTTCTCTCATTTTGACATTGGACAACTATTCCCGTTGGTATATGAGTAATTCTAACTGCCGAATCTGTTGTATTAACATGTTGTCCACCAGCTCCAGATGACCTATAAGTATCTACCTTTAAATCTTCATCTTTAATTTCTACTTCTGTATCATCTTCTATCTCCGGATATACATCTACTGAAGAAAAAGATGTATGTCTTCTTTTATTAGAGTCAAAAGGGGAAATTCTTACTAATCTGTGAACGCCCTTTTCTCCCTTCATATATCCATAAGCATTCTCTCCAGATATTAAAAGAGTTACAGACTTTATCCCTGCCTCATCTTCTTTTAAAATATCTAAAGTTTCAACTTTAAATCCCATTTTTTCAGCATATCTAGCATACATTCTATAAAGCATACTAGCCCAATCTTGAGCTTCTGTTCCTCCTGCTCCAGCATGTATAGAAAGAATGGCATCATTGGTGTCATATTCTCCATTTAGAAGTGTTTCCAACTTGAACTTTTCTGAAAGTTTTTCTATTGTTTCAATTTCTCTTTTAAAATCATCATAAAAAGCAAAATCTTCTTCCAACTCCATAAGTTCAATTAAATCCTCTGCTTCAATAATTTTTTTATTTAGAATATCGTATTTATCAACTGTAGATTGTTATTAATTTTGTTCTTTTATTTTTTTTTGTGCAGATTCTGAATCATCCCAAAATCCTTCTTTTAATTGTAAATTATTTAATTCTGATATTTTCTCCCTTAGACTGGCCAAGTCAAAGAGATTCACCAAGACTTTCCACTAAGGATTTCGCTTCATTTAAGCGCTCCTTGTCTAAATATATATTTTGTTCCAAATATTATCAACTCCTCTTCTAATAATTTTAAAATAAAATTTCATTTATATGGACCTTACCAATAATATTATAAAGTAAAAATTAAACATAAAAAACTATAAATTTTCACTTTATAAATTCTTAATTTTTATATAGGTTTGGCAAAAATCATTTTTCCTGCTGCTGTTTGAATTATGGAAGTTACTACTACATCAACATTACTTCCAACAAGATTTTTACCTTCTTCAACTACTATCATTGTTCCATCATCTAAGTAACCTAATCCTTGATTATGTTCTTTTCCAGGCTTCACTATTTGAACATTCATTTCTTCTCCTGGCAGATAAGCAGGTTTTACGGCATTTGCCAATTCATTTATATTCAAAACAGGTATATCTTGAACTGCAGCTACCTTATTTAAATTATAGTCATTAGTAACTATTTTCCCATTTAATTCTTTTGTTAAAGCTAATAACTTAGAGTCTACTTCTTTTATACTTTCATATTTTCCTTCATATATAATTATCTCTACAGTATTACTATCTTGCATATCTTTAATTATATCAAGACCTCTTCTACCCCTATTTCTTTTTAAATCATCTGATGAATCAGCAATATGTTGAAGTTCTTCTAAAACAAATACTGGTACAAATAATGGACCTTCTAAAAACCCAGAAAAACAAATCTCTTTTATTCTACCATCAATTATTACACTAGTATCTAATATCTTAGGTATTGATTTAAATTTTTGAACTTTAACCTTATCTCTTTGTTGAGATTTTATATTTACTCCTACATCTTTAAATTTTTGAAATAAATCTTCTTTATTTTTTAAAGCTATATTTATACCAAAGTATCCTAACATACCATATAAAATAATAGAAATAGCAGATCCTACATAAGGTATAGGTATTTGATAAACTGGTTGAGATAATAAAAATGCTATTACTAAACCAATTATTAATCCTATACTCCCAACAATAATTTCTGAGAATGATCTTTCTTTTAAATCATCCTCCCATTTATCTAACAATGATTCAATAAACTTCAAAGCCTTGGGTGATAGCATAAAAAATATAAGTGCAAATAAAATAATAATTAATATTGAAATAACTAAAACAATATTTTTATTCAAGCTATAAATAAATTCAAAATCCTTTAAAAATGAAACAAATACAATCCCAAGACCTGCTCCTATTATGGCAAACAAAATCCTAAATATTTTATTTACCAAATTTCTATTTTTACTAATAATAACACCTCCTTAGCTTGTTCCAAAAATAGCTTTATCTACTATTTCGGTAATTTCTTCAAGATTTTTTTCATAAACTAATACCATTTCAGATACAATTATTTGTTTTGCTCCATTGAGCATTTTTCTTTCACCTGTTGATAGAGATTTTTTATTGTCTAATCTTTCCAAACACCTTACAACTGCAGCTATTTCTTTAATATCTCCAGACTTTAACCTATCCATATTAAACCTATATCTTCTATTCCAATTTGTGGGCATATTTACTTTTTCATTACCTGCTAAAATATCGAGCACTCTATCCATTTCTTCTTTGTCTAATATATCTCTTACTCCACTTTCTTCAACGCTATCTACTGGAACCATAACTTGCATATCATTTACTGGAATTTTCAGAATATAATATTCCTTTACCTTACCTAGAATTTTCCTGTTTTCTATACCAATTATCACACCTGCTCCGTGCATAGGATAAACTACCTTGTCTCCTATATAATACATATTATCCCTCCTGATATATACCCTCTATAGTATACCAAAAATGAAAATAAAAGTAAATAATTTATGATATCATAAATGAAAATTTAATGCAATGTTTAATTTTTAAATTTTAACATATATTTTGACTACTACATGTATATAATATATTCTTTTGTAATCAAGTAAACAAAAACAATTGAATTTTATCAAACTTTCCTACAATTTATTTTATAGAAGATTTGATCTAGATACTTTAATAATATGTATTTACTAAAATTTTATAGTTTTAAAATTCTAAATTTAAAATATTAAAAAAATTGACCATACCCAAAAATTTTATCTTCTTCCTAGTTCATTATTATAATTGTATAATCCATTCCAACTTTCATTTATTCTCTCGAATCTTTTAACTATACTTCTAAAATTATCTTCTTCTTCTACTTGTTCTTTAATAAATCCTGATAAGAATACAACAGCTTCATGATTATTTTCTTCCATGGCAATTTCATATAATTTTTTTATTCTAGAGCTTACTTCTTTTTCATGTTCTAAAGCTTCTTTAAAAGTATTTGTAAAAGATTCAAATTTCACTTGTGGTTTTTCAATTGCTTCAAAAGTTGGTCTTTCATCTAGTGCAAAAAGAAAATTATAAAATTCTTTAGCGTGATCAAACTCCTCTTCAGCCTGCTTATACATAAAATGAGCAAAACCATCCATATCTTGTTCTTTTAAATAAGCTGACATTGCAAGATATATATATCCACTTGAAATTTCAAAATTAAATTGTTCATTTAAACCTTTAATTAATTTACTCATAAATTATCTCTCCTTTTTCATCTTTTCACTTTGGCTCATATAGCTCATACACTCCATAAATATCAAGACCTAAACCAACTAATAATCTAACTAACTCGGGTATTTCTTTAGTCGTTATGTTAAGCTTTATCCCATTATACTTTAACGTGCTTCTGCCATAATACTTACAGTTAACTGAATTAAAGTTATCTAATAAAACATCTGTTGCTTCTTCCATATTACCTATTAAAAAGAAAATATTTCTATTTTTATAGTCATCTATAGTATCAATTTGGTTGATTAGTAAGGTTTTAATCATAAACATCTTCTCCTAATTTTGTCTCTTTTATATTACTACCCTTTAAAAAATTTAGTAAACCTTAAAATTATAATAATATATAAAAAAAATTTAGTAAACCTTAAAATTATAATAATATATAAAAATAATTAATTAGAATAACCTATATTATCAATAATTATTTTATTATTACTAGACTTAAATTTAAATTTTATCTTTTTTATTCTATTTAAGTCTATAATGCCATTTTCAAAATTCTTATTAGGTATTCTAATAGTATTATAAGAACTTTTATATTCATATTGATTTGTTATATTTTGTAATTTTGAAATCTCTACTTTTCTTTTTCCTCTTAATTCATCTTTATTTTTAAAGTTTATTGATGCTTTATTATTCTCTAAATCACTTATTTCAATATCAAAATCAAGATCAGAAAATTCATCATCTTTATTCTTAACTAAAATATCCATTTGTAGAAAGTCTTTCGCTTCTATATATTGATCAAATATAAGTTCATATTCTGAATCATTATATAACTTTAAATTAAGACCTGTATTATTTATATAAGTTCCTCCTACAGAAACATCTGACTCATATATTGAATCTTTTAAATCAAAGTTATTAAATTTAACCTTACCTAGCTTAAACGTTTCTAAATTATAATCATCTTCAAAATCACATATATTATTAAAACTTCCATCTTCATATCTAGAATAAAATATAGAGTCACTTAAATTATAATCATGAAGATTTTTAAAAATATCCTTACTTTCTTTAAGTCCAAAAGAATTTTTTAAAAATTCATATGTTAGTTCAGATAATATCTCTTCTTGCTTTTTTTCTGGCATTAAGGCTTTTTTATTTATCAATAAACTATAAGGTGGATCTGCATCAGCTCTGCCCCATCTCTCATTAAATTGTCCATGATTCGCATTAGATAGATAAATTGCGGTTTTAAATTTATCTTCTTCACTTATCTTTGTATTTTCATATATTTTCATACCAGAAAACCCTGTTACATCATTATCGTGGCTTCCATGTATGGTCATAAAGTTTATATTTTTTAATTCTAAGTTCTTATCTGATGGATTATATTGGTCAACTGTTGGAGATACTGATATTATCCCCTTCAAATTAAAGTTATAATCTAATCTTTCCCCATTATCAGGATTATAATTTAATTTATTATAGTTTTCAGCTATTACAACAGCCTCCCCACCTCTAGAATGTCCTGCAAGACAAATTTTATCTTCATCAAATAAATTATAAAACTCGGATTTAGGATCTTTATTTTTATCTAAAGTATATTTAATATTTTCTAATAAAAGTATTGCTCTCGCATCATTTTCGTTTTTTAAACCAAATTTAAAAAATCCATTTAAAATATTCTCATCTACTGATACAAAAGCTATTCCTCTCCTAGCTAAATATCTTCCTAGATACTCATATCCCAAATAATTTTCTTCTGTAAACCTATGATTTCCATGTATCATAAATAAAACTGGCGATTTCTCTTTTCCCTCAGGGTACCAAACCTTCCCCTTAATGGGTGCATTAGCTAATGTTGTTTTAAAATACTTATCCCTTACTTTTTTTGTGTTGCCAGAATAATTAACGTAACTTAAAAGATTAGTAGTCTTTTGTTCGTCCTCACCATAAAAAAATGTTTTTGACGATGTTTCTACTTGACTAGTAATTTTTTTTGGCCCTGGATTTAAATTTTTATAATCTTCATAAGACTCCCCATCTCCAAGTAGAAATATAAATAAATATCCTCCTGATATTAAACTTAAAATTAAAAATATAAAGGATAATTTCTTTTTTGAAAAAATTACAGCAGCTAGACTTTTAGAAAATAAAAAAATCATTGAAGTTAATATTAAAGTTATTATATATACTTCCTTTTCTTCTAAAAAAGCATCTGAACTTATGTAATTTATAAACTTATATAGTAGATAATATAAAAGGGAAAATAGTAAAAAGTTCTCTCTTTTAATTCTTCTTAGTAAGGTTAACAATCTTTTAGATAGATAAACCAATGTAGTTAAAACTATATAGCTAAGAAAAGACAATAATATAATAGCTACAATCTCAGGTACACCTCTATCAGCTATGTAATAATAATAATTAGAAGTAAATAATAAACAGATTATTATTTTTATTATTTTAAATGATTTTTTTTCATTCCCAAAAATTTTAATCATCAAATTTCTTAATTTTGTATATATTCTTATTATAAATTTATCTATCTTCATAAAATAAAAAATGAAATGCAAAAAATTTGCATTTCACCTTACTCACTCCCCTTCAAGTTCTTTAAGTATTTTTAAGTTTTCTTCTTGAGTATCTTCCAAATCTTTTTTAAAGCTTCTATTATATTCTCTTGTTCTTTTTATTTCATCAATTTCAAATAACAAAAATTCAGATTCTTCTTGGTCCTTAAAGGCAACTTTTACTAATTCTTGAATTGTATAAGTTGAAACAACTGTTCCCTTACCTTTTTCTGTTTCAACTATTTCACCAATTCTTGGCATTTTCTTCAATATGCACTCGTAACCATCTTGCTCATATTTTAAGCAGCACATTAAACGACCACATATGCCAGATATTTTAGAAGGATTTAAAGATAAACCTTGATCTTTTGCCATTTTAATTGACACTGGACTAAACTCCGAAATAAATGTAGAACAACAAGTAGCCCTACCACAACATCCTAATCCTCCAACTGTCTTAGCCTGATCTCTTACTCCAATTTGTCTTAACTCAATTCTTGTTTTGAAAATAGCAGCTAAATCTCTTACTAATTCTCTAAAATCTACTCTTTTTTCTGCTGTAAAGTAAAATAAAAGTTTAGAATTGTCAAATGTATATTCTGCTCCTGATAGTCTCATATCTAAACCATGTTTTTCAATCTCATTTTCAAATATTATTGCTGCTTCTCTAGCTTTATTTCTATTATCTATATGCTTTCCTATATCTTCATCTGTTGCTATTCTAATTACAGGTTTAATTTCAGAAAATATTTCTTCATCTATACTTTTTTCATTCACTATCTTGCCAAATTCAAGACCTCTTACAGTCTCAACTATTACTTCATCTGATATCTTTGCTCCTGTTTCTCTAGGATCAAAATAATATATCTTCCCTGTTTTTTTAAACCTGACTCCTACAACATCTATCATAAATTTCCTCCAATTTGTATTAGAAGCTGTTCTATAGTCAGCTCGGCATTTATATTTCTTTTTAATAATTTTTCTGCTTCTATTATATTTTCTATTATTTTTAAAGATCTGTCAATTGATATAGTTTGTTTATTTAAATAAGTTAATTTATCTATATTAATTAGGTATTCTTCTCCTAAATTGCTCTTCACAAAAACTAAGTCTCTTAAAAATATAATAAATATATTAAATATTTCTTTTATATAATCTTTATTTCTTTTAAAAAAATCTATTTCTCTAAAATAGGCACCTTTAAGATTTATTAACCTATCTAAAACTTCTATACTTTCATTCCTTAAGGATAAATAACTTGGATTGCTTGAGTAATTAATAGCTCTTTTTACAGAACCTACCGATAGTTTTGAAAAAAGTATAGCATTTTTTTCATTAATACCTTCTTTATTAACTAGAAATTCTTTTATATCCTCCTCAGGAATATCCTTAAACTTTATAATTCTTGACCTGGATAAAATAGTTGGAAGTATATTATCAGTTGAAGAAGCTATAAGAATTATCTTTAAATAATCTTCAGGTTCTTCTAATGTTTTAAGTAATGAATTCTGCCCACTGATAGTTACATCATCAAAACCATCTATTATAAAAACTTTATAATCTGCCATATAAGGCTTCATAGATGCCTCTTGAATTAATTCTTCTATTTGACTCTTTTTAACGGAAGAATCACTTCTAACTATTTTTAAATCAGGATGTTCATAGTCTTCTTTATAATTAAGCGAGTCTCTACTTGGTTCTAAAATTTTACTAGCAAAAGCTCTTGCAACAGTAAATTTGCCAAGTCCTTCATTCCCTACAAATAAATAAGCGTGAGATAAATCCTTACTTTTTAAATTTTTTTCTAATTGTATAAGTATATCTTTATTCCCTACAAAATCAAGTAACATTATATTCTTAAACTCTTTTCAACATCAATAACAAAAATAGTAGCTCCGCTTATTTCAAAACTTCCCATTTCAGTTTTTACTTCTTCAGTTTGAGTTACTTCTCTAAAAATAGAATCTATATGGTCTAGTTCACTTTCATCTGCCCCAACTAAAAGTGTTGTATTCCCACTTTTGAAAAAACCTCCTGAAGTTGACACCTTTGTTACATATATTTCTTCATCTAAAAATCTATCCATTAACTTATCAATAAATTTATCTTGAATTATTGCTATAATCATTTTCATATTTATCACCTAGTATCTCTTAAATTCTTCTACATCAATTACAAACGCGCTTGCCCCGCCAACCTTCACTTGAATAGGCACCGGTATCATTGCTTGTCCTGGAATATTAATTGATTGAATTGTCTTTGTGATTTCTCTTGTCTTACAATTGTTTTTAATAATATTTAAATATTCTTCAACTTTTTCATCTTCTATCCCTGAAAGCAGTGTTGAATTTCCACTTTTTAAAAATCCGCCAGTTGTACTCATTCTCGTTACTCTGAAATTTTTTTTTGTTATTTCTTCAACTAAATTTTCAGCATCTACATCTTGTACTATGGATATAACTAATTTCATATTATACCTCCAACTTTTTTATTTAAAACTTTTAAACAATCATTTAATACTTCATCTATGCCCTTTGTAGCGTCAATTACAAAATATTGGTCATCTTTAGAAAGCTCTTTATACCCTTGCATAACTCTTTTATGAAATTCTGAGCCAGAATTTTCAATCCTATCTCCACCAGATTTAATTTTTCTATTTAGAGTCCATTTATCTTTTGTATCAAATAAAAATATTATATCTGGCTGTATATCTCCAGTAGCAAAATTATTAATCATTTTAATATCTTTAATATCTAGGTCTCTCCCATAGCCTTGGTAAGCAATTGATGATAATACAAATCTTTCACATAGAACAATTTTATCTTTTTCTAAGGAAGGCTTAATTTTTTCAGCTACATGTTGAGCTCTAGAAGCTGCATACAAAAGAGCTTCGGTCCTATAATCCATATCCTTATTATCCTTATCTAACACCAAATCTCTTATTTTTTCTGAAATTAAAGTTCCACCAGGTTCCCTAGTTTTTATAATATCAAATTTATCTTTTAATCTTTCATATATTAAATTTGCAATTGTACTTTTCCCACATCCATCTGGCCCTTCAAAAGTCACAAATAATCCACTCATTTAACAACCTCTATCTTATTATCATATATTCCAACAACTTCTATTCCACTTTCTATATAAGCTTTTATTTCTTTGATTATATTTTCTTCTATCAGTTCTCCAGGAACCAGTAAGGGTATCCCTGGAGGATATGCTGATACAAGAGAAGCGCTTATTTTATTAATACTATTATCTATACTAACTTCATACTTATCTCTGTAAAAAGCTTCTCTTGGCTTTAATTCTATTTTCGCCTTATTTAATTTTATAGGTATTTCTTCTTTTTCTTCTAGATTCTTCTCAGATAATTTTCCTAAAGCTAGCCTTAATTTATTAAAATCTTCTTCATCATTAATAATAGAGCTTATAGCTAAAGCATAATACAAATCTCCCATTTCTAGTCTTATATTATATCTTAAAAATAAATTTTTCACAATCTCAAAGCCACTTCTACCCTTAATTGAAAATAAAATTTTACTTAAATCAACGCACCCTATACTTGTGTCTTTTCTATCTCCTGTGAAAAATTTTACATTTTTTAAATTTTTCTTTAATTTGTTTATATAATCAAGATTTTTTTCAAATAAATCATATGCTCTCTTTTCCATATAGTCTATAGAAAATTCTGATGATTGCATTAATATATAAGATGGTGAAGTTGATAAAAATAGTTTCATATATTTTAAAACCTCTTTTGTTTCTATCTTGTCAGTATTTATATGGAGTAAAGCTGATTGTGTAAGACTAGGTGTAGTTTTGTGGGTTGAATGTACTATTATATCAGCATAATTTATGGCTGAATACTCTTTGTATCTAGTGAAATTTAAATGTGTTCCATGAGCTTCATCTACTATTAAATATGCTCCATAAGAATGTACAATTTCTGATATCTCTTTCAGTTTTAAGCATATACCAAAGTAATTTGGACTAACTAGAACTACTGCTTTTATATTTTTATTTAAAGATAGCTCCCTCTCTAAATCTTTAGGTTCTATCCCAGTTATTAAATTATAATCTTCATTATAATTAGCATATATATAGCTTGGATTTAAATCACATAAAACTAAAGCATTGTATATGCTTAGATGAGAATTTCTTTGCAGTAAAACTCTATCGCCTGGTTTAGTCACTATAGACAAGGCAATATGAAGGGCACTTGTTGATCCATTTGGTATATAAAAAGACTTTTTTACACCATAAATTTTAGCAACTTCTTCTTGAGATTTTTTTATTATTCCATCTGGATTCAACAGATTATCAGTTGTAATAGTCTCTGTTAAATCACTAGTTAAATCAAAATCAAAAATATTTTTTGATTTATGTCCTGGCATAGAAAAAGAAACTTGTTTCTTTATTTTATTAAGTTCATCATATATATATCTTTTCATTTATTTCTCCACTATCATCATAAAAATTAACTTTGGTCTTTAATAAAATTAAACTAGTAAACCCTTTTCATTATCTCTATTTTGTAATAAGTAGATTGTAGATTTTGAATTTCTAGGTTTTTTCGCTAAATTTTTCAATCTACTTATTTTACCTTTCGATCCCGTTTCTATTATTAAAGCATATTTTAATCCTTCATAGCTTAAAGCAAAATAATCTCCATCACTATCTCCCATAACAAGAACGGGCGGTTTTTTATAAAATCCCTCTAATTTTTTAATGAAATCTACTTTTCCTTCTAAATAAGTTTTTATTTTTTTAGGATCTACTTCTGCCAAGAATTTTCCATTTTTATCTTTTAATAAATTTAATCCACTTATATTTTCTCTTTTAAAATTATAGTTGAATGATTTAGAGCAAGCAAACTCTTCAACAACTATCTCTAATGATGCACTAGAAATATAGCAATCTATCTTATTTTTTCTTAAAGTATTAAAAAGATTGGCCTGCTCTTTTATTTCCCTAAGTCCTAGTTTACAATCAACTCTAAATTCATAACCGTTACTCAATTTATCCTTGTAAGTTTTTTTATTTATTTTGTAATCTTTAAAGTAATCTATGGCATTTCTTGCTAAATTTCTTACTTCGTTTTCTGTCATTCCATAAAATAAGTAGATAATCTTTAAACAGGCTGTTGAATAATCCAAAGAGTAAGTAAATTCAAGAAACATATAGATCATATTAGCTAGAAACTTGCTGTATTCTTCATATTCTTTTATTTCTTTTAAATTTTTAATGTTTTTTAAATCATACAAAAAAGAATATTCTATTATTAGATCATTTATTAAAACTTTTATATTTTTATTTAATTTATCTAAATCTAAATCTCTTTTTAATATATATTCAAATTCTTCTTTATCCATGTTGAATTTTAAATTCATAGTTTGATAAATGAAAACTGCTTCCTCTACATCAAAACTTGCAGAAGTATTATCCCAATCTGATACAACATAATTTCTATCATATATTTTAGTAAATTTATTACTTTTGTATGTACTTATTATATTTATCAATTCTTTATAAATTTCATTTGACCAATTATTTTTTTCTAACAAAATATACCTCCAATAACTCCAAATAATTATATCATTCATCTAAAAAAATAAATAGTCGATCTTAAGATCGACTATTTATTTAAGATTAATTTATATTTTTTTTATAATGATTTTTGCTTGATGTCCGTTTATATCTACTTCTTCTGTTTTTACTTCTTGTAATTTTATTTCAAGAGCTAAGGTTTGTTCTTTTATAAAATCTTCAAAACTATTTATAGCTTCTTTAACTTCATCATCAGCTTGATATAGTATTTCTATTTTATCTAATACATCAAGATCTTCTGACTTTCTTAGTTGTTGAACTTTAGATACAATCTCTCTTACAATCCCTTCTTTAATTAAGTCAGGAGTTAAATCTGTATCTAGAATTACAAATAAATTATTTTCCATCATAACATCAAAGCCTTCTTTAGATTTAATGTTAATCAATATATAATCCTTTTGTATTTCAGTTTCTTCTCCATTTAATTCAAGAATTATAGATCCATTTTCAAGTTTATTTACAAACTCTTTTGTATCAACTTCTTTTAGTATTTTAGTAAAATCTTTAATTTTTGATCCTAGTATTGAACCTGCAACTTTAAAGTTTGGTTTTAACTCGTAATCCATAAATACTGAAAGATCTTCTTCAAATGAAACTTCTTTTACATTTAATTCATCTTTTATAAGCTCTTCTAAATCTCCGATAACTTCCTTAAATTTACCATCAATTATTACTTTAGAAATTGGTTGACGTACTTTTATTTTAACTTCTTCTCTAGATGCACGACCAAGAGTTACTAAATTCCTTACCAAATCCATTTTTTCTTCCAAGCCTTTATCTATTAAACTCTCATCATAATCTGGGTAGTACTCAAGATGAACTGATTCTCCATCAGATAAGGATTTAAATAATTCTTCTGATATAAAAGGAACAATTGGAGCTATTAATTTAGTTAAAGATAATAAAACTTCATAAGTTGTATTATAAACAGCTTTTTTATCATTATCTACTTCTGTCTTCCAAAATCTATTCCTATTTCTTCTAATATACCAGTTAGAAAAATCTTCTATTACAAATTCTTGAATTTCACGAACTACCTTAGTTAATTCAAAAATTTCCATATCTTCCTTAACTGTTTTTACTAAGTTATTAAACTTAGATAATAACCATCTGTCTATTTCATCTCTATCTTCATATGACACATTAAATTCTCTAGGATCAATTTCATCTGTATTTGCATATAGGCTAAAGAAATTATATATATTTCTTAATGACCTAAAAAATTTAGAGTCAACTTCTCTTAATCCATCTTCATCAAATTTAGTAGAAGACCAAGGTGGTGAAACATAGATTAAATACCATCTAACCACGTCTGCCCCATATTTATCAAATAATTCAAAAGGAGCTACGGTATTTCCCTTTGATTTAGACATTTTCTTACCAAACTTATCTAAAATCAAGTCATTTACCAGAACATTCTTATATGGACTTTTGCCTGTCATATATGTTGATATAGCAAGTAGTGAGTAGAACCATCCTCTTGTTTGGTCAATACCTTCACAAATAAAGTTAGCTGGGAACAATTGATCAAAGTTATCTTTATTTTCAAATGGATAATGCCATTGGGCAAAAGGCATAGAACCCGAATCAAACCAAACATCTATTACATCCTTTTCTCTAGTCATTGGCTTCCCACACTTAGGACAAGTTATATGAATATCATCTACATACGGTCTGTGTAATTCTATACTTTCATCTATATCTTCAATTGCTTTTTCTACTAATTCTTTTCTTGACCCAATAGATTCAACATGCCCACATTCACATCTCCATATTGGAAGTGGTGTTCCCCAATAACGCGATCTTGATATAGCCCAGTCATTTAAATTCTCAAGCCAATTTCCAAATCTCTTATCTCCAACAAATTCTGGAAACCAATTTACTCCATTGTTGTTTTCTATCAGTTTTTCTTTAAATTTAGTTACTTCTATATACCAAGATGGCTTAGCATAATAAATTAGTGGTGTATGACACCTCCAGCAATGTGGATAGTTATGAAGAAATTTTTGTTTTTTGAAAATCTTGTCATTTTCTATTAGGTAACTTATTATATCTGGATCAGAATCAATTACAAATTGTCCTTTCCAAGGTGTTTGTATAAATTTTCCTTCTTCATCTACTGGATTTATTACTGGTAAATCATATCTCCTACCTGTTTGATAGTCATCTTCTCCAAAAGCAGGGGCTGTATGGACAATACCAGTTCCATCTTCTGTTGTTACATAGTCAGCACAAACTACATAAAAAGCTTTCTTATCAGTTTTTATAAAAGGTAATAATTGCTCATACTCAATATGCTCTAAAGCGCTACCTTTCATCTCCTCTAATACTTCATATTCTCCCTCTATTACCTTAGGAGCTAGTGCTTTTGCTAGATAATAAATTTCATCTTCATATTTTACTTTTACATAGTCTACATCTTTATTAACTGCCAAGGCAACATTTGATGGTAAAGTCCAAGGAGTTGTTGTCCACGCTAGGAAGTATTCATCCTTGTCTTTTAATTTAAACTTTGCTGTTACTGTTGTTGTTTTTATTTCTTCATATCCTTGGGCAACTTCATGAGACGCTAGACCAGTTCCACATCTTGGACAGTATGGTAAAATTTTATGCCCTTCATAAATTAAACCATCTTTGTGCATTTTATCTAAAATATGCCAAACTGATTCTATATAATCATTTTCTAAAGTTACATATGGATGGTCTAAGTCTATTAAATATGCCATTCTTTTAGTAAGAGTTCTCCACTCTTTCTCATATTCGAATACTGATGATTTACACATTTCATTGAATTTTGCAATTCCATATTCCTCTATTTCTGGTTTGCTGTGAATATCTAATTTTTTCTCAACTTCTATTTCAACTGGCAAACCATGAGTATCCCAACCAGCTTTTCTCTTAACTTGATAACCATTCATAGTTTTAAATCTACAAGTTAAATCTTTTAAAGTTCTAGCCATTACATGGTGTATTCCAGGTCTTCCATTTGCTGTTGGAGGACCTTCATAAAATATATAAGGTTCCTTACCTTCTCTTGTATCTACTGACCTATGAAGAAGATCTATTTCATCCCAATATTTAGATATATTCTCTTCTCTGTCTTTAACTGCTTCTTTAGAAAGAGCTTTAAATACTTTCATTCTTACCTCCTAATTTTTATAAAAAAACCCCTTCTCATATGAGAAGGGACGATTTTACCGCGGTACCACCCTAGTTATAGAAACTATCACTTTTACGTCTTAGGCGACTAACCTTGAGCTCAAAAGTTGATCTGTATACTTAAAATCTATGTTTTTCCACCAAACAAACACTCTCTTTAAGATCTACCAGTACACCCGTCTTTATCTTAGCTCTATATATACTTATCTAATGTTTCATTTTTAAACATATTTATAATATTCCTTTGTATTTCATTAAATTTACAATGAAATTTACAAGACTGTCTTTTTATAGGGTCATCTCCATTAAAAGAACAAAAAGAATCTTCTCGTGCTAAACATTTATTTATAGTTATAGGACCATCAATTGCTACTACTATATCATAAAGATTTATATTTTCTTTAGGTTTTTTTAAAGTATAACCACCTTGAGATCCCCTTTTGGCTTGTGTTATTCCAGCTAAATTAAGTTTTCTTAAAATCCTAAGTGTAAATCTCTCAGGTATAGCTCTATCTTTAGCTATCTTAGGAGCTCCTAAAACATTTCCTTCATTTTGAGCCAGATAACCACAAATTCTAAAAGCATAATCTAATTCTTGTGTAATTCTCAAACAACCACCCTTTATCTTATATTGATATATTTTATAATGAATTTTCTCTTAGGTCAATAAAAAAATTATCCTGTTTCCTTCTTAAATTTACAATTAAAGAATCTTTATCTAAATTTAAATCCGAGTATTTTATAGCAGTCCCTTTTTTTATATCAACTTTACTTGTAACTTTTCCTACAATTAACCCAATTGGAACCAAATCTTCTTTTCTAGAAACCTCTATTCTTTCTAGTTGACCAAAAACATCATTTCCACCTATACCAACAATTTTTTCTCCAGCTTTAATATCTCTCTTAGCTATAGTTATGGTATCAGCCACAGGTTCTCCTATTGAAACAATTGATGAATCTCTTAATACTACAGCTCTAATTATGGAATTAGGTGTTTCTATACTAGTTAAGTGATAGGGCCTGTATATGGAGAAGTTAGGTCCTTCTCCCATTGAAAGATACCTCATCTCATCTGAAATAATTTCTGATTTAGCTTTAGCTATTGCAAAAACTCCTGGTGCAACTCCCATTGCAAAATCAACAATTCCATAAGAATTTAACTTAGATCCATTCTCCTTCAAGTCAATATCTTTTGAAATATTATCTCTACTCGTATTAAAACAATGACATCCTCTAATATCAGGTACAAAACCTGTTGCATTACAAACAGCATTTAATTCAGTCATTGTATTAGTTCCATCTACAAAAGAAGTAAGCATCTTTGGATTTATTCCTTTAAGTTTTGCTTCTTCTTCTAATTCTTCCCTTGTAACATAATTATTTAATTTATTATTTTTCCCTTTACCTAAAACTAATACTTCAAATCCAAGAGATATTAAAAATTCATAAAGTTCTATAATAGCGCCTGGTTCATCTCCACTAGACCCAGTATATAATACACCTTTTTCATCAGCTAAGTGTTTTAAATAAGGACCTACTGTAGCATCCATTTCTACATTTAAAGTAACTATATCAACTCCTGCTTCTATTGCACTTAAGCTAATCTTGACTCCTTCTTCAGTATCTCCTGTACAGTCAACAACACATTCAGAGCACTTAGCCGCTATATCAGAATTAGTCGTAGCAATATAGTACCCTTCTTTTAAGTAAGCTTTAGCTTCATCTATATCATTTGTTATTTTTATTTTACTTCTATCTATTTCAGCTTTTTCAAAAGCTCTTAAAACTGATTCAATTCTCCTTGAAGATAACACCTGAGGTTTAAAATTATCTAATAAATTTAATTGTGTTAACAGTGATGTCCCCATAATTCCACAACCTACTATGGAAACCTTTATTTCTCCATACTTTTCTAATGCTCTCTTTAAATAAAACATGCATTCCTCCATCTATTGTTGAAATTATAACATATGAGAATAGTTTTTAAAAGATATTGCTCTAGTGGCACACATAGCAGATGAGAATGCCCATTGTATATTATAACCACCACAATCACCATCTATATCTAAAGTTTCTCCAATTATATAGAGATTTTCTACTTTTTTAGATTCCATACTTTCTCTATCTATTTCTTCTAGTTTAAATCCTCCTGCAGATACATGAGAATTTTCAAATCCCCTAGTTTTTATTACTTTAAATCTACTTTCAAATAATATATCAATTAATTTATTTAATTTATCTTTTTCTATAGATCCTATTTTTATATTTTTATCTAAAAACACTTTGTCTAAAATATAATTTATAAATTTTTTATCTACTAAACCACTTAGCCACCTTTCAAGAGAATAATCATTTAGTAAGTAAAATTGATTTAATATTAAGTTTCTTAATTTTTTTTCATCTTCTAATATATTTAATAAAGGAAGTTTAACATATAAGTCTTTATCATTATTAAGATTGACATATTTTGATAAATTTAAGACTGGTGGCCCACTTATTCCATAATTAGTAAATAATATTTCTCCTTTTTCTTTTTTTAATAAATTATCTTTATCGAATAAAGATACTGTTCCAATAACTTTTACTCCACTTAAATGTTTTAAAAACTTTGAATCTAATTCAATTTGGCTTAAGGAAGGATATATAGGAGTAAGTTTATGACCTAATTTTTCTAAGATTTTATAAGATTTACCATCGCTGCCTAGTTTTGGAGCAGAACTACCTCCTACTGCAAAAATAACTATATCAGCTATATATTCATTCTCATTAGTTTTTAATTTGAAAATACCCTCATCTTTTTTTATGTCTATTACAGAACTTTGAGTTAATATCTCAACCCCTAAATCTTCCAACTCATATAAAATTAGATTAACAACACTTTGAGCTTTTAAAGTAAGAGGATAAATCCTATTTTGCTCTTCTTCTACTGTTAAAATCCCAAGTGTTTTTAAATACTCTCTAAAAACTTCATTATTAAAATTTTCTAATCCATACTTTACGAATTCATAATTATTATAGTTATTAGTTGATAGTTTAGAATTAGTTAAATTACATCTACCATTTCCAGTAATTAACATTTTCTTTAAAATTCTATCTTTTTTTTCTAAAATTTTTACATTATGCCCTGCTCTTGCCAATTCAATAGCAGAAAAACATCCAGAAATTCCACCACCTACAATAAGTATTTTCATTTAAACCACTTTCCATACATATAAAAAGCATATATTACACTTATAATAGAAAAAGCTATACCATTTAAGGTCTTTTTTCTAGAAAAAGAATATATTGTCAAAGCAATAACTAATATTAAAAAAACTGAATTTGTTATTATATCGTTTGTAATTTTCATATTTGTCTCCTTTTAAACTTACTATATCTATTATATAGAAGAAATTTCTAAGTTTAAAGATATATTAAAACTATTTAAGCTTTCTTCTACGATTAATTGTAATTATTAAATAAATATTTAATAATGGGTGTTAAAAAATTAATAAATATATTATATTGTAGATAGGTGAAATAAATTAAAGAGGTGGCTTATGAAAAATATAAATATAGTAGAAAGATTTTTAGAATATGTTAAATTTGAAACTACTTCTGATGAGAATTCAAATACAATGCCTTCTACAAAATCACAATTTGAATTAGCTAAATTTTTAGTTAAAGAATTAGAAGATTTAGGCTTAGATACTGTTACTATGGATGAAAATGCTTATGTTTATGCTAGTTTAAAATCAAATAGTAATAAAAATTTACCTAAGATTGGCTTTATAGCACATATGGACTCCTCTCCAGATATGACTGCTAAAAATGTTAAACCTCAAATAATTAAATATATGGGTGGCGATATAAAGCTCAACGAAAAATTTTCTATAAAAGAATCAGAATTCCCTTTTTTAAAAAATTTAATTGGTGAAGAGCTTATCACTACTGATGGTAATACTTTATTAGGAGCAGATGATAAAGCAGGTATAGCCATTATTGTTTCAGCAATTGAACATCTATTGAAAAATCCAGAAATAGAGCATGGAGATATTAAAATAGCTTTTACCCCTGATGAAGAAATAGGCCGAGGAGCAGATTTATTTGACGTTACTTTATTTAATGCAGATTTTGCATATACTGTAGATGGAGGCCCTTTAGGTGAACTGGAATATGAAAATTTTAATGCAGCTAGTGCTAAAATTACTATACAGGGAAAGAATGTACATCCTGGATCTGCCAAGAATATTATGGTAAATTCTCAATTAATTGCAATGGAATTAAATTCTATGCTTCCTGTAAACATGAGACCAGAATACACTACAGACTACGAAGGTTTCTTCTTATTAACAAATATTGAAGGAGATGTTGAGAATACAAAACTAAATTATATTATCAGAGATCATAATATGGAAAAATTTAAAGAAAAGAAAATTATTTTAAAATCTGCTGTAGAATTTTTAAATAAAAAATATAAAGATATAATTTCAATTGAATTAACAGATTCTTATTATAATATGAAGGAAAAAATAGAAGATCATATGTATATAGTAGACTTGGCAAAAAAATCTATGGAAGAACTTAATATAGTACCTATTATAAAACCTATTAGAGGTGGAACTGATGGCGCTAGACTCTCTTTTATGGGTTTACCTTGTCCTAATATATTTACTGGGGGATATAATTTTCATGGTAGATATGAATTTATTCCTATATCTTCCATGAAAAAAGGAAAAGAACTCGTTTTAAAGATAATAGAAAATTTGGAGGAACAATATGAAATTAAATGATTTAGAACCAAAAAAAGTTTTTAAATATTTCCAAGAAATATCTAGTATTCCTAGATCTTCAGGAAATGAAAAAGATATATCAAACTATCTGGTTGAATTTGCTAATAAAAGAAACTTAGAAGTTATACAAGATAAGGCATTAAATGTAATAATAAAAAAAGATTCTACAAAAAATCACAAAAATTCTAAAGGAGTTATACTTCAAGGACATATGGATATGGTCCCTGAAAAAGATGATGACTCTAAGCATAATTTTAACACAGACCCTATTGAACTAATAGTTGATGGAGATGAAATTCATGCTAATAAAACGACTCTTGGTGCAGACAATGGAATTGGAATTGCTATGGCACTTGCTATTTTAGATAGTAACGAGATTGATCACCCAGCTTTAGAGGTTTTAATTACAGTTTCAGAAGAAACCAATTTAGGTGGTGCAATAGCTTTAGATGATAATATTCTTACTGGGGAATATCTAATTAACATAGATTCAGAAGAAGAAGGTATAACAACTGTAGGTTCTGCTGGTGGAGAACTTTATATGTCTTATTTCAGCCCTGAATTAGACCAAATAGACTCTGAACTTAATTGTTATGAATTTACATTTTCAGGATTCACTGGTGGACATAGTGGAATGGAGATAGCAAATCCTAAAGGAAATATGATTGTTGTTATGGCAGACTTTATAAATGAATTAGAGGATTCTATGCTAATAGATTTTAATTCCGGATCTAAAGACAATGCTATCCCAAGAAGTGGCAAAATTAAACTTGCTATTAAAAATGAAAAGAATATAGATAAAGCTATAGACAAATTAAAACTTAAGTATTCAAATATAGAAGGTAAGCTAAATATAACTTATTCAAAAATTTCTTATTTTGATACAGGTCAAAGTAAGGAATCTACAAGAAGATTTGCTAATTATTTATTGGAATTACCTACTGGAGTAGATAAATTTACAGATGAAAGTAAAAGTTTTGTTGCATCATCCTCTAATCTTGCAATAGTTAAAAAAATAGATAATGGTGCTTATGAAATATGGAATTCAATAAGATTTAACAAAGAAAGTCTTATGGAGGAATTTAAAGAAAAATTTAATAAGATTTCTGAAAAATATAAGGTAGATTATAATTATTCAAATTTTTATCCCGAATGGGAGTATAAGGAAGATTCTAAACTTAGAGAATTAACAATGAACCTTTATAAAAATATGTATGGTAAAGAAATGACCATTGATATTACTCATGGTGGTCTTGAATGTGGAGTCTTTTATCAAAAGTATAAAAACTTAGATATGATTTCTATTGGACCAAATATAAGAGGTGCTCATACTCCTCAAGAAACATTAAGCATTTCTTCAACTAAAAGAGTCTATGACTTTATTATAAATTTATTAAGCAAGTTAAATTAAACTATAAAGACCAGCTATAAATATAGCTGGTCTTTATAGTTCTTTATGATTTAAAATTTTATTAATAAATAATTAAAAAATAAAAAGCCTATGGACGATAGTCAAGCTATACTTCCATAGACTTTTATA
>JBQDBK010000017.1:0-26654 GCA_052090825.1 Peptoniphilaceae bacterium | reverse complement strand
GGAACTAATTGCTATTAGTCTGGAAACTACAATAGTAAGATTTTGCATGGATGCACTGTCTATTGTAATTACAGTAATATTATATGGAAGAATGATCGAAATCTATTTGGTAAGTAGTATGGCTGCAATTCCCCTAGCTACCATGGCCAATAAAGAGTGGGGGCAGGTTGGTAACAATTATTTTAGAGGCTTATTTGCACTTGCAATACAAGGTTTCTTTATCATGGTCTGTGTTGGAATATACTCAGTTTTAGTAAAAACAATAGTTGTTACTGATAATATTCATGCAAGCATAGCTATGATTTTAACATATACAGTACTACTATGTTTTAGCTTGTTTAAAACAGGTTCAATTTCAAAGTCTATTTTAAATGCACATTAAAATAAAATAAAGAAAGAGGGAATAAAATGAAAAATACAAACAATAAAATTAAAAGAGCATTACCAGGACTACTAGGAGGAATAGCTGTTTTAGGCACATCAATATCTTTATACAAGCAAAAGACTCAAAGAAAAAGAATAGAAGAACAAGAAGTATTTTTAAATAATCTACTTGGAGAACAAGACTTGGTTATAGATGAGTTAATATATCAGCAAGATAGAATAATTGAGATGGAAGAAGAGCTTGAAAGCTTTAATGATTTATTTTCTCAAGAGATATGTATACATGAGATAGAAGAGGAGGATAATTAATGGCATTTGTTCCAGTTCCTAAAGATTTAAGTAAGGTTAAAACAAAAGTTATATTTAATCTTACTAAAAGACAGTTGATTTTCTTTTCTATAGGAGCATTGTTTTCAGTTCCATTATATTTATTAACTAGAAAGGCAATAGGTAATGACTTCGCACTTATGGTGATGATTGTCGTGGCTATGCCTTTTTTTCTTCTAGGTATATTTGAAAAAGATGGAATTCCCTTAGAGAAGTATGCAAGATATATAATCAGACAAAAATTTATAAATCCTAAGGTGAGAATTTATAAGACGGAAAATTTCTATGAATATTTAAACAAAATTGAGAGGAGTAGAGCAGATGGAAATAGAGCATCAGCAACAAAAAAGACAAAAAAAGAAACTAGAAAAAAATAAAAAAGCTTTAAAAGAACAAAAGAATAAAAAATACAAAAAGACAAAGATGGCTAAAAAGTCCAAGTCTAAAAACAAGAAAGGAAAAGCACCTGAAACAACACAGCAGACCATACCATACAAAAGGATTTATCCAGATGGTATTATGCAGGTTTCTGATAAGAGATATAGTAAAACTATTAAATTTTATGATATCAATTATCTACTGGCACAAAATGATGATAAGGCTCTAATATTTGAAAACTACTGTGATTTCTTGAATTACTTTGATTCCAGTATCACTATTCAACTAACCTTTCTAAATCAGACAGGGAAAGGTGATGAGATAATGGATAATATCATCATTCAAGAGCAAGAAGATGATTTTAATGATATAAGAACAGAATACTCTGATATGCTAAAAAATCAATTATCAAAGGGAAACAATGGATTAGTAAAAACAAAGTATATAACCTTTGGAATAGATGCAAATAGTATCAAACTTGCTAAACCAAGACTTGAAAGAATAGAAAGTGATATACTAAATAATTTTAAGGTAATGGGGGTAGAATCCTTTTCATTGGATGGAAAAGAACGTATAGAATTATTACATCAAATGCTAAACCAAGGCACAAATGAAAAGTCAAAATTTGATTGGAACCTTATAAAGAAAAGTGGAATGAGTACTAAAGATGTAATAGCACCTATATCCTTTAATTTCGCAGATCCTAAATCTTTCCGTATGGGAAACACCTATGGAGCTTGTTCATTTTTACAGATATTGGCACCAGAACTTACAGATAGAATGTTAGCAGATTTTTTAGATATGGAAAATGACATTATAGCAAACTTTCACATAAAGTCATTAGACCAAACAGAAGCTATAAAAAATGTCAAAAGAAAGATTACAGACCTAGATAGAATGAAGATAGAAGAACAAAAAAAGGCAGTTAGAGCAGGTTATGACATGGATATAATTCCATCAGATTTATCTACATTTGGTGGAGAGGCAAAATCACTATTAGAGGATTTGCAAAATAGAAATGAAAGAATGTTTTTAGTTACTATAATTATAGTAAATACTTCTAAAAAGAGACAAAAGCTAGATAACACTATATTTCAAGCTAATGGTATTGCTCAAAAATATAACTGTGCCCTTAAAAGATTAGATTATCAGCAGGAGACAGCTCTTATGTCTTCTTTACCATTGGGAGAAAATAAGCTAAAAATAACAAGAGGGCTTACAACAAGTTCAACTGCAATATTTGTACCTTTTACAACTCAGGAGCTATTTATGATTGGAGAGTCACTATATTATGGCTTAAATGCACTATCGAATAATATGATAATGGTAGATAGAAAAAAACTTAAAAACCCAAATGGATTGATATTGGGGACACCAGGATCAGGTAAATCTTTTTCGGCCAAAAGAGAAATAACCAATGCTTTTTTAATAACAGAAGATGATATTATAATTTGTGATCCAGAGGCTGAGTACTATCCCTTAGTAAATAAGCTAAATGGACAAGTTATTAAAATATCTCCTACATCTACTCAATACATTAACCCTATGGATTTAAACCTTGCTTATAGTGATGATGAAAATCCATTGTCTTTAAAGTCAGACTTTGTTTTATCACTATGTGAATTGGTAGTAGGAGGTAAAAATGGATTAGAGCCAGTAGAAAAAACTATTATAGATAGATCAGTAAGACTTGTATATAGGAAATTCTTAGGAGACCCTAGACCTGAAAATATGCCTATATTAGAAGACTTATACAATATTCTTAGAGAACAAGAAGAACCGGAAGCAAAGAGATTAGCAACAGCATTAGAAATATATGTTACAGGGTCACTAAATGTATTTAATAATAAAACCAATGTAGATGTAGACGATAGATTGGTTTGTTATGATATCAAAGAGCTGGGAAACCAGCTAAAAAAGATAGGTATGTTAATAGTTCAAGACCAAGTTTGGAATAGAGTGACAAAAAATAGAGCAGAGAAGAGGAACACTAGATACTATGTAGATGAATTTCACCTATTATTAAAAGAAGAACAAACTGCATCTTATTCAGTAGAAATATGGAAGAGATTTCGTAAATGGGGAGGGATGCCTACAGGGATAACACAGAATATTAAAGATTTACTGGCATCCAGAGAAATAGAAAATATATTTGAGAACTCTGACTTTATATATATGCTAAATCAAGCTGCTGGCGATAGACAAATTTTAGCAAAACAATTAAATATATCTCCCCATCAACTATCTTATGTGACCAACTCCAATGAAGGAGAGGGTCTTTTATTTTATGGAAATGTAATTATTCCTTTTGTAGATAAATTTCCAAAGGATACATTACTTTATTCTATTATGACAACTAAACCAGAAGAAGTTCTGAAGGAGGAATAGAATGTCAAATTTAAAAATATATGAACATGAAGAGCTAGGTTCAATTAGAATCATACAAGATAAAAATTTTAATCCTTGGTTTGTAGCAAAGGATATCTCAGATGCTTTAGGATATAAAAATTCTAGAGATGCCTTATCTAGACATGTTAGCAATGAAGATAAAGCTGATGTCGGGATTCACGACGGCAGGCAAATTAGAAATATGAATATCATCAATGAATCTGGCATGTATTCTTTAATTCTTTCAAGCAATTTACCTAAGGCAAAAGAATTCAAAAGATGGGTAACCTCAGAAGTATTACCGTCTATAAGAAAGTCAGGAGGATATATTAGTGGACAAGAGTCTTTAAACAATGAAGAACTTATGGCTAAAGCATTACAGGTAGCTAACAATATAATTGATGAAAAAGAAAAGAAACTTATACTACAAGAGGAAAAGGTAGAATTTGCAAATAATATATTGGCTTCAGATGATTCCATATTAATAGGTAATTTATCAAAGATACTAAAACAAAATGGATTAGATATAGGGAGAAACCGACTTTTTCGTATTTTGAGAGAGTCGGGTTTTTTAATTAAAGCTAAAACAGAAGAATATAACTTGCCAACTCAGAAGTCTTTAGATTTAGAAATTATGGAAGTTAAAGAAAATCTATACTATGGAGAAGATGGCTTATCAAAGATATCTTTTACAGCTAAAATAACTTCCAAAGGTCAAAAATATTTTACAGAGTTATTTTTAAAATCAGAAGATGACTAGTAGGGGGTGAAATATTGAAAGAGAAGAATGAACGCTTTAAATCTAAAGATAAAATCATATTGAAAAATAGTAAGGATGGATTGATAGAAGAAAATCTATCTAAGGGGACAACAACTAATATAAGCAATAAAGTTCAGGATATAGATATATCCAAATTAAAAGAAAATCAAAAAGAACAATTAATTGATTATAGATTAAACAAAGATAAGAATAATTATAAAAAGCCAAAAGAAAGCTTAACTACAAAAAGTAAATCGCGTAAAAAACAATATAGGGATTCAAAAGATGCTAAAGACATCAATTCAAAATCAGAAGAAAGTGAAAGTAATATTATTAATAAATCTGACAAATCTAATTTTGAAGATGAGATGAGTAATAGTGAAGATTTATCAGTTGGCTCTAACATATCAAGTATAAAAGATTCTACTAATATTGGGAAAAGTGAAAAAATATCTAAATCATCTGATAAAAGTAAGCACCCAAATGATATTAAAACTAATAGGAGATCTAGGTTTGATAAGAATAAAACTAACAAGGATAAATTTAAAAAAGAAACTTATGAATCCAATAAAGATATAAAATCTCCTAAAACAGAAGAAAATATAGGCAAAATAAATCAAATAGATGAAATAGACAACTCTCCATTCAAAGCTATGATGGATGAAAGATTAAATGAGATTGAAAGTGACAATCACAATGAAAGCTATAGCTATGATGAATTAGAGAATATTGAAGATAAAATAAATACAGGTAAAGGGCAAAATAAAAAAGATATTTCTAATTTAAATGATAAGAAAAAAACAAATAGAAATAAGACTAAATCTAAAACTTCTAAAACTAAATTAAAGTTTCAAAACAATACTATTAAAAATGGGAAGAACATTAAAAACAAGGAATCTAAAAATTCACTAGGAGCTAGCATAACAGGTATTAGTAAAAGAACAAATAAAAGAATAGCTAACCTATCACATAGTAAGATTTCTGATGAAGAAGAGGAAAATTTAGGAGTTAAATCACTTCATAAAACAGAATTGGTCTTAGAAAATAGTTTGAAAAAAGGAAAACAATTTAAAAACTATCAAAACAATAGGAAAATAAAAAAACTAAAGAAATTTGAGAGGGAAAACCTTAAAAATAAAGAAAAACTTGATTTTAATAAAGTATTGAAATCAAATAAGAAATACACCAAGGGAAATTCAATTAATAAATTCTTTCAGAAAAGACGTATTAAGAAAGAATATAATAAAAAGAAATATGGAGGTATAGGTAAAAGAATATTAACAGCAATAAAAGGCAATGGAAATACAGCTTCATATTTAGTAAAAAAACTTTCAAGCAAAGCTATTAACTATGTTGTAGCTTTATTTTTATTGGCTATGTTAATTATAGTTATTTCAAATGCAGCGTCTACAATACTTTTAGGTGGTATGGGAGTTGTTTCTGGTTCATCTTATCAAGCTGGTGATTTAGATGTAACTGGTGCAGATATAGAATACTCAAAACTAGAAGCAAATCTCCTAAAATCATTAAAAAATATTGAAAAAGATTATCCAGGATATGACGAATATAGATATTATGTTGATGCTGTAGGACATAATCCCCACGATTTAATAGCATACTTGACAGCTAAATATGGAGATTTTAGAACTGACAATATTGCTGATGAATTAGATAGGATATTTAGATTGCAGTATGAATTTTTCACTAAAAAAATTATTGAAAAATACACAACTACAGAAAGTTTTACAGATTCAAATACAGGAGAAACTTATGATATAGAAGTTGAAAAAAGCAAAGTTGTTTTAGAAACTACATTAAGATCTAAACCACTAAATGAAGTTATAAAAAGTCAATTAGATAGGGATGAAAAAGAATTATATGAAATCCTGATGAAAACTAAAGGCAACTACATGACGTATCCTAGCCCTATAGAAGGTGATTGGAAACAAAAGGTATCATCTATGTTTGGTTATCGGATACATCCTATAAAAGACAATTTAAGTATGCACAAAGGATTAGATATAGCAGATAGAGAGGGGACACCTTTAAAGGCCATATTTGATGGTGTAGTAACGAAAGAAGGATTTGATAGTGATGGGTATGGTAGGTATTTAGTAATTACAAATGAAAAAGGATATTCAGCACTATATGCTCATTGCCTTAGTGTAGATGTAAATTTAGGAGATAAAATAAAAAAAGAATCTACTTTAGCCAAGATGGGAAGTACTGGCAATTCAACAGGAAGTCATCTTCACTTAGAGTTAAAGGATAAGAATGGTAATTTACTTAATCCATATTTTTATCTTTTAAGTGATTCTGATGAAACTCCATCAGGTACAATGGAACATTTTAATGGATATGATGGAAGTTTTAATAAGCCTGGAATTGCTTTTGATAACGAAACAGCAAGAATATTATTTGCAGAAGCAGAAAAACATCTAGGAAAAAGATATGTATTTGGAGCAAATGGACCAAATAATTTTGATTGTTCTAGCTTTGTATGCTGGTCTTTTACTAAATCTAATGTATATAACCTACCTAGAACAACAGCTCAAGGTATATTTAATAAATGTACACCTATAAAAAGAAGTGATGCTAAAGCAGGAGATTTAATATTTTTTAGAGGGACCTATAATACAAGCAATACTGTAACTCATATAGGAATCTATGCAGGCAATGGAATGATGATACATGCAGGAGACCCTATTCAATATGCAAATATAGATACTAATTATTGGAGAAATCATTTTTATGCCTTTGGAAGGCTTAGATAGGGGGTGGAAAAAGTTGAATAAAAAACTACAAAAGAAGTATCAGCAAGAAAATAAATTAGAAGAGCAAATGAGACTGCTTCAAGAAAAAATAGAAAATGCTAAAGTAGAAAGAGAAGAATTAGAAAAACTAGAGCTCCATAAGACATTTAACACTTTCAATATTACTTTAGAAGAATATACAAGGATTGTAACTAAGGCAGTCAATAGATACCAAGGAAATGAAAAAGATGTGTAAATATAGAATGGAGGATACAATGAAAAATAAATTATTTAAAAAGGGATATATAAGTTTTATGATAATAATATTATTAATCTTACCATCACTAGCTTTTGCAAGTGATGGAGGAGATAAAACAGAAATGGATATGGATAATAAACTTAAAGAAAATACTGAAGAGACTATAGGAGATAAAAATTTTGATCCAAACAGTCATATTGAAAAAGAAGAAGGAGAGGTGTTTTCTCCATCAATAGATAAGTCAGTACCTAATAGTAAAATACCATCACCAAGTAATAAAGGTCTTGTTAAAGGCGGAAATGAAAAGGCTATAAATAGTCTGGCAACCAAAGAAAACAAGGCTAGGGGAACTGTAATTGAAAATGTTAGTAGAGGTGGAGGACCATTGGATCCTGTTAAAGTTCCTAAAATAGAAAGTAATATCTCTAATGAAAACAATAGTAGCACTCAAAGTCTACAAGATAATCCCGTAGACATAAGACAATTTTTAACCTTTCAAACAAGCTCAGGAAAAACATTTCATTTAATAATTGACCATGAAAAAAATCAAGACAATGTTCAGCTATTAACAGAAGTAGGGGAACAAGACCTATTGAATATGATTGAAGGACCTAAAGAAGATAAAACTCAATTAAAAGAAGAAATAGAACCCATAAAAGAAACTGAAAATACAGAGGAGCCTAAGACAGAAGACAAGGAAGAACCAAAAAAGAAAAGTAAAAGTGGCTTATTAATGGTGCTCATGGCATTAATAGTTGGAGGAGCAGGATACTATTTTAAGATTTACAAGGGAAACCAGGAAGATGATTCAGATGATTATTACGAAGAAGATGACTATGATGATTCTGAATATGAAGATGAGGATGAATTTGAGAAAGAAGGTAGTATAGATAAAAATGACGAAGACCAATAGTTAGATAGTAAACTCAAACAAAGAGACCAAGCTTATACTTGGTCTCTCTTTTAATAGGAGGTATAAAAATGAAATTAGTTATAGCAGAAAAACCATCAGTTGCAATGTCTATTGCAGAAGTATTAGGATGTAAAGAAAGAAAAGATGGATGTATAGAAGGGAATGGATATATAATCTCTTGGTGTATAGGCCATTTAGCAGGAGTTGCAAATCCAGAAAGCTATAATACTTTATATAGTAAGTGGAAATATGAAGATTTACCAATTTTACCAGAAAAATGGAAATTTCAAGTGTTTAAAAACACTAAAAAACAGTTTAATATTCTAAAAAAACTGATGAATAAAAAAGAAGTAGATGAAATAATTTGTGCCACAGACTCGGGAAGAGAAGGAGAACTAATATTTAGACTTGTTTATAGGGAGGCTGGATGTACTAAGTCTTTTAAAAGATTGTGGATATCTTCAATGGAAAAATCAGCTATTACTAAGGGATTTAACAACTTAAAGAATGGCAATGAATTCGATAACTTATATAAATCGGCATTAGCAAGAGCAAAGGCAGATTGGATAGTAGGTATTAATGCAACAAGGTTATTTTCTGTATTATATAATCAAACTTTAAGTGTTGGAAGAGTTCAAACACCTACACTATCACTGATTGTAGAAAGGCAGTCAGATATTAATAATTTCAAGAAAGAAAAGTTCTTTAATATAGATATACAACTAGAAGATTTTATAGCAACTTCAAATAGAATTTTAGATGAGAATAAAGCCATAGATGTATTAAATAATGTTACAGGGAAACAGGTTATAGTAGTTGATATAAAAAGAAATACCAAAAAAATAAAACCACCATTGTTATTCGATTTAACAAGTTTGCAAAGAGAAGCAAATATGCTATTTGGATTTAGTGCTAAACAAACTTTAGACTATTCTCAATCTTTATATGAAAAGAAATGGATTACTTATCCAAGAACAGATAGCAGATATTTAACTGAGGAAATGAAAGATGGATTGATAGAATTAATAGAGAGCTTAGATGAAAACATAGACATAAATAATATAAATTTTGATAGAGTTATTAATGACAAAAAGGTCAATGATCATCATGCCATTATAATAACTTTGGAATCTAGAAAATTTAAAAAAGAAGAGTTGCCAAAAGGCGAGAGCACAATATATAACTTAATAGAATCAAAATTACTACAAGCTTTATCAAAGAATAGAGTTGAAGAGCATACAGAAGTAATCCTTAAAGTAGATAATATAGAATTTAAATCAAAAGGAAAAGTAATCTTGGAAGGAGGCTTTAAAGAAATAGAAAATAAATATCTAAAGAAAATTAAAACAAGTAAAAAGACAGAAAAAGAAATAATACTTCCAGAGCTTTATAAAAATCAATCATTTAAAATACTAGATTCTAAAAAGAAAGAAGGGTTTACACAGCCTCCAAAGCATTATACAGAAGACACATTACTATCTGCTATGGAGAGAGCTGGTAATGAAGATATAGATAAGGGATTAGAAGTAGAAAAAATAGGACTAGGAACACCTGCTACCAGAGCAGGGATTATAGAAAAACTTATATCAGTGGGCTATATAGAAAGAAAGGGAAAACAATTACTACCTACAGATAAGGCGGTTAGTCTTGTAACTATTATTCCTGATGAATTAAAGTCACCAATATTAACAGCAGAGTGGGAAAATAGCTTAACAAATATATCTCTAGGAAAAGAAGATGATAAGAAATTTATTAGAGAAATAGAATCTATGATGAAGAATCTAGTGAAAATGTATTCTCAGATATCAGAAGAAAGTAAAGTTAAATTTAAGAATAACAAAGAAAGTCTAGGAAAATGTCCTAGATGCAAAAGTGATGTATTTGAAGGAAAGAAGAATTATTATTGTTCCAACAGAGACTGTAGATTTTCGTTATTTAAAGAAGATAGATTTTTTGTAAATAAGAGAAAGAAACTGACAAAAGATATGGTAAAGGCATTGTTAGATGAAAATATTGTAGAAGTTAAGAGATTTTATTCAGAGAAATCAGGAAAATATTATGATGCTTTTTTATACTTTGAAGATACTGGGAAATATATTAACTATAAATTGAGGTTTGATGATTGATATAATAGATATGTTAAATGAAATCATAGAGAAACTTTTAACTACATTTTTGAATTTTAAAACGTCTCTTTTATATGATAGACTATTTATAATATATAAAGCATGAGAGGTGTTTTACTCAATAAATGATATAATTATATCATTTATAAAAATAATTATTAAATAAGATTACAGCTTTTTAAAAATATACAATTAATATAAATAGATGAATTTAATAAAATAATTTAAGGAGTGTGTTATGTTGAAAAAATCCACTATATTTTTTAGCCATTCTTCAAAAGATAGCAAAGTTGTTAATTATCTGAAAGATTTGATTCAAGAAAAAACTGGTAGTATGCTTGATGTCTTTTTATCGAGTGATGGACAGAGTATACCATTTGGTACAAATTGGGTTCATAAAATTGAGCAAGGGTTAGATGAATCTATTATAATGTTTGTTTTTATAACCCCCAGCTCTATAAAGTCTAATTGGATTTACTTTGAATCGGGCTTTGCTTATTCTAAGAAGGTTAAAGTAATACCAATTGGTATAGGAATTACAATAAGTGATTTAAAGCCACCACTAAACTTATTGCAAGGATTCAACTTATCATCTAAAGAAGGGATTAATAATATTATTAAGATTATTAATGATGAATGTAAAACTACATTTAAGGAGAATGCATCTGATAAAGAATTTTCTACATTGCTTTCTTTGATGGGTTTTGATGTTGTGAATAATGAGCTACTTAAAGTAATAGATTATTTTGAAACGAGAATTTTTCCTTATACATCTTTCGAAACAAAAGAAAAGATAAACATTGATACAGACAAAAGTTTTGAATTTATAAGAAATGAATTGACTAGCAATAAGTCTAAATATGCAGATTTAGATACCCAAATAATTTTTAATGGTTTAAAAGTAGAAGTAGTAAAACAAAAACATGATAAATATCAAAAAGAAATTAAATTTAAAGTATCTTCGGATTGTCTTGATCAACATTTTGATATAATTAAAAAAGCTTTAAATTCAGCATATGGGAAGAAAGAAAAACATTATTTAAAAATAAATCTAGATAAATCTTACGATATAGTAACTGATGAACTTAAACTATCGTCAATTATTAATAGAATAGGCAGTATGACCTTTCTAGACAATAGTAAAAATTTGGGATTTAATTTTAAAAAGTTAAGTTTTTTCATTGATGATGTAGAAAATAAATCTCAAAAACAAGAACATGAAAATATTAACTCTTCTTTAAGAATAATATTTAATGAAAGCAGCACATGTGAAGAAATATTTAATTTACTAAGTTTACTATTAGAATCAAAAATTATCTATAAAGTTAAGTAATTTGATGAAAATTTAAGTAGATAATATTATAAATTTGGTAGTTTTTGGTGATATAATTTAAACGGAAAAATGTGGTTAAAAAATTCATATTTTTAGGGGAGATGTAATTGAAAAAGGAATATATAGTTCCAGATGCTAAGTTTATATATACTAAGGATGAATTAGGATATCAGGAGGTTTTAGATGATTTTAAAAATGCTGAAGAAATTATTATTGTTACTTATAATATTTCACAAAAACAGTCATCTTTAATTAAAAAACTTGCTAATACACCTCAAGGGGCAAAGATAAGTATATTTACAAATATACCTTCACGCTGGGATACATATTATTACCATGATAAAGATATTTATAGAAATGCTGCAAAAAAGAAAATAAATATTTATTTAAATAAATTGAGACCAGATAGTATTTGAGAAAAAGTTAGTGTGTTTTTTAATTTTAAAAATCATGGTAAAATTATAATGACAAATAATGTTGCATATGTAGGTTCAGCAAATTATTCTGATGAAAGTAGGCATAATATCGAATTTGGATTTATAAGCAGAAATCAAGATTATATTAAATTCTTGAAAAATGAAATGACAAAAGAAATAGAGGAATTATCAACACCATATTTTGAATATGATTATCTTCCTTTGTTATTGGAAGTTAAAATGCATCTATCAAATTTATTTGCACTTAAGGAAGAATTGTTTAATCAAGTTTACTCTTATTATGATGATTTAGATGGTGAAGGATATTTTTATAATGATACAGAAGATAGGTTAAGACAAATAACAATTGACAATATAATTAAAGAGATTAATGAATGTACAAAGTACTTTGACACAATTTGTGATGTAGCGTATAAATTAACTGATGATGATAATGTTCTAGATGAATTAAATGAGTATTATGAAAATCTAGAAATACTTGAAAAACAATTTGAAGATATATCTTGTAATGAAAAATTATTTGAATTAGTTTGCTTTGATTCTACGGAAAGAGCGAATAGTATACTTCAAGAGGAATATAGTGCAGAAGCATATGATGAATATTTAGATGGCTATGCTCAAATTGCTATGGATAAAGCTCATGAAGAATTCCAAGATTTATGCCAAGAAACAAGAGAGGAATTAGACTCCATGATTAAGACTATACAGGACTATTTAGTTTTATATAAGGAATCATTAGAAGAATTCGAGGATCTAGAGTTTAGAAAAGTAAGCGAAAATATTGATAATACATGAAACAGAAAGTTAACTAAATAATTTAATCAAATATATATCAAATATATACTTCAGTATTAAAAAAGATAGACTTAAAAAATCTATCTTTTTTTAATGTCCAAAAGGAGGTAAAAACAATGAACAAAGTAGATAATATATTTCAATTATCTAAAGAAAAGACAAAAGAAATAATAAGAAGTGAAGATGACTGGAAGAAGTTTCTCCATTCTTCAGCATATATGTATAAGTACCCATTTGAAGATCAGGTTCTCATATATGCTCTAAGGCCAGATGCAAAGGCTTGTGCTACTATGGAATTTTGGAATAAGAGGATGCATAGATGGATAAATAGAGGTGCAAAAGGAATTCCGCTATTAGACTACTCAAGTGGAAGTTTAAAATTAAAGTACGTATTTGATATCTCAGATACTCATGAAACTTTAGATGCAAAAAAACAACTAAAACTATTCAAATTTAATAAGGATAAAGATGAAGCAGCGTTTATGGAATTAGAAGAAAGGTATAAAATTTTAAAAACAGAAGATAAAAGTATTGAGACTAGGGTATTTAATTTGGTTTGGCAACAATCCGACGAATTGTTAAGTGATGTTCTTTATGAAATTGAAGACAGTAAAGAAGGTTCCATGATTGATGGATTGGAAGAGGATGAGACTATAAGAATGGTAAAAGATATTTTAACTAAATCTTCTTCATATAGTACTATGGTTAGAATGGGTTTAGATCCTGAGCAGTATTTTGAAAAAGATGATTTTAGCGATATTATTTATTTTAATAATACTCACTTGATTAGTTCCATAGGAACTTATAGTTCTTTAATAACTAAGAAAATAATAGCTGAATTAGCTGAGGAAATTAAAAGAATAGAAAAAGAAGATTATAGACAACATAATGTCTATAATGTATTGCAAAATACTACTGAGTCAAGGTATAATATGGCTAACAAAGAAAGTAGGCTTAAAAATGAAAATAGAAGTGCTACAGATAGTGATATAGGAGGAGGGAATGGAGATGAAAGAGAAGGTCAATTTAGCAGGGGTAGATTATTTGAAGGAAGACGAGACTTACACACCAATAATGAAGAAGACAACTTACGAAAAAATGGGAGGGAATTATATCCTAGAGGGGGAAGTACTGATACCGAACTTAGAAGTGAAAGAAACAAAGATAGGGAAATATGGCAGGATGAGAGAGAAGTACTTAAGGGAGAACAGACAAGCATATTACAGCAGTCTGAAGATAGAAGGGAAACTGGAGAATCATTTGCAGATGATCCAGAAAGAATCAATAAGGCTAATAGAGATGGAGACACCCAAACTACAAAAATCTCTAGGAATAACAGAGGAAATGAAAGCAACAGATCAAATGAAGTGGATAGGGATGATGAACAATATAAAAGAAACCATAGAAGAGACAATCAGAAAACAGATAATATTCAGTTAAAATTTGAAGGAAATGATTCTAATCTATTTCCAACAGAAAAAGAACAAGAGAATATAATAAAAAATGCGGTAGATAAAGAGTCTACTGCTTTTTTATTGCAAAAAAAAGAGAATGATTCGGAAGTTATTGGAGATAGTACTGACATTGAAGATATAGAGCAAGATAGACTAGATTGGGATAAAAATATTCCAGCAGATATTAAAAGATTAACACCACTACAAGCATCAAAACTAATTAATGGAAGACTTGATAAAGAATTAGAGATCTCATCAAATCTATATATAACTTATTCAGATAATAAATGGGTAGGACTTAATTATTCAAAGGATGAAAGTGAAGTTGAGGAATTTGATAATAGAGAGGATTGTATAAAATATTTAGAGAAAGATTTAGTGATTGACAGTTCTAAGGAAGCAGAAAAGATAGATTTTTCTATAAGCAATGATGAACTTGGAGTAGCAGGTCCTAAAGAGAAATTTAACTGGAATATAGATGTTATTAGAACTTTAAAGTTACTTGAAAAAGAAGATAGATTTGCTACAAAAGAAGAGCAAGAAATATTATCAAAATATGTTGGATGGGGAGGCTTACCTGAAGCTTTTGATATTAATAATAGTAGTTGGGCTAGGGAGTACTTGGAACTTAAAAACCTATTAACTGATGAAGAATATATAAGTGCCAGAGAATCTACATTAAATGCTCACTATACTTCACCTATAATTGTAAAATCAATGTATCAAGCATTAGCAAATATGGGTTTTGAAAATGGTAATATACTTGAGCCAAGCTGCGGAGTAGGGAATTTTATGGGATTATTGCCTGAAAGCATGAAAGAAAGCAGGCTATATGGAGTTGAATTAGATGATTTATCAGGAAGAATAGCAAAACAACTATACCAGAATGCTCAGATTGATATTAAGAGTTTTGAAGAAACAGATTTTCCAGATAACATTTTTGATGTAGCAATAGGAAATGTACCATTTGGACAATATAAAGTTCTAGATAAAAAATATGATAAAAATAATTTTTTGATTCATGATTATTTCTTTGCCAAAACACTAGACAAGGTAAGGCCAGGAGGTATTGTTGCCTTTATTACATCAAAGGGAACTATGGATAAAGAAAATAATAGTATAAGAAAGTATATATCAGAAAGAGCTGAATTAATAGGAGCTATTAGATTACCAAATACAGCTTTTAAAGCTAATGCAGGAACAAATGTAACTTCTGATATCATATTCTTGCAAAAGAGAGATGGGATGTTAGAACTTGAACCAGATTGGTTAAATTTAGGGAAAGATAAAAATGGTATCAGAATAAATCAATATTTTATAGACAATCCAGAAATGATACTTGGAAATATGGAAATGGAAACTACTCAATATGGATTGGACTCTACTTGTAAACAATATGAAGATATACCTTTAGAAAATTTATTAAATGATGCAATACAAAATTTAGAAGGAGACATACCAACATGGGATATAGATATAGAAGATGAAACAGTAGAAGAAAATATAATACCAGCAGATCCTAATATTAAGAATTTTACTTTTACTATAGTTGAAGAGGAGATTTATTTTAGAGAAAACTCTATAATGATTAAACAAGATTTAAATGAAGATAATAAAGAAAGATTAAAATCAATGATCCATATAAGAGATACTACAAGAGAGCTTCTAGATGCTCAAATTGAAGATTTTGATAATAAAACTATAGGAGATATACAAATAAAATTAAACAAAATATATGATGATTTTGTATCCAAATATGGAAGATTGACTGATAAGAAAAATGATAAGATATTTGATGAAGACTCTTCATATGCTTTACTTTCCTCACTAGAAATTCTAGATTCTAATTTTAAGTTTAAAAGGAAAGCAGATATATTCTCTAAGAGAACTATTAGAAAAAGTATAGTGGCTGAAAATGTAGATACACCTTCAGAAGCCTTATCTTTATCTATATCAGAAAAAGGAAAAGTAGACTTAGATTACATGTCTAACTTAACTAATATGGAAAGAGAAGATATTGTAGTTGCTTTAGAGGGAGTTATATTTCAAGATCCGACCACAAAAGAATATCTCTCTTCAGATGAATATTTAAGTGGAAATATTAGAGAGAAATTAAAAAATGCAATAGAAAGAAAAGAAGAAATAAGTAATACATTGAGTTTAGTAGATATAAAAGATAAGGAAATGGGAGATAAGATTGATGGATTAAATAAAGAAATTGACTCTTTAACTATAAATATGAATTCACTAGAACAAGTTTTACCAAAAGAAATAGATGCAAGTGATATTACAGTTAGACTAGGAGCAACTTGGATTCCTGTAAAAGATATTGAGAAATTTATGTTTGAAATTTTAGAAACTCCTGGTTATTGTAAGTGGGATATAAATGTAAGGTACTCAGAATATACAGCCAATTGGAATATAGAAGGAAAGAGTGTAGATAACAGCAATGTAAAAGTTAGCACGACTTATGGTACAAACAGATTAAATGCTTATAAGATTTTAGAAGATACATTAAATCTAAAAGATGTTAGAGTATTTGACAAGATAACACAAGCTGACGGAAAAGAAACCAGAGTATTAAATAAAAAAGAAACTATGCTAGCACAACAAAAGCAGGAGATGTTAAAACAAGCTTTTTCTGATTGGATATGGCAAGAACCAGAGCGAAGAAACAGACTTACAAAGATATATAATGAAAAATTTAACTCTATCAGACTTAGGGAATATGATGGCAGTCATTTAAAATTTCCTGGAATGAATCCAGAGATAGAATTAAGAGAACACCAAAAAAATGCTATTACTCATACATTATATGGTGGAAACACTTTGTTAGCTCATTGTGTAGGGGCAGGTAAAACATACGAGATGGTAGCATCTGCTATGGAAAGTAAAAGGCTTGGATTGTGTAATAAATCATTATTTGTAGTTCCAAATCACTTAACTGAACAATGGGGTAGTTCATTTATGGAACTTTATCCTTCAGCTAATGTATTAGTAGCAACTAAAAAAGACTTTACACCAAAGAAAAGAAAGAAATTCTGTGGGAAAATTGCAACAGGAGACTATGATGCAGTGATTATTGGACATTCTCAGTTTGAGAGGATTCCAATGTCTATAGAAAGACAACAGCTTGATATGGAAAGACAGATGAATGAAATAACAGATGGAATAGCTGAATTAAAAAATAATAATGGAGATAAATTTTCAATAAAACAATTAGAAAAGACAAAGAAATCATTAAAGGTAAAATTACAAAAAATAAATGATCAATCTAGAAAAGATGATGTAGTAACCTTTGAAGAGTTGGGAGTAGATAGATTATTTGTAGATGAAGCTCACTCATATAAAAACTTATATTTATACACAAAGATGAGAAATGTAGCAGGCATAGGACAAAATGAAGCACAGAAATCTAGTGATATGTTTATGAAATGTAGATATATGGATGAAATAACAGGAGGAAAAGGTATTGTATTTGCTACAGGAACTCCTATAAGTAATTCCATGAGAGAATTATATACTATGCAAAGATATTTACAATACGATACTTTGAAATCTCAAGGCTTACAGCATTTTGATGCTTGGGCTAGTACCTTTGGAGAAACAGTAACAGCAATTGAATTAGCACCAGAGGGAACTGGCTATAGAGCTAAAACAAGATTTGCTAAGTTCTATAATATTCCAGAGTTAATGAACACATTTAAAGAAGTCGCAGATATAAAAACTTCTGATGTATTAAAACTACCTGTACCTGAAGCAGAATTTTCTACTATAGCAGTTAAACCTAGTCATTATCAAAAAGAAATGGTTGAATCTTTAGCAGAAAGAGCTGAACTGGTGAGAGGTGGATCTGTAGATCCTAGAACCGACAATATGCTTAAAATTACAAATGATGGTAGGAAACTAGCCTTAGATCAAAGACTTATAAATGACATGTTACCAAGTGAAGACAAAGGTAAAGTAGCAATATGTGCAGAAAATGTATTTTCTATATGGGATAGTACAGTCGATCAGAAATCTTCACAATTAGTGTTTTGTGATATGTCTACTCCTAAAAATGATGGGAGTTTCAATGTATATGATGATATAAAGCAAAGACTAGTAGAAAAGGGTATACCGAAAGAGGAGATATCATTTATACACGATGCTAAAAATGAAAAACAAAAGGATGAATTATTTGCAAAAGTTAGAAATGGAGATATAAGAGTTTTAATAGGTTCAACTCAGAAAATGGGTTCAGGTACCAATGCTCAAGATAAACTTATAGCATTACATGACTTGGATTGTCCTTGGAAACCATCAGATTTAGAACAGAGGATGGGAAGGATTGTAAGGCAGGGAAATGAAAATGATAAAGTTCATATTTATCGTTATGTAACAGAAAACTCTTTTGATGCATATTTATTTCAATTAGTAGAAAACAAGCAGAAGTTCATAAGTCAAATCATGACTTCAAAATCTCCTGTAAGAAGTGCAGAAGATGTTGATGAAGCCTCTTTATCTTATGCAGAGATAAAGGCACTTGCTACAGGAAATCCATTAATAAAAGAAAAGATGGATTTAGATGTCCAAGTTAGTAAATTAAAGATGTTAAAGGCTAATTATCTAAGTGAAAAATATAAGCTAGAAGATAATATTCTAAAACACTATCCTAGAAAGATTAAAGATTTAAAGAATAAAATAGAAGGATATAAAAATGATATAGAAAATCTAAATAGCAGTACTGTCTTAGGGATAGATGGTAAAAAGAAATTTACACCTATGAAAATTAAAGGTAATGTTTATATGGATAAAGAAGAAGCAGGAAAGGCATTGTTAGAAACAACTAAAACTTTAAAAAGTAGAGAAGCAGAATTAATTGGAAGCTATCGAGGATTTAAAATGGAATTATCCTACGATAGCTTTTCTAATGACTTTAAAATATCTTTAAAAAACAATTTAAGCTATAGTGTATCATTGGGAAAAGATGTCTATGGAAATATTACCAGAATAGATAATCTTTTAGACAATTTATCTGAAAAGCATTATAAGACTAAAGAAAAATTAATTTCTATAGAAAAACAATTAAAATCTTCAAAGAAAGAATTAGAAAAACCTTTTTCATATGAAAAAGACTTAAGGGACAAAGAAAGAAAGCTGAAAGAATTAGACTTATTGTTAAATATGGATAATAATACAGAAATTCAAACAAAAGATGTAGATGGTCCTCAGTTAGATAAAGCAAAAGACTTAATAATGGATTTTATTAGTAAGGAGTATGGAGAAGAAAGTGGAGATTTTGATTTTACAGATCTTGAGCATATTCAAATTGCATATACTCAAACAGAAGATGGACTTCATGATATAAAATCTGAAGTTAATTTAAAGAATCTTAGTATAGATAGATACATTGATGGCCAAATAATCAATTCTGAAAAATATCAAAGTTTAAATGATTTGATAGAGTACGAATTAAAATTCTTAGATTTTTCAGACCTTGTCTATATTGAAGGAGAAGAGCTAGAAAAGTTTATATATACATTAGACCTAGATAAGGATAATGATGGTGTTATAGACCGCTATGATAGCGATGAGAGGGATTCTAAGGTAAGAACCTATGGAGAGTTAGATGATAGAGAAAAAGCTAAGACAGAGCCTAAGAAAAGGTCTTTGCTAGGAGAATTAAAAAGTCATAAAGAAAAGCTAATAGAGAAAGGAAAAGACAAAGAATATTACAACATGAATGTAAGTACTGTACGAGAAAAATAGGAGGGATACTGTGAATAAGTTTATGAAGACAAATAAGTTACTTGATTATTTTCAAGTAGCTAACCACCAAGCGTTGATGGAGTTTATTAAGAAAAATCCAGAAGATAAGAAGGTTAAGGAGTTAAAGGAACTATTAGTTTTATTTGATGTTAATTTAGGGAGAGTAGGTGAAAAAGATGAATAGTTTATATGAACAATTTGGATGTAAAGATAAAGAAGAATTATATAATAAAATAAAAAATGAAGATAAGATGGTTCAGCCCTTAACAGATTTTATAGAATTTTCCAAAGCAGATATTAAAAATAAGAACAAAGCAATATCAGAGCCAGAGACTTTGATAAAATATCTTAAAACAACTAAAATGCCTACAATAGATTCAGGAACGATAGTATTTGTAAATACTAAAAATCAGCCAGTAGATTTAAGAAGATCAAGATTGAGTAGAAAAAATGATATAAAAGATACATTAAAAGAAGGATTGTTAGCAGGTGGGACAAGAGTATTTTTAGCTTTCAATGAAAAAACACCAAATTATAGAATAGATTGGGCTAAATCCTTATTTGAAGAAATTGGCATGAAGGTAGTAGATCAATTAACTTATTATGAAGAAAATAATAAATTGTATTCAAATACTGGTGATAGGGACTATAGACTTACATCTTCATATGAACTAATAAATGATGAGATGGATAACTATAAAAATAAAGACTTTAGCAGCACCTTAGATTATACAAACTTCTCGAGCTACTATGCCGGAAAAGAAATAGAGAATTTAAATATAATAAATGATATCGAAAAGATAAAAGAAAACTTAAAAGTAGGATATCAGCACCATGACCAAGAGGTATTTGGTATTATTAGCTATGATAGTAATGATAAGGTAATAGGCGTAAGCGAGATGTTTAGAGGGGGAGTAGATTCATCTATTGTAGATTTTAAAATAATAGCAAAGAATCTATTGCTAACACCAGATTTAAAAGGGTATTCAATATATCATAATCACCCTAGTGGAAATCCAATACCAAGCAATGAAGATATTCATCTAACAAGTAAAATGTCTAGTATGAGTGAAACTCTAGGAATAGAATTAATGGAGCATTTTATTATAGGAAAAGAGAATGTATTGTTATTCTCAAAAGATGTAGATTCCTTTAAGAGTCAAAATAATAATTACCAAGAAAAAATTAAAAACAAAGTAGCAGAAAAAAGTGGAAAATATAGAAATAACAAAATGAATATAGATATTAAACCAGGGGATGTCATAAAGACATCCCTTTCTGATGAAACAATAGTCTTAGCAGTAAAAGGAGAAGATGCTCTATTATTTAATGGAAATCAATTTGTAGAAGCCCATGGAATAGGTCAAAATGAAGAAAAAATATTTTGGAACTATGGACACTACCATAATGAGCTACCAACTAATATATTTGAAAAAGAAAATAAATCTGTTGAAGAAATAAAGGGGGTTTTAAATAGTCTAATTCAAAATAGCTATGAAAACTATATTAAAGCTATCATATCTATAGAAAAAGATATAACGGATGATAGTACATTAACCGAGATGTATAACAAGTATATGGAAAGTGATATTAATCTTTTAAACGATTATTTTGATGAGATAGAGTATGATATGGAACATGATAATAGGATAGGTGAGAGAGATGAAGATAAAAGCAAATATGAAATAGATAACCTTTTAAGGACACAAGATTTAGAAGAAGGCAGTTCTAAAGAATATAAAAGACTGATTCTAGATAATAAATTTAGTGATATTAATTTAAAAAAAGGTAAGATAAAAGATAAGTTTGAAAAAGAAAGTAAAAAAAGAAAGAGTGTTAAAAAAGGATCTTTATTAGAAGAATTAAAGAGTAATAGTAAAAAGGATAAATCCAATAATATAAATAAAAAACAATATACAGTTATAAAAAATCTACCATTATAGTAGAATTCTACTATTGTATTTGTCAATTGAAAAATCCCCCAAAATATAACTGAAAAGTCCCCTAGGGGAGTAAAAAAATTATTGGTTTTCTAACCAGAGCTTTGTTTCTTTTAGTCTGTAAGAATTGCCATTCATATTTACTATATATGATTTATGAGTCAGTCTATCTATCATAGCAGCGGTCATAACAGGATCCTTGAATATTTCATCCCATCTTTCAAAAGAAAGATTTGTAGTAATTATTGTAGATTTTCTGCCAGCCCTTAGTGAAAGATATGTGAAAAGTAGTTCAGAGCCTTCTTTATCAAAAGATATGTACCCAAGTTCATCTGCTATAATGAGATCATATTTTTCAAATCTACTCTCAAAGGACCGTAAAGTTTTTTCTGACCTACTTTCTTTTAGATGGTTTACAAGTAGGGGAATGGTAGTAAAAAGAACCTTATAGCCCTCGGTACAAGCCTTTATCCCTAAACCTATAGCCATATGGGTCTTACCTGTTCCAGGATTTCCTGCAAGGATTATATTTTGTCCATCCTTAATAAATTCTAGGGATGAAAATACTTTAAGTTTATCCTTAGCATCCTCCGGAAGATCTTTAATTACTAAATCTTCTATGTACTTTTTATAAGGAAATTTGGCATTTCTAATTCTATTTTTTATTCCATTTTCTTTTCTGAGATCATACTCTTTTTCAAGTAATTCATAGAGAAATTCATCAAAGGTTAGGTTCTTTGTATTGGCTTCTTTGAGTTCATCTTTAAAGTATTTTGAAGTATATGGGAGCTTAAGCTCCTTTGAAAACAGTGATATTTTTTCATGGATTTCTTTACTATTCATATAATTTTAGCCTCCTCTTGAAAGGCTACATATGAATCTTGTACTAGATTTCCATATTCGATTAATATTGTCTTTGATTTCTCTAAGATTTCAGTAGTCCTTTCGTTATTTGTGATATATGATACATTCTCGTTTCTGTTACATAGAGTCTTTATTTTTATGGTATTCACACCCGTAGGGCTTATTTTTTGTAATTCATCAATGGATTTTATAACTTTATTTAGCCCATATTCACTAATTATTTCAAGAAGCTCTACAAAATCCTTTGGATTTTCTGTATAATAATTATTGTAAATGGTTTGGAGCGTGGGGTTCATTTGTCGCATTGCAGTGCTAGAATGAAGTGCCCCAGGCTTCTTCTTTATTGTATTTATATAATGCTCTATCTTGATATTCCATGTGTGATTACCATAATTCCTTATATGATGTGCCACTTGTTTATTTTTGTAGTATAAAAATATCTTTTCAGGATAAACCTTTGCAAATACAAACTTACCAACCAAATTATCTGGTACTGAATATTTATTTTCATCAATACTTACTGTAGAGTATTTATTTACTCTTAATTCCGTTGTCCTAGCTGCATCATAATCTGGTAAATTCTTTAAAAGATAAGGCTTTTCTTCATCTAAAATATCCTTAGGGCTTTTATTGTTATTGTATTTTGTTTTTCTTAAATTAAGTTTATCTAACTCGTCATGAAGATATTTATTAGCTTCATCTAAGCTTTCAAAACGATCCCTTTTACTAAAAACCTTTCTTCTTACATATTCTACGCTTCTTTCTACATGTCCCTTTTCATTACCCCTTCTAGCATTACAAAACCTATATTGAAAACCATAGTACAGAGAGAGTTTCAATAAATCTTCAGTAGGTTCTTTTTCAGCTTTATTTACAAACTTCTTCACGGCAACTTTCATGTTGTCATATACTATTTCTCTATAAATCCCATCAATTTTATTAATGAATTTAACATGGGAATCTAAGAAGCTTTCCATTTTTTGATTTTGATAAAGATTGGCATATCTGTAGTTTCCTTTAGCAGTAGCAAAGGCTGCCATTTGTATGGCTCTGGACTTTCCCCCAATTATTAGCTTTACGCTTCCCCAGTCAAATTCACTGGTTTTACCTAAGTCATATTCCTGCCTAATATATGCTTCTTTGCTATTGTCATATCTTTCTCTGATGAAATTACAAATGGTAGGGTAACTTATATCATAACCTTCTTCAATCAAGCATTCATAAATATCGATTTTCTTCTTTATTTGCTTGCTTCTGCCTGTGGTTTTTTTAATCTCATTTTCTTTCATAAAATAATCGATTCTTTCTATTATTTCATCCGTAAGCTTCCTTTTCACCCTGTTACTAATATCATACTTTGGTGGAGATACTAAGTCTTCTATTAATTCCTTATTTTTTTCATCAGATTTTAGTAACTCTCGCTTCTTTTTTTCATATTCCTTAATGTACTTCCTAATAGTTTTTCTTGAAATTCCAGTTTCTCTATGGATATCCCATTGAGATTTTCCCTCTCTAAAATGTGAAAGGATTATTTCCTGTTTATTCATTAAATTAATCATCCCCTTAGCCTCCCCATGAAATATCTCATAGGGTTATTTTATAATTCCTCTAGGGGAGTTTTCAATTATTATACTAGGGTAATTTTAGGTTATCATAAACAACTATAATGGTAGATTTTTTTATTGCCTTGATTTCTATTGATATTTTTCTAAATGAGTAGTATGAAAAAGTAAAGGAAGTATATTTAGGAAAATTGAAGTGTATATTTTTAATATAGTCAAGTCAAGATGAAATAAATAATAGTATAGTGATTTAAAAAGCTTATATAAATCATGTATTATAGATGATAATATGATATAATCTTATAAACGATAATCGTTATCAATCGGCTCTAAATATATGATATTTACAGGAGGAATAATATGCAAAATAAATGGGAAGAGAATAAAATAGAGTTTCTTGTAATTGACGTAAGGAATTTAACAAGTAATTTTTTACCTATGATTTTGAAAAAAGCACAAGGAATAGAAATTAATAATGGGATTTGTGTGGTTCAAAGTTTCGAGCCAAAACCCTTATATTCAGCTTTAAAAGATCTAGGATTTCATGAGCAAATGACAGATAAAATCTCTGATAATGAATATAGAGTCTATGCCTATAGAACAGAAATGAAAGAGATAAGCTATGAAGGGGGAGCAGATATGCCCTTTAAGCCCACTGCAATTTTAAACTTTAAAGTTATTGATGATGATTTAGCAGGAACAGTAGTTGATTTTTGGGAAACAATATGGGATAAAAATGATCCAGCAATAGATCTTAAAACCAAGCTTATGCTTTCAATGAGTAATGCTATAGGTGCAGGAAGGTATAGGCAAGCTACAAGGGAGCTTATAAAAGCATATTCACTAGGACTTAGTGTTGAAGAACTAGATGAACTTTTTTCCCTATTTGCTTGGAACCAAGGAATAGGTCATTTTTCATCTCAAATCGGACCATCAACTGTATTCGGTGTATATAAGTATATAAAGAAAAGAGAAGAAGAGGGATGGGAGCATAGAAAAATATTAGATGAAGTTATGGAAAAATTTGGAGACAAGAATCCAAATGTAGGCACATTGTTTAAAAAAGAATAAAAATTTTAATAATATAAATCTGGATAGAGTGAAGAAAATAAATATGCTAATTTCAAATCAATATAAAAAATCTATTTTAGTAATGGAGGGATAAAAATAGCGAGCCTAAAAATAAAGCGAGAATTTGATAGTTTGTCTAATATGGATAGCAGACTAAAACAAGGATTTACAGATTTATATTGTAATTATAAAAATGAAGATAATACAATTTTTGAGATTCCAAAAGATCTTGGTGAAGGTTATTCTAAGAAATTAATATCTAGTAAAAACTTAGAGGTTTGCTATAATGATATAACATGTAAAAAAAGCATTCAAATGTCTGGCCAAACAAAGGGAGATGTTTACATTCTAACTACTTTTTCTGGAGAAAAGATAGAGTGGTTAGAAAAAAATACCGACACATATCTAGAAATGAAATCAGGTGAAGCGATACTATATAAAATAAAAGATATCAGAGAAATTTCAGAATACAAAGCAAAATGTAATTATTCTGGTCTAACAATGGTAATAAATCCAAGTGAAGTTTATAAATATTTGCCAAGAGAAATTTTAGATAAAAATATTTTTAAAAGTGTTAAAAATGACCTTAAAATAAAAAAATTTATTCTTCCTACAGAAAGCAGATTAATAATAGAACAGATTAAAAATTGTCCATATAATTGCTACTTAAAAGATATGTATCTTGAAGCAAAAGTTTTTGAGCTATTTTCTATTTGCTTAAATAATATGATGGAGCAAAATATAGATAAAACAATAGACAGTGGTCTTTCAAAAACAGAAATAGAGAGCATATATAGAGCTCGAGAGATATTAGATAGTAGTATGGATACTCATATTACTATAAGACAAATTTCTAAATTAGTTTACTTAAATGAATATAAATTAAAGACTGGATTCAAAGAAATATTTGGTAAACCCTTATATGCATATAAATTAGATAAAAGAATGGAATTAGCACGAGAGCTCTTAACAATGGGAAACACCGATATAAATAAAATTGCTTCTATGGTTGGGTATGCAAGTGGTGACAGCTTTTCTAAAGCTTTTCACAAAAGATACGGAGTTCGCCCAATAGAGTATTTATAAGATTATTATTTATCAAAAATACTTATTGGACGTAATTAATACTCTTTGAACGTGGTAAATAAATAATTTTTTT
>JBQDBK010000016.1:0-30376 GCA_052090825.1 Peptoniphilaceae bacterium | reverse complement strand
ATAATAATCAAGACATAGTTGAAGAAATGCATATAGGTTCAATAGTAAATAAGGCCTTAAATAAAAATCCTGAGTCAGTAAAAGCAATAGAAATTTTAAAAATGGTTACAAAAAATGGAGCTGAAATAATGGGAATAGAAGCTGGTCAAATAAAAGAAGGATATTTAGCAGATATTAATCTATTTGATTTAAACTCTATAAGTTTTACTCCTAAGAATAATCTTATTTCTGCCCTATGCTATAGTGCAAAATCTACCGATGTAAGTGATCTGATAGTAGATGGAAAAATAATAATGAGGGATAGAGAAGTTCTGAATTTAGATGAAGAAAAGATAAAATACAAAGTAAGAGAATTAACTAAAAAACTTTTAAATAGATAGGAGATAATAAATGGATAAAAAAATAGTTTATAGTGGGATACAACCATCTGGTTCACTGACTATAGGAAATTATATAGGAGCATTAAAAAATTTTATAGGTCTGCAAGATGATTATAACTGTTTGTATTGTATTGTTGATATGCACGCTATAACAATGCCACAAGTACCTAAAGATCTTAGAAAAAATACTCTAGATGTTTTAGCTTTATATCTAGCAGCTGGCTTAGATCCAGAAAAATCTATTATATATATTCAATCCCATGTTCCACAACATGTAGAATTGGGATGGATGTTAAACTCCATAACTTCTATGGGACAACTTCAAAGAATGACTCAATTTAAAGATAAATCTTTAAAATCAAAAGAAGTTTTAGCCGGTATTTTAAATTATCCTATTTTAATGGCAGCAGATATTTTACTTTATCAAACGGATTTTGTTCCTGTAGGAGAAGATCAAAGACAACATATTGAATTGACAAGGGATTTAGCTCAAAAATTTAATTCAAGATATTCAGACACTTTTACTATTCCAGATATTTTAACTCCAAAAGTGGGAGCAAGGATTATGTCACTACAAGATCCTAGGTATAAAATGAGCAAGTCAGATATTGATAAAAATGCTTTTATTTTATTACTGGATAGTGAAGATGATACTAGAAGAAAAATTAAAAGAGCAGTTACAGATTCTCTAGGAGAATTTAATTATAATGATGAACAAGCAGGATTAAAAAATTTAATAAATATTTATATAGCTTTTAGTGGTATGACTTCTGAAGAAATTGTGAAAAAATATAAAAATTTAGGATATGGAGTCTTTAAAGAAGATTTAGCAGAACTTGTTGTGGAAGGGTTGAGACCACTTAGAAATAGATTTAATGAAATCAGAAATAATAAAGAATATTTAGAAAAGGTATATAAAGAAGGAGCAGAGAAAGCTTCTTACTTGGCCAATAAAACTTTAAGAAAAGTTTATAAAAAAATGGGCTTTATAGGGAGATAAAATGGAAAAATTAAAAAGAAGAGAAGAGATAGATGAAAGTTTAAAATGGGATTTAACAAGACTTTTTAAAGATGAAAAAGCTTATGAGGATAAATTGGAAGAAGTTTCTAAAAATGTAGATAAACTTATAAATTATAAGAATAATATAAAAAATTCTTCTGAATTATTAGAGGCTATAGAAATAAATGAATTAATAGAAGAAGGATTAAGCTTAGTTTTAAATTATGTTGAATTAGATTATAGTACAGACTTAACTAATGAAAAAGCGAAGATTAGAAGTCAAAAATTTTATAATTTTTATAATAAATTATTAACAAAAATATCTTTTTTTGAATCAGAAATTTTAAATTTAGATAATAAAATTCTAGAAGAAGCTATTGAGAAAACAAACAGTTTTGATTATTACCTAAAGAAATTATTGAGAAAGAAAAAACACCTTCTGCCTAAAGAAGGTGAGCATGTCCTTGCAGCTTTAAATTCCGCAACATCAGCTCCTTATAATATATATGAGGATTCTAAGCTAGCCGATATAACCTTTGACAGTTTTGAAGTAGATGGGAAAAAGTATGAGAATAGTTTTGTTTTTTATGAAAATTTTTATGCTCATAGCACAGATACTAAAGTTAGAAGAAAATCCTTTGAAAGTTTTTCTAAAGGTTTAGAAAAGTACAAAAATACTTTTGCAGCCATTTATATATCTCATGTAAACAATGAGAAGCAAATAGCGAATTTAAAGGGATTTGAAAGTGTAATAGATTATTTATTATTTGATCAAGGTGTAGATAGATGGATTTATGATAGACAAATTGATTTAATGATGGAAAAACTATCACCTATAATGAGGAAGTACTCTAGGCTTATTAAAAAGTTTTATAAGCTTGATAAAATGACTTTTGCTGATTTAAAAGTTCCAATAGATGGAGATTTTACAGCTAAAATAAGTATTGAAGAGACGAAAATTTATGTTGAAGATGCCTTAAAAGTAATGGGTGATGATTATCTTAAAGTGGCTATGAGCGCTTATAGTGACAAATGGATAGACTTTGCTAATAATGAGGGAAAATCTACAGGTGGATTTTGTTCGTCTCCATATAAGCATGGATCTTATATATTGTTATCCTTTACTGAAATGTTAAATGAGGTCTATACTTTAATACACGAGATTGGTCATGGGGTACACTTTCATCTAGCTCAAGAAAACAATAGTATTCTTCAAGAAGAGCCATCACTTTATTTTATAGAAGCTCCTTCGACATTAAATGAACTTTTATTATCTCAAAGCTTATTAAAGAAAGCGGGTAGTGATAGATTTAAAAGATTTGTTTATGCAGCTCAAATTTCTAATACTTATTTTCACAATTGTGTAACTCATTTATTAGAAGCTGCTTATCAAAGGGAAGTTTACAAGAAACTAGATAAGGGGGAAGCTTTAACAGAAAAGGTTCTTTCAGAGATTAAAAAATCTGTTTTAAAAGATTTCTGGAAAGATGATGTAGAGATTGATGATTATGCGGGATTAACTTGGATGAGACAACCTCATTATTATATGGGCTTATATTCTTACACTTATAGTGCGGGTTTATCAATAGCTACAGAAGTTGCTAGAAGAATAAATGAAAATCAGGAAGAGTCAAAAAAATGGATTGAAACTTTATCTAAGGGTGGAAGTTTAGACCTTATAGATTTAGTAAAGGTGAGTGGCGTTGATATAGAAAAAGATGATTTTATTTTAAATACTATTGCATATATTGGTGAAATAGTAGATAAAATTGAAGATCTAATGTAAATATATATCTAAATTTGTTATAAAAAAATAGGTATATAATCTAGATTATATACCTATTTTTTGTTTTGGTATCCTTCAAAATTAAGATCTTCCATAAAGCTAGCAAGTCTAACAGAATCTCCAATAGTTGTAGCCATCAAGTGTTCTTTAATAGTATGAACTCTAATAACTTCAACTCCCATAAATGCTGCAATAGCACTAAGTTGAGCAGATCCTAAATCCTTATTATCAAAAAATCCATCTTCTTTTTGACTCATATCAAATCCAACTTCGCTTAGTATATTGACAATAAATCTTTTTCTAGAAACTCCTAAAAATATTTGATAACCAAGTTTGTGTATAATATCTATATTTTTAATTAAAGATAGATTTTCTTTTTTAGTAAGACCAAAACCAATTCCTGGATCTAGCATAATTCTATCTTCTTCAATACCAAAAGATTTTGCTATTTCAATTGATTTTTTAAAATAAGATAACATAGTTTCCTCAATAGGCGCCTTTAGCATTTCATCAAATTCTTCTTTGTTAAATATATTATTTTCCCCAAATTTAGGAAATGTTTTTGAACTAGGATGATCAGGCCTAGCTATGGTAGGGTTAAACATAGAAATAAAGCCAACATCAGATTTAGATACTACTTTAGCCATATTTGGATCTCCAAGAAAGCCTGTAATATCATTTATTATATCAGCGCCTGCATCAATTGCTGCTTGTGCTACTTCTGCTTTCCAAGTATCCACAGATATAGGAATATCTGTTAAATTTTTTAATTCTTTTATAACAGGTATTATTCTCTTAATTTCATCTTCTACACTAACAGGGGTACTGCCAGGTCTAGTAGACTCTCCACCAATATCAAGCATTGTGGCCCCATCTTCAATTAATTCAAGAGCATGTTTAATAGCTTCAACTTTTCCATACCATTTACCACCATCAGAAAAAGAGTCTGGAGTAACATTTACTATTCCACAAATAATTGTTTTATGTCCACTTTCTATAATCTTATCTTTATATCTAAAAATTAATTTTTCCATTGTCCACCTCTTATTAAGTTTTAAACTTTAAATAAAATATTAAATTCAAACTAAACTTGAAAGTTTAATATCTTTCTAATAAAATATATAATATAAATATAATTATGTCAATTTAGATAAAGCAAGCTATTGACTTTATAATAAGTAGATTTTATAATGGAAATAATTTAATAAGCATATAAAAAGAGGAGTAGTATTAGGGAGACTTTAGAGAAATATCGGTTGGTGGAAGATATTGTCAAGTTAGTATGAAGGTTGCTTTTTTGCTTTGTAGTTAAAACTACAACGGGGAATCGTTAAATTTATTGAGCCGCAATAGCGGAAATTAAGGTGGTACCACGTCCTTCGTCCTTATCTTGGACGGGGGCTTTTTTATTATAAGGAGGAAATAAATGGAGCAATTATCAAAAACATATAATCCTAAAGAATTTGAAGATAGGTTATATAAGTATTGGATGGATAATAATTATTTTAAGGCAGAGATTGATAGAAATAAGAAACCTTTTACGATAGTTATGCCTCCTCCAAATGTAACAGGAAATCTTCATATGGGTCATGCTTTAAATAATACCATACAAGATGTAATAACTAGATATAAAAGAATGCAAGGTTATAGTGCTTTATGGTTACCAGGAACAGACCATGCTTCAATATCAACAGAAGTTAAAGTGGTTGAAAAACTTAAGTCTGAGGGTAAGTCGAAAAAAGAATTAGGCAGAGAGGCATTTTTAGAAGAAGCTTGGAAATGGACTGAATTATATGGTGGAAATATAAAAAATCAATTAAAAAAGTTAGGAGTTTCTTGTGATTGGTCTAGAGAAAGATTTACTTTAGATGAAACTCTTTCTAAAGCTGTAGAAGAAGTGTTTATAAAATTATATGAAAAGGGATTAATCTACAGGGGAGATAGAATAATAAATTGGTGTCCGTCTTGTGGAACCGCTGTATCAGATGCAGAAGTAGAGTATGAAGAACAAGATGGATTTATTTGGCATTTTAAGTATCCCCTTGAAGACGGTAGTGGATATATTGAAGTTGCTACAACAAGACCAGAAACTATACCAGGAGACCTAGCAGTAGCTGTTAATCCTAATGATGAAAGATACAAAGATTTAGTAGGTAAAAAAGTTCTTATTCCTGTAATGGATAACAAGGCTATTCCTATAATAGATGATGAATATGTAGAAATGGATTTTGGAAGTGGAGCAGTAAAAATAACACCATCTCATGATCCTAACGACTTTGAAGTAGGCGAAAGACATAATCTAGGGCAATTTAAGATTATGACAGATGATGGACATTTAAATGAACTAGCAGGAGCCTATAAAGGCTTTGAAAGATATGAGGCTAGAAAGAAAATAGTTGCAGATTTTGAAGAAATGGGATTATTGTCAAAAGTAGAAAAGCACCATAATTCAATTGGACATTGTGAAAGATGTAAAACTGTAATAGAACCAATGATTTCTAAACAATGGTTTGTAAAAATGGAGCCATTGGCAAAACCAGCTTTAGAAGCCTATAAAAGAGGCGAACTTAACTTCTTACCTAATAGACTTGGAAAAGTTTATGTAAACTGGCTTGAAAATATAAGAGATTGGTGTATATCAAGACAGTTGTGGTGGGGACATAGACTTCCAGTATATTATTGTAATGAAACTGGAGAAACAGTGGTATCAAGAACAGACCCTACAGGAAGTAAAGGTTATGAATCATGTACCTTTAGACAAGATGAAGATACCCTAGACACTTGGTTTTCATCAGCCTTATGGCCTTTTTCTACTTTAGGATGGCCTGAAAAAACAGAAGATTTAGATTATTTTTATCCAACAGATGTACTTGTAACTGGTTATGACATTATATTCTTCTGGGTAATTAGGATGGTATTTTCAAGTATAGAAAATATGGGAGAAGTTCCATTTAAAGATGTATTCTTCACTGGTCTAGTAAGAGACTCTCAAGGAAGAAAGATGAGTAAGTCATTAGGAAATGGAATTGATCCTCTTGAAATAATTGATGCTTATGGTGCAGATGCTTTAAGATTTACTTTAATTTTTGGTAATACTCCTGGAAATGATATGAGATTTTATAATGAAAGAGTTGAAGCCAATAGAAATTTTGCTAACAAATTATGGAATGCAACTAGATTTGTATTAATGAATTTAGAAAATGAAGATAAGTTTGAAATAAATAAAGAAAATCTTAAAAATGAAGATAAGTGGATATTATCAAGATTACAAAAAGTAATTGAAGATATGACAAATAAAATAGATAAATATGATCTAGGACTTGCTGCTAGTGATATATATGACTTTATTTGGAATGACTATTGTGATTGGTATATTGAAATGGTTAAATCCAGATTATATGGGGAAAATGAATCAGACAAACTAGTAGCAAAATCAGTTTTACTTTATGTATTAAAAAATATATTAAAATTACTTCACCCATTTATGCCATTTATAACTGAAGAAATCTATAGTCACTTACCAATGGTTGATAAAGCTTTAATAGTTGAAGAATGGCCAGAAGTTATGAACCAATATAAATTTGAAAAAGAAGAAGCTAACATAGAATATATAAAAGAAGCTATTAGAGAAATTAGAAATGCTAGAGCGCAAATGAATATAGAAAATAGCAAAAAGTCTAGCACAATTGTATATACTAAATCAGAAGAAGTTAAAAACTTAGTAGAAGAAAATGCAGATAAGTTTTTAAATCTAGGATATTCTACAGACGTTAAAGTAGTTAATTCCTTGGAAGAAGTTGAGGAAGATAATATTTCTATAGTTTTAGATAAATCTCAAATATTCCTTCCTTTAAAAGATCTTATTGACTATGAAAAAGAATTTGAAAGACTTTCAAAGGACAGGGAAGACACTTTATCAGAAATAAAAAGAGCAAAGGGAAAATTATCTAATGAAAAATTTGTTTCTAAAGCTCCTGAAAAAGTTGTAAATGAAGAGAAAGAAAAACTTGAAAAATATGAAAAAATGTTAGTTACAATAGAAGAAAGATTAAATAAAGTTAAAGAGAATTTAAAATGAAAATAAATGATATTATAGAAAATATAGAGTCAAGGGAAGGAAAGAGGAAATCCTACGATTTTAAAAGAATGAAAGCTTTATTAGAATTTTTAGGAAATCCTCAAAAAAATCAAAAATATCTTCATGTTGCAGGAACTAATGGAAAAGGCTCAACTTCTAAATTTCTATATAGTATGCTTAAAGAGGGTGGATATAAAGTAGGATTAAATACTTCTCCTCATCTAGAAAAATATAATGAAAGAATTATAGTAGATGGTAGAGAAATAGATGATGAAGATTTTATAAGAATTGGACAATTAGTAATAGAAGCAGAAGAAAAAATAATAGAAGAATTTGAAATGCTAACTTTCTTTGAATTTATAACTGCTATGGCATTTATATATTTCAAAGAAAATAAATGTGACTATTCAATATTAGAAGTTGGGATGGGAGGAGCATCTGATAGTACAAATGTAGTAGATGGCAAAGATAAAATAATTGATTTTATAACTCCTATATCAATGGATCATATGTCATATTTAGGAGATTCTCTAGAGGAAATAGCCTTTCAAAAAGCAGGTATAATAAAAGAAAAAAACCTTGTATTTTCTTCTAATAAAGATGAAAGAGTAATAAAAGTTTTAAAAAAAACCTCTATAAAAAATGAAGCAGATTTTCACGATTTTAAAGAATATCAAATATCAAATGTTAGTATAAGTGATAAATATACTAGCTATTCACTAAAGTATAAAAATGAGCTAATAGAAGATATAAAGATAGGTATGCTGGGTTTTTATCAATTAGAAAACTCAGCCCTAGCCCTAGCTGGACTATTAGAATTAAGACAAAGAAAGATTATTAATATAAGTGATGAAAAGTTAAAGGAAGGTTTATACAAGTCTAGATGGGCAGGTAGAATGGAGATAATAAGTGAAAATCCTAAAATTTTACTAGATGGAGCCCATAATTTAGATGGAATTCAAAGGTTGACCGAAAACTTAAAATTATTTAATTACAATAAGCTTTATATAATAACTTCGATTTTAGATGATAAAGAACATGAAAAAATGCTTTTAGAATTAGGGAAATATGCTGATGAAATTTTGCTAGTTAGTTTAATGTCTAAAAGAAAGACTGAATTAAAGATTTTAGAAGAAGAAGCAAAAAAGTATGTTGATAATGTTTTGGTAATTGAAAGCTTAGAAAAAGCCATAAAAAAAATATTAAAAGAAGCAAATAAAGATGACTTAATTTTAATAGCAGGTTCTTTGTATTTAGTAAGTGAAACAAAAGAGACAATAAAGAGAGTAGAATTTAATTAAATTCTACTCTCTTTACAAATTAATATTTAATTTTTAAAGATAAGAGTATATTTGATAAAGGAGTGCTAAAATGAAATAATTTTTTGCATTTTTACTTGGCTTAAGTTTTTTGTTTGAGGGTTTACTTAATTTTTTATTACATCTAAAATATAAAAAATTTAAATATAATAAAAAAACTCTCTTAAGATAAAGTTATTTTAAGAGAGTTTTTACTCAGTAAAGTAGTTAATTATATTTTTATATAGATTTTCAGGATTATTTTTAAATTTCTCACAAATTAAATTTGCATAATCTTCATTTGCAGCTTCAATATGCAAATTTAAAATTTCATAATCAATTTCTTTGATGATAAGATTTACAAATATTCTGCTACAATCGTCTTTAAATATTTTTGCTACAATTGATTTTTCATCTATTTTATTTTTTTTATATACTTTCAAGTAATTATTAGCTTTATTTTTTATCTCATTATCTATTCTGCTAATAAATAAATCTAAAGTTTTTTTACCATCTTCTGTTATATAAAAGTTATCTTCAGAGTTTATTTCTATAAGATTGGAATCTAAAAGCTCATTTAGATATTGTTTAAAATAAAAATAATTTAAAAAGTCATGAGTTAACATAAATGATGTTAATTCATCTTCTGAAAAAAGTTTATTTGCCTTATCAATAATATATAAAATTAAAAGTTTATTTTGAGCTAATTCAAATATATTTGTATTATTCATTTTAATCTCCTTTATATAATTATAACATTATTAAGATTAGTTTTAAATAAAGTATTAAATCTGATATAATTTATCTGATGTAAGAATAAGTTATAAGGAGATTATTTAGCTGTATTTTTGAAATTATATAGCTATTTTATAAATATGAAAATCATGAAAAAGAATAAAAAATTTAAGAAAAAAAATTTAAATGTTTTAAGTGTAAATACTATGACTCTAGTATTAGCTATATTATTTTTAACGATTGGGAATTCAATACAAAGTAAAAGTTTTTTTGTGGGAACTTTTATAAATGAAATTTTTGTTATATTGATTCCATCACTACTACTTTGTGGAAGTGGAAAGAGGACCGAGGTTTTAAAAGTAAAGAAATTGAGTTTAATTAATTTTATCAGGGTAATAATAATAGTAATTTTAAGTTATCCAATAATTTTATTATTAAATGGCATATTTTTAAGTTTTTTATCTCATTATATAGATTTAAAAAATTTTTCTATGGATGTTCTTTTAATCAATGAGTCTATTCCTAGATACTTATTTTTTATTTGTCTAGTACCAGCTATATGTGAAGAAATATTTTTTAGAGGAGCTTTAATAAATTCTTATAATATATATGGAGGTAAATTTGCTATAATGATGTCTTCCTTAGTATTTGCTCTATTTCATTTTGATATACAAAATTTTATAGCACCTTTACTTTTAGGTATTTTATTTGGTAATTTATTAGAATTAACTGGGTCTATATATGCAGCTATAATTGGTCATTTTTTAAATAATGTAATTGGGTTTTTTACTTCCAAATATATAAATGATGCTATTTTTAATTTTTTAAATCATACAAATTTAGCTCAAGACATAGGATCTCTTCAATTATATTTAATAATAATTTTAAGTCTTGTTTCAATAATATCTTTCTTTTTATTAAAGGTTATTTTTAATAGAATGAATAAAGAGAAGTTAATAAGAGAGAGTAGAGAAGGGGTAAAGAATAGAATTAGATATATACAGAGCGTTGACTTTTTTAATTTTGTACCTATTTTATCTTTAATAATATTATACTTTATTTACTCTGCACTTGTATTTTAAGGAGGTATTTTTAATGGATTCAATTATGAAAGCTTGTGAACTTATACTTAATTCTAAAAAAATTTTTGCTTTAACAGGAGCAGGTATTAGCACAGAGTCTGGGATACCAGATTTCAGATCTAGTAGTGGATATTATTCTAAAATGGATCCGATGGAGGCTTTATCTAAAGACGTACTTTTAAATAATCCTAGTAGGTTTTATAAAGAAGGATATTTAATTTTAGAAGATTTAAATAATAAAGAACCTAATAAGGGGCATCAAGTCCTAGCTAAGTTAGAAGGACTAGGTTTATTAAAAGGCATAATAACACAAAATATTGACAACTTGCATACAAAAGCTGGTAGTAAAAATATATATGAAGTACATGGAGAAACAAGAGGTGTGCACTGCTTAAAGTGCAATTGTAAATATAAATTCTCAGTTATGAAAAAAAAGGTTGATAATAATGAAATTCCACCAAGGTGTGATAAATGTGGTGGGGTATTAAGACCTAATGTTGTTATGTTTGGAGATGCTATGCCAGATGACTATATGAGAGCTGCTTATGAATTAGAAGATACTAATCTACTGATTATAGTGGGTTCAAGTTTAACAGTAAGCCCAGTTAATTTTTTACCTAATTATGTAGACAAACTTATTATTATAAATAATACTCCAACTCCTTTTGACAAAAAAGCTGAACTTGTATTTAGAGAATCTTCAGGGGAAGTATTAGAAAAAATATTATTAGAGGTAGAGAAAAACTTATGATATATGGAAATTTTGCTGACTTATATGATACTTTAATGGTAGATTTTGATTATGATAAAGTTTATAATTTTATACTTAATCAATTTGAAAAATCTAATAAAGAAGTAAATAAAATATTAGAGTTAGGTTGTGGAACTGGAATCTTAACAGAAAAGTTAGAGAAGAACTATGAAGTTATAGGACTAGATTCTTCTATAGATATGTTAAGTATAGCTGAACAGAAATTAAGAAATTCTAAAGCTAAACTAATAAAAGCAGATATGAGAGATTTTGATTTCAATACCTCTTTTAATGCTGTAATTTCAACTTGTGATAGTATAAATTATATCTTAGAAGAAAAAGAAATTTTAAATTTGTTTAAAAGGATATTTACTCATTTAGATGATGATGGATTATTTATTTTTGATCTTAATACTAATAACAAATTTTTAAATATGGAAGAAGCTTATGTGGATGAAATTAAGGATATTTTCTATGTATTAGAAAATTTCTATGATCAGGAAAAAGAAATTAATACTTATAGTGTTAATTTTTTTGTAAATAAGGATGGTTATAATTATAATCGTTTTTATGAAGAACATATAGAGAGAGCCTACGAGAAATCTTTTATAGTAGATACTTTAAGAAAAGTTGGATTTAAAAAAATAGATGTCTTTAATGAATATGAATATAATAAAGATATAGAAGAGGCGGATAGATTAGTATATATAGCATGGAGGTAAAATGGATTATATAGTAAGAGCAGTTGATAAAGATGGGTTTGTAAAAATAACAGGAGCCTTAACTACAGATATAGTTGAAAATGCCAGAAAGACTCATGGACTTTCTAAAACAGCATCTGCAGCTTTGGGAAGAACTTTAACGGCAGGAGTAATGATGACTGATTCATTAAAAAATGAACAAGATTCTATTACTATAAATATAAAGGGCGATGGAGATTTAGGGAGAATTGTAGTCACAGGTAAAAATAATGGGAAAATAAAAGGATATGTAAACAACCCTCTAGCTGATGCTGAAATAAGAGAAGTTGATAATAAGTTAGATGTTGCTAAAATAGTAGGGAAGGGTACTCTTACTATAGTAACTGATTTAGGCTTAAAAGAACCTTATACAGGTCAGGTTCCTTTGATATCTGGTGAAATTGCAGAAGATATTGCTAATTATTTTTACACTTCAGATCAGGTACCATCAGTTGTAAGTTTGGGAGTTTTAGTAGATTTAGATTACACTATAAAATCAGCTGGAGGATTTATACTTCAATTAATGCCTGGAGCTGATGAAAATATAATATCTAAAATAGAGGAAAATCTGAAATCATTAAAATCTATAACAAATTTATTAGAGGAAGGTAAAACTATTGAAAATATTATAGAAATAGTTTTAAATGGGTTTGAAGTTAAATATTTAAACAAAAGAGAAATTTCTTATGAATGCGATTGTTCAAGAGATAAGGTTACCGAATCTTTAATATCCCTTGGAAGAAAAGAACTAGAAAATATAATAGAAGAAGATGGAGAAGCAGAAGTAAAATGCTATTTTTGTAATAAAGATTATAATTTCAATAAAGATGAACTAAAAAATATATTAAAGAAAATAGAGGAGAACAATTAATCTAAAAATATAAAGCCTATATTATAATATAGGCTTTATATTAATTCAAAGGCTTTTTTCAAAGGCTTTATAATAATTAATAAAATAATAGCTGATAATAAAATTTGAATAATATTTCCTGGTATAGATTTTAATGGTACTATAAGAGAATTTATAAGTATTGCTTCACCGATATAGTATCCTAATACTTTTAGTATAGCTGCAATTAAAAATGCTAATAAGTAAGTGCTAGTTTTATCTTTATTATATGCGATTTTGGAAACTGCGAGTCCTATTGCTATATTAGTAAAAAAAGTTATAGGAGCCCAAGCAACCCAACCAGAAGTTAAGTCAAAAAGAGTCATACCAACTGTTCCACTTATAATTCCTATTTTTTTACCAAAGATTATGCAGGCTATAAAAAAAGGAACATTTCCAAGATGGATTAGTCCACCTTGATTACTAAAAGGTAATTGAATTTTAATTAACCAAGTGAAGACATATACTAGTGCGATAAAAAGGGCAGTTATAGTTAAATCTTTAGTTTTCATATTTAAAATAATCCTCCTATGATGATTTTATATAATTATTAGGGAAAAATCAATTAATATAAATGGATATAGAATATTGACACTAAATAAAAATTATGTTAATATATTCATTGTTTAACAAAGTATTATTTACATAATTTAGCCTAGATAGCTCAGTCGCTAGAGCAGAGAACTGAAAATACTCGTGTCGTTGGTTCGATTCTAATTCTGGGCGCTAAAATAATTTTGCGGAAGTGGCTCAGTGGTAGAGCATCGCCTTGCCAAGGCGAGGGTCGCGAGTTCGAATCTCGTCTTCCGCTCCATTTTTTTATCTAAATATATAAATGCATAGAAAAAAGGACTGAAATTAATTTCAGTCCTATTTTAATATTTTGCAAGATATTAAAATTAAATTTTTATATTTCTAGACAGCTCTTTCAACCTTACCGGATCTTAAGCATCTAGTACAAACATTAATTTTTTTTGTTTGTCCATTTACAACAGCTTTTACTCTTCTAATATTAGGAGACCAAGATCTGTTACCTCTTTTATGTGAAAATGAAACTGTGTTTCCAAAAACTTTTTGTTTTCCACATATATCACATCTTTTAGACATAGTGCACCTCCTTGTTATTCTTAAATAGCTTAACTATTTTACCATAAAATTCTAAATTATTCAAATTGTTTTTTAAAAAGATTTATTATAGTATTTAAGTAGATGATTTTTAATGTTATAATGTTAAAATAAAATGATTTAATTGAATTGAAATCTAGGAGGTGCATTATGTCCGCAAATATAATTACAAAAAGTGGAAATATAATAATTGAAAATAACGTGCTTGCAATTATTGCCGGTATTTCTGCTATGGAAAGTTATGGCATAGTAGGAATGGCGTCAAAAAGTGCTACAGACGGCATTTTAGAAATTTTGAAGTTTGATAATTTGTCTAAAGGAATAAAAATAAATACTGAATCTGATGAGATTAATATAGAGTTACATGTTGTACTGGAATATGGCGTTAAGATTTCTACAGTAGGAGAGAATATAATAGACAGAGTGAGATTTAATGTTGAAAATTTAACTGGGCTTAGGATAAATAATATAGAGGTTCTAGTTGAAGGTATTAGAGTTGAGTAGGGGGGTAAGAATTGAGAATTGAAAAAATAAACGGAGATTTACTAGCTCAGGCAATTAATGGAGCTGTAAATTATCTAATTTTAAATAAAGATGAAGTAAATGACCTCAATGTATTCCCTGTACCCGATGGAGATACTGGAACAAATATGTCATTGACTTCTAAATCTTCACTAAAACAAGTTGAACTTTTAGAAAATAAAGAATCGGTATATGATGTAGCAAAAGCTGCTGCAAGAGGATCTTTGATGGGGGCTAGAGGAAATTCTGGTGTAATATTATCTCAATTATTAAGAGGTTTTTCTGAGAGTTTAAAAGAATATAAAGAAGTGGGTGTAAGTGAATTAGCCATTGCTTTTAAAAAAGCATCTGAAACTACTTATAATGCTGTTATGAAACCTACAGAGGGAACCATATTAACTGTAGCAAGAGAAGCAGCGGATTTTGGACTTAAAAATCATAAAAATTATAAGGATGTGCTAGAATTTTTAAAGGATTTTATAGTTGAGGCTAATATATCTTTGGAAAAAACTCCTGAAAAATTAAAGGTTCTTAAAGATGCTGGTGTTGTAGACGCTGGTGGTAAGGGTTTAGTTATTCTGCTTGAAGGTGCTTATAAAAGCTTAATGGGCGAAAAATTTGAATCTATTGAAGATGAGACAATGAAAAGTAAAGCTCAAAAAGAAGTGAAAATGGGAGAAGGAAATCAAGATATAGAATTTGGATATTGTACTGAATTTATAATAAATACAGACTATGATGATCTTGATGCTTTAAAATCTAAATTATCTCCTTTGGGAGATTGTTTATTGGTAGTAGGCGGTTCTGGAAGTGGAATTATTAAGGTTCATGTCCATACTAATCATCCCGGTAAGGCTTTGGAATATGCAACTGAGCTTGGAGGACTTCAAGATATTAAAATTGATAATATGAGATATCAACATGAAGAAACCCTATTTAAAGATTCTGAAGTTAAAGAGGCTGCTAAAAAAGAAGTTGAAGAGACAAAGGAAAATTCTTTTATTGCTGTATCTATGGGAAATGGAATGAATGAAGTATTTAAATCTCTAGGTGTTGATTATATAGTTGAAGGTGGACAGACTATGAACCCTAGTACTGAAGATTTTTTAAATGCAATAGATAAACTTAATGCAAACAATATATATATTATTCCTAATAATAGTAATATTATATTAGCAGCTGAACAGGCACAAAAATTAAGTAGTAAGAACACTTTTGTAATACATTCTAAATCAGTGCCACAGGGGGTTTCTTCTTTATTAGTTTTCAATGATGAATTATCAGCAGAAGAAAATAAGAAAAATATGGAAGATGCCTTATCTACTGTTATATCAGCTCAAGTAACTTATGCAGTTAGAGATACTAATATGAATGGGAAAAACATAAAGAAAGATGATATAATTGGGTTAAGTGGAAAAGAGATACTATCTAATGGAGATAATATTAGTGATGTAACTGAGAAGTTAATAGATTCTCTTGTAAATGATGATATTTCAATGATAACCTTATACAAGGGAAAAGATGAGAGTCAAGAAGATGCGGAAATTTTATTAGAAAAACTACAAAAAAAATATGAGGATTTTGATATAGAGCTTATTGATGGTGGTCAGCCATTATATTATTATATAATTTCATTAGAATAAAAAAGCCCCATTTAATGGGGTTTTTTTATAAGGAGGATTATAGTGTTAAATTTAAGTGATTCTATTAGGTATTTAAAAGGCGTAGGACCTAAAAAAGAAAAAAAGTTCAAAGAATTAGGGTTATTAACTATTAAAGATTTATTATATTTTTATCCTAGGAGCTATGATGACAGATCAAATATAAAACTCTTATCTACAGCAATAGAGGGTGAAAAAGCAAGTTTTATTGTTAAGTTTAATACTATAATAGAAGACAGAAAGATAAGAAAAAATTTAACTTTAACCACTTATATAGTTGAAGATAGTTCAGCTTTAGCTAAAATTAGTTTTTTTAACAATAAATATATAAAATCACAAATAGATTTTAATAAACTTTATTTAGTAAGTGGGAAAGTTAAAAAGTTTAGAGGACAAGTTCAATTAAGCTCACCAAATTTTGAAATATACAATCATAAGAAAAATGAATCTAGAATATATCCCATTTATCCTCTTAAAAAAAATATAAATAATAAAGAACTTATAAATTTAACTGAGCAAGTTTTAAATATGAAACTATTTCCTGAAAATTTACCTAATAGTCTTGTTGAAAAATATAAGTTAATTGATAAAAATCTAGCTATTAAAAATATTCATAGGCCTCAAAGTAGAGAGCTTTTTTTAAAAGCTAGAAATAGGCTAGTGTTTGAAGAATTTTTAATTTTTGAGCTTGGTCTTTTAATCTTAAGAAACAAAGATATGGTTGTAAAAACTAAATCTTATGATATTGATAATAGAGTTTACAAATTTATTGAAAATCTTCCATTTAAATTAACTAAGGGGCAAGAAAAAGTTATTTCTGATATTATAAAAGACCTAAAATCTGGCAAGAGGATGAATAGATTAATACAAGGAGATGTGGGATCAGGAAAAACTATAGTTGCTATAATTGCTATGTATATATCATATTTAAATGGATTTCAATCAACTATTATGGCTCCAACTGAAATTTTAGCTAAGCAACATTTAAAAAATTTCAGAGAATTATTAGAGCCTTTAGGTGTAAAAGTAGAGTTATTAGTAGGCTCAACTAGTAAAAAAAATAAAGATAGGATTTTAACTGGAATTTACAATGGTCAAATTGATATGCTAATTGGGACCCATGCTTTAATTGAAGAAAATGTTGAATTTAAAAATTTAGGGCTTAATGTAACAGATGAGCAGCATAGATTTGGGGTAAGACAAAGAGAAATTTTAAATACAAAAAATGAAAAAGCTCATACTTTAGTTATGACAGCTACACCTATCCCAAGAACCTTGGCCCTAGTTGTGTATAGTGATTTAGATGTTTCTATAATAGATACACTTCCTCCAAATAGAAAAAAAATTCAGACCATAGCAATTAATGAATCAATGATAGATAGAGCTTTAAGTTTTATAAAAGAAGAGATAAAAAAAGGTAGACAAGCCTATATTATTTGCCCTCTAATTGAAGAAAATGAAAATCTTGATTTAGACTCAGCAACAGAAATATATGAGGATTTAAAGAATAATTATTTCAAGGATTTTAAATTAAGCTTACTACATGGCAGAATGAATGGAGAAGAAAAATCAAAAATAATGCAAGATTTCAAAGATGGCAATAGTGATATTATTGTATCTACAACTGTCATAGAGGTAGGTGTAAATGTTCCAAATTCTACCGTTATTTTTATATATAATGCAGAGAGGTTTGGATTAGCCCAGTTACACCAATTAAGAGGAAGGGTTGGTAGATCCTCTCATCAAAGCTATTGTATTCTTTATAATAGTTCAAAATCTAAAATATCATGGGAAAGAATGCAAGTTATGAAAGAATCTACTGATGGATTTTATATAGCAAATAAAGATTTTGAGTTAAGAGGTGGAGGAGACCTTTTTGGAACTAGACAGTCTGGAATTTTGGATTTAAGGTTAGCTGATTTGAGAAGAGATATTGAAATTTTAAAGTATGCCCAGTTGGAAGCTAAAAATATATTAAAGGAAGATCCTTCTTTAAGTTTAAAAGAGCATAGAAACCTATTTGAAACCTTAAAGGATATGTTTGAAGTTAATATAACAATACTAAATTAGTTTATTGTTATATGCAGTTCAATGTGATAAAATATAGGTAATTTGGAGGTAATATGAGAGTTATATCAGGGAAAAATAGAGGTTTGAAACTTTTTTCTCCCAAAGATTTAGAAACTAGACCTACAGAAGATAGGGTCAAAGAAAACGTATTTAATCTAATAGGACCTAATTTTTATGGAAGTAAAGTTATTGATTTATTTTCTGGGAGTGGAGCTATAGGTATAGAGTTTATTTCAAGAGGCAGTGAATTGGTTTATTTTATAGAAAATAACAAACAAGCTATAGAGATAATAAACAAAAATATAGCTAAAGCTAAAGTTGAAAAAAATGCTAAAATTTTAAAAGATGATGCAGTAAAGGTAATAAAAAATTTTAATAATGAAGTATTTGATTTTATCTATATTGATCCACCTTATAAAAATAGTGAAATTTACATAGATAGTATCAAAGAAATTTTAAAGGCAAATTTATTAAATGATGAGTCCCTGGTGATTATAGAAGAAGACTATTCTTTGAAACAAGATTATAGCCAATATCTTAATTTAGTTAAGGAAAAAAAGTATGGGACTAGTTCAATAAGTATATGGAGTTTGAAATGAAAGTAATTTATGCAGGTAGTTTTGATCCAGTAACCAAGGGTCATATAGATATAATCATGAGAGCTAGAGATGTTTTTGGAGAAGTAATAGTTTCAATACTTAATAATACCTCTAAAAAGGGACTTTTTACTATAGAAGAAAGAAAAGATCTTCTGAAGAAAGTGTTTCATGGAATAGAGGGAATTGAGATAGATTCTTTTGAAGGTTTACTTGTAGACTATGCAAAAAAGAAAAATTGTCGTACAATTGTAAGAGGACTTAGATCGGCTTCTGACTATATAAATGAATATACATTGGCCTTAGCTAACATGTATTACAAAGATGGAGTAGAGACAGTATTCTTATTAGCATCAAACGAAAATTTGTTTGTTAGTTCCACTTTGGCTAAAGAGGTAGCTCAGTTTGATGGAGATTTATCTCTATTTGTACCAGAAGTAGTTGGGCAAGCTATGAAAGAAAAATTAATTGGGAGGTAAATTTATGAATTTAATGGAATTAGTTGAGGAACTTGAGGACTTAATAGAAACTTCAAGCCAAATACCACTAACAGGAAAAGTTATGTTAGATAGAGAAGAATTGCTAGAAGTAGTTAATGAAATGAAAAGAGAAATACCTACTGAAGTAAAAGAAGCTAAAAGAATAAGTATTGATAAGGAAGAAATTATTAATAGTGCTAAAGTCGAAGCTGATAGCATTATATCTGGAGCAAAGGCTCACGCAGAAGAAATAATATCTCAAGATGAACTTGTATTACAAGCTAATCAAAGAGCTGATGAAATCTTAAGAAATGCTAATGAAGAATCCAATCATATTAGAGAAGGCGCAAGAGATTATGCAGATGAATTACTTGAAAATACTCAAGTGAATCTTTCAGAAATAATAAAATTATTAAATGAAAATAGACAAGAACTTAGAGGATAAACCTTTAAGTTCTTTTTTTGATAAGATTATTTGATAATTATTGGGCTTTTTAAATAATCTTCATTAATTACTCCTTTTGAATATAAATTATATAAGTTTGTTGCAAATACCTCTTTTAAGCAAATTTGTTTTAAAATATCTTCGTCACTTATTTCTTTGATTTTTGAGAATTTTTCTATAAATTCTATTTTATTAGATTTCAAATGTTTTAAGATTCTTAAACCATCTTGTTTTGCGCCCAAAACTCTTATATATTCTACTTCTAAAGACTTAAAAATAAATTCTTTTTTTAAATCTAAAATAATTTGCATTATTAATCTTGAAATTCTAGATTTAGTATATCTTTTAGAGGAAACTTTATTTATAAATTCAAAAATATCATCTTCTTTTATAAAATTTAAAAACCTATTTTCAAGTCCTTGTTCATAATCTATATAATCAGAATATTTAACTTTTCCACTTAAAATTAAGTATTTAAATAAATCAAAAAAAAGATCTAAAAATAAATTGTTATTATCTTTGATAGAATTAAAAGATAATTCAGGCATAAAATTTTTAGTTAAGTTAATATTTTCTTTGTAAATATAATTTCTAATTAAAGACGCCGAAGCAAAATTTTTAAAAATAAATGTTGAATTATGATTAGTATTTTTTCTTAAAATAACAAAAGGTTTTATATTAGAATTAATAGCATTTAGTGCTTTTAAATATTCTAAGCCCAATATATTATTAGGTTTTTTTATTATATTTATTTCTTCTTTAGATAGAAAGCTATAAGACAATTCTTTTGCTTTAAGATATGAGAAACCCTCATCTAGATATTTTTTTATATTATTTTCTGATATTTTTAAATTTTCATTGATTTTTTTATTAACTTTTATTAATTCATCTAAATTATTCTCAGCTCCAAAGCAAAGATAGTCAACACAAGATAAAGAATCTAGGATTTTAATAGCTCCTTTAGAAAAAATTTCTGCATTAGAAGTTGAAAACACAACAGGAAGCTCTAGAACTAAATCTGCGCCATAATTTAAAGCAACTTTTGCTCTTGAAAACTTGCTGGATATGGCGGGGATACCTCTTTGTGTAAATGAAGAGCTCATTATAACAATTACTGTGTAATTATCTTTTTTTAATTTTTGAATTTGATAAAGGTGACCATTGTGAAAAGGGTTATATTCAGCTATAATTGCTACTATTTTCATAAATACCTCACATTATTTTATTAATCTATTAATTATGATATAATAAAAATTGATAAAATTAAAGAATTAAAGTAGGAGGAGAAAATGAAAATTTTAGTTATTAACTGTGGATCTTCTTCATTAAAGTATCAATTAATAGATATGGATGGAGAAAAATTATTAGCAAAAGGACTTGTAGAAAGAATAGGTATTGAAGGATCGCGCGTAAAACACACTACTACAGGAAAAAATTCTAAAGTAATAGAAAAGCATTTAAATGATCATGGAGATGCACTAAAGATTGTTATGGAATCATTAGTTGACAAAGAGTATGGTGCTTTAAATTCTCTTGATGAAATTGGAGCTGTTGGACACAGGGTTGTTCATGGAGGAGAAGATTTTTCTAGTAGCGTTGTAATTGATGATAAAGTTATGGAAGCTATTAATAAAAATGTTGAATTAGCTCCACTTCATAATCCACCAAATATAATAGGGATTGAAGCTTGTCAAAAATTATTACCAAATGTAAAACAAGTTGCTGTTTTTGATACAGCTTTCCACCAAACTATGCCTCCTGAAAGCTATATATATGCTTTACCTTATGAAGAATATGAAAAAAATAAGATAAGAAGATATGGTTTCCATGGAACATCTCATATGTATATAACAAATAGAGCAGCTGAGATGTTAAATAAAAAAGTAGAAGATGTAAATTTAATTACCTGTCATTTAGGTAATGGATCAAGTATAACTGCTGTTAAAAATGGAAAATCTATTGATACTTCCATGGGGTTAACTCCATTAGAGGGAGTTCCAATGGGAACACGTTGTGGAAATATTGACCCAGCAATTATAGGCTTTTTAATGGAAAAAGAAAATTTATCTGTTTCTGAAGTTGATTCTTTAATAAATAAAAAATCAGGAGTTTTAGGAATTAGTGGAGTAAGTTCTGATTTTAGAGATATAGAAGACGCAGCAGCAGAAGGTAATAAAAGAGCTAAATTAGCTTTAGATATTTTTGAAAATAGCGTAGCTAAGTTTGTTGCTTCTTATATGACTCATTATGAAGATATAAAAGATATAGATGGAATTGTATTTACAGCAGGATTAGGAGAAAATGGCAAAGAAACAAGAGAAAATATTATAAAATACCTTTCTGCTTTTGGAATAAAAATTGACAAAGAAGCTAATGATATAAGGGGAAAAGAAAAAATAATTTCAGCTAAAGACTCAACTGTAAAGGTAATTGTAATACCAACTAACGAAGAACTTATGATAGCAAAAAGTACTTCAGAACTACTTTAAAATTAAATTGTTTTTATTATAAAAATTGACAAAATGTCAATGTTTATGTATAATAACTTGTACTTGTTTTTTTGAGGTGATTATTATTAAATTAAATATTAAAAATTTCTTAGAAAGTTCAGATAAAGTGATGAACTTTGATGGAAAGTTAGAAAATCAAGAAACTAAGTATGATATTAGTGATTTGAATTTGAAATTCCCAATAGAATATAAGGGAACAATTTATGATATCGATAAAGAAATATTACTTGATTTGTATATAAAATATAAGTATAATACTCAATGTGATAGATGTCTTAAGCCTATACTTAAAGAAGAAGATTCTAATTTCAAAGGTTATTTGCTGAAAGGAGAATATCCTGAAGCTATTGAAGAATTAGATGTTCAATATTTTGAATTGAATAATGATTATGAAATTCTTCTTGATGATATAATAATATCTCAAATTATTACAGATAGACCATTTAAAAATTTATGTGATGAAGATTGTAGAGGCTTATGCCCTCAATGTGGCCAAGATTTAAATAATGGCAATTGTGATTGTGATAAAAACAATAATATTGATATTAGATTTGAGAAATTAAAGAACCTGTTTAATGATGAGGAGGTGTAATAATGGCAGTACCTAAGAGAAAAACTTCAAAACAAAGAAGAAATAAAAGAAGAGCATCTTCTTATAGATTAAATAAAGCTACTATTGTAGAATGTCCAAATTGTGGAGAATCAAAATTACCACATAGAGTTTGTCCAAGTTGTGGATACTATGCAGGAAAATCAGTTGTAGCAGTAGACTAATAAAAGCTTCCTATAATTAGGAAGTTTTTTTATGTTCATTTTTATTACTACTTATAATGATTAGGTGAAATAAAAATTCAAATATGATAAAATTTACTATTAAGTAATAAATATTATTGAAAGGTAGTGGAATTTAATGTCAGGACATTCAAAATGGAATAATATAAAGAATAAAAAAGGCAAAGAAGATGCTAAACGTGGAAGAATTTTTACTAAATTAGGTAGATATATAATGGTAGCAGCTAAGGAAGGCGGGCCAGATCCGGATTATAATCCATCTTTAAAGGTTGCAATAGATAAGGCAAAAGCTGAAAATATGCCCAACGATAATATAGAAAGAGCTATAAAAAAAGGTGTTGGTGAAGGAAACAATGATAACTTTGAAGAAGTTGTATATGAAGGTTATGGACCTAACGGAATAGCTGTTATGGTTTCTTGCTTAACAGATAATAGAAATAGAACAGCTCCAGATGTCCGTCATGCTTTTGATAAAAATGGTGGGAATTTAGGACAACCTGGCTGTGTTTCATTTATGTTTGATAGAAAAGGCTATTTAGTAATAGAAAAAAAAGATAGTATTGATTCAGATAGTCTTATGATTACAGCTATAGAATTAGGTGCTGAAGATGTTGTTGAACAAGAGGAAGTTTATGAAATAGTAACAGAAGCTGAAAATTATCATGAGTTAAGAGCAGGTTTAGAAAAAGAGGGATATGAATTTGTAGCTTCTGATATAACTTATTTGCCTCAAAATTATTCTGAATTAGATAATGAAGAAGATATAAAAAAAATGGAAAAACTAATTGATACTTTAGAAGATAATGATGATGTACAAGAAGTATATACAAATTGGATGAAAGAAGATGAGTAAGATGAAAGTTTTAACACTCATGGGAAGTGAAAGGTTAAATAATAACACTCATAATTCAATCAATCTTTTTTTAAAATCACAAAAATTAGAAAATGAAGAAATATATAGTTATAATATTAAAGAGTTAAATTTTAGGGAGTGTATTTCTTGTTATGGTTGTGCGAAATCTCCAGCTTGTGTTTTAAAGGATGATTTAACCCATATCTATAAGTTAATAGAAGAAGTAGATTTGATAATCTTTGCTACTCCAATTTATTTTAACTCATTATCAGCAATAGCTAAAAAATTAGTTGATAGAATGCAAGTTTATTGGTCTAGAAAATTTGTTTTAAAACTGCCTCCAATAAAAGAAAAACGTGGAATTGCTATAATTAATGGAGGAATAAGTGAAAAGAGTAATCAGTTTTTAGGTTCAGAACTTGTATTTGATCATTTCTTTAAATTTACTAACTGTAAAAATAATATCTATATTGAAGTAAGTAATACTGATGATAATCCTATTAATGAAGAAAATAAAGAATTTATGAAATTATTAGATGAAATCGACATTGATAATAATAAATATAAAAAATATATAATTTCTGGGAGTAATTTAAAATATGAAAATTAATGAGCTTATAGATCATACTTTATTAAAGGCTGATGCAAATGAAGATAGTATAAAAAAATTATGTGAAGAAGCAATTAAATATAATTTTAAATCAGTATGCATTAATCCTAGTTGGGTATCTTTAGCTAAAGATACTTTAAAAAATTCCAATGTTTTAGTTTGTACAGTGATAGGATTTCCTCTTGGAGCAAATACAAGTAAAACTAAAGTTTTTGAATCTTTAAATGCCATAGAAAATGGAGCAGATGAATTGGATATTGTAGTAAATATAGGATGGGTAAAATCTAATAAATTTGACTTAGTTGCAGAAGAATTAAGGGAAATAAGAAAAAATATTAAAGAGAAGACTTTGAAGCTTATTTTAGAAACAGCCTTATTAAGTGAAATAGAAATAGTAAGATTATGTAAAATTGCTCAAAAAGAAGGTTTTAATTATGTAAAAACTTCAACTGGATTTTCTGTTTTAGGAGCTAATATAAAAGATATAAATATTATGCATAATACTGTGAAAGATACTATGGGTATAAAAGCCTCGGGAGGAATAAGAGATCTAGAGACTGCTAAGAAAATGTTAAATGCAGGAGCAAACAGGCTAGGTTTGAGCTCAAGTATAAAAATTGTAGAGGAGTTAAATTATGAAGATTAATCCAATAGCTTTTACTATATTTAATATAGATGTTAGGTGGTATGGTATATTAATAGCAATAGGAGCCTTACTTTGCATATTTTTTGCTGAAAAACTAGCCAAAAAAGAAGGATTATATGATGGCATAATAAGTGATTATTCTATAATTGCAATAATTTTAGGAATAATAGGGGCTAGAGTATACTATGTAGTTTTTGAGTGGGATTATTATTCAAAACATTTAGGTGAAATATTTGCTATAAGAAATGGTGGCTTGGCTATATATGGTGGAATAATAGTTGGTTTGTTGGTGGCCTATCTATTTTGTAAATCTAAAAATATATCTTTTTTTAAATTTATAGATACTTTGGCTCCTGGAGTGGCTTTAGCTCAAGGAATAGGGAGATGGGGTAATTTTATAAATGGAGAGGCACATGGAGGACCAACTAATCTCCCATGGGCTATAGAAGTAAATAATGTATTGGTGCATCCAACATTTTTATATGAATCAATTTTAGATGTATCTATATTTATATATCTATATTTTTACCTATATAAAAACAAAAAATTTGATGGGCAAATATCTATGACTTATTTTCTTATTTATGGTATAGGAAGATTTATTATAGAAGGTTTAAGGACAGATTCACTTTATATTGGTCCTTTTAGAATATCTCAATTAGTAAGTCTCGCCATGATTTTATTTTCTAGTTTATTTTTATATAGGAATTTAAGAAAAACACGTAATTAAAAGAACTACTATTAATAGTAGTTCTTTTTTATAACTTTCAAAATAAATGAATATAGGTTATTATTTATATATGAAAATAATTATTACGTGTATATTTTTAATTTATTTATATAGACAAGTTGCCTTTTTTAGGGTAAGAAATTTAAAGATAAAAGATAAGAAAATCAACTCAAGTATAAAAATTTTGCAAATTTCAGATTTTCATGATAATAGATTAATAAACTTAAATAAGTTGGAAAGAGAGATAAAGAAATTTAACCCTGACTTAGTTTTTTTAACAGGAGACATTATAAGCAGAGATACTAATAAGTTTATAAGGATAGAGAAATTTTTTGCTATTTTCAAAGAATATAGGACCTTTTTTGTTGATGGAAATCATGAAGTAGATAATAAAAATAAAGAATATTATAAATATTTAAAAGATAATAATATAAAAAATATAAGTAAAAATTTTGATAGGATAGTCCTAAATGGTAATATTATAAATATTTATGGCAATGGGTTTGGTAAAAATTCAATAATAGAAGCAAATCTAGATTTAAAAGAATATAATATATTATTAAGTCATAGTCCAGATAGTTTTTTAAGTAATCCTTATGAATATGATTTTGTATTTAGTGGACACAAACATGGTGGACAAGTTAGGATTCCTTTTATAGGGCAAGTTATAGAACACGGACCTAAATTTTTCCCCAAGTATTCTAAGGGTCTATATAAAGTTAATAATAGTAAACTTTATATAGATTCTGGTTTGGGACAAAGTATATATTTAAGATTTATGAATCCAGTATCCTATAGTCAATTTATAATCCATTAATTCTTGATAGGAGGAAAATGTGAGTTTATTAATAGTGACTTTTATTTTAATAGCAGCTTTGTTTGCTACTAGAATTTCAGATAAAATTGGTATTTCATCACTACTAATGTTTATATTTTTAGGAATTTTTTTAAAGTTCTTCATATCTGATTTTAATGATTATGACTTTGTATTTAGAGTATCTCAGATATCTTTAATGGTTATTATGTTTTATGGTGGATTTAGTACAAATTGGTCAATGGTAAAAGGAGTTGTAAAAGAAAGTTTTACATTAAGTACCCTAGGAGTAATTTTAACAGCTATGCTAACAGGGTTTTTTACATATAAATTTTTAGGTATAGATATTTATGAAGGTATGCTTTTAGGTTCAGTAATAGCTTCTACAGATTATGCTAGTGTGTCTTCTATCTTGGTTTCAAAAAATTTAAATTTTAAATATTCTACCGCACCCATTTTAGAATTAGAAAGCGGTTCTAATGATCCAATTGCATATACTTTAACAATTGTATTTATTTCTTTACTTTTAGGTGAAAAGATATTTATACCAGGCTTAATATTAAAGCAAATGGGGCTAGGGATTATTGTTGGTATTTTATTTGGGGTCTTAGTTAAAAAATTAATTTCTATAATTCATTATGATGAAGATGGATTATTTACAGTTTTTATAGCAGCAAGTATGCTTGGTACTTATTCTATCGCAGAGTTAATAGGGGCTAATTCATATTTAGCCGTCTATTTATATGGTATATATCTAGGAAATCAAGAGTTTTCTAGAAAAAGAGATATAATTTTCTTTTATGATGGGATAGGTAGCTTAGTACAAATTTCACTATTTTTTTTATTAGGGTTTTTAGCGGATTATAGAAGTTTAATTGCAGCTTTACCTTATGGATTTATAATTATGATTTTTATAAGTTTGATTGCAAGGCCACTTGTTGTATATTTTTTAATGACACCATTCAAATTAAAAAAGAATCAGATGCATATTATATCAATGGCTGGTTTCAGAGGAGCTGCTGCAATAGCATTTGCAATAATGGTAATAAATAGTAATATAAAATTATCTATAGATTTATTTCATATAGTCTTTGTAATATGTTTACTATCTTCATTAATCCAAGGATTCTTATTGCCAATTTTTTCAAAAAAATTAAATATGATAGATTACAATGATACAGTTTTAAATACTTTCAACTATTATCAAGATAAGTCTGATATAGGTTTTATTAAAACAAGAATACAAAGAGATTCTATATTTGTAGGAAAACCACTTAATGAATTTAAGTTAATGTTCGATGTTATAGTTGCTAAAATTATTAGAAAAGGGAACACTGTTGTTCCCAAAGGATCTACTCTTATTAAAGAAGGAGACATAATAATAATAGCTGGAGAAATGTATTTTGATAAAAAGGGTGAGGAGTTAAAAGAATTTACTATTTCTAAAAAACATAGGTGGGTAGGACAAAGTATAAAAAATATAGATTTAAGTAATAAGAAATTAATAGTTATGATTCAAAAGGCGGATTCTTTAGTTGTTCCAAACGGGGATACAGTTTTAGAAGAAGGCGACAAAATAATTTTACTTGAAAAATTAAATAATAAAGACTAGTTTAACTAAGCTAGTCTTTATTATTTAATTGCAAAATCTCCATTTTTGAAAATTTCAATTCTATTACCATCTTTAGTTATACCAATAATACTTGTTGTTTCATCCCCAATCATAAAATCCTCATGAACTAAAGAATCATTGACTCCATTATTTAATAATTCTGCAGGAGTCATATTTTCCCCATTTTTTATACAAGAAGGGTAGGCTTTACCAAGAGCTAGATGGCATGAAGCATTTTCATCATAAAGTGTATTGTAAAATAAGATATTTGTTTGAGATATGGGAGAATGAAATGGTACTAAAGCTATTTCACCAAGCCTTTTAGATCCTTTATCTGTTTCTAATAAGCTTTTAAGAGACTCATATCCTTTTTCTGCATCATACTCAACAACAAGACCATCTTCAAACTTTAAATAAAAGTTATCTATAAGATTTCCATTGTAGTTAAAAGGGTTAGTATTATAAACTATTCCATTTACTCCATCTTTATGAGGCATAGAAAAAATTTCTTCTGTTGGTATATTAGCGATAAACTCTTCTCCCTGTCTATTAAATTCACTAGCACCACAGAATATATAATTTTCAGGTAATTTAACTTTTAAGTCAGTTCCTTTATCATTTTTTAATTCTAAATATTCAAAATTATTAGAATTTAAAAAATTAGAATATTTTTTTAATGAATTCACATGTTCATTCCAGGCATATATAGGATCCTCTTGATCGGCTCTACTTGTTTTAAAGATTAATTCCCAAAGTTTATCCATAGCTTCATTTTCTTCAAGATCTGGGAAAACAGTTTTAGCCCAACTAGGAATAGGTGCGCCAACAACACACCATGAGGTTTCGCTATTCATCATTTTTTCACTAAAAGATTTTAAAGCTTTTGAATTTGCCAGAATTGCTGTCTTAATTTTATCTGGATCAATATCTTTAAGAGAATTTGGGTCATTACCAGTTATTGTTAAAAACTTGGCTTTTTTATCCATATAAAAATTTTGTTCATCTATAAAATACTTTGGAATATCAGATAGAACATCTTTAGAAGCATGCTCTAAGCGAATTTTTGAGAATTCTTCATTTTTATAATTAACTTTTACATCTTTGGCTCCTTCTTTAAAAGCAGTTTCAGCAAGTAAATTAATAAATTTATGGTTTATAACATTACCTCTAATTACTAAAACATCACCTTTTTTTATTCTAAGGCCTTGTTTTATAATTAAATCAGAGTATTTTTTTAAATTATCTTCAAAAAGCATATATATCACCTCAAATTTATTATAGCATAACTTGAAAGAACTAATTAAATAATATAATATAAAGTTATAATATTTACATAAAAATTTAGCTGAATATTTCTAATTTGGAGGAAATTATTTATGAAGAAATTTTTAACAAATAAAACTAAATTATTTATATGTGTAGTTTTGATAATATTAGTGTACATAGTAAAAATCAGTATAGATGAAAATGATTATTATGAAAATAATTTTAATGAGTTAACTTCGAGTGAGGTAGATCAATCAATTAAATTTATTGATAATAAAGTTGAAGAAATCCCTGAAAGCATATATATTCATATTTCGGGTAGAGTGAAGAATCCTGGGTTAGTTGAATTAAAATCTGGATCAAGAGTTATAGATGCTATCAATTCTGCGGGTGGAATGTATGAAGATGCAGACCTAGATAGTGTTAATTTAGCAAAGAAATTAAATGATGAAGAAAAAATATATATTGCTAAAAAAGGAGAAGTTGATTTAACAACTTATACAGAATCTTCAAATCATAAAATAAATATTAATACTGCCGATTCTTCTGAATTAGAAAATTTACCTGGGGTAGGGCCTAAAACAGCAGAGAAAATTATTAAATATAGAGAAGAAAATAAATTTAATAGGATTGAAGATATTATGAATGTTGGAGGGTTTGGTCAAAAAAATTTGAAGATGTAAAAGATTTTATAACTACTAAATAAATTACACTTGTATTTATTATAAATATTTGGTAAACTTTATATTGTTGTTAAGAAAAGTTTATGTAAAGGGGTATAGTTCAGTTGGTAGAACATTGGTCTCCAAAACCAAGTGCCGTGGGTTCGAGTCCTGCTACCCCTGCCAAATTGGACCTGTAGCTCAGCTGGTTAGAGCGCACGCCTGATAAGCGTGAGGTCGGTGG
>JBQDBK010000015.1:1194-32209 GCA_052090825.1 Peptoniphilaceae bacterium | reverse complement strand
GCATTTGTTGCTTTCACACATAGATATATCCGCTTTATTATAGATTTTAATTTTCCTTTAATATTCTAAATAAGAACTCTTTAGTTCTATCTTCTTTAGGATTTTCGAAAATTTCTTTAGGGCTTCCTTCCTCTAGGATATAACCCTTGTCCATAAAAATAACCTTAGATGATACGTCTCTAGCAAATCCCATTTCATGGGTTACAACTAACATGGTTAAACCTCTTTTTGCCAACTTAACCATTATATTTAAAACATCACCAATCATTTCAGGATCAAGGGCAGAAGTAGGTTCGTCAAATAACATAACTTCAGGATTCATGCATAGGCTTCTAGCTATTGCAACCCTTTGCTTTTGTCCACCTGATAGTTGAGATGGTCTAGCATTTATAAATTTTTCCATGCCTACATCAGTAAGGTTTCTTAAAGCACTTTCTTTAGCTTCTGTCTTAGATTTATTAAGAATTTTTTCAGGTCCTATTGTACAATTCTCTAAAACATTTAAATTGTTATAAAGATTAAAATTTTGAAAGACCATTCCCATATCCGTCCTAATTTTTTTAATATTTGATTCTTTATCAAGTATATTTTTATCTTTAAAAATTATTTGTCCCTTAGAAGGGACTTCTAATAAATTTATACATCTAAGGAGAGTAGATTTACCTGACCCGGAAGAACCTATAATGCTAATAACTTCTCCTTTGTTGACATCAAAATTAATATCTTTTAAAACTTCATGTTCTCCAAAAGTTTTAGCTAGATGTTGAATTTTTAATATATTTTCCATAATATCTCCTAAATTTATATTTTATATATTTATAATCTAAACTTGCATTTGGTTACTAACTATATTTACTTCATAGTTTTTAGAACCAGACATATAATTTTCAATAAATCGTAAGATTATAGTAATTACTGAAGTTAAAAGTAAATAAATAATTGAAGTTATAGCAAAAGGAGTAAAGAAATCAAAGTTAGTTCCTGCTATAGACTTTGTTGCAAAGAATAATTCTGATACAGATATTACATTTAAAACACAAGTGTCTTTTATGTTTATAATAAATTCATTTCCAGTAGCAGGTAGAATATTCCTTATAGCTTGAGGAAGTATGATATATCTCATAGCTTGGAAGTGACTAAATCCAGAAGCTGTAGCGGCTTCAAGTTGGCCATCATCGATAGCAAGTATACCTCCACGAACGACTTCTGCCATGTAGGCTCCCGTATTTATTGAAACAATAAAGAAAGCCGCTGGAATAGAGGGGATGTCTAGACCAAAAAGTATTGGAGCGCCATAGTAGATAACCATGGCTTGTACCATCATTGGAGTGCCTCTAAATACTAATATATAGGCTCCAATAAGAAAGTTTATTATTTTTTGTATAATGGATTTTATACCTTTTTGTCTAGGTATAGTTTTTATAATACCTATTAAAAGGCCAATAATAAGACCTATTATAGTACCAACTATAGATATCTTTAAAGTTGTGATAGTTCCAGAAATAAACATTTCCTTATTACTTATTAGAACATCTAACATCTTGCTTAACATATTGTTCCTCCTAATTTGAAGTAGGTTGGTTAATAATCGCTTCTTCCATCAATTTTTGTCTGTCTTCTTCAGATATAGACTCAATAATCTTATTGATTTCTTCAGTTAAACTTGATCCTTTTTTTAATCCAACTGCAACTTGTCTTTCAGTATCCTCAGTTTTAAAGCCCTCTTCTTTATCAAAGCTTACATAAGTAAAGCCGGGCATAGCATTCTTTACAGAAATTCCTTCAGGGGTTTCTGCAACATAGGCATCAATTTTTCCAGATTGAAGAGCAATTCTCTCTTGCATAAAATCTCCCATAGCTTCTTCCTTTATAGCACCTTCAATTTGGTCTATAACAGAATAGTGAACAGTATTTAATTGACCAGTAATTTTCGCTCCACTAAAGTCAGATAGACTTTCTGCATTAGCAAATTTAGAGTCCTCCTTAACAATCATAATTAATTCAGATTGCCAATAGGGAGAAGAAAAATCCATATTTTGTCGTCTGTCTTCAGTTGGAGACATACCAGCTATAATTACATCTATCTTGCCCGATTGTACAGCAGGTGGAAGTCCATCCCATTCTGTTTTAACAATTTTGAGTTCTTTTCCTAATCCATCAGCAATTTTTTTTGCTATCTCAACATCATAGCCACAAGCATATTGATTGCTATCTTCTATTTTAACAGCACCATTAGAGTCATCTTTTTGGGTCCAGTTGTAGGGAGCGTACATACATTCCATGCCAACTTTAAGTTCATTATTATCAATAGAACTTTCGCTAGCTTGATTAACATCTTTATTCCCACAAGATACCAAAGGTAATACCATAGTAATGGCTAATGACAATAGACTAATCTTTTTAATATTAAATTTCATATTCTCCTCCTTAAATAAAAAAGCTTCCATCCCAAAAAGGGACGAAAGCTATACTAACGTGTTACCACCCAAGTTCACAAATTTGTTGCCAAATTTATCTCTACAAGATACTTACATATCTTTGCCCTGTAACGTGAGCTCCACGTTTTGTAATCACAATATCCTACAAAAAACTCAGAGGCTTTTTTCAGAATTACTCCACTATGTTTTTTCACCAAGCAAACACTCTCTATAAGCTTTTATAATTCTTACTCTTCTCTTCAACGTTTATTTTTATCAATTATACACATTATCACTATAAAGTGCAAGTGTTATTTTTTAAAATAAAACATAAAATTATTAAAATAGGTTTAACGCATTTAAAATAAAAATAGAGTGAGGTTAACTCACTCTATTTGGGAAAATAATTTTATTTAGGCAATAAGATGCTAGCTTCGCCACTTATAACTATCTCATCATTTTGGTTTGTACAAGTGGTATCTAAGTTAATTATATTTTTATCTTTTATAATTTTAGAAACTGTACATTTAGCTGTTATCGTATCATTATAATAAACAGGCTTTAGAAATTTTAAATTTTGGCTTAGATATATTGATCCAGGACCAGGGAGTAAGCCACCTAAAACAGTAGAAATAAAGCTAGACACTAACATCCCATGTGCTATTCTACCCTTGAACATGCTATTTTTAGCATATATATCATCTATATGAGCAGGATTGAAATCTCCAGAAATACCTGCGAAATTATAGATATCACTTTCTGTAACAGTTTTGGTAAAAGACTCGCTATCGCCTATTTTTATATCTTCAATTTTTTTTATTTTCATCCTAATCATCCTCATATTCAGTATACTGATAATAATAAAATTATCTTGATCTTTTTTTAACCCATTCACTTATAGTTGGAGCAACCTCTTTTTGAGATCTACCACTAACGAACATACCTATATGACCTGTAGGAAAACTTTTTGTTGTAATGTCCTTGCTAGAAACATATTTTTCTAAAGGTTTAGAAGCTGCATTAGGAACCTGGTTGTCTCTTTCTGCAAATAGATTTAAAATAGGATGAGTGATATTTTTAAGGTTGATTGTTTTATCTCCTAACATCATAGTACCCTTAATAAGTTTGTTATCATGATAAAGGTCATTTATAAATTGTCTAAATGCTTCTCCAGCTTGGCCTGGACTATTAAAAATCCAACGCTCCATAGTCATAAAGTTTGACATATCATCCTTATCATCTAAATCATTTATTAAATCTACATACTTATTAAACATTAAATATAATGGTCTAAGTGATAAAAATCCAGCATTCATGAACTTGCCAGGAATCACTCCATAAGTATCTACCATATTATCAGCATTTAAATGTTTTCCCCATTTGAATAACAAACCATCATTTGATGAGAAATCAACCGGGGTAACCATTGTTATTAAATTTTTTACTTTATCAGGATGTAGAGCAGTATACATAAGAGAAAGAGTTCCCCCTTGACAAACTCCCAATATATTTAATTTTTCAGATCCTGTTGTTTTTAGGATATGCTCTACACATCCATCTATATATTCTTCTACATAGTCTTCTAAAGTAATATATTTATCATCAGCTGTAGGGAATCCCCATTCGATTAGATATAAATCCATTCCATTTTCAAGTAGTTTTTTTATAAAACTCTTGTCTTGGTTTATATCCATCATTGCAGGTGTATTTACTAGAGCATACACTATAAGTGTTGGAACTTTTGAAACGTAACTACTTTGTTTTTTGTAATGATAAAGTTTCAATTTATCTTCTGTGTGTACGAGCTCTCTTGGTGTAAGATTCGCCTCATCATCTCTAACTTGAAGCATTGTATTTAAACTATTAATCAATTTTTCTTGCGATTCTTTAATCTCATTAAAAGACTCTTTGAAATCAAAAAAATTGTTATAATTTGTTTCGTTCAAAATAAAAACCTCCTATATTTTTAATTTATAAAAATTATTTTAAAACAATATTTATTTTTCATCATTAGTATCTTTAGAATTATTAGTATCTTTAGAATTTATTAGCTGATTAATATTATCAATTTCCTTTTTTAGTGCTTTAACTTCTTTTTTCAAATCATAAACATTTTTATAAACTCCATCTACTTCTGATTTAGTTACTATTGGATAATTTTCTAATAAATTTTCGGTAGTTTTGTCTGCTTCCATTTTGAATTTTAATGCTGCATCAGCAGTAAAAGATATAATTTTAGAGAATTCATCAGTATAAAAATATTCATTTAGAGATTTTTCTACTTTTGAAGACCAGAATTTATAAAATTCATTAAATGTTTTAGGTTCAGCACCTTCTTTAAGAAGTTGGAAATAATTTTTAAAAACTTCTTTACTCTTTTCATTGGTTACATTATTTATTTTAGTTAAGAATTCCCCATATATAATTAGGAAATCAATTAAAGCATTTATCATTTTGTTGTTTTGCTCAATAGTTTCTTTTGAACTACCAAGTACAGGAGATTTTATTAAAGCCCCAAAAGTCTTATCATAGCCTTCTTTCCATATAGCTAAAGCTTCAGATAATTTTGAAGGATCATTGGTCAGCATAGCTTTCATATAAATATCGCTAATTTCTTGTCCTATTTTTTCCCAAGGATTGTAAAAATTAGAAAGTGACTTAGTTAAGGATTTTATAGAATTATATGGATTTATAAATAAGCCTTGTATTTCATCGGGAAATAGAGGAATAAAATTTTCTACTAATATCTTGTCATAATTCTCCATTACTTTTTCAAGTTGTTCTTTAAATTCTCTACTATTAGGTTCTAGTAGTTCTTGATTAAGGTTTTGCCATATTTTGTAAAAATTTAGGTAAAATTTATTTGAATTCATAATCTTTTCAAATAAATCACCTGTATTTGCTGATATTAATTGTCCAGCTTCTAAAAAATTATAATTTTTCATTAAATCTTGCCACTTTTCTAACTGTGGAGTAATATCTTCAAAATTTTTAATATTTCCATCTGCAAATTCTTTCCATATTTCCAACATTTGCTGCTGTTGTTTTAGAAAATCTATATTAGCATAATTATTAAAATTTGGAAAAGTAAAGTTATTAAAATTTTCATTTGTAGATGAATTTTTTAAAAGTTCGGACCAAGTTTTCATTATATTTTGTTGATTTTTGTAAATTTCATTCCAAGTTTCAAAATTGTTAAACATAATTTACCCCCTAAATAAATATAGTTTATTTTATAAAACACAATATTAGTCGTATAAAAGTTGTAACTATCTTAATTAACATTAATTTTTTAGGCTACATTAACTTTGTAAATACTAATTTTTTAAGTATATTTTTTAATCACCACCTTATTTCAATTTCAGAGTAATAATATAAATTTATAAATAAGCTTCTATTAAAACTAAATACAATAATTTGTCTCTTTAAAACACTACTTTTACATTTATAAATAGTTTTAAGTTTCAATACAATTAATAGTTTAAGTCAAAAACTTCTCACTAAAGACTATGTAAAATCTAGGTAAATAGTTATTTAAGTTAAATTTAAATAATTTATCGTAGTAATTATTTAATGTATATATACCCTTTAAATTAATAATTATTGAAATTTTATTTTTAATATAGAACTTATTTTTTGAATATGTCTAGAAAATCATTTAACTTATAATGATTTTAGAAGAAAATAAAAAATCAAGAAATCAAGGGCTTCAATTGAGATAAATAAAAAATTGTTAAGGTAGTATCAGTTTATTTGTTTAAATTTATTGAAAGAATTATTTATATTAGGTTTTATTACCTAGTTTTATTACACAATAAATTAATATAATTATGATTATGCTGATTTTGAGTTTAATTATCTTATGTGAAAAAGTTAAATTTAGAAAAGTTGATTTTGTTTAAAAATTATATACAAAGGATATAAATATAAATATAGGTTTTTATTTATACAATGGAGGAATAAGATGATAAAATTACTTTTAAAAATTTTTGTTTCTGCTATAGCAATAGCTTTAGCAGCTTTATTAAGCCCAATGAAAGTATCTAATTTTTCAGCAGCTGTTGTTACAGCTATAGTAATAGGACTTTTAGATTGGGCAGTATTAAGATTTACAAATATTGATAATTCAAGAGCAGGAAGAGGAAGTGTTGGTTTTCTAACAACAGCAATAATATTATATTTAGCAGGAGTCTTAGTAGATGGATTTTCAACAGGATTAATAGGGGCTTTGATAGGAGCCTTTGTTCTTGGAATAGTGGATATGATTATACCAGGAGAAAAAACTTTTAAAGTTTAAAATAAAAGTAATAAGGCAGAAATTTTTCTGCCTTATTTATATGCTTTATAAAGTTTTACAAATTCATCTCTTAAAGAAGATGTTAGTTTTATATTTAATTCCTCAAAGCTATGGTCAAGTTTTTCAAAAAGTTCTAGAAAGTTTTCATAAGAAATATTATTTCCCATGTGACCAATTCTAAATACTTTATCTTTAAGATCCCCAACTCCCTTAGATATTGCTATATTTTTCTCTCTCATTTTTTCTAGAAGGGCTTCACTTGTTATTCCTTTAGGAGTTATAATTGTGGTAACTGTATTTGAAAAGCTATCTTTTGGATAAAGTTCAAAATTACAATTTAGAAAGACTTCCCTAGTTATACTAGCATATTTTTTATGAAGACCAGCAAAATCTTTTTCTAATGCTAAATCTAAAGCTTTATCTAGGGCATAAATAAGGTTTTCATTCATAGTGTATGGGAAGGGAGCCCCTTTAAAATTATAGTAGTTTTCAAAGTTTAAATAATAACTAGGAACCTTAGTTTTTCTAGTAGAAATTTTTTCTTTAGCCTTATCAGAAAGGGTTATCATTCCAATTCCAACAGGTGCACTTAAACATTTTTGTGAACCTCCAATCATAATATCGGCATTTGATTCATCAAAGTTTATGTACTCTCCACCTATGGCAGAAACACTATCAACAATAGTAAGAATATTATATCTTTTTAAAAGACTACAAATTTCTTTTATATTATTAGTTAAGCCAGAAGGTGTTTCGCAATGAACAAGTGTGGCAATTGAAAAATCATTATTTTCTTTTAAAAAGCTTTCAAGCTTTTTTACGTCGATTCCTTTTCTAAAGTCACTTTTAAATTTATAAGCTATACCTCCAAAATTTTCTACATATTCGCTAAATCCTTCTCCAAAAAAGCCATTATATATAACTAATACTTTCTCACCTTTTTCCATTAATGAACAAATTGAGGCTTCAAGACATATTATAGCTTCTCCTAGCATAAAAAAACTCGTAGACTTAGTATTAAGTAATCTTGAATATTTTTCTTCAACTTTTCTATGATAACTTTCATATTTTGGATCTAGATCAGGATTCATAGCTGATTTACTCATTTCATTTAAAACTTCATCATCTATAGAAGTTGGACCTGCACATAATATTTTCATTTAATCACCTATTGAAATTATAACATAATAAAAGAGAAGTGAATTAACTTAATTGAAAAATTAATATTAATAATATATAATTTATCTACGAGGTGATATATGTGCTAAAACATTTAAAAGTTGAAGTTTTTGTTCAAGAAAAAGATGTAGTAAGAATAGCAAATGCTCTAAATGAAGAGGGTATTATAAAAGAAGGCAACTATGACTATGTCTTTGTTTTAACTAATGTAAAGGGACATTTTAGACCTATAGAGGGAGCTGATCCCTATTGTGGAGAAATTGGTATAGTCAATGAAGTAGATGAAATAAAAATGGAATTTAGGATAAGGGAAGAAGATTTGGAAAAATCAAGAAAAATTATTGAAATAAATCACTCTTATGAAGAACCTGTGATAAATTATATTCCATTAGTGGAATAATTATATATTTTTATATTTAACTATAAAATAAATGCTAGGATAAAGATTAATCTTTGTTCTAGCATTTATTTTATAGAATTTAATTTGAAGTTTCCATTGTTTTATTAGATATCCAGCCTGAAAAACTTTCTTTACTCATAGAATCAACAGCATCAACTTTACACCATATACGTTCAATTTCCTCAATCTTGGTTTCTTTTATATATAAGTCCGACCCCTTATGCAATTTAGTCAGGATTTCTGAATTTAGGGAAGGTTCTTTTCTAAGGTTGGCTTGTTTTAATTGTACTTTTTGATAAGTGTTAATAATATTTTCTGCTTTTTTAGAAATTTCTGCTCTACTTTTCTCAAGTTCAATTGATCCATCAAGTTCGTCCTGACTTAGAGCTTCTTCAGCTTTGCTTCTATTATAAATTGATTCTTTTAGAGTATTTGCTTTAGCTGACTCTTCAACAATTGATAAATATTCATCAACTAAGTTTTGAGCTTCTCTATACTTTCTTTCTTCAATTTTTTCTTCTACAATATTTAAAATAATATTTTCCAAGTCTGATATTTTATTTTGTGCAGAAGAATAATTTACGTTGTCTTCAGGAAGAACCTCTTTAAATTTTTTAACTGAATCTATATATCTTTTAGACAAAATTAACTTATTACCTTCGTCAAAAGCTTTTTTAGATTCTATTAATAATTTAGTTTTATCTAAAAGAGGCTCTATTTCAAATTCATCGCTATTTTTAATTTTATTTAATTCTTTATTAGCCTTTTGATATTGTCCCTGATTAATAAGAACTTTAGCCTCTTCATATATTTTTTTATTATTATATTGATCAAATATTTTGAATAATACAAACGATAATAAAAAAAGTATTAGCAATAAAAAAGATATAAATATAAGTTTGGTTTTAGATTTTTTTTGTTTAAGGGTATTGTTTTCATTTATTCTAGTTTTTTCTAAAACACTCGTTGTTGGTGCCACCTTGCTCATTTGTGTTTGGGTAAGTTTGCTAAATAATTCTTCTTGATCTTCTCTGCTTGCATTTGTATTAGAAATAGAATTTACTAATTTCATATTAATAAGAGCTTCTGTTAAGTTATTTAGAACGAAGCTTTTATTACGTTTACAATTTTTGCATTCTTCGGAATATTTTGGGTTAAATGTACCACACACACATCTCCAACCATGAGGTGTATTTTTCCCATAAGTTATTATGTCTGGCCCTAAAATATCTCTAATCTTTTTTTTCTTTTCATCCAAAATAATTTCTAAGATAAATTCCTCGTTATTCTCTTCTGGATAAACATGAGTTTTAGAATTATCTAATTTAATTTCTTTTAGCCTTATCTCAATAGCACGAGCGTCGCTAAATCTTGAATTGATTTTTATGGGGTCTAAATAATAAATACTTTTTGGAAGAATTTCTAAAGAGTTAACTGTATAAAAAGTTTCATTATCATTGAAAAGGGGACTGTTATTTATATCTTTATACTTAACTGCAAAAGTAACAGAATTAATTGTACTATTTTCAAGATTTATTAAATCAATTGCAAGATTTAAATCGCTAGTTAGTTCAGCTCTTATTATTTGTAAATTATTTTCAGGATTTATATGCAAAACTGTAGCCAATGTATTAAAATTAGGATCCATAAACATCCTCCAATTCTTATAATAAGATAATTATATAATATAAAATCTATCATTTCAATCTAAGCCACGATAGATAAGTTTATAAATTATTAATAAAATGTTTTTAAAGTAAAAAAAGGGGGTAAAATATAAAAATAAAGATTCTAAATAAAATTAGAATATTTATTTAAGAAGAATAGGAGTGCTAATAAGATGGGAAAGTCAATTATCTTTAATAAAAATTATATAAATATAATATGTTGTATTAAGGGTATAACTACGTCCATTTTTAAAGGTATATCCTAGCAACTATTAAATTTATTTAATGGTGGGTATATACCCACCATTTTTTTATTTTATGAGGAGGTTATTATGAATAAGAATGTAATGGAAACTATAGGAGCTACACCACTAGTAAAATTAAACAGTGTGACAGATAGGGATATTTATGTAAAGCTAGAAAAGTCAAACCCAGCTGGTTCAATAAAAGATAGACCAGCTTATTATATGATAAAGAAAGCTATAGAAAATGGTGATTTAAAAAAAGGAATGAGAATAGTAGAGCCTACTTCAGGAAATACCGGTATAGCTTTAGCTATGATAGGTAAGGTTTTAGGATATCCAGTGACTCTTGTTATGCCAGAAACTATGAGTGAGGAAAGAAAAGCGCTTATGAAAGCTTATGGGGCAGAACTTATTTTAACAGAAGGTTCAAAAGGAATTAAAGCATCTTTTGATAAGGCTAAGGAATTAGTTGAAAGTGGTGAATACTATATGCCAGACCAATTTTCAAATCCTGCTAATCCTTTAGCACATGAAGAGACTACTGCTAAAGAAATTTTAGAATCAGGTTTAAAAGTAGGAGGATTTATAGCTGGTATAGGAACTGGTGGAACAGTAAGTGGTACTGGTAGAGCATTAAAAAAAGTTAATAAAGAGGTAAAAATTTGGGGCTTAGAACCTGAAGAGTCTCCAATAATTACTAAGGGAGTAAGTGGACCTCATAAAATTCAAGGAATTGGAGCTAATTTTATACCTAAAAATTTAGATATGAGCATAGTAGATAAGATAATAAGAATAGAGAGTGATAAAGCTATGAATATGGCAAGAAGATTAGGAAAAGAAGAGGGACTTTTAGTAGGCATTTCGTCAGGGGCGAATGTTCTTGGGGCTATAGAAATGGCCAAGGAAGTAGAAGGTCCAATAGTAACTGTATTACCGGATACAGGGGAAAGATATCTTTCTACTCCTTTGTTTAAATATAATGAAGATTAAAGAATTACTAGAACAAGGGAAATATATATTAAAATCAGATCCGGCTTGTAAAAGTTTATTTGAAGCTATATTTTTATACCCGGTAAATAAAGCTTTATTTAGGCATGATATTGCACACTATTTTTATAAGAAAGATCATACTACCATTGCTAGGTGGATATCTCAGGGAACAAGGAAAAAAACAGGAATAGAAATTCATCCTGGGGCAAAGATTGGGAAATTTCTTTTTATAGACCATGGAATGGGAGTTGTTATAGGAGAAACTGCAGAAATTGGAGACTATGTAACTATGTACCATGGAGTAACTCTTGGAGGAACAGGGAATGAAAAAGAAGTTAAAAGACATCCAACTATTGGGAATCATGTTATATTAGGTGCAAGATCAACCTTACTTGGTCCTATAAAAATAGGAGATTATGCTAAAATTGGGGCCGGAGCTGTTGTATTAGATAGTGTTGGTGCTTATGAAACAGCCGTTGGAATGAGAGCTGAAGTTGTAAGAAAAAATAAAAAAAAGCTTACTTCTTAGAAGTAAGCTTTTTTATTTAAAATATTCTTTTATTTTATTTAATAGTTTATTATTTGATTCTTCATCTAAAATACAAACTCTAAAATACTTTTCCCCTAAGTTTTTAAAGTTTGAACAATCTCTAATAACCATTGCGTCTTTTAAAAGATAGTTTCTTAGTTCTTGAGCAGTTGTTGAATTTTTAATCCTACAGAGAATGAAGTTACCTTGTGAATTATAAACTTTGAGTGAATCAATTGATTTAAGAGAGTTCATAAGCTTATTTCTTTGAGAAGAAATAAATTCAAAAACGTTTTTTTGATAAATTTTATCTCTAAAAATAACTTGGCCTACAATACAAGCAAAAATATTAATACTCCACAGCATTTCATTTTTAGCAAAGTAATCACTAATCTCTTCGGAAGAACTTATGCCATAGCCAAGTCTAATACCAGGCATAGCAAAGAATTTACTAGTTCCCCTAACTATAAATAAATTTTTATATTTTTTAGTTAAGGGAATAGATGAAAAAATGTTCTGGTTAGTAAATTCACAGTAAGTTTCATCAAGTAAAATTTTAACATCTGTATTTTCCATAATCTTTTCAATTTCTTTACTTTCTAAAATTGTACCAGTAGGATTATTGGGATTAGCAAACACAATTAAATCTATCTTCTCTTTATTAATTATTCTAATAAGTTCATCAACATCTAGGTTGAAATTATTTTTTTCAAGTAAGTCATAGTAAAATATATTAGTTTTTATTTTATTAAGCTCGTGTTCATATTCGGAGTAGCAGGGAGATAAAAGCATTGCATTTTTAGGGTTTATATATTTTATATATTCTCTAATACCTTCGGTAGTACCAGAAAATAGAAATATATTTTCTGGATTAGCTTCTGTGTATTTTGAAATCTCCTCTTTAAGTTGTTTATATTCTGGATCAGGATATGTACTTATTAAGTCCATATTTGAAATCAAATATTTTTTTGCTTTTTCACTTGCACCTAAGGGGTTAATATTTGAGGAAAAATCTGCTATGTCCTCTATTTTAAAATCAAAATTTTTTGAAAGTTCGAAAAGATTAGCTCCATGACTATTTTTCATAAGTAAAAATCTCCTATCAATATTTATTTAAGCTCTTAATTAAATGATAACACAAATATAAAATATGAGGTAAATCTATTAATTATATTTTACTTTTTATAATATAAATTCTTCTATGGTATAATTAAATAAATGGAGGGAATGGATATGAATATATTTTTAAATGATTATAACGACTTATGTCATGATAGAGTTTTGGAAAAATTATCCTCTATAAGAGAAAAAGGGAATATTGGATATGGCAAAGATGATTATACTAGCAAGGCCAAGGAATATATAAAAAGAGATTTAAAAAGAGATGATGTTGAAATTGAATTTGTAGGTGGGGGAACAATAGCAAATATCATCTCTATTTCAGCAAATTTAATGCCCTATGAAGGAATTATAGCAGCGGATACAGGACATATAGTTTGTCATGAAACAGGATCAATAGAGGCTACTGGAAAAAAAATAGAAACCATAAAAACTGAAGACGGTAAGTTGAGTGCTGAATTAATTGAAAATAAGTTAAAAAATTTAACTGAAGAACATCACATTTTACCAAAATTGGTTTATATATCTCAAACTACAGAAATGGGAACAGTTTATTCATATGGTGAAATAAAAGATATTTATGATGTCTGTTTGGAATATGGACTTTATTTATACATTGATGGGGCTAGAATGGCAGTTGGGTTAGCAGCTTCTGATATAGCTATTGATGAACTTTGTGATATATGTGATATTTTTACCTTAGGTGGAACAAAAAATGGAGCTATGTATGGTGAGGCAATAGTTATAGTTTCAGATGATCTTAAAGAACATATTAGAAAATTTATGAAACAAAGAGGTGCTGTAATGGCCAAATCTTTTGTATTAGGAGCACAATTTGAAGAATTATTCAGAGATGGTCTATATTATGAATTAGGCAAAAGAGCTTATGATACTGGCCTTATATTAGCAGAAAAGCTTAAAGAAAAGGGTGTTGAATTTTATAAAAAAGCTTGTAGCAATCAAATATTTATTATATATCCAGAAACAAGGATAGATAGTTTGTCCAAGGAGAACTCTTTTGAAGTAAGTTCCTATAGTGACGATAAAAAAGTTATAAGATTTGTTACAAGTTATAAGACGACAATAGAAGAAATAGATAATTTAGTAAATTTAATTTAGGAGAGTTTTATGTTAATTACAATTTACTCTAATAAGGGAGGAGTTGGGAAAACTACCCTTGTTAGAGAATTAGGTTTATATTTTGAGAGATTAGGTAAAAAAACTTTACTTGTTGATATGGATAATAAAAATACACTAACAAGTACTTTTAAGCTAGAACATATAAATTTTATAGAAGATAAGTTACTATCAGCAATTAATCAAGGAAAATATATTGACTTTATAACAAGCGGCTTAAAGGAATTTAATCCCATAATTTTAGAAGATTTAAAAACTTTTGATTTTTATGAATACACCATTATTGATACGGATAAAAGATATATAAAAACTAGCTTCGACATCTCCGACTTAATAATAATTCCTGTAGTTGCAGATGAGTATAATATATTAAGCTTAGATAATTTTTTAACTTCTGTAGCAGATTATAAGGATAAGTGTAGAATTTTGATAAACAGGGTAGATGAGCTTTCCGAAACTGATGAGGTAATAGAAAAAATATCAAAGATTGCTAGAGAAAATGATTTTAAAATTTTAAATACTATGATAAGGGATGATGAGACGATAAGAAGAGTACAATTTAAAAATAGAGAATTAAGATCTTTTGATGCTGTTTCAGATGCAGCTGAAGATTTTCTTTATTTAGCAGAAGAATTGGAAAATTTGAAATTGGAATAAATATAATAAAAAATAGATCCTTTAATGTAAAAAGGGTCTATTTTTCTAAGAATTCAAGAATTCTATTGTAAACTTTTAAATTGTCATATTCATTTAAGATTTCATGTTTCATATTTTTATAAAGTTCAATTTCTATATTTTTAAATCCTTCTTTCTTATAGATGGAAGAAACTTTTAAAACACCTTTTTCTTTCTTACCAACAAGGTCATCAGAGCCTGAAATAAAAAGAATTTTTGTGTTTTTATCAGTACTTTGGATAGTATTTTTTTCTATTATTTTAGACAGTAAACTACCCAGGGCCTTATATCCACTTACCTTAAAAGGGAAACCTGAATATTTATCGTCTTTGCACTTGTAAATATTCTCAAGATTGTAGCTAATCCACAGCTGATTTTTAGGAGTAATTAAGGAGTACCTTCCTATTGTTAAAAAATATAAAAAGTCAGATTCAGAATCGTAGCCTTTTAATTTTCCTATAAAATCAGATAGTGCAATAAGAAGCTTTGCTAAAAACTTGTTTACATAAGCAGTTCCCATAATAATAGCTTTTTCAGTGTTATATTTAGCAAGAAATGCTCTTAAAATAAAAGACCCCATGGAGTGACCTAAATAATATATTTTAAGCTTATACTGATTTTGTAGATACTTGGAAAGTTCATAAACATCATCAACTAAAGTCTTGACAAAGTCTTTACTATTAAAATATCCTAAAATATTAGCTGTTTTTCCATGACCTAGATGATTATTCCCTGCGACAATTATGCCGTGGGAATTTAAAAATTCAGCGAAATCTTTGTAACGACCTATATGTTCACTCATGCCGTGACAAATTTGAAGTATAAATTTAGGGTTAGGACAATCCCATATAATTGCACTTAAATCATCTATGCCGTTTGTAGATTTAAAAATAATTTCTTTTTCCATATTTCACTCCGTAAATAATAAATACATAAAAAATACAAAAGTAAGTATATTTAAAATTACGCTACTAATATTTTTATAAGAAAAATCTTTACTTTCAATTAGGTGCATAGCATTTGTAAATATTACAACTAAAATACAAGAATTTATAATAACTAAACTTAATGAAGTTAAAGATATATTATTATATATATTAATTTTTGGTAAGAATTTTATAATTATAGAAGCTATAAGAACAAGGAAAAGGACTTTATTTGATAAAATTTCTCTACTTTTCCATTTATTTAATTTATTCATATGTGATCACTTATCTTTTCAATTAAATCATCATTAGTTAAATCATAAACAAGAGGAGTAACAGTTGCATAGCCTTGTTCTAAATAATATCTATCGGTCTCTTCTAATTGTTTATAATAATTTCTTCCATGTAATTCTAAAGTGTAACCTAAGTCAGTTTTATAGGTTCTGTATTTGTCCATGACATTTCCACCAATTTTACAAGCTTTAATACCTTTTAAATTAGAATATTTAATATTTGGAACATTTATATTTAAAACTTGAACTTGATCTAATTTGTCATAAAGTTTATTAAAAGTATCTATAGCGACCTTTGCAGCTGATTTATAATTAGTGTCTTTGCCTGCATATTCAGCTGAAACAGCAATTGATTTAACTCCAAAAACATTGGCTTCAATAGCAGCAGAAACTGTACCAGAATAAAGAATATCCATTCCTGCATTGTAACCTAAGTTAACACCGGAGAAACAAAAATCAAAGTCTCTTCCAAGAATTTCAAAGGCAGCTCTTACAGAATCTGCAGGTGTTCCTGAAATGCTGTAGCACATGCAGTCAATGCCTTCAATTTCAACAAGGTTAAAATTAAGTTTTTTCATAAGAGTAATTGAGTGACTTTTGCCTGAATTTTCTGTTTCTGGAGCAACTAGTGTAACATCATGACCTTCATTTATAAGTGCATTTGCTAATTCTTTGATGCCTGGAGCAAAAAATCCATCGTCATTAGTAAGAAGTATTTTCATAATAAACCTCCTAAAGTTTATATATATTAGAAGCACTTTCCCTAGGTGAAATTTCTAATATATAGTCAGTGCCTTCTTTTATGTTGTTATTTAAAAGACCATCTCGGATAGTCCTACTGGCAAGTGTTGGTAAATTATTATCACTAGACAAATGTGATAACATTACAATTTCCTTTTCTTTTTTTAAAAGTTTATTTAAAACTTCAGCTGCACTATCATTTGATAAGTGACCTTGATTAGAAAGAATTCTTTGTTTAAGGGACCAAGGATATTTACCTTGGAGTAACATGTCTTTATCATGGTTAGCTTCTAAAAAATATATAGATGAATTTTGAATTTTTTCTAACATATTATTATTTACCCAACCAGTGTCAGTAATTATAGAAATTTTTTTATTTCCTATAATAGAAAAGCAAGTTCCATTGATACAATCGTGGGAAGATTCCATAGGATCTATATATAAGTCCTTGAAGTAAAAAGGTCTATTATTTTCAAAAAAGTAAATATTCTCTCCTTTGATTTCTTTAGTAATTGGTAACATAGCTTGAAAAGTTTCGGCAGTAGAGAATACTTTTATATTATGTCTTCTGGATAAAACCCCAACACCTTTTGAATGATCTAAATGTTCGTGAGTCACAAATAAGGCGTCTATATCCTTTATATCAACTTGAATAGAGGATAATAAACTTTCTATTTTTTTACCAGAATGACCAGCATCAACTAAAATTTTTGTGTCTTTATATTCTATATATTGGCAATTGCCATTAGATCCACTTGAAAGTGAACAGAAAATCATATCAAAACCTCCAATATTTAATTTTAACATAGATTATCAATAAATACTTGTTAAAATTAAATAAATTAAAAATACAGAAGTATAAAATTAATCTACTTCTGTATTTTCTCCGTCGTCAAATTGAATTCTCCAAGCAGGAATTGCACGACCTTCCATAACTTTAGTTATATCTTCGACATAACCTTGTTCTTCCGGGTCAAAATAAAAACATTCACCAATATTTGTAATAGTTTTATTACTTAAAGTATTGTCTTCTAATAATGATAGAAGAGCTTTAGGTGCAGATACTAATTCTATTTGATTATTTGATTTATCTAATACATTTAACCATAACCTATCCATAGCTGTAACAACTCCATTGTCGATTATAAAATTAGTAAAAGATCTTTCAATAATAATACCATCATAGAGCTTAGAGAAAGAAAGGTTATATTTATTACCTTCTTTTTTTACATAAGTAACTTCCATATTATCAACATCAAAGCCTCTATCCAACAAGAAAATTTTTGCTATATTTTGTACCTCGTTAAAGTCTAGATCTTTTTCTTCTTTTATTTCCATGGTATTTTCGTAAATTAATCTTCTAGTATTTAATATACTTATTATTTCTGTATTAAATTTTATTTGAGTAAATTCATTATTAGGGGATTCTACACTACCATTTAGATCAAAAAATCTTTTGTTTAGTTCATTTTGAGGGTAAGTTTCAAACTCAACCTTTAAAGAAGGTAATGAAATTTTATTTTTGGGAATTTTAATAGCTAGATTTATATTTTTTTCTGCTAATAAATCAGTAGTTTTAGTAATAAATTCTTTAGACCTAGATTTATCTTCTTTTTCATATTGGTCTATTGATATATAACTAAATAATACTAAATTGGTTATTAGAAGAGCTATTATTAGTATGACTTTTGATTTTGACCAATCCATTTTATCTCTCCATTAAAAATTTTCCGTTCTTCAAAGAGAAGAAAAGCTGTCTGTTATTAAAATCAATTTTAATTGCTAAAATTAATTTGTTACTGTTAAAACTAGATATATTATCTACATATGCTACATTAATATCATCTATATTTTCTAATATAATTTTCTTAGAATCTTCTTTTATTATTGGTAAGAAGATATTTAAGTTTTCTTCTATAATAGAGTCTAGAGACTTTATATAGTTTTTCTTATATTCTGAAGGCGGAAATAAAATATCCTTTCTATAAATTTCTTTATAGTTTTTAATATAATTGGAATAGACATCTATTTCAATATAATTAATTCTGTCATTGGAAAGAGGATATACTCCTATGGAATCTTCATTCAAATTAAATGAGATTTTATACCCTACATTATTCCCATTTTTTATTTCCTTAATACTAGCTATATTAATATCATTAACATAACCGATTTTAGAAGAAATAAAAGACATACTAGTATTCAATGATATAAATAAATTTCTCTTAGGAACTGAAAAGTTTTCACTATTTTCATATTCAATAAGCCCTGAGTTTAATAACCTAACAAATCTATTTCCATAGGCATAAGTTGTTCCATCAGCTTGAGTTATTTCTTTAACATTATCTATATTCATCTCTAGTAGACGTTCGACTAAATTAGTTTTTAGTTTAGGATCTAGAGATTCTATTCCAGTGGAGTAAGTAGAGTCTTTGCTTATAAAAATATTATTTTTAGGAATTAGTATATTTTTATTGATGCCATATTTCTCACTAAAAGTTATGAATTCAGAATAACCTCTTTCTCTTAGGCTATTTAGGGTAACTTGAATATCAGGTATATTTTCTTTTATATTTAGAATGAAATGTCCCTTATCATTTCTTACAGCTATTTTATCAAGTCCTATATATATTTCCTGAATTAGGTTAGTATCTGTATTTTTGTTTTTGTTATAACCTATTAAGCTTGAATATATGTTGGAATCTAAATTATTGTTAAATTTAAAAATAAGTGATTTTTCTTTAGTTAATTTAATATATTCTTCGGGAGTTATTGGACTTAATTTTTCAGAATTAGAGTTTATAAATACATTAGCCAAAAAATTACTATATTCTCTATAAATATCATCAAAAGAATGTAGTAGAGTATGGCTACCATCTGAGAAATTAATTATTAATTTTCTAGGCTTTAAAACTTCTTTAATTAAATCATTAGAATCATATTGATTTTTATTTTCTTTTGAATCATTAATACTAGGGAAATATATCCAAAGTATACTAGCTTGAAAAAAAGCAAGAATAATTAAAAAGATTAATATGATGTTTAAAATTAAATTTTTTCTATTCATAATTCACCTAATAAGCTCTAAGGGTAAGGGTGATTTTAGTACCAACATTAAACTCAGACTCTAAAGTCAAACTACCACCCATTGATTCTGTCATCTCTTTTGCTATAGAAAGGCCAAGTCCTGTTCCACCCATTTGTCTAGAACGAGATTTTTCAACTCTATAGAATCTTTCAAAGATTCTATTTATATCTTCTTTAGGAATACCAATACCATTATCTTCAATTATAATTTTTACATAGAATAAATTAGAAGAAGCTGATATTTTTATTGTTCCTGAATCATCAGTATATTTAATGGCATTAGATATTACATTCATAAGAACTTGATCAAGCCCGTGCCTATCTGCTAAAATATTTTTCACATCCATAGATATATCAAGTAAAATTTTATGATTTTTGTTTTTTATTAAAACATGTAAGCTTTCTAAAACTTGATTAATTATTTCGTAAGTATCTATTTCTTCGTAATTAAACTTATAACTTGAATAATCCAAGTTAGACAGTTGCAATAAATCGCTTACTAACCTAGACATTCTATTATTTTCTCTATTAATAATTGATAAAAAATTCTTAGTATAGTTGTTTAAATTTTCATCTTCAAGCAAAGTTTCTGAATAAGATTTTATTGTTGTAATTGGGGTTTTTAATTCATGAGAAACATTGGCGACAAACTCTTTACGTAAATTATCAAGAGTATGTTCTTTAGTTATATCTTGAAGTACAACAATAAGTCCAAGATTAACTCGGTCATTTTTTTTATAAGGAGCAAACTTAATTTTATAAAAGCTTTCCTTTATCTCAATTTGACTTTCTCCTTTAAGAGTATTTTGATCGGCATAATTTATATTAAAAATATTTAAGTCTCCAAGATTAATTTTATTTCTAGTGTAATTACTATCTAAGTCCAATATATTTCTGGCAATAGGATTTGCATGGATTAAAAATCCTTGTCTATCTATTGCTATTACACCCTCAGCCATATAATCAAAGATAGTATTTAGTTTAGACTTTTCTAAATTCATTTGGGAGATAGTCGTTTTAAGTTCTTCTGTTAGATAATTAAACATAGTACCTAAATTTCCAATTTCATCATCAGATTTAACTTCGACAGTCTGATTGAAATCACCCTTAGCCATAGCAGAAGCTTTTTTAGTAAGAGCTGATATAGGTTCGGTTATTGATTTTGCAATTATATAACCTAAAATTGTTGTAATTAAAAGGGCTATTGCTGTAGCGTAAGTTAATATTATTTTGGCTTCTTCAACAATATTATATACAGGAGCTAAATTAGAACTCATATATAGAATACCTTTTATATTTCCATCTGATGAAAAAACCGGCTTAGCCATATGCTTTTCATTTAAATTTTTAGTCTGACCAATAATAATAGTATCTGCAGATTTTCCCTCTAAGGCTTTAAACACTAGGCTAGGTTCAATAGATTTATAATAAAGTGCAGATTTTCCAGCAGCTATATTTTTAGAGGTTGAACTAATTATTTTTGGTGAGATTTCATCAGAGGATATAGCATAGATAGAATCGTTTTGAGATAATCTCCAAGCTCTAAGAGTAGAATCAATTTCTGTTTTTGACTCTTCCCAATTACCATCAGTTAAAAATTCTGAGGTGCTCTCTATAGAAGATAAAGTTTGTTCCATTTGGGAAGATATACTATCAATTTGAGTTGATTCAAGTCTATTAATAATAAAGGCACCAACAATAGACATAGATATAAAAACTAATAAAAAGTAGATAGTTATAAATCTGTATCTAATACTATTAAACATTTTATCCACCAAAATAGTATCCTACACCACGTTTTGTGAGTATATACTTATATTCCTTTCCCTTATCTTCTAACTTTTCTCTAAGACGTCTAACAGTAACATCAACAGTTCTTATATCGCCATAATATTCGTAATCCCACACTTTAACTAGAAGTTCTTCTCTAGAAATAACTTGATCAGGATGTGTTATAAGATATTTTAATAAATCATATTCTCTAAGTGTTAGATTTAATTCTTTACCACGTTTTTTTATCTCGTATTTCTCAAGATCTATTACTAGGTCTCCAGCTGTAATAATATTAGTATTTTCTTCAGTTTCACTTTCAAGTCCATTTCTTCTTAAAATAGCTTTTATTCTAGCAATAAGTTCTCTCATTGAAAAAGGCTTAACAACATAGTCATCTGCTCCAAGTTCAAGCCCTAAAATCTTATCTACTTCTTCTTCCTTTGCTGTAAGCATTATAACTGGAACTTTAGATGTTTTTCTTAGTTCTCGCAAAACAGAAAAACCGTCCATTTTAGGCATCATAACATCTAAAATAATTAAATCAAATTTTTTACTAGAGCAAATATCAAGACATTCTTGCCCATTTTGAGCGGTAGTAACATCAAATCCTTCCTTAGAAAGATTAAATTCAATAATATCTGCTATTGCTTCTTCATCATCAACAACTAAAATTTTTCCTACCATATATTTCCTCCTTAAATATACATTATATCAATAATTTTAGATATTGACCATACTATGGAATCTAAGCTTTCTCTATAAGATATCTAGATTTTTTACTTATAAATAGGTTAAAGAGATCTGAGGAAAGTTTGTATATACAATATAAAATAAAATTATTTTTAATAATTTTTGAGAAAATGTTATCTTGTATGTAAATAAGTTATAATATTTATCAGAAAGTTTATAAGATTTTAATATAGTTAAATACAAGATTATATGAGCTATATTAAAATTAATTTATTAATTAAAATTTAAGAGGAGTAATATGGGAGTGAAAAGAAATTATTATTTAGATAGTTTTAGGGGAATAACTATTATTTCGATGGTCATCTATCATTTATTTTATGACTTGGTTTATATTTTTGGATATGACATTGAATTTTACAAAAATCCTAAAATAAAGTTTTGGCAAATATCTATAGCTGTAAGTTTCTTCTTAATATCAGGGATTTCAGCTTCTTTATCGAAAAAGCCTAAGATTATTAAAAGAGGTCTTATATTAACTTTATTAGGAGCACTTATAAGCATAGTAACTATATTAGTAATACCAGAGGAAAAGATTATATTTGGAGTTTTAAATGGAATAGGAGCATCAATGCTTTTTGTTGGAATTTTTAAAAAGTACTTAGATAAATTAAAAGATTTAAAATGGGCAATTATATTTTTCTTATTATTTATAGTAACTTATCATATAAATAGAGGCTATTTAAATTTAATTTTTGTCAAAATGGACTTAGCAAAATATTTTTATGACTTAAATTTAATTATATTAGGATTTCCCAAAAAAGATTTTTTTTCAAGTGATTATTTTCCAATCCTTCCATGGATTTTAATATATTTGAGTGGTTATTTTTGTGGGAGAAGGTTTAAATCTAAGAATTTTTATGGCTTATATGGTAAAGAAAATATTTTATCGATTATAGGGAGAAAAAGTCTCTTAATATATTTAAGTCATCAAGTTATAATTTATGGAATATTAGAATTTATAGATAAAATGAAATAAAAAAGAGAGATTAGATAATCTCTCTTTTGCCCTTTGATAATAATTTAAAGATTTAAGCTAAATCATTTTCTACTGGTATAGGTTTTTTTACTATGTGTTTGTAATAAATTTGTTCTACTATCATAGAAACTGCATTATCGCCGGTTACATTTGCTGCAGTACCAAAACTATCTTGAGTTAAGTATAGTGAAATTAATATTGTAGCAATTGGGCTATCAGAAGCAATTCCAACAACAGGTAAGAATGGTAGAGCACTCATAACTGCACCACCAGGAGCACCAGGAGCAGCAACCATAGCAATACCTAATATAGCTATAAATTTTATAATAAGTCCATAACTATGAGGCATATCATACATATGAAGTAAAGTAAATACACACGCTGTAAGTGTGATCATTGATCCAGGAAGGTGAACTGTTGCACAAAGAGGCATTACGAACTCTCTTATTTGCTTAGTTACACCGATTCTTCCATTACACTCTATACTAACTGGAATAGTTGCAGCACTTGATTGAGTACCAATTGCTGTAAGGTATGCTGGCATAGCTTTTTTGAAAGATGTAAATGGATTTCTCTTAGAATAAGCACTAGCAATAACAAACATAGTAAAGATATATAATAAATGAAGTAAAATAATACATCCGAATATTCTTATGAACACTGAAAGTATAGCTGCTACTGATCCTGAATAAGCCATGTTAGCAAAGTTTCCAAATATATAGAATGGAAGTACAGGAATTATTATGTTAGTAAGAACCATATTTATTATTTCATTAAATTCATTAATGATTCTGTAAAAAGTTTCTCCAGAACCTCTTTGTCTAAGTATTGATACTGATAGACCTAACATAAATGCAAGTACTAAAGCAGCAGTTACATCTATAATTGGTCCAAGTGGAATTTCAAAAATTGGCTCTAAATTTTTTGAACTAGCATTTTGTATTTGTTCTATCATGGAGTTAGAAATAAAGCTAGGGAAAATATTAGAAGCCATTGCATATGATAAAGTTCCAGCGATTAATGTAGAGCAATATGCAATTCCTACAGCTGTTAAAAGTAATTTTCCAGCACCTTCAGAAAGGTCGGAAATACCTTTAGATACAAAAGCGATAATCATAAGTGGTATTATAAAACCTAAGAATTTACCAAATATAGAAGCTAGTGTAACAGCAATTTGAGTCACTATAGCTGGCAAATATAGGCCTACTAAAGAACCTAATATGATTGCAATAATCAATTTTGGGATAAGACCCATGGTAAATTTTTTCTTTTTTTCAGTCATTATTTATTCTCCTTCTTTCTCGTTAAAAAATTCTCTTCTAATCCTTTGGCCTGTTGGAGTTCCAGCTAAGCCACCAATTCCTGTTTCTCTTAGGGACTCGTGCATTGATTTTCCAACTTCTCCCATAGCTTGAGCTACTTCATCAAAGGGCACTAGTGAAGTAACGCCAGCTAGGGCGAGATCAGCAGATATAAAAGCATTTATTACCCCTGAAGCATTTCTAAATGTGCAAGGATATTGAACTAAGCCTGCTATAGGATCGCAAACAAGTCCTAATACATTAATTAATGTAATACTTGCTGCGTGAAGAGCTTGTGAAGGTGTTCCGCCTAGCATAGTCACTAGGGCAGAAGCAGCCATTGCAGATGCTGCTCCACATTCGGCTTGGCAACCACCTTCGGCACCAGCGAACGTAGCGTATTTTGCTATTATTTGTCCGGTTGCGACAGAAGTTAAAAATCCATTTTGGATTGTAGTATCATCAAAATTATATTTTTCTTTAGCAGAGACTATCATAGCTGGCATAATTCCTGAAGAACCAGCAGTTGGAGCAGCTACAATTTTGCCCATGGCATCATTTACTTCACTTGTAGAAAAGGCCATAGCCATAGCTTTTGCCAAGAATTTACCTACTATAGGCTCTGCATTTTTTGAATATTCATAAGTCATCTTTGAAAAACCATCTATAGTTTTAAATCTTGTTTCATTTTTTTGAGTAAGATTCTTTGTTGCGGAAGATTCCATTACTTTTACAACCTCGTCAACATAAGATCTAATTTCTTCTTCAGTTTTATGCGTAGTTTTGATTTGTTCTTCAATAACTAAGTCATAAATATGACAATTATTTTTTTTACAAATCTCAATAATATCTTTGGCTGTATTTAACATTTCAGACCTCCACGTATTTTGCAAATATAAATTTATCGTTTTTCAAAATTTTTTCTTGTATCTCCTTTGCCAAAGCTTTTTCAACCTCAACCGTAAGAGTAACCATATTTTCTATGTTATCTTTTTTAGTATTAATAGATTCTATATTATAGTCATTGTTAGTAAGTATAGAAGATACAAAGGCTATAATACCTTTTTGCTCAGGATATTGGAGTAAGATTGTAGGAAATACTCCTCTAAAATCTATTTTTATACCATTTATATTAACAATAGCTATAGCTCCTCCTCCAATTGAAGAACCTATAATAAATTCACTGGCCCTATTTTCAAAATGGAATACTATTTTAACTGTATTAGGATGATATTGATCACCAAGATCAGTAGTTTTTATTTGAAAATTAAGTCCTTTTTCTTTGGCTATTTTAAAAGCATTTTGAATGTTATCATCATCAGGCGTAAAACCCATTATTCCGCCTACAAGTGCCTTGTCTGTACCATGTCCTTTATAAGTGTGGGCAAATGATCCGTGCAATAGGAACTCTACTTTAGTAAAATTTTCTCCACAAATTTTTAAAGCAGCATTAGCTATTTTACAAGCGCCTGCAGTATGTGATGAACTAGGGCCAACCATAATAGGGCCTAAAACATCATATAAATTATATTCTGACATAACATCCTCCTTTAGTATGCTTAATTTAGTAAGATTCCACTATATAAAATTACTTTCATTATAAATAATATTTTATATGATATACTAAAAAAACACAAATTTCTATATTATAAATTAATTATAGTAAAAAACTATAATTTTAAGGAAATGATAGTTTTATTTAAAATTTTAAAAGACTATAATTTATTAACATGATAGTTTTATTTAAAATTTTAAAAGACTATAATTTATTAACATGATAAAATAAGCTTAATTAATTAAATTACATATGTAAAAAACTTATAAATAGTTAGTAAGGTTATTGAAATCAAGTAAATAAAGGAGATAAAGTTATGATAATAAAAAATGCTAGAGTGATAGATCCTATTTCTAAAATAGATGAGATTATAGATATAAAAATTAAAGATGGATTAATAGAAGGATTAGGAAACTTTAATTGCCAAAATGAAGAAACTATAGATGCTAAAGGTTTGATAGCAGCACCTGGATTTGTAGATATACATGTTCATTTTAGAGATCCTGGGTTTACTTATAAGGAAGATTTAATTACTGGATCTCAATCTGCTTCAGCAGGAGGATATACATCTGTAGTTTGTATGGCAAATACAGATCCTGTGATGGATGAAGAGGCTGTATTAAGAGATTTTATATCTAGGGCAAAAAATTTAGACATAAATGTTTATACACTTGCAGCTTTAACTAAGGATCTTCAGGGGCAGGAATTAGTTGATATGGAAAAGTTAGTAGAAATTGGAGCGCTTGGGTTTTCTGATGATGGTATTCCTAATACAAATACTTCCATTATATTAGAAGCTATGAATAGGGCTAAAAAATTAGATGTTCCTATATCTTTCCATGAGGAGGATCCAAAATTAAATAAAGAAAATGGGGTAAATCATGGAAAAGTTTCTAAGAAAATGGGGGTTTATGGAGCACCGTCAATATCCGAAGATGTTTTAGTTGCAAGAGATGGCGCACTTGCTCTTGAAACAGGAGCAAAGGTTGATATACAACATATATCTTCAGCTAGGGCTATTGATTTAGTAAAGTTTTATAAAAGTCAAGGAGCAAATTTATTTGCTGAAGTTACCCCTCACCATTTTTCGTCAACAGAAGATTTAATCCTAGAAAAAGGAACTCTTGCTAAAATGAATCCTCCCCTAAGGAGTGAAAAGGATAGAGAAAGAATAATTAAAGCTTTAAAGGAAAACACTATATCTATAATTGCTACAGATCATGCACCTCATAGCAAATCAGAAAAAAACCAAGAATTCAGTAAAGCTCCAAGTGGAATAATAGGGCTTGAAACAGCCTTTGCATTGGGAATGACAAATTTGGTAAAGAAAGGGAAATTAAGTCTTTCTGAATTATTAGAAAAGATGAGTGCTAACCCAGCTAAATTGTATAAGCTTAAAGCAGGACAATTAAAGACTGGTTATCCAGCAGATATAGTAATATTTGATGAAAAAGAAGAATTTTTAGTAGACAAATTTAAATCTAAATCTCAAAATTCTCCTTATATAGGTGAAAAATTACAAGGAAAGATAAAATATACAATATGTCGTGGTAAAATAGTTTATTCTGATAAATAAGATTAAGGGTAAAGTAGCCTTCTTTATTTTTATTGGTGCACGCAAGAGGAATCGAACCCCCGGCCTACGCTTTAGGAGAGCGTCGCTCTATCCTACTGAGCTATACGTGCTTGTGAGATAATAAATAAATTCTATTATAAGATTTTTATTATGTCAATTATAAAATAAAATAGAAGAAGAATAAATTTATTCTTCTTCTATTTTATTTGTGAATGCTTTTATGATTGATGGAAGATCTTCAGGGCTTCTTGCAGTGATTAAATTACCATCAACCACTGTTTCCTCATCTATCCAATTAGCTCCTGCATTTTTTATATCGTCTTTTATATTAGCAACAGAAGTCATTTGCTTACCTTTAATATCTAGAGAAGAAGCTAAAAGCCAAGGACCATGACATATTGCCGCTATTGGTTTGTTAGAATTGTTAAGTGTTTTAACTAATTCTTTAGTGTCTTTGTTTGTTCTCATATAATCTGGAGCAAAACCACCTGGAATAAATAATCCATCTAAGTCAGAAGGATTAACTTGACTAGATCCCAAATCTGATTGAAAAATAAAACCTTGTTTAGAGTGGTATTTACTTTCAGAAGAAGAACCAATTACCACAACCTCATAGCTTTCTCTTAGACGATGATAAGGATAAATAAACTCTTGCTCATCAAAGTAATTTTCTATTAGAATTCCTATTTTTTTCATTGTTAATACCTCCTATTTACAATATACCCATATAAGATTATATTAAAAATAAGCTAGGAAAGATTTTGAATTGTATAAAAGTAGAAAAACTTATACTTAAAATTAAAAAGACTCACAGCTTTTGAAAGCTAGGAGTCTTTTTAATTTTATTCTTTTTAAGATTAAACTAATTGTCTATCTTTAACCACTAACTCACCTTTTTTAAATACATGTGAGCATAGGTTAGTAGCAAAGAAGTATAAAGTATAGTCTAAATTAGGAGTGTCAAATATAGTTATATCAGCATCTTTTCCTTCGTTGAAACTACCTACTCTATCAGCTTTTGCTACTGAATAAGCTGCATTTATTGTAACAGCGTTATAAACTTCAATAGGAGTAAGTTTCATAGCTAGGCATCCAAGTTGCATTATAAATTGAAGATTTGCTGTGGGGCAAGAACCTGGATTTGAATCTGTAGTAAGGGTTATAGCCATACCATTCTCAATCATTTTACGAGCAGGTGCATATCTTTCAGCCATAAGAGAGAAAGTAGTTCCAGGAAGCAAGTTTCCTATGACTTCTGCCTCTGCAAGTTTCTTAATGTCTTCATCTTTTATAACCATTAAATGTTCAGCGGAAGTAGTTTTAAGATCAGCTGCAACATCACAACCACCTATGGACTCTATTTCATCTGCGTGAATTCTAGTTTTTAATCCTACTTCTTGGGCTGCTTTAAGAATTCTTCTTGATTGATCAGCTGTAAATACACCTTTTTCACAGAACACATCACAAAATTCCGCAAGATTTTCATCTACAACTTTAGGCATCATTTCTATAACTTGGTCAACAAAAGCATCTGAATTATCTTTTAAATCTTGAGGAATTGCATGAGCAGCCATAAAAGTTGAAACTAGATCTATAGGAAGATCTTCGTTAAGCTTTTTAACTGTTTCCATTTGTCTTTTTTCAGTTTCCCAATCAAGGCCATATCCAGACTTAGCTTCTACAGTAGTTACACCATGGAACATCATATGATTCAAAAGCTTTTCTGTTTTTTTATATAAGGTTTCTAAATCAGATTCTCGAGTAGATTTTTGGGTTGATAAAATACCTCCACCAGCTTCAAGAATTTCTAAATAACTAACACCATTAAGTTTTTTAGCAAATTCATGTTCACGACTTCCTCCATAAACAAGATGAGTATGGCAATCTATAAGACCAGGAGTAGCAATTTTACCTTCTAAATCTACCATTTCAGTTTTATCACCCTTTAATTCTTCGGGAACTTCTCCTTGGGCTACTTTTAAAATTTTTCCATCGGCTATAGCTATATAACCATTTTTGATTATCTTAGCTTGATTCATTTCTTCCCCCCTAAGAGGATGTCCAGGATCATTTGGACAGAAAATTTCATTTAAATTGTATAATATTTTATCTGCAATCATTAATATACCTCCAATATATAATATTTTAAACTTTATAGAACTCAATTTAATTAAATCTAATTAGTGTCAAATTATCATCTAACTAATACCCATTATATCAAATAATATGAATATTAAAAAAAAAATAACATTATGAAAATGTTGACAATTTAAAGACGTAGATTAAATATGATACTAGCAAATGGTTAATTCATAAAAATACTGTTAGGAGGAAATATATGATAAACAATAATCAGATTGCAGAATCTATGAAAATTAAATTAGAATTTGATGAACTTCCAGAACTTCCAAAGTTTGAAGAAGGAATTCGTAGAGCACCAGATAGAGGTTTTAGACTATCTCAAGCTCAAACAGAAATAGCACTTAAAAATGCCCTAAGATATATTCCAGAAAAATTCCACGAAGAATTAATTCCAGAATTTTTAGAAGAATTAAAAACAAGAGGAAGAATTTATGGATACAGATTTAGACCAGAAGGTAGACTTTATGGTAAACCAATAGATGAATACAAGGGAAATTGCATTGAAGGAAAAGCATTCCAAGTAATGATAGATAATAACTTAGATTTTGATGTTGCTTTATATCCATACGAATTAGTAACATATGGAGAAACTGGATCAGTTTGTCATGATTGGATGCAATATTCTTTAATCAAAAGATACTTAGAAGAAATGACAGACGAACAGACTTTAGTAGTAGAATCAGGACATCCCCTAGGATTATTTAAATCTAGAAAAAATTCCCCAAGGGTTATAATTACAAATGGTCTTTTAATTGGAATATATGACAATCATGAAGACTGGGAAGTTGCAGAACAAATGGGAGTCACTAACTATGGTCAAATGACTGCAGGTGGTTGGATGTATATAGGACCACAAGGAATTGTACATGGTACATTTAACACAATTCTAAATGCAGGTAGATTAAAATTAGGTCTTAAAGACGATGAGGACTTAAAAGGTAAATTATTTGTAACTTCAGGGCTAGGCGGAATGAGTGGAGCTCAAGGTAAAGCTGGAGAAATTGCAAATGCTGTAGCTATAGTTGCAGAAGTTGATATGTCAAGAATTGAAACAAGACTTGAACAAGGCTGGATATCAAAATTAGCAGAAACACCAGAAGAAGCTTGTGCTATAGCTAAAGAATATTTAGATAAGAAAGAAGCTATGTCAATAGCTTATCATGGAAATATTGTAGATCTTTTAACTTATATGAATGAAAACAATGTTCTGATCAATTATAGTCACCATTATATGAAAGAT
>JBQDBK010000015.1:0-1184 GCA_052090825.1 Peptoniphilaceae bacterium | reverse complement strand
ATGTTCATATAGATTTATTATCAGATCAAACTTCATGTCATAACGCATATGATGGAGGATATTGTCCATCAGGAATAACTTTTGAAGAGAGAACAAAACTTTTAGCAGACGATCACGCTAAGTTTGTTGAATTAGTTAATGAAACGTTGAGAAAACACTTTAATATAATTAAAAAATTAGTGGACAAAGGAACATATTTCTTCGATTATGGAAACTCTTTTATGAAGGCTGTTTATGATGCGGGAGTAAAAGAAATCTCAAAAAATGGTATAGATGATAAAGATGGATTTATTTGGCCAAGTTATGTAGAAGATATTATGGGACCACTTTTATTTGACTATGGATATGGACCATTTAGATGGGTTTGTTTAAGCGGAAAACATGAAGATCTAGTAGCTACTGATCATGCAGCTATGGAAGCTATAGATCCAACTAGAAGATATCAAGACAGAGATAATTATAATTGGATTAGAGATGCAGAGGAAAATGCTCTTGTAGTAGGAACAGAAGCAAGAATCTTATATCAAGATGAAGAAGGAAGAGTAAAAATAGCTTTAGCATTTAATAAATTAGTTCGTGAAGGCAAAGTAGGACCTATTATGATAGGTAGAGACCACCACGATGTATCAGGAACTGATTCTCCATTTAGAGAAACTTCTAATATAAAAGACGGTTCAAATGTAGCAGCAGATATGGCTGTTCAATGTTATGCAGGTAATGCAGCAAGAGGTATGTCATTAATAGCTCTACACAATGGTGGAGGAGTTGGAATTGGTAAATCTATAAATGGAGGCTTTGGACTTGTACTAGATGGTTCAGAAAGAGTGGATGAAATAATTAAACTTTCAATGAGCTGGGACGTTATGGGCGGAGTAGCTAGAAGAAACTGGGCAAGAAATGAAAATGCTATGGAAGTGTCAGTTGAATTTAACAACAAACGCGAAGACGGACATATTACTATTCCTTATATAGCTGATGAAGATTTAGTAAAAGAATCAGTGTCTAAGTTATTTAAGTAAAATTAATGTAAAGTCACTTTAAGATGAAAATATATTTAAAAACAGGCCTGTTAGTTAACTAACAGGCCTGTTTTAGATTGTATTCATAAAAAGTAAAAAATATAAACATAAAAAACATTAAAAATAATATTGACAAAAAAAGTTAGAGAAGTTATACTATAAAAG
>JBQDBK010000014.1:0-33299 GCA_052090825.1 Peptoniphilaceae bacterium | reverse complement strand
ATAGGTAGTAGGAACAATAAATATTATTAGAAACTGTTGTTTTGTCTTAATATTACAAAATAACTTCCGATATTAATGAAATTAATGTGAGAATAATAGACTTAGATGATTTTTTTGGTAAATAATTCTATTAAATTTAGAGAAATTTATATATGCAAATCTACAAAAAGTGGATATTTAGATGAAAATACTTATGATTATATATTTAAAAACTTAATTTTTTAGATAAGTTTATTTTATAATGGAGAAAGTTTATGAAAGAGATAATAAAAATAGATAATTTAAATTATTTTTATACTACATACAAAAGAGAACAAGGTTTTTTTGGAGCCATTAAAGATTTTTCTAAAAGAAATATTGAAAAAGTACATTCTATTAAAGAATTTAATTTATCCGTTAAAGAAGGAGAAATAATAGGGATAATGGGTCCAAATTGAGCAGGGGATGATGTTATAATAATGACAGATACAATAAATTAATGAGGAATAGAGCTTCCACAAAGCATTAAATTTCCCAAAAATATATTGATCTGTCATTATTATATTTTGAAGTTATCTATAGCAACACTATCCGTGTTATAATTATAGATAATATTATAATTAGATCGGGGGATATAGAAATGGAGATTGTTAGGTCATGTATAAATATTATCAATTATGATCAAAATAAAATTGAAGAACGTGATATAAGCGAAGGTTTTAATAATTATATTGAAGAACTAGTAAGTTATTTTAAATCAAATGAATCTACACGAGGTTATAAAAGTAGATCATTAAATACAGAGGTAGTGAGTTCAGTATTAGGAATAGTAAAGAATCAAGATGAGTTTGACAATCTCAATAAAAATATTTCACGTAGACTATTGGAAGAGGAAATAAAAGTACAAGAAAAAATTTCAAGTATGGGGGTAAGTGTACAGAAAGGTAGTTTAATTCAAGCTGTTTTAATAGACGATATTGATGAATATATATATGTTATTGCAAAGGTTGAACACGAAGAATTTGTTGATGATAAAGATTACAGTTTTAAGAGTGGATTTTCAAAAGATAAACAAAAGATATGGAAGACATGTATATTCGAGTCAATTAATCAAAATGCGAGTTTCATAGATTCAAAAATATTTCTTAATAATGTAGCAAAGTATTGGACTGATGATTTTTTAGAACTAGATGAAATTAGAAACGACGAAATCAATACAAGAAATGCTTTTAAATCAGTCGATGCTCTTTTAAAAAGAGATGTAAAGAAGTATTCAGAAGGAGACTACTTTGTATTAAAAAATTCTCTAGTTGGAGAATTAAAAAAAGAAGTATTAGTAGATTATCCTGAAGTAGTTAAGAATCTAGTAACAGGATATAGACCTTATAATGAAAATATTGATATAAACAAATTAAAAGATTCTCTTCTGGAACTTCCAAAAACTCATAATTTTGATAAACAATTTAATTCAGTACCAGATAGTTTTAAAAAAGCTTCTGAAAGGATCTTTAAAGTAAATGATAATATAGAGTTGAAGATAAAAGGACATATTGATACTAATAAAATAAGTACTGAACGAGAAGCGGATGGAAGATTATATGTGAAAATCGAAACAGATAACAAAAATTTAATTAATATATTTGACAATTAATGTAAGGAGGTAATATGAAGTATGTTAACTACTGTTTTTATAGAAGCTTTAAAAAAAATAAAAGAAATATATGAATGTGAAGTATCAGAAAGAGTTAGCATACTAGTGATAACTGCAAAATTTAAAGCGAATAATAAATTTAAATTTAGTGATATTAAATATTTGTATGGTCTAAAAAATAAAAGAGATGACTATGAAAAATTTAGTTTTAAAAATGAAAATGAAGAAGAGTTTAATTTTAATGTTGATAGCTTAGAAAGTTCATACAATACATTTATTGATGATACTTTAATGGATCAAGAAATAACATTAAAAATTAAAATAAAAAAGAATATAGTTGAAAATACAATGACCATATATAGTTTAAATAAGTTTATAGAAGATATATGTTCATTGCGCGTTAATGAGGTTATAAATGCTTTTTCAGATATTTTGAAAGATATTTCAAATAACATAATTTTTGAAACACAAGAAAGTATAGTTGGATTTAACACAGAAACAATGTATTTTATTGATAATAGTAAAAAATTAAATTTAAAAAATAGTATAAATAGAAGTAAACTGATTGAGAAACATAGAGATATAACATCTATAATAAATTCAAAAATGTACAACTTAATTCCTGATGATTTTAATTGGGTGAATGCTAGCACAAATCCTAGACTTCAGAATTTATTTGATAGAATAAAATTGATATTGTCTATATCATTTATTTCTAATTCTGTAGCTATTGATAATGAAAATATTGTTGGAAACATATCAGGACAAAGAAATATAGAATATAGTGGTAAGATTTTAGACTTAAAGAATAATGATAACTTTTATAGACTATATAATTGGATATATAATGATGGGAGTCATGTAGATAAATGTATGATTGTTAGGAATATAATATCAATTCATTGCAGATTTTTAAATTTATTTGATTTAAATGAAGACATAGTGGGATTAATTTACTCTAATTATAATTTATATTTAAAATCAAATGTAGATAAATTTATAGAAGCTAAGGCTCAGATAAGTAACACCATTATAAAAATAATATATGGATCTAGAGAATATGCTAATAAATTTTTATCTAACATAGTAGCAAATATTGTTGCCGTTTTTGCGTTTATGATAACAGTCGTCTTAACCAATGTTATGCAAAATACTAATATATATGAGTCGATATTTAAATCAGATAGAATTAGAATTTTTGAAATTATTGGTATTGGATCTATTTGCTATGCTTTTTTGACGAAAAGTAGCATAGATAAAGGACTGGAAGAGTTATATGATACTTATGAATTTTTGAAAATATATTATAAAGATATATTTTCAGATGGGGAATTAAAACAACTATTTGAAAAGTATAATATAGAGGATAAAAAAATGCAACTAATAAGTGTAAAAATAAATATTTTTTCATATGGATTCTATTAATAGCAATTTTCTTATTGATAATAGAATTATCCAGTGATGATTCAATATTGCATTTAATAAAGTTATGTTTTAAAAATCAATAAATAGAATAATGTTTTAGTGAGATAGCATATAATTTGCTATCTTTTTTTATATTAAAATATAACAGAGAGGAGAAATTTATGAATATCAAATTTAGTTATTACTATGGGTATTATGTTATAATGATGACAGATACAATAAATCCAGTAAAATCAAGGTTTAAAGGCTTCCACAAAACTTTTAAACAAGATGATTTAGGATTAAGTCTATCATCTTTTTTATTAAATTAACAAAATAAGGAAATTGAAATATTAAAAAAAGGATTGGAAAAGATATGACAATAATTAGAATTTTTTCCAAAGTCGTACTATTTCCTATAAGCCTAGCGTTAAGTATCATTACTCTATTTTTAACATTTGTTTTAGGACTCAGTACAATATTTTTTAGACTAATTTCATTTATTGCCATTATGGGATTTTTGGGATCTGTTTACCATGGAGAAAAAGCACTTGCTATAGAAGCAATAGTGTTAGCATATCTTTTTAGTCCATATGGTTTACCAGTACTAGGATATATTATTATAGAAATGATAGAAAGGGTGAATGAAGGAATAAAATCGATTTAAATACAAAAATAAATAGGTTAAAACAAGGAGAAAAAGAGATAGTGAAATAAAAGCTATCTCTTTTTCTATGCAAAGAAAGGGGGTATATGATGAAAGACACAGTTAAATTTGAATATTATTATGGGAATGAAGCAGAACAATATTCATTCTTTAGAATTCCCAAAACTTTATTCACTGATTCAAACTTTAAAAATTTGGAACTGAAGAATATATAATAATAGTTATTATAATAATAGTTTTTTAAATAATTCAAACTATATTTATTAAAATATAAAGAAAATTAATATTATTTTCACAGATAAATATTTTAATACTGTACTATTAAAATCTATTAATAATCATAAAAAATATAAATTAAATATTTAAGTAGACTATAGGTATGTCAAGGAATAGTAAGAGAAAACAGTGATAAACTAGAAAAGTTAAATAAGAAATAAAAAAGATTATAGAAGCTGTTCTAAAATTATATAGACTCTACTATAGGAAATAAAAATTCTAAATTTAATTTATTTATTCGCTTACTATAAAACTAATTTATTTTATTAGATAAGATATCTGTTCGAGAGTTTTTTATTCAGAAATATAAGTTAATTAAAAATCAATTTTTTAATTAAAATATAGTAATAATAATAATTAAATTTTATAAACTTAAGAATATAATGATAATAAATATCAATATATGTATAAAACTTAAATTCATCTTTATTTCTTTCAATAAAAGTAAACCTAGGTTAACCGAGTTCAGGCATTCAAAACACTAGTTTAGATAAATTTTGTTTATAAAGGAGTAATGATATAAATTATCAAAATTATTTACTGACCTATTTTATTTTGATATACTTCCCACCACAGTTTAAGATTGCTTATTAATTAAGCGGATTATTTTTATAGGGGGAAAGTATGATAGATAAAAGACTTTTAAATATGATGAAAGGTGAAAGAATTTATGGAATATATCTCATAATACTAAAGGTTATAATGCTTTTATTAAATATTTTTATGATTTTTACTGTTAGTGAGACCGTATCTTCTATATTTTCCAGCGAAATGACTTCTTATAGATTTGTGTTTATTATACTAGGCATAGTTCTTTTGGAGATAGTTTCCATAAAAATCATGAGTAAATTGTCTAATTTAATATCTGCAAGTGTTAAAGAAAAGTTAAGAATTATATTATTTGACAAAATAAGTAGTTATGGGATGAGATATTCTAAAACTTTTAATATGGGCGAGGTGGTACAGCTCTCTGTTAATGCAATTGAAAATTTAGAAGTATATTTTAGTTCTTTTTTACCTCAATTAGTATATTCTTTATTATCAGCTCTGATTTTATTCATTTTTATAAGTGGAATTAATTTAAAAATAGCAATAGCACTTCTTGCAATGATACCTCTTATACCGATTTCTATAATTTTTGTACAAAAAATAGCAAAAAAAATTAATAAGAAATATTGGGGAAGCTATGTAGAACTTTCGGAAATTTTTGTGGATTTTTTAGAAGGTTTAACAACATTGATTATTTTTAATGCGGATGAAAAATTTAATAAGAGACTAAATAAATATGCTAAAGATTTTAGAATAAACACCATGAAAGTTTTAAGTATGCAATTAAACAATATTACAGTACTTGATATTATAGCTTATGCTGGAGCTTCAATGGGAATTATACTTACAGTTTATTATTACTCACAATCTTTAATAGATTTAAAAGAAGCTATAATAGTTATTTTAATATCTTCAGAATTTTTTTTACCATTAAGATTATTAGGTTCTTTTTTCCATATAGCTATGAATGGTATGGGAGCTATAGATAAGCTTTTTAAGATTTTAGATACTCCATTAGAAAAATTTGGGAATAAAAAAATAAGCAATAGAGAAAGTAGTATTGAAATAAAAAATCTTTATTTTTCTTATAAAGAGGGAAGGGAAATCTTAAAAGACATTAATATTAACTTGAAAATGGGTCAGCTTATTTATATCGTTGGAGAGAGTGGATGTGGTAAGTCTACAATAGCTTCTTTAATAATGAATAAATTAAAACCTAGTTCAGGTCAGATTATATATAACAATAGCTATAATGTAAGGGAAGAAGATATCTTAAAAAATTGTACCTTAGTAACAAATAATTCTTATTTATTTAAAGGAACTTTAAAATACAACCTGCAAATGGGAAATAAGAATATAAATGATGAGAAAATGTGGAATATATTGGACCGATTGTCTCTTAAAGAATATTTTAAAAATGAAAATGGTTTAGATACAGTAATAGAAGAAAAGGGAAATAATTTCTCGGGTGGACAAAAACAAAGGATAGCAATCGCAAGAGCAATACTTAAGAATTCTCCAGTTTATATTTTTGATGAAGCTACTTCGAATATAGATTCTGAAAGCGAAGATATAATATTAGATTTTATAAATGAAATTAGGAAAGATAAGCTAATAATAATGATTTCTCATAGGTTAAAATACACACCAGTTTCTGATCATATATATTATCTTGAAAATGGGATGATAAAAGAAAATGGGAGATATGAAGATCTTACTAAAAGAGATGGAGCATTTAAAGCTCTTTATGATTCTCAAACATATCTAGAGAGTTGGGGGTTCCTAAATGAATAAAATAAGAGATTATATAAATTTAGTAAAGAAACTAATAGTTTTAGTAAACCCATTAAAAATTGTTATGATAATGGCAATAATTTTCGGAAGTATAGGACATATTGTAGCTACACTCATACCAGCTTTTGGAATTTATAGTTTACTAAATTATAAACTAGGGCTAATAAGCATAGAAAAAATAATAATTGTTTTTATAGTATTTACCTTAAGTAGGTCCATATTAAGGTACCTTGAACAGTTGTGCAATCATTTTGTGGCTTTTAGAGTTTTGGAAATAATTAGAGATAAAATTTTCAGAGCTTTAAGAAAACTTGCTCCTGCTAAAATGGAAGGAGTTGATACTGGTAAATTAGTTTCTATAATAACTTCAGATATTGAATTGTTGGAAGTATTTTATGCTCATACAATTTCTCCGGTATTAATAGCTTTTATCCATAGTTTAGTATTTGCTATTTTAATGTGGAAAATAAATATTCTATATGCTTTAGTTCTTATAATTTTTCATTTTACCATGGCTATTGTAGTTCCTATAATAACCTCTAAAAGAGGAAAGAACATAGGAGATATTCAAAGACAGGACGTCAGCAATTTAAATTCATCTATAATGGATACATTTTATGGAATAGAAGAGTCTACTCAATTTTTTAATGGTCAAAATAGAAAAGAAGAGATGATGTCTTTAACTAAAAAATTAAATAAGTCTTCATCAATTTTAAGCAAGGTTTATGGAGAAAATCAGTCCATAGCAAATTCTGTAATAATGATTGGCAACATTACTATTCTTTTAACGGCTATCTATTTGTATAAAAATGGACAAGTTAATCAAATGAATGTAATTTTACCTATAATAGTCTTTATGAGTTCATTTGGGCCTGTTTCAGCTTTATCAAACTTAGCAAACAATTTGTTAACAACCTTTGCATGCGGGGAAAGAGTCATTGATATCTTAGAAGAAGAACCAGAAGTAGGAAAAGTAGTAGATGGTGAAGATGTAGACTTTGAAAATTTAGACATTAATAGTATTTCGTTTTCTTATGAGAATGAGGAAGTTTTAAAAAATTTAAACTTAAAAGTAAATAAAGGTGAGATTTTAGGTATATCTGGAAAAAGTGGATGTGGGAAGTCTACATTACTAAAACTCTTAATGAGATTTTACGATGTTGAGAGTGGGAGTATAAGAAAAAGTTCTGTGGATATAAAGGATATTAATACTAAAAATCTAAGGAAAAAACATTGTTATATAACTCAAAGTACTCACTTATTCAATGAGAGTATTTTAGAAAATTTAAAAGTAGCAAATGAAAATGCAAATTTAGAAGAAATAGAAGAAGCTTGTAAAAAAGCATCTATACATGATTTTATAGTAGACCTACCTGAAGGATACAATACTAAAATAGGAAATCTAGACACCTTATTATCAACAGGAGAGAAACAAAGGTTGGCAGTTGCTAGAGGATTCTTACAAGACGGAGATCTACTGCTACTAGATGAGCCAACTTCCAATATAGATAGCCTAAATGAAGGGATAGTTTTGAAATCCTTATGGGAAAAAAGCAAAGATAAAACCATAATAATCGTAAGTCATAAAATGTCTACGCTTAGGATAGCCAAGAGAATAGAAAACTTAAAAAGAGTGAGAAAGTCGTAGAGGGGATTAAATGAGACACTTTCAAATAACTAATATTAAAAAGTTATATTTATTGCACTTATTAAAAAATAGAAGTCAAAATAATATAACTTCTGTTGCAAGAGCTTTTTCTTGTTCAAAGCCAAATTCTAAAAATATATTAGATAGTATGATAAAAGAAGGTTTTTTATATAGGGAATCTAATAAATATGAAATGACAAAGATAGGGCTAGAGATAGCAAATGACCTTGAACAAAAAAGATTTAAAATAGAAAAATTTTTGAATAAAGGATTAAATATTAATTTAGATAGTAGCTATGAATATTCATATAAATTAATTGAAAGTGATTTAATAGATATAAATGAAATTTTAATAGAAAAATCAGAAAGGCTAGATTTATTAGAAGGAAAACAAAATATTAAATATACTAATATTTTAAAAATTTTTGAATACGGAGAATATTGTGGATACTTATCTATAATGAAAAAACAAGAGTGTATAAAAAATTCAAATATTGAATCTTCTATGGCTATGTTAGGATTTGAAAATTCAATAAAGCTTATAGTGGGTGAAGAATCTTTTATTGTATTAGAGGCTAGAGCGATAAAACAGCTATTAGGAGGGTATTCAAAGACTGGTATAGTAACCGAGTTAAAATATTTAGAAGATGGTATTGAAAAAAATATATTATATAAGGATAAAAAGTTTTTTATACCAATAAAGGTATTTAAGCAATGGAATTTATTAGGTAACAATATAATACAGTCTTTTGCATATCTTAGGATGAATTCTAAAATTGGTTTTGGGGGAAATCATAATAGAGATGCTTTATTTAATGTAACTATTGATTTAATTAATTCAAAAAAATGTTAATCGGCATAAACAATTTTATTAGATGATAACTAATGGCTTTAAATAAGTATTTATCGAAGTTATAACTAAGAAAAAGTCAAATAATAATAAATATCAAAATAAAAGAAGTTAACCTTGGTTAACTTCTTTTATTTTGATATTTATTTGTATTTACAATGGAAAAAATTAATAATAGTAACAATAAAAGTGATATTTATTATCAAATATAAAATATAGCTAGGAGAAAAAGATGAAGAGATATTTATATGTGTTTGTAGCCTTTATATACTTTTTACTATCACCTAATTTATCTTTAGCTTCTAATACTTTAGATAAAGAAATTGAGGTTAATCTTTGGAAAAAATATGAGGATTCAATATCCATGGGTGATAAGGCTTTAGAGCACAAAGCTAGATTATTAAAAAGTAAAGAAGGATACATATTAAGGTTAAAATTTCTACCCTTGGAATTAAATGGTCAAAAAGGATATTTAGGTGGTCTAGAGATAAAAAATAAGGATGTAAAAGTTGTATCTGAATACGACGTAATTGACGAATTCAATCATCCACAAAAAGGAAAAGATAAAAAACTAAAAGGGAAAAAATATCCTAAAGAATTAGAATTTGTAGTTGACCCTAAAGAAGAATTTATAGATGCTTGTGTTTATGTACCAATAATGGAAGAATTAGGTTCAGGGAATCAAGAAGTTAGAATAAAATTAAATATTGATTCTAAAGACTATCTTAAAAAAGAAAATAACATTAAAAAAGAAAAAAATGAAGATTTTAGCCCTATAAATCTTGAAGAAGGAAAGTATAAGGTAGACCTTAAACTATTTCATTGGACAGAAGATAAAGAGTCCATGGGAAATAAAGCTTTAAATAGATTTGGATTGTTAAGCATAGAAAAAGATAATTCGTTTTTATATATAGAAACAGATAAGTTAGAAGTTCAGAATATCAATTCTAGCTTAGTTGATTTATATTATTTAGACGGAGACAAATATTATAAGGCTGAGAAAGGGGATTATTCCTTAGAAATTCCAAATGATCCAATAAAGAGACCTAAAATATTTAAAATACCAATAAAATTCAAAATAGATGAATTAAATATAATGGTTGATCCAAAGGTATCAGTTATGGGAGACGATCCTTTGAAAGCAAGATTAATGATTAATTGGGATAAGGTTGAAAAAGTTAATACAGGAGAGAATGATTTAGAAAATAGATTTAAAATCGATAGAGATTACAAGGTTCAAGATAAAGGTAGTAAGCTGGATAAAGGTATTTTTATAAATTATGAAGCAGGCACTTTTGATAAAGAGTTTGATTTTTATGCAAATAAATTATCGGGCAAAGATATAGAAGAATTTAAAAACTTATTTAGTCCACTGTCTACAGTTGAATTTTATAGCATTGAATTTTTTGAGCCTCTTAATGAAATTTTAGTGAATGAAAAAAATATAAAAGAAAAAAGAAAAGCGATAGAAGCTGAAAAAGAATTAGAGATAGAGATTCCTATAAATTCTATAAAATTTGAAGATAAACCTAAGATATATAAATTGAATAAATCAAAAGCGGAAGAAATTGATTATATTACAAAGGATAAAAATTTTTCTTTCAAAGGTGGAAGTGGTAAATATGCCATTGTAAGAAAAGGAGCTGAGCCTCTAGTTCCTATAAATAATATAAATATAAAAAAACCGACAAAAAAAATAGTAAATAAAGCAAAAATAAAAAATAAGGTAGTCTCATCTAAGGAAAAGAGGAAGTCCATAATTGATAAAGGTATAGGAATAAAGTCAAGTTTATCTTCAAGTAATAATATTAATGAAGGCCCTAAACTAGAAAAGAAAGTTAATTTAGAAATAAAAGAAAATAAGGCAATTATATTTACCGTAGCATTAATACTTATCTTAATCAATGTAGTTTCTATAATAATACTGAAAAAAAATATATCAGTGATTTTGGAGTTACTCGATGAAAATAAAAAGTTAAAGGAGTTTATTAAATGAAAAGAATAATTACTATATTATTTTTAATTGTTTTAACTTCAACAAGTGTTTTTGCTAGCACTTTAGAGATAGGAAGAACAAGGGCATACTATGAACATCCTTTAACTGGAACTATAGAAGATGCAGGTAAAAATCCTGCTATAGGGCAAGGAATGGTTGAATCAGTACTATATCCTCAAGCTCTAGTAGAAACAATTGGAGAAAAAATTTATTTAACAGTTAGATTTAATCTTGCAAGCAATATAAAAAATGAAAGTTTTTCTATTCAAAATAGGGGGGATAATAAATTTTATCCTGTTGATTTTGAAATAGTAAAAGAAGGCGAAGATACTAAAGATTATAGGTTTGAGATTCCCTCAAAAGATATAATAGTGAGATCTAGTTTTTTAGTTGAGGCCATGGGTAGAGATATTATTTTTTACTATGACATTTCAAATTTTACAGAGGGAAATACAGATTTTGAAACAATAGATAAAGAAGAAGTTATAAATCAAAAAGAAATACTAAAAGATAGTAATTTAAATAGTAAAGAAAACTTATCATACAATCCACACGGATTAAATCCAGATGAAAAACAATTAAATAACAAGGAAAATAAAATTAAAACCAATAGTCTAGGTTATCATCATGGTCTATTAATGAAAAACTCTAAAGAATTAAAAAAAGTATTTGATTTTAATGACAAGAATAGTGATGAAAATGAAGACCATACTTCAGATGGAACTGTTATGGGAGAAATAACAAAAATATTTTTATATATAGTTGCAATTATAATATCTTTGCTAAGTGTTATAGGAATAATAGCTTCAATATCTAGTATATTCATTGTAAAAAGATTAAAAAAAGAGCGTAACAGACTCATGGAGGAAATAGATGAAGAATAAATTAATCATATTATCTGCCTTTTTACTCTTAATTTTAAGTGGTTGCGTAGATCAAAGACAAGAACAAGGGAAAATATTAAATTCAGAGACTCCTAAAATAATAGTCACATCAATGTCCACGGCTTTAATATTTGAAAAATTGAATATAGATTTAGTAGCGGTTCCGGAAAGTAAGGTAGAAGAAACTCCAGAAAAATATAAGAATTTGCCTAAAATCGGGAGTGCAATGAGTCCAGACATAGAAAAAATAAGTGCAATGAATCCCGATTTTGTTTTCAGTCCTGTAAGCTTAATTGCAGATTTAATGCCTAAATTTGAAGCAGCAAGTTTAAATTATGGATTTTTAAATTTGAGCAATGTAGAAGGAATGTTTAAAAGTATAGAAGATCTGGGAAATCTTTTAAATAGAAATAAGGAGGCACAAAATCTAATAACTGAGTATAAAAAAAATATTAATGAATTTAAAAAGAAATATGAAAATGAGAAGAAACCAAGAGTACTTATTCTTATGGGTCTACCTGGGACTTATGTAGTAGCAACGGAAAATTCATATGTAGGAGACTTGGTTAAACTGGCAGGTGGAGAAAATGTTTATAGTGAAAATGATGAACAATTTATAAATGTAAACACAGAAGATATGTTAGAAAAAAATCCGGATATTATACTTCGTACATCTCATGCTATGCCGGACCAAGTAAAAGAAATGTTTAAAAAAGATTTTGAGAATAATGATATATGGAGACATTTTAGAGCAGTTAAAGAAAAGAAAGTATATGACCTAGATAATAAAAAATTTGGTATGAGTGCAAAGTTTAATTATATAGAGGCTCTAGAAAATTTGGGAGAAATATTTTATGGGAAATAAATTTAAAAGAAGATTAAGTTATTTAATTGTATCCCTACTTTTATTAATTCTGGTTATATTTTCTTGTAAAGCAGGCAGTTTAAATGTTAGCTTTTTAGAAATTGCCAAGGGTTTATTTGTTGAGTTTGATCCAAAAGTTGCAACTATATATGATTTGAGATTTCCAAGGATAATAATATCTATTCTAGCAGGAGCTGCCCTTGCAGTATCTGGAGTTTTACTTCAAGCTGTAATGCAAAATCCTCTAACAGACCCAGGGATAATAGGAATATCTTCAGCCTCATCACTTGTCGCTACTTTAGTTGTTGCCATATTCCCTAGTTTATATTTCACAGCTCCTATATTTGCGATTTTTGGAGGAGTTGCAGCTTATCTAATCTTATATGGATTAGCTTGGGATGGAGGAGCAAATCCGATAAAATTAATACTTGTGGGAGTTGCTCTTAGCATGATTTTTACAGGTTTTTCAGAAGGATTAAAAATAGCTATTGGAGGGAATACTACAAGCACTCAGGCTATGATAGCTGGGAATATAGCCCAAAAGACTTGGGATGATGTAAATATAATGAAGATATACGGAATAGGATGTTTAATAATATCTTTATTCCTAGGAAGAATGTGTAACTTACTAACCCTTGAAGATAAAACAGCAAAGTCCATAGGAGTAAATGTAAATAAAGATAGAATGCTTGTGGCCTTAGTTGGAGTAGCTTTAGCTTCTGTTGCAACAGCTATAGTAGGAGTTGTAGGATTCTTAGGATTATTAGTAGCTCATATATCAAGAATTATAGTAGGAAGTAATCATAAGTACCTTATACCGTTTTCAGCTCTTTTAGGAGCGACTATATTTTTAGGAGCAGATACATTAGGTAGAACTATTTTATATCCTTATGAAATATCTTCATCCATAATAATGACAATTATATGTGGCCCATTTTTTATCATCTTATTAAAAGTAGGAGGTGAAAAATATGGAGGTTAAAAAACTTAACTTTTATTACGGTGACAATCATGTAATAAAAGACCTCTCAGTAAAATTCAAGAGAGGGAAAATAACTACACTTCTAGGAAGTAATGGTTGTGGTAAAAGTACTCTATTTAAACTATGCACCAAGGAACTAAAAAGCCTTAGAGGAATAATAAAGTTAGATGGAGAGGATATAGAAAAAATAAATCAAAAAGAATTTGCAAAAAAAGTTGCAATAGTTCATCAACAAAACAGAATTATGGGAGATATAAGTGTAAAAGATTTAGTGAGTTATGGAAGAAATCCATATTTAAATTTTATGCAAGGACCAGGGGATAAAGATATAGAAAAAATTGAAAAAGCCATATATATGTGTGGTTTAGAAGAAATACAAAATAAGTCAATAAACTTATTGTCTGGAGGACAAAAACAAAGGGTTTGGATAGCAATGTCTATTGCACAAGATACAGAAATATTATTTTTAGATGAACCAACAACATACTTAGATATAAAGTATCAAATTGAAATTCTTGAATTAATTAAAAAATTAAACAAAGACTTATCTAAAACTATAATTATGGTTCTACACGATATAAACCAAGCTCTTATGTATTCCTATGAAGTGATAGGGATGTATAAGGGGAAAGTTGAGTTTCAAGGGAATCCTAGAGAGATGTTAACAGAGGAGTCCATGAGCAAAATTTATGATACACAATTAACTATAGAAAAATTTAAAGATAGATTGATAGTTTTACCAAAGGAGGTCTCGGTATGAAAGGAATAATAATTTATTCATCAAAAACAGGAAATACTAAAAATATGGCAGAGCATATATACCAAAGCTTAAAAGAAATTTGCGAAATGAATATAGCGGCTGTGGAAGAAAATAAAAATCCGGAGGAGTATGATTTTGCTCTTATAGGCGGTTGGATTGATAAGGGGTTACCTGACTCAAAGACAAGAAAAATTATTAAGTCAACTAAGCAAAATAACTTAGGAATATTTGTAACTTTAGGAGCTATGCCAGATTCTGAACATGGGCTTAAGGTTAAAGGGAATCTAGAAAAAATTTTGGAAAATAAGAATTCTTTAGGAGAATACAGACTTCCGGGATTAGTGGACCCCAAATTAATAAAAAAAATGGAGGGATTAACGGGCAAAATTGTTCCGCCAAGCATTAAAAAGAAAATGGTGGAAAGTGGTTTAAATTCAAGAGTAGCAACAAAAGATGAGTTAAAAAATGCAAGTGAGTTTTTTAAAGAAAGAGTTTTAGAGTTTATAGGAGGAAGTGAAGATGAAATTTAAAAAAATATTGACCTTTGCTCTTGCAATTATTCTGTCAATAAGCAGTATATTACCAGTGTATGCAAGAGAAGAGCATAAGAATTGGACTTACACAATAGGAGTTAGAGCTGTTAAGGATAATGGAGAGCCTTCAATGATTAGTAAAGCTGGATTAATAAATCCAAGAGCGACAATTATAGAAAGAGATGGGGTTTATACATGCTCAATTTCTTTCGGTGATAAAATGTTTGGGATATCAGCCGAGATTGAATCGTTAAAAGTAAGAAAAGAAAATGAATTTATAGAAATTCAAAAAGAAGAAGGAAGTGCAGAATATCCTCAGCAGTATACTTTTGAAATAGAAAAAGACTCAAACTCTATTCCAATAGAAGTAAAAGTTCCAAGCTCTCCAATGGGAGCCCAGGTATTTTATCTAGTAACTGACTGGGATAATATTGAGGGAAAAGTAGAAATTGAAGAAAAAGTAAATAAAGCTGAATTAGAAGAAAAAATAAGAGATGCAGGAAAAATAGAACAAGGCAAAAAAGAAGATAGTGCCTTTAATAGATTACAAGAAGCAATAGAAATTGCCAAAGGTATAAGAGATAAAGCAGGTGTAACACAAGATGAAATAAACAATGGTACAACAAATCTTCAAGAAGCAATAGATGTTTTTAAAAATTCAGAAGATAAAACAGAGAGACCTCAACTAGATAAAGAGTCATTAAGAAAAAAAATAGAAGAAGTAGAAAAAAAGATCAAGGATCAAAGACAAGAGAAGCTTTTGAAGAGCTAAGGGAAAATCTAGAAAAAGCTAAAAATATTTTGCAGAGTTCAAACAGCCAAGAAGAAATAAATAAGGCTTTGGCTGAACTTCAAGAAGCTTTAGTAAAATTCAATAATTCAAAAAATGATGTTGTAGATGTAAAAGTTTATAAAGTACCAGTTTACTTAGTAAAAGAAAATGAAGAAAAACCTTCTATGGCAGGAGACGCTATAATATCTCCAGCTACTGTAAAGATAAGTAATGGTGAAGTTAAAGTTGAGTTAAATACTAAAGAAATACAATTAGGAAATATAAAAGGGAAATTAATAAATCTTAAAATATTAGATACTCAGGAGATTTCTAAAAGAGAGGGTCAGGTATTTAGCTTTAGTGCTCCTTTAGACATTGTAAAAAAAACAACTTATTTAAAGGTTGAGATGGCAACAGATGCAATGCCGATACCGCAAAAAGCAAGACTTAAATTTGTTCCAAATTCAAATGATCCATCAGAATCAATTAATAAAAATAAGTTAAGAGAAGAGTTAGATATAGCACAGAGAATTGAAAAAGGAAATAAAACGGATTTGGCATTTAATGATTTAAAAAATCAAATTGAATTAGCAAAAAGTGTATATAAAAATTCTAAATCTCAAGAAGAAGTAAATACAGCTATAGATAATCTAAAAAAAGCTATAAGAGATTTCAGGTTATCAAAAGATGAAGATATAAATAGTAAATACAATGGAAAAGAATTTAGAATTTCAGTAGTTTTACTAAAAGAAAGAGAAGATTCTTTGTCTATGGCTAGTAAAGCAATAGTATCGCCTAGTTTAGTAAGAGTTGAAAATGGAAAAGCAATAGCTGAGATAGAAACACAATCAATTAATTTCTCAGGAATAACTGGAAGACTAGTTAGTTTAAGAGTCCTTTCAGGAGCTAGATACATTGGTCAGAATGGAAGTAGATTTATATTTGAACTTCCTATAGAAGTCATTGAAAGACCAATAGATGTTTTAGTTGAAATGACTACAGATGCAATGCCGATACCGCAAAAAGCAAGATTAAGATTTAATGGGTCAGGACATTATGAAAATACTAAAATTTCAGATAAAGCACTTTTATTAAATGCTATAAAAGATGCTGAAAAGTTATTAGAAGAAAATTTCACTAAAGAATCTTGGAATAAACTTACCAATTCATTAAATGAAGCAAAGAAAGTTTATAATGATAGAAATGCAAGCGATGAAAATATAAATAAGGCTATTAAAAATTTAAATGAATCTATAAATAAATTAGTTAAGAAAAATGCTGACGATAAAAAAGATGGAGTCGAAAAAGTATTTCAAGTACCAGTTAACTTAAATAAAATTGGTGGTGGGAAGTCTATGGCTGCCTCAGCTTTAGTTTCACCAGCAAAAGTTGAAAAACAGAAAGATGGAAACTACAAATATTATGTAGAGTTTAAAGCGATAGATAAAGAATTTGGTGGACAAAAATTAAATGGTCATTTAACAAAATTATTCTATTATGATGAAACAAAGAAAGAAGCTAAAAATGAAGGTGGTGGAATTTGGAGTTTTGTATTACCATCTAAAGCTGAAGAAATTAAAATTGCAATTTGGGTAGATGTTATGGATCAAATTATGGGAGGAAAAGCTGGATCAGGAGAGCAAGAAGCAATTCTAAAATTTGATTGGAACAATGCAAAAGAAATTTCGAAAGGGGAAAATAATTCTGAGCTAACTTATATTGATATAAATGGTCATTGGGCTAAAGAGGCTATAGAGTATGTTAGTAAAAAAGGTTATTTCAAAGGAGTAGGAAATAATAAATTTGACCCAGAAAGAGCTATAACAAGAGGAGAATTTGTTACAGTACTTGGAAGAATGCAAAAAGTTGATAAAAATAAATATAAAAATAATAAATTCAAGGATGTTGAGAATAACAAATTCTACACAGAGTATATAAATTGGGCATCGGAATTAGGGATAGTGTCTGGAATGGGAAGTAATGAATTTAAACCAAATGATGTTTTAACAAGAGAACAAATGGCAGTAATAACTTTAAACTACATCAATAAATTTAAATCATACTCTAAAGTTAAAATAGAAAGTATTAAGTTCAAGGATGAAAAGAATATATCATCATGGGCAAAAAATTCAGTAGACGAAATGGCAAGATTAGGAATAATTTCTGGAATGGGAGATGGTAACTTCAGTCCTAAAACAGAATTTACTAGAGCCCAAGTAGCACAAATCTTATTTAACATGGAAAAATGATATAAAGGAGCAAATTATGAAAAAAATATTCTCAGTAGTTTTTATAGCTATGCTAATGTTGGTATCTGAAAATGTATTGGCATCAGCTCCAAAGAAATATGAAGTACCAGTAGAAGTTATGCATTATTCAATTCAAGGTAAAAAATCTATGGCAGATCAATCTATAGATAGAAAAGCTGTTGTTATAGAAGAAGGAAATGAATATAAATATTTTATTGTATTTAAACCTATGGATTTTATGAATACAAAGGGTAATATAACTAATCTTTTTGCATTAGATGGAGATAATAGAACGGAATCTAAAGTAGAAAAAGATGGAGGAAATAACAGGTTTACAATTGTTAGAAGTAAGGAAAAAGAACAAAAAATAGAGATAGCTATTTGGGTAGATGCAATGGATGTCATTACAGGAGGTGGACCAGGATCAGGAGAGCAAAAAGCAATATTAAAGTTTGATTGGACAAATGCTAAAGAGCTAACTTCTAAAGTGGAAACAAAAACAGAAAAGAAGGTATCGCCAAATGATATAAAAATAATGGTAAATGCTAAAGAGGTTACAATGGAGGTAAAACCCTATATAGAGAATGGAAGAACTATGGTTCCTGTAAGGTTCATTTCAGAAGCTTTGGGATTAAAAGTAGATTGGAAAGCAGATACAAAAACTGTTGTTGTGGGAGAAAATGTTGGGAAAATAGAACTTCAGATAGGGAAAGTGGAAATAAAAAAATCTGATGGAAGCATTTTAAAATTAGATTCTCCAGCAGTAATAAAAGATAGTAGAACTTTTGTACCATTAAGAGCAATAGCAGAGATATCAGGAGCAAAGGTAGATTGGAAAGCAGATACAAGGACAATTAAAATTGAAAAAATAGAGGAGTAAAAATGAAAAAAATTCAAAAACCAACGGTATTTCTTTTAGCGGCATCAATGCTATCAACAACTATAGCAACTACAATACCAACAAGTGTTTACGCTGATGAAATAGCCTATAAATTAGAGAGTGAAAAGGCAAAAATAACAGAACCTACAGTTAGAGAGGATGGAGACAAACTTATTCTAACTTTTGATAGTAAAAGTATTGCAGCTAATGTTTCTTACGTAACCATAAATGGTAAAAAATTTGGATTAGGAGAAGGCGAAGGATCTATAATAAAAAATGATAAAGAAGTAATATTGAGCGGAATACCAAATCTGTTTAAAAATAATTTAATAAAAATACAAACTATAGGTTATGGAGCAGTTGAATTTGTATATAAAGATGAAAGCAAAGATGCAATAGAGGACATTGTACAGATTAGTGGAATAGAGAAAAAAACCTATGGAAAATCCATGATAGTCAATGGTCAAGAACTAGGAGAATATAAAGATGGAATCGCCATTATGCTTAATGCAGGTGGAGGAGTAAATTTATTTAACTTGATGAGCATGGTAGAGTCTGTAAGTATAGATGGCAAAAATGTTAAAATGAAAGATACAGATGGTGGTAATTCGTTTGTTCTTTATGAAGGAGAATACATTGTATTTGATGTGGCAACTTATGGGAAACAAGCAGTAAAAGATTTCACAAATAGAGAAGCTCAGGCAAAAAGAAATGTAGAAGGCAGTCATGGACATAGAGTTGCCGTATCCTTTAAAGGTGGAGAAAAATTAATTTTTCAATCAGATAACTATGATGGACCAATAGAGAAAATTGTAGAAGATGAACCTACAATAGAAGAAAATCCAAATGGAATTGCAAAAGACAAAAAAATCACAAAAGCAAAATTTACAAAAAGTGGAGGGGTAAAAGAGTTACAAATGACAACAAACCCAAAACTGACAAAAGATCAGTTTGAAAAAATCACAAGTTTTGTAATTAATGGAAAATCTTTTAATAAAGACATATTTACTTGGTCTAAATGGAAAGAATACATCTATATTAGTGATAATGAAGAAGTAAATAATGCCTTTAAAAACCATTCAGGGAAAATAGAAATTAAAATTTTCTTTGAGGACAACTCAGTAATAAAGTATGAAAAAGCTATGGCTGAAGAAGAAAATCCAAATGGAATTGCAAAAGACAAAAACATTACAAAAGCAAAATTTACAAAAAGTGGAGGGATAAAAGAGTTACAAATGACAACAAATCCAAAACTAACAAAAGAACAATTTGAAAAAGTAACAAATTTTGTAATTAATGGAAATGCTTTTGATAAAGATATATTTACTTGGTCTAAATACAGAGATTATATTTCCACTAATGATGATGACGTAATTTCAGTAGTTGAAAGTAATTCAAATATAATAGATATTAAAGTGAATTTTGATGATAATTCACTTATAAAATATAATGGGGCAATAGAATTACCTAAAGATAATGAGAAATATAATCCGATAGTTAAAGACGAAATACTTGTATCTTTAAATGGAGAGCTACCAGATGCTAAGGATGTAATTGTAAATTATGCAGATATTCATGCAACTTCTGCTATGTGGAAGGGTGAAGTAGATACTAAGTCAGCAGGAAATAAGCAAGCACAGATAGAAGTAACTTTTGAAGATGGATCCAAATCCACATTAGACGCAGAGATAAAAGTAGTAGAAGAAAAACAAAAAGAAAAAGTAAATTTCGAATCTCTAGTAGCCAATGGAGCATCTAATACAGAAACAACTACAGAGCTAACTATAACTTTAAATAAAGCAATAGATTTAAAGAAAGAGGATATTACCTTAGTTGGAGCAAAAAAAGTAAATTTAGAAAAGACAGGAATAGGAAAATATAAGCTAAGCATTAATGAAATCACAAAAGAAAATGGCGAAAAAATTAGCGTAAGTTTAGATAAAGAAGGATTTACATTTACTCCTAAAGAAAAAACTGTAAGTGTATTTGTAAAAGAAGAAAATACAGGGGAAATAGCAGATGGAAAGACAGTAGAAGAAGCTATTATTGGGGGATATAGTAATGATTCGTTAAAGATAAAAATAAATCCTTCTTTCAAAGATTTTAATGAGGCTAAAAAGAAAATTAAAAATATCATAGTAAACGGAGAAGAATTTTCTTATAAAGATAATTTTTATGTTTCATCTACAGATGATTTAATACAGTCATTTGGAGAGGGGGTAATAGAAGCAGCAAAATTAAAAGACCCTATAAAAGTTAAAATTGAATTTATAGATGGATCTACTATAGAAAACCAAGTAGAAGAAAGTAATATAGTTGAGCCAATCGGGAAAAATATTTCAGTAAATCAAAATGCACAATTACCAGATGCTAAAACCGCAATTGGAAATTCAGATTCTTTGCCAAATGATACTAAGTATAGTTGGAAAGAAGAAATTACTACATCTGAAATAGGAAATGAAGAGGCTGTAGTAGTAGTTAAATATCCTACTGGAGAAATTAGAGAAGTTAAAGTAACTATAATAGTAAACAAAGAAAGTGAAAATTCTTTGAATATAGGAAATTTAAAAGATGGGGTTTATACATTAGGATTTAAAGCTTATCAATCCGGGAAAACAGGAGAAGAAAATTTATCTTCCATGGTAACTTTTTTTGACAAGAAAGCAAAATTAGTAGTTGAAGGTGAAAATAAAACAATATCTTTTTTAAACTATAAACATGCCTCTCAATTAGTAGACTTTGTAATAAAAGAAGATGGACAATATAAAAAATTAGAACGTAAAGTTATAAAAAAAGATGCTAAAGGAAGAGATGTAGACGTAGAATATTCTGTAACATTAAAGAATATAGACAAAATATTAGATTCAAAAGTTCTTGTAACAATAGGCGCAAGTGAAAATGATACTGGAAACTATGCCTTATATAATGGATTTGACTTAGTATTTAATCAAAAGGCAACAGAAGGTTTTACAAATTATGAAATAATAGAGAATAGAGAAACTGCAGAGGCGGAAAATGATAATAGACTTATAGAAGCTTTGATTCAAGCTGGATTTGATTTAAATAAAGATGGAACCATACTCCGGAAGAATTACAAACAGGAAGTTCAGATACTAAGAAAGCAGATTGGCCAGGGAAACCAAGTCATGCTTTAGATTTACAGGGATTAGGTCTTGTTGATATTAGTATGCTAAAAGATTTAGGACCGGGAGTAGATTCAATAAATTTAGAAGGTAATAATGTAAGAAAATTGCCAGATAATTTATTTTCTAAAGCAAGTAATTTAAAATATCTTCATATGTCAGGAAATGATATATCAGAAATAGGTCAAAATACTTTTAATGGAGCAAAAAATTTAAAAATGGTAGATTTAGAAGGTAATCCCATTAAATCTTTACCTGATGGTTTATTTAAGACTAATAAATGGTTAGAAGTAGTAGCTATTAATGAAACTCCAATAGAAAATATTCCAGAAGGACTTTTCCAAAATAATACAAATTTAAAAGAAATACATTTATATGGAAATGAAAATTTAAAAGAACTACCTGATGGTTTATTCGAAAATAATAAGTATTTGGAACAATTAGAAATATGGCATAATGATTTATCATCTTTACCAACTAGTTTGAAAAATGCAAAGGGGTTAAAAATATTAAGAGCAAGAAATAATCGTATTAAATCTATACCAGAAGGTTATTACTTTAAGAGTTTAAAAATAGCTGATTTTGAAGCTAATGAAATTGATAGAGTTCCAATTAAGCTGTTAGAAGGGTTAGTAGAATCAGCAAATGAGAATAGAATATCAAATAATATAGATTTAAAATTAAAAATGAATAATTTAAAAGAATTTCCTACGGATAAACTTATAAGTTTAGTAGAAAATTCTAAAAATAAAAAATCGATATCCTATTTATCTTTAAATTTAAATTATTTAGATGAAAATTTATCTGAACAAGAAAAAATCAAATTAAAAAGATTAGGTGTAACATTTGAAGATGAGGTAGATGTTTATTATCCTCAAAAAGGAAGTATTCATGCAAGTCTTTTAGCTGAGAATAAAAAATTAAAATTAAATTCTGAATTAGATGTGTTAGAACTTTATTATTGGGACCTTGGAGATTCAACATACTATGGTGGTGAAGATGTATTTAAATCAGTAGATCAGTTTAAAGACTATCTTGATAAAAAAGGTAGAGACCACAATGATGTTTCAAGAGATTTAGATCGCAGTCAAGCTATTGTAGAAATCCTAAATAAAAAGATGAGGAAAAGTTGGGATGTTGAAACTAAAATATATAAAAATGGAAAGTTAATTAAAGAGATAACTAATAATAGAAATGTAGAGGGTATTTCTCAAACATTTGAAGATAGTTCAATGAAAACAGGAGATAATTATAAGCTAGTAAAATCTTTATATAGTTTTAATTTCTTAAATAAGAGAATAAAATTAGCCGAGTTTAGCGTGGATGCAGTGGCGGGAAATGTTGAAGAAACCCCAGAAAACAATAAAGAATATACTATTCCGGTAAGAGTAAACAGAGAAGGAACAGAAGAAGATTCTATAGTAAATAAAGGAATAAATCACAAGGCATCTATAGTTGAAAAAGATGGACAATATCAAGTTACTTTATTATTTAAAGGAATTAAAATAGGAGAAACGGTAGGTAAAATTGGTGGATTAGAAATTCTATCTAATGGCTATGAACAAGTTGCTACAATTCAAGAAATAGGTGGAGAATATGATCAAAAGGTAACATTTACTTTGAAAGATAAAGTAAATAAGTTAAATGCTAAGTTTATGGTACCTGCAATGGGAGATTATGCTCCAACAGCTGATATTATATTTAATTGGACAGAAGTACCAGGAGAAGATGTTCCAACAGATAATAAAGAATATGACATCTCAGTAAAATCAAGTAAAAAAGGTGAAGATATTCCTTCAGTTGTAAACAATATAATAAATCATAAAGCATCAATAGTTGAAAAAGATGGAAAATATGAAGTTACTCTATTGTTTAAAGAGATGAACATTGGGCAGAAAAAGGGACAAATTAATGGATTAGAAATTTTAACTGATGGATATAAGCAAATAGCAAATGTTAAAGAAGTAGATGGAGAGTATGGACAAGAGGTTAAATTTACTTTAAAAGATAAAGTAAATAAATTAACTGTTAAATTCAGCATTGCTGGAATGGATGGATATAATCCTGAAGCCGATATAATTTTTAATTGGACAGGAAGCTCAGAAGAAAATCCAGTGGAAGATGAAAAACCTTCAGAAAAGAAATTTAATGTAAATTATAAATTTGTAAGCCTAATTGATAGAAAACTTCCTATAGAAGTATTGGAATTAAAACCTAACCAAGAAATTGAACTAAAAAACAATTCAATTGTGAATGCTAAAAGCTTAAGTAAAACAATAGTCAGAGTATATGATGGAGTTTGGATATTTAAAGGTTGGGATTCATTAACAAAACAAATAAATGGAACAGACGTAGAGTTTATGGGAAGTTGGGATTTTGTAAAAGATGATACTTCAATAAATAATACAGACAAAGATAATAATGAAAGTACAAAGAAAAATCATAATAATAACTATGTTTGGCCAGTCAAAAAAATAGAAGAAGTAAAAAATAAACCAGTTGAAAATAAAAACAAAGAAGTAAAATCCACATTTAAGAATGTTACTATAAATCCTGAATTAAAAACTAAAGGTTTTATAAAAGGTTATGTTGATAATACATTCAGACCAGAAAAGAGTATGACACGTGGAGAAATAAGTTCAATACTTTCAAGAGTAATATTAGAAAATTCAAATATTAAAAATGAATTTAAGGATCTTGCAGCGGATAAGTGGTATTCAAATGATGTTGAGAAACTTGTTGGATTAGGAATAATTAATGGTTATCCAGATGGAACATTTAGAGGAGAAAAATCAGTTACACGTGCAGAATTTGTAACTATGCTTGTAAAAATACTAGATTTAAAATCTGGAACTAAAGGATTTTCAGATGTAACATCAGATTATTGGGCTAAAGAAGCTATAGAAAAATGCACAAGCAAAGGAATAGTTAGTGGATACCCAGATGGAAGCTTTAGGGGAGATAAGGAAATAACTCGTGCAGAATGTGTTGTTATGTTAAATCGTGCATTTGGAATTGAAAATTGTACTAAAAAAGAAATAGTTAAATTCAATGATTTATCAACAGACCATTGGGCTTATAAGGAAATTATGGCAGCAACAATTAAATAATTAGTAATAGGCGATTATCGCCTATTACATTTAAAATAAAGGAGAAAGATTTTGAAATCAAAAAAGATAGCAGGATTTCTTGCGTTATTACAATTAATTTTAATTTTTGGGAATTCAGGATATGTTATAGCAAAATCTCAAGAAAATTTTGATATTATAAATCCTAATATACAAGTCTTAGAAAAAAATTTAAAGAATATAAAGAAGATGATGAAATTGGCATCATATTAGAAATTAATAATGATGTAATGAATAAAGAACATGGCTTAGCAATTGCTGATATAAGTCAAATCAGAACGGATGAAGGTCTTAGAGCACAGGTTGATTATGCAAATAAATCACAAGAAGTTCTAAGAGAAGTATTAAATTCCAAAGGAATAGATTATAGAATCACAAATTCCTATAAAACTATTTTAAATGGTGTAGCATTAACTACGACATATAAAGAAGCAAAGAAGATAGCAAGCTTACCTGAGATTTTAACATTAAAGATTGATGAAAAAATTAATGATGTCAATCAAAAGAGAATGATGTTTAGATCGGCTCTTCCTAATGATATGATTTATGCGGATGAGGCTTGGAAAAGAAATTATACGGGAAAAGAACAAGTAATTGCTATTATAGACTCTGGGGCAGATCCAAATCATGAAATTTTTAAAAACTCAGTTGAAAGTCCTAGGTATACACAGGAGAATATAAAAAAGAGAATCGAAGATTATCACATGACAGAAGGAAAATATTTTAACAGTAAGATACCTTTTGGTTTTAATTATGCAGATAGATCTACAATTATAAAAGAAATGTCAGAAAGATCTCATGGAATGCACGTGGCAGGTATAGTAGCTGGAAACAGTAGTACAAAAAAAGGAGTAGCACCAGATGCTCAACTTTTAATACTAAGAGTATTCGGAGATAGTGGTTTAGGAACTACTCACTCAATTTATGATCAAGCAATAGATGATGCTGTAATGCTTGGAGCAGATAGTATTAATATGAGTTTAGGATCAACAGGAGTATCTGATAGTAGGTTAGAATTAAGTACAAAAACAGCCCTAGAAAATGCAAAAAAAGCAGGAATAGGAGTGTCTATTGCAGCTGGTAATGATGGTTTTGCAGGATGGGGGGCAGCTAACAATCCTAAGAACACAAACCCTGATTATGGAATTTTATCCTCACCATCTAATGCAGAGATTTCTCTATCTGTAGCATCTGTAGATAATGATACAGTTATGAAGCAAGCTATGCTAATAGAAAATGATGATAGACGTGTGAATTTTGCTGGGTCAGATGGATATACAATGCCTGAAGATTATGTAGAAGTTGTGGATGGGCGCTATGGTAGGAAAGAAGATATACCAGAAGATGTAGAAGATAAAATTGTATTAATACAAAGAGGAGAACCAAAACTTACAGAGGAAATAAGCTTCGCTAAAAAAATTATAAATGCAGAAGATAAAAAAGCAAAAGCAGTAATTGTATATAACAATCTTGATGAACCTCTTTTTGTTATGGCAGGATTAGATGGAATAACCATACCATCGGCATTAATAGGGAAAGAGGATGGAGAATATTTATTACAATTAATAAATAGTGGGAAAAAACCTAAGGTTAAATTTGAAAAAGAATTTAATCTTACTAAAAATCCAACAGGATATCAAATTTCAAGTTTCTCAAGTTGGGGATTAACAACAGAAGGTAATTTAAAACCAGATATTTCTGCACCAGGTGGAGAAATATATTCAAGTATTAATAATAATAAATATGATAATATGAGTGGAGCTTCAATGGCGGCACCTCATGTTGCATCAGGTATAGCTATTGTTAAAAAATATGTAGAAACAGAAATGCCAAATATTCCAAACGAAGAAAAGCATGGAATAATAAAAAATCTTTTAATGAGTACGGCTGTACCTCATATGGATAAAGAAAGTAAAGCTTACACATCACCAAGAAGCCAAGGGGCAGGTCTAATGAACTTAGATGGAGCAACGCTATCAAAAGTTGTAGTAGAAGGTACAAATAAAATTTCAAGTATAAATCTTAACAAGATAGAAGGAAATACCGTAACTGTTTCAGCAAAACTTCATAATTATGGTGAGGAAGCAAATACTTTTAGCTATTATGGAGTACTAAACACTGATACAGTAGAAGGGGATAAAGTTTTACTAAAACCTACGAAATTAATGGAGTCAGATAAAAAAGAAATAACTGTAAACCCGAAAGAAACAACAAGTTTTGAGATAACTTTTAACCTAGAAGATAATATGGTACAAAAATTATCTCAAGAAATGCCAAGTGGATTTTTCTTAGAAGGATTTATATTCTTTGAATCAAAAAATGCTCCTAATCTAAGCGTTCCATTTGTAGGGTTTAAAGGAGTATGGCAAGATGTTCCAGTAATCGAAAAATCTGTTTATGATTATGTAATAGGAACAGGACTTCCGATGTATTATGATAAGACTAATGATGAATTAAAGCCATTTACACATATAAATTCATCGTTTGAAGGTAAAAGTGTTGTTTTGGGAGAAAAAGAAGGAAGCTCAGTTAAGAATCCATTATTTGATAAAAATACTATAGCTTTTTCTCCAAACAGTGATGGACGTGGAGATTATGCAGGATTTGTTGGAAACTTCTTTAGAAACTATAAAGATTTTAATATAGATATCTATAAAGCTAGTGATACAAATAGACAAAATTCACTATATAGACCAACAAAAAGCGATGAACATGGGATTAAAAACTTCTTACAATATACTCTTTTAGGAATGCAAAATTTAAATACCACAGAAAAACATTGGAACTGGTATGGAAAAGATAGAAATAATAACTTCTGTGAAGAAGGAAATTATGTTATGGTTGTTAGTGTAAAACATGACAGCGAAAATGCTAATATTCAAAAGATTGAGTTTCCTATAATGCCTATAATGTTTTAAGAATGCCTTTGGACAAGGCTATAAAAAACGGGAATGAACACAGTATTATAGTTAAACCAACAATCAACTTTGGTTTTGTAGATCCAAAAGGGTTTGAATGGAGAGTGGAAAGTCTAACAGGTCAAGTGGAAGATCCATATAATTTATCTGTAGGGCAGCATAAACTAATAGTATCAAAAGTTGATGGAAACTATGAGTTAATAAGTAAAAGAGAAATTCCATTTGAAATTATGAAAGAGGATCATACAAAGGTATTGGAGGTAGAATTTAGGTATAAAAATAAATTTGAAGCCATTGTAAATTTAAAAAATCCTGGTAAAGCAGATGTTAAAATTATTTTATGGGATGTAGATACAGGAAAAGAAATAGAATTGAAATCTGAAAATGGTACAGATAATATGGTAGCTCATGTACCGGAAGGAAACTATAAAGTACTAGTAAGAGATTTAGAATTAGGTTATTTTGCAACAATAGAGCAAGATGGTAGTTTATATAAAATTGGAAGAGATCAAAATCATATAAGTTTCCCGAGAATAAAGATAATAGAAGAGAAGCTAAAAGACTTAACAGTAAAAGTAAATAGAAATGGATATGCAGGATCATTAGCAGTAGATTTAGTAAGAGATGATATTAATCATAAAAAATTTAAACTTGAATTTTCTGAGAATGAAACAGAAAAAATTATTAAATTACCAAAAAATATCTCATATAAAGCATATTTATTGGATGCGGAGGGATATGGAGCAAAAAAACAAGATATTCATTTAGATTTCAATGAAAAACATCAAGAAATTACTTTAAATCTTGTGCAAGGAGAAAAAGCAGAGAAACAACCTTTAGATAAAGAATTTTTAAGTTATTTAGTAAAACAAGCAAAAAAATTAAATGAATTAGATTATTCCTATGGATGGGAAGATTTCAAAAAGGAACTTGTAAAAAAGCTAGAGAAATGGGCATTGAAATGTTGAAACAATTAGGTATACCAGAGCCTGCAAAGAGATTTGACGATTATCCACACCAATTTTCTGGTGGTATGAAGCAGAGGGCTATGATAGCAATAGCTATGGTGAATAATCCAAATTTATTAATTGCAGATGAACCTACAACAGCTTTAGATGTTACGATACAAGCACAAATAATGGATTTAATGAAAGATATGAGAGATAAGGAAGGAAAATCAGTTATACTTATAACTCATAATATGGGTTTAGTTGCAGAGGTTGCAGATCAAGTTGCGGTAATGTATATGGGTAGGATTATAGAATATGGGGATGTAGAGGAAGTATTTAATAATCCAAGTCATCCATATACTAAGTCTTTATTAAAATCTGTACCAGTGCCAGGCATGGCTAAAAACCAAAAATTGGCTACAATACCAGGAGAAACTCCAGATCCTAAAGATTATGTTAAAGGTTGTGAATTTGCAAATAGGTGTAAATTTACAATGGATGAATGTTTAATAAGAGATATTCCTCTATATAATATAAAGGGTAGTCATGTATCCAGGTGTTTATTGCTAGAAGGAAAGAAGGATAGGCAAGATGGAAAATAAAAAAGATAATATAATGTTTGAAATTAAAAACTTGAAAACTTATTTTCCTATTGAAGATGGATTTATAATTAAGAAAAAAGTTGCCGATATAAAAGCCGTAGATGACGTTTCATTTACAATAAATAGAGGTGAAACTTTAGGAATAGTCGGAGAATCTGGATGTGGTAAAACGACTTTAGGGAAAAGTATTATGATGCTTGAAAATCCAACTAGTGGTGAAGTTAAGTTTAACATGAATGGAGAAATGAAGGATATAACTAAGTTTGATAAAGATGAATTATTTAAATTTAGAAAAGAAGTTCAGATGGTTTTTCAAGATCCGTATAGTTCATTAAACCCTATGAAGAAAATTTATGATGCCTTTGATGAACCATTAAGAGCTCATGGATATAAAAGTTTAAAAGAGAGAGAAGAAATAATGATTGATAGGTTAAAGACTGTTAATCTTCAATCTGAATATATATATAGGTATCCACATGAATTTTCGGGAGGACAAAGACAAAGAATATGTATAGCTAGAGCTTTAGCAGTATCTCCAGAAGTGGTTATAATGGATGAACCGGTTTCTGCCCTAGATGTTTCTATTCAAGCTCAAGTTCTTAATTTACTACAGGAAATACAGAAAAAAATGAACCTGACATATGTGTTTATAGCTCATGATTTATCAGTGGTTGAATATATTAGCGATAGGATTATAGTTATGTATTTGGGGAAAATAGTTGAAATATCTTCAAGTGAGGAATTGCACAAAAATCCCCTACATCCATATACTGAAGCTTTACTTTCAGCTATACCTATTCCTGTAGTAGGAGCAAGCAAAAATAGAATAGTATTAGAAGGAGATGTTCCATCTCCAATAAATAAACCTAGTGGATGTCCATTCCATACTAGGTGTAATAAGGTTATGGATGTTTGTAAAAAAGTAGTACCAGAATTAAAAAATATGGGGAGTGACCATATGGTTTCTTGTCATTTATATGAAAAATAGGAGGAAAGATGGCTAATTTTGATATGGAAGATATCAAAGGAGTAATACCAGCAATGGTTACACCTTTTGATAAGGAAGAAAATTTAGATGAAGAAAAAACAAGACAGTTAATAGATTTCTTAATAGATCATAAAGTAGATGGTTTATATATAGGTGGTAGTACTGGAGAAGGTATGTTAATGTCTATAAATGAGAGGAAAAAACTTACAGAGATTGTTTGTGATCAAGTAAATGGCAGGATTCCTGTTATAATTCATGTAGGTGCAATTTCTACAAAATTAAGCATGGATTTAGCTAAGCATGCCTATGAATCGGGGGCAGATGCAATATCAAGTTTACCACCATTTTATTGGAATTTTGACAGCGAAAGTATTTACCAGTATTACAAAGATATTTCAGAATCTACACCATTACCTATGATTATATATAATGTATCTTTGGCTGGTTTAATGGATATTGATATGATTTATAAACTTGCTAAGATAAAAAATGTTAAGGGTATAAAATATACATCTATATCCCATTTTAAAATACAGATAATCAAAGATAATTTAGGTAAAGAATTTAAGGTTTATTCTGGTTCTGATGAAATGGCATTATCAGGATTATTACACGGTGCTGATGGACTTATAGGATCTTTTTACTCTATGATTCCAGATTTATTTATAAATTTATCTAAATCAGTGGAAGAAGAAAATATAAATACTGCTAAACAATATCAAAAATTAGCGGTTGATATAATTATTTCTTCCTTAAAATATGATTATTATTCAGCTATAAAATTAGGAATAAAGTGGATGGGATTAGATATAGGAGTTCCTAGAAGACCATTTAAACCTTTAACTGAGAAAGAAGTTGAAGAATATGTGAATTCTTTAGACAAATTAAAAGATAAATATCCAGACATTGATTGTAGCTTACTTGATTCATTACCTAATAAATAAGCTAGATTAATATTAATTGTAGCTAATTATTTTAAATTTTATTGTAAGTATTAATACTTACAATAAATACATATTTAAATATATTAATTATGAATTCAGTAAAATTATTTGTAAATATATATAGTTCATTTTAGGTTATAGTTATAGTGGGTATAAAAAATTTAAAGTCTTGAGTAATTATAAGATACAGTATAAATGTAAATTAAAGGAGTAAAATATGATTGATCGTAAAAAAATAGTTGAAACTACAAAGAATTATTTACTAGAGAATAGAGTTGATAAGAGAGAAGCCTTACAAATATTAGATGACATAAAAAGAGATGTTATGGAAGCTTATGTATTGCAAGGATTTTATGTTTTAAAGAAGAAAAATCTTTTACAAAAATTTAACCATGATAAATTATATAATTCAATAGCAAATGCTTCTGATGAAATAGGTAAACCTATGACCAAATCAGATATTGAAAGTGTTATAAAAAGAGTTAATAAATATCAAGAAGAAACAGGAAATAATTTAATCTCAGCTGTAAAAATAAGAGAGATAGTGGTTAATACTTTAGAAGAATATGGTTACTATGATATATCTGAGCATTATGAAAAAAACTAGTATTTTATATTCAATTAAAACGGAGTAGAGAGAAGAATAATGAGACTAAGAAAAAAACATTTTGCAATACCTGAAATGGAAGAGAATCCTTATGTTTATTTTGAAGGTGAAAAATATTTAGGTAGTTGGAAAAAAGTATTTGGAAATGGGAACGAAATTCATGTTGAAATTGGATCTGGGAAAGGGGCATTTATTGAAAAATTATCACAAAAAAATAAAAATATAAATTATGTAATGATAGAGCAAGAAAGTAATGCTTTTGTTTATGCTACTAGAAAGATATTAGATTCAGAGTTAGATAATGTGAGAGCTTTACCTATAAATGCTGAAAATATAGACAAATACTTCGATGAAAATGAAATAAGTAGGATATATATCAACTTCTGTAATCCGTGGCCTAAAAATAGACAACACAAAAGAAGGTTGACTCATCCAAGATTTTTATCTAAGTACAAAAAAGTTTTAAAAGAAGGTTCAAAAATATATTTAAAAACAGATGATCAAGATTTCTTTTCAGATACCTTAGAATATATAAGAGAAAATAATATAGATATTATAGAACATACTAGAGATATGAAGTTAGAAGACTATCCAGAAAACATAATAACAGAGTATGAGAAAAAATGGAGGTCACAGAATAAACCTATATGTTATGGTGAATTTCAAATAAAAAAGAGAGGGTAATTACCCTCTCTTTTTATATATCATATTATAATGAGGAATACCATCTTCTAAATAATAGTCCTTTTCAAGTTTTTCAAATCCAATGGAAGAATAAAAGTCCTTAAGATAAGCTTGAGCACTAATATGAATTTCTTTATTAGGGAAATGCTCTTTAGAAACTTCAAGTGCTTTTTCAACTAAAACTTTTCCTAATTTTTTCTTTCTATATTTATTATTTACAAGTATGCGTCCAATTGAAACTATATCACCAGGAATTATTCTAGCATAAGCTACAATATCATCTTTTTCTGTAGAAAATAGATGAAGTGCGATTAAATCATTGTCATCAACCTCTTGGTAAAAACAATGCTGTTCTACAACAAATACCTTAACCCTTTCCTTGTATATTTTTTGAAGTTCTAAGTTAGTTAGTTCTTCGAATTTTTTTAAATACCACATAAGTCACCTCTTTATTATTATAAGTATAAAGTAAAAACAAACAAGAATAAATGCTTATAAAGTATTATATACCCATATTCATAAAAGTAAAAAATATAAACATAAAAACATTAAAAATAATATTGACAAAAAAAGTTAGAGAAGTTATACTATAAAAG
>JBQDBK010000013.1:0-39634 GCA_052090825.1 Peptoniphilaceae bacterium | reverse complement strand
GGTTAGAGCGCCCGGCTCATAACCGGTAGGTCCGGGGTTCGAGTCCCTGAAGGCCCACCATTATTTTTTGTCAATACCTAGTTTTAGCTAGGTGTTGATGCAAAATTTTAATTTTATATTAGCCCAGATAGCTCAGTCGGTAGAGCAGAGGACTGAAAATCCTCGTGTCGCTGGTTCGATTCCGGCTCTGGGCACCACAAACAGTTACTTTTAAAGTAGCTGTTTTTTAGATAAAATTATAAGTTTCTTAAAAAATTATGGTAAGATTAAATTATGAATATAATAAATATGTATTTGATTATCAGAAAAAAAGGTTAATAAAAGTAATAGATTAAGATAATAGGGGAAAATAAAAAGATGGGTTAACCCATCTTTTTATTTTGAAGCAAAATTATCGAAATATCCCTGGATATAGACTACAGGAGTACCTTTATCTCCAGAACCAGATGTTAAATCTGCTAAGGATCCTAAAAGATCTGTAATCCTTCTGGGAGTAGTACCAAGAGTTTCGTCTTTACCAGTTAAATCGACATCTTTTGTATTTATTTTTTCTCTAAGTATCTTCTCAGCTTCCTCTTTACTAGCATTAGCAAGTTCAGTATCTGCTATATATTTTATTTTAATTTCATTTGGTGTTCCTGCAAGGCCCACAGTATGGGCAGGAGAAACTACTGGGTCAGCTAGTTCCCAAATTTTACCAACAGGATCTTTAAAAGCACCATCCCCATAAATCATAACTTCTATATTTTTGCCAGAATAATCACATAGATTTTTTTGAACTGCATCAACAAAAGCTTGTCCATCTCTAGGAAATAGTTTAACCTTATTTTTATCTGATAAATTACTACCTAGAAGCCCATAGTCTTCATTGTAACCAGATCCATCAATTGAATTATTTAATATATCATCAAGTCCATAGACTAAATTAGCACCTGAATCTTTAAGTTCTTTTTTAATAAATTGTCTTGTATGAATAGAGCATACTAAAACATCTTTTGTATAGTTTAAAATTGCCCTAGGATCATTTGAAAAGTGTATTTCACTATTTGGAGCAATTTCCTTATATAATTTAACATAATCTATTCCAGTAAACTTGTGTTTGATTTTATCACCAAATTTATCCCTGTATTCTTTTTCTTCTAGAATATCGGTGTAGGGATTTATACCTTTATTATATAATAATTTTGGGTCCATAAGATGGTTTCCAACTTCATCTGATGGGTAAGAAAGTAGGATATGAAGTTTTCTTCCGCTTAAGGCTATTGCGCGAAGCAAAACTGAAAATCTATTTCTGCTTAATATAGGAAAAACAAGACCTATATCATTTGGAAATTTTTTTGCAATATCTTTAGCTATTTGCTTAGTTGTTGCATAATTTCCTTGAGCTCTAGCTACAAGAGATTCTGTTATAGCTACTACATCTTTATCTCTCATACTTATATTTTCAGATTCTATAGTTTTAATCATTACATCTGTTATTATTTCAACAAGATCATCCCCAGCTTTTATAATTGGAGTTCTTACTCCTCTAACTATTGTTCCAAAGTGTCTTTCCATTAGTTTCCTCCTAACTTATATAATCCTTTATCTGAAAGGAAATAGTCTAACTTTTGATCAAGATCATCATGCACAATTTTATCAACTAATTGGATGCTATAGCCAATACCTAATTTTATTGGTTTGGATTCTATAGATGAAAAGAATTTGTCATAAAATCCACCACCATACCCAATTCTATATCCTTCTTGGTTAAAAGCAAGTCCTGGAGTTACAACAAGATCTGCTAAATTTGGATCTACAATATTTCTGGTTTTTATAGTAGGTTCAAGTATTCCCATATAGCTTGGTTGTAAATCATTGAAGTTTTTTAAGTGTGAGAAACTTAAAGTTTTAGATTCCCTATCTACAATAGGAACGAAGATATTTTTACTATCCTTTAAAGCATATTTAATTATTTCATGAGTATCAACCTCTTTTTTGTAGCTAACGAAAATAAAAATATTTTCACTGTTTTTATATAAATCTGACTTGATAAAATTTTTATAAATTTTAGACGAGGCGTCTTTTAAATATTTAAAGTCTAAACTGTCTCTTTTTTCTAACATAGAAGACCTAAATTCTTTTTTATTCAAAATAATCACTCCTATTAATGTATTATACAATAGATTCAAGCATTATAGAATATAACTTGTGTATTTTGTGAACTTTTGTTGATATTTTTAAAATATATTGATTATAGCTTGTAATCTGTAACTATTTTGTAATATAATACATAGTTGAGAGAATAGGAAGGAATAATTATGATAGAATTTCAAAATGTATATAAAGAGTATCCCAATGCAGTTATGGCTCTTTCAAATATAAATCTACATATACCTAAAGGAGATTTTTGTTTTTTAGTTGGTCCTAGTGGAGCTGGAAAGTCAACTATGACAAAGCTTTTAATTAGAGAAGAAAAAGTCACTAAGGGGAAAATACTAGTAGATAAAACAGATATAACCAAGCTTAGAAAAAAACAAATACCAAAATTAAGAAGGGATATATCGGTAATTTTTCAAGATTATAGATTATTGGAAAAGAAAAATGTATTTGAGAATGTGGCCTATGCTTTGCAGATACAAGGAGAAAGTAAGTCCCAAATAAAAAAAGATGTGGATTATGCACTTGATTTAGTAAATTTATCTTCAAAGAAAAATTCTTATCCTAGCGAGCTTTCAGGAGGAGAATCTCAGAGAGTTTCTATAGCAAGAGCTATAGTAAATAAAGCTCCAATACTAATATGTGATGAGCCAACTGGTAATCTAGATCAAGATACAGCGTGGGATATAATGAACGTTTTAATGAGAATTAATGAACAAGGTACAACTATTATCATGGCAACACATGCTGTAGAGATTGTAAATAAAATGCAAAGGCATGTAGTAACACTTGCAAATGGGAAGGTTATTAAAGATATAGAGTGTGGAGGTTATTATGAAAATATTTAGACAAGGTTTAAATATTCTAAGTGATAGCTTCAAAGGAATATTTAGAAATTTTGGGATGTCTCTTGCTTCAACTATTTCTATAACTGCTATGTTGACACTTTTTGGATTTGTGTTTTTAATAATTTTAAATATAAACTTATCAGTCAACCATTTAGGAGAAGAAATTGATAAAGTTGTTATATATTTGAAAGATGATATTACACAAGGTAATTTAGATGATCTTATATCTAAAGTAGGAAGCGATGATAGGGTAAAAGAGGTTAAATATACATCTAAAGAAGAGGCTTTAGAAGAGTTAAAGCAAAGCTTTGGAGATAAAGCCCACTTATTGGATTTAGTAAAAGAAAATAATACGCTACCAGCTTCTCTTGTTGTGAGCTTAAAAGATTTATCTTATTCCAAAGAGGTTTCTAAAATAATAGAAGGAAGTCCAGGTATAGAGAGAGTAGATTATCATTATGAGTTAGTAAACAAAATGATGACTTTCGAAAAGGGAGTCAAATATATAGGAATTGGTGTAGTTTTAGTTTTATTATTAGTTTCAATTTTAATAATTCATAATACTATAAAAATAGCAGTTGCTAATAGAAAAAGAGAAATAAATATAATGAAATATATAGGAGCGACTAATTCTTATATAAGAGGTCCTTTCGTAATAGAAGGAATTATATTTGGTATAGTTGGGGCTTTAATAGCTTTTTTATTAGTTTATAATGTATATGATTACTATTATGTTAGGATGAATCCTCAAATACAAAGTTTATTGGGGATGGATATAGTAAGACCTATTAACATTAAATATGATATAGGCTTAATTTTTCTATGTATAGGAATAGGTATAGGATATTTAGGATCTTTATTATCAACTAAAAAGTTTTTAAATGTTTAGGAAGGATATTATTATGAATAAATATAAATTTTCTACTATGATTATAGCTTTAAGCTTAATAGTTCCAAATGCTGTAAATGCAAGCAGTATTAAGCTAGAGAAGCAAAAAGAATTAAAAATACAAGAAAAAAATAAAATAAATCAAGTTTTAAAAGAAAATAAAACAAAACTTAAAAGTGTTGAAAAAAATGTAGATTCTGTTAATGCAGAAATATTAGAACTTGATAGAAAAATGAATTCTTTAAACAATAATATAGCTGGAATTCAAAAAGATATAGATTCTTTAAATATTGAAATTAGTAAAAATCAAGAGAATTTAGATAGGGCTGAGAAAAGTTTAGCTGAAAAAGAAGAGTTATTTGCTGAAAGAGCTAAGGCTATATATATGAATGGAAATGTTTCTTATCTTGAAGTTATTTTAAATTCAAGAAATATGGAATCTCTTATTAGAAATACTGAATTTGTAACTAATATAGCTCAGACAGATAATGATTTAATAGATGATATAAATGAAGAAGTAAAGACAATAGAAAAGAATAAAGAAGCTTTAGAAGAAAATAAGAATAAATTAAGTGTAGCAGCAGCAAAATTACAAAGTGAAAAAGCACAATATGAGACTATTAATCTTGAGAAGAAAAGTTATATGGAAAAGCTAGAAAATGATTTAGAAGCCTATGAAAAAGAATATACAAGAGCTCAAGAATCTTGGTCAAATTTAGATAGTGAAATAGTAAGATTACAAAAGGAAATTTCTGATGCAAAAGCTAAAGAAGCTAAGCTCAGAGATATTAGGGCTAAGTCTTCTAGGTCTGTTTCTGTAAACATTGGAACTTCAAATAGAAATGGGGCCTCTTTAGCTTGGCCTTTACCTGGACACTATAGCATATCCTCACCTTATGGAAGTAGATTTCATCCAATACTTAAAACTTATAGGTTTCACTCAGGCATAGACATACCAGCTCCTTCTGGAACTCCAATAACTTGTGTGAAAAGTGGGACAGTTATTATGGCAACTGCAATGAGTGGTTATGGTAACGTAGTGATGGTTGACCATGGAGATAAAGTTACAGTTTATGCTCATTGTAGTTCTTTAAATGCAGGAGTTGGCCAAAGTGTTTCTAAAGGTGATGTTATTGCATTTGTAGGCTCAACAGGATTATCCACTGGACCACACCTACATTTTGAAGTAAGAATAGATGGAAAAACTGTAGATCCAACAAATTATGTATAAGAGGAAAATATGAAAAAAAAATATTTAAAAATCTTATTTTTCACAGTATTACTTTTGGGGACTAACTTTCTAACAGCTAAATTTGTAATGAATGGATATGCAGTTGGTGGTTCAACAAAATATTTAAAAATTAAAGCTTTAGAAGAAATAGTAAAAAAGAATTATTTATATTCTGTGACAGATAAAGATTTAGAAACAGGAGAGCTTAAAGGGGTAGTAGCAGGTTTAAATGACCCTTATTCCGAATATTACACTAAAGAAGAGTATGATAAATTAATGGAATATACTACTGGAAAATTTTATGGAATAGGCGTTGTAATAACAAAGGGAGAAGATAATCTTATAACTGTTATTTCACCGATAAAAGATTCTCCGGCAGATAAAGCTGGAATAAAGGCTAAAGATAAAATTATAAAAGTAGAAGATGTTGAATATACTGGAGATAAGATAACAGAAGCAACACAAGTAATGAAAGGCAAGAAGGGGACTAAGGTAAAGATAACAGTATACTCACCTGAAACTAATAAAACTAAAGATCTAGAAATTATTAGAGATGAAATAGTAATGCAAACTATAATAAAACATAAGATAGGTCAAGTAGGGTATATTGGAATAACACAGTTTGACGAAGGAACTGCTAAAGATTTCAAATTAGCATTAGAAGATTTAAAGAGTCAAAATATAAAATCTTTAATAGTTGATCTTAGGGGGAATCCTGGCGGAATAGTAGATTCTGCAGCTGAGATTGCTGATTTATTATTACCTAAAGGAATGATAGTTTATGCAGAAAATAAGAATAAAGATAGGGTTTTCGAATTTAAATCTGATGAGAATTATTTAAATATGCCTATGGCAGTATTAATAAATGAAGGTTCAGCATCTGCATCGGAGATTTTAGCTGGTGCTATAAGAGATTATGATGCAGGAATAATAATTGGTAAAAAATCTTTTGGAAAGGGAATAGTTCAAACAGCAACAAGATTTCCAACAGGAGACGGAATTAAATTAACTACTTCTGAATACTTTAGTCCAAAAGGCATAAATATTCATAAAATAGGAATAAAACCTGACATTGAAGTTGATTTAGATAAAAATTCTAAGGGTATAGGCTATGATTATTTAGATACTGATAGTCAATTAAAAAGAGCTATAGATGAATTAAATAAAAAGTAAGTAAAACAGCTAGAGATTCTTATAGTCTCAGCTGTTTTTTTATATATTTTTATAGTACTTATGTTACAATTAAATATATAAAAGAAAGTTAAATATTTAATAATTAAATATAAAAATTAAGTAATTCAGGATTTACCTATATCTTTTTTAGTATTCTTTTATTAAATATGTTTATATTTTAAGTAAAATATTAAATGTTTATTAGTTCCGGTATATTATAGGTAAGGAGAAAAAATGAAAAATAAAATTTATATAAGTGGGCACAAAAATCCAGATACAGACTCCATATGCTCTGCAATAGCATATGCAGAATTAAAAAGAAAGCAAGTAGAAGATGAAGTTGAAGCAATTAGATTAGGGGATTTAAACCCTGAAACAAAATTTGTACTTAATTATTTTAATGTAGAAAAACCTAGATTGAAAGATAGCATGAAATCTCAGGTAAGAGATTTAAATATGGATAAAGCTCAATGCGTTAGTGCAAATGTATCTTTATATAAGGCAGTTCAAATAATACAAGAAAATAATATAAATTCCTTACCTGTTGTGAATGCAAATGAAGATTTAATAGGCATAGTTTCTCTTTCAAATATAACTAAATCTTATATGGATGTATGGGATGATTCAATTCTGTCAAGTTCAAATACAAGTATTGAAAATATTATAGAAGTATTATCAGGAAAATTTATTTATAAATCTAAGAATATAAAAGAAATGAAAGGTAAGATAGCAGTTTATGCTATGGATCCAAAAGATGTAAAAAATTACATAGCTAAGGATGATATAGTTATAATAGGAAATAGAAAAGATGCTCAACTTGATGCTATTAGTAGAGAGGTATCTTTAATAATTATTAGTGGAGGATATGAGATAGATGATGATGTTGTAAATGCGGCTAAGGAAAAGTCTATTACTATAATATCAACTAACTTTAATACCTTTATGGCATCAAGATTGCTTCCACAATCAGTTCCAGTATCCTATGTAATGACAAGTGAAAATTTAGTTACATTTCATTTAAATGATAGTATAGATGATGTAAAAGATGCTATGGGGAAAAGTAGGTTTAGAGCTTATCCTGTTTTGGACAATAGAAGTAAAGTTGTTGGTTCTATTTCTAGGTATCATTTAATATCTGCAAATAAAAAGAAAATTATATTAGTTGATCATAATGAAAAGAATCAAAGTATAGATGATATAGAGTCTGCAGAAATTTTAGAAATCATCGATCATCATAGGGTTGCAAGTATATCAACAGATTCTCCTGTTTATTTTAGGAACGAGCCAGTAGGTTCAACTTCAACTATAATAGCGAAAATGTACTTTGAATCTGGAATTATGCCTAGTAAAAAAATAGCTGGTATTTTATCTGCAGCTATAATTTCAGATACATTATTGTTTAAATCTCCAACATCTACAGAAATAGATAAAATAATTTTAGAAAGATTATCTAAAATATCAGGCATAGATCCGGAAATATTTGCTATGGAGATGTTTAAGGAAGGAACAAAATTAGAAAATCGAAGTATGGAAGATATCTTAAATGGAGATGTTAAGAGATTTATTGTAGATAATGAAAAAATCAGAGTTTGTCAAATAATGACCATGGATTTAGGTAATCTTTTAAAAATAAAAAAAGATTTAGTTGAGAATATGAGAAAAATAATTAATGATAATGGTGAAAGCACCTTTGTAATGATGATGACAGATATTTTTAAAGAAATTTCTGAAGATATAGTCGTAGGTGAATTCAAGGATCAACTTGCAGAAATTTTTAATAAGAAATTAGTAGATAATTCTTTTGTTGTTGAAGGTCTATTATCTAGGAAGAAACAAATGATACCTAAAATAACAAGTGCAGTAGGAAATTCCAAAGAAAAATCCTATTAATTTGCAAAATTTAAATTTTATGTGATTATTATGTAAATATTTATTGTTGAGTAAAGCTAATTTCAAGGTTATAATATAGTAAGTAAATATGGTAAAGAGGTGTTTTATTTTTAATGAGAGTTTCAGTAATCTTAGCAGCAGGAGAAGGAACTAGGATGAAATCAAAGGTTCCAAAAGTACTTCATAAAATCTTAGGGCGTCCTATGCTAAGGTTTGTAATAGATAGTGCAAAAAATTCAAGTATAGAAAAGACTATCGTAATCATAGGGCATGGTGGAGATGAGATAAGAGAGTCTTTTAACGAAGAGGTAGTATTTAGAACTCAACCCATTGGTGAAGATCTCCCTTATGGAACAGGTTATGCCGTAATGCAATCGATAGAAGATTTTACAGATAATGACACTGTTCTTATACTAAATGGAGATGCTCCCTTAATTCGATCAGATACCTTAGAAGGTTTGATTAATTATCATGAAGAAAATAATTTTTCCGCAACTATTTTAACTGCAGATTTAGAAAATCCATTTGGATATGGAAGGATAGTAAGAGATGAAGCTGCAAAAATTCAAAAGATAGTAGAAGAAAAAGATGCAAGTCAAAAAGAGAAGTTAATAAGAGAAATTAATTCGGGGATATTTGTATTTAATGGTGGGGATTTAAAAAAATCTTTAAATAAATTAGAGACTAATAATTCTCAAGGAGAGCTTTATTTAACAGATGTAATTCAACTTTTATTTGAAGAAAATAAGAGAATAGGTGGTTATAAGTTAAGATATAACTCAGAAATATTAGGTGTAAATTCTAGATCTGATCTTTTTAAGTGTTCAGATATAATGAGAAGTAGGGTAAATCATAGTTATTTAGTTGAAGGAGTTACTATGATTGATGCTAATAGTGTAATTATAGAACCAGATGTAAAAATAGGTAGAGATACTGTCATATATCCAGGGGCAGTTATACAAGGCAATTCTATAATTGGGGAAAATTGCACAATATATGGAAGTAGTAGGATAGTAGATTCTATAATAGGAGATAATGTTACAATAGATAACTGTCTAATAGAAGAGTCTAAAATAGGCAATAACTCTAAATTAGGGCCCTATGCTCACTTGAGACCTAAATCTCATATAGGTGAAAATACTAAAATTGGAAATTTTGTAGAAATTAAAAATTCTAATTTTGGAAATAATTCAAAAGCTTCTCATTTAGCTTATGTTGGAGATGCTGATGTAGGAGAGAATGTAAATATAGGTTGTGGAGTTGTATTTGTTAATTATGATGGGAAAAATAAATTTAGAAGTAATATAAAAGATAATGCATTTATAGGTTCAAATGCTAATATAGTAGCTCCTGTCGAGGTTGAAGAATATGGTTATATTGCAGCAGGATCAACTATAACAAAAGATGTAAAAAATGGTCAATTATCTGTTGAAAGGTCAAAACAGATAAATATAGATGGATGGGTAGATAAGAAAGGTTTAAAAAAATAGGAGGATTCAAATGAATTTAAAAACAGGAGAAATTATTGTATTTACAGGAAATTCCAATCATAGTTTAGTAGATAAAATATGTGATGAATTGGGTATTGAAAAAGGAAATTGTGAAGTTAAAACTTTTTCAGATGGAGAAATATCAATTGATATAGGAGAAACTGTAAGAGGAAGAGATGTATATGTTATTCAATCTACATCAAACCCTGTAAATAATAATCTTATGGAATGCTTAATTTTATTAGATGCTTTAAAAAGAGCTTCAGCTGGCAGAATTAATGCTGTTATTCCTTATTATGGATATGCAAGACAAGATAGAAAAACTAAAGCTAGAGAGCCTATTACTTCAAAACTTGTAGCCGATCTTTTAACTGCAGCTGGAGCGCAAAGAGTTGTTGCTATGGATTTACATGCTGGACAAATTCAAGGTTATTTCAATATACCAGTTGACCACTTAACAGCAATACCTTATTTAGCAAGATATTTTAAAGATATTGTTAATCCAGAAGAATTTGTAGTTGTATCACCTGATTTAGGTGGTGTAACAAGAACTAGAAAATTCGCAAATGAGTTAAACCTTCCTATAGCCATAATTGAAAAAAGAAGACCTAGACCAAATGTATCTGAAGTTATGAATATAATTGGAGACATTAAAGGGAAAAATGCTATATTAGTAGATGATATAATTGATACAGCAGGAACTATTTGTCAAGCTGCTCAAGCTCTTAAGGAAAAAGGAGCTAAGGATGTTTATGGTTGTGCAACTCATGGAGTTCTTTCAGGTCCAGCTATTGAAAGAATTAGAGATAGTGTAATGGAAAAATTTATTATAACTGATACTATAGAATTGAAAGAGGAGCAAAAAATAGAAAAATTAGATGTAGTTTCTGTAGCTCCATTATTTGCTAGTGCTATAAAGAGAATTAATTCTAATACCTCAGTAAGTGCTATGTTTGATTAAGGTGATATTTTGTATATAATAGCGGGACTTGGAAATCCTGGAAGAAAGTATGAAAATACTAAACATAATGTTGGATTTTTAGCTGTAGATGTATTATCAAAAAAATTAAATATAAATGTAAATAAAATAAAATTTAAAGCCTTAGTGGGAGAAGGAAACTATAAAGGTGAAAAAATATATTTAATAAAACCGCAGACCTACATGAATAATAGTGGAGAATCCATTAGAGAAATAATGAATTTTTATAAGTTAGAAGCCAGTAATTTAATAGTTTTAGTAGATGATATAGACATTGAATTTGCAACTATTAAAATTAAGAAAAAAGGCTCTGCAGGGACTCATAATGGCTTAAAATCAATTATAAATCACATAGATAGCAAGGATTTTCCTAGAGTGAAAATTGGAGTTGGATCTAATAGACCAGGCGAAGATTTAGCCGACTTTGTCTTAAGTGGTTTTTCAAAGTCAGAAAACAAAGAAATAGAAGAGACTATAGATAAAGCTGTTGAATCAATAATAGAGATAATCGAAAATGGGATTGAATCTGCAATGAATAAATACAATAAAAAATGGTAAATCGGGAAAATTAATTTTCCCGATTTCTTTAATGGAGGTGATAAATTGAATTTTTTAACAAAACCCATGGATAACTTAAAAGGCTTTAAAGATATTCTAAATTATTTAGAAAATGAGAAAACACCAGTAGGAGTATATGGGACTGTAGATGAACAGGTTGGTCATTTAGCTTATAATATTTCAGAAAAAACAGATAATCCAATTTTAATCCTTGTTTCAGATAGTTTACAAGCTAGAAAAGTTTATGAAGATTTAAAAAATTTAGGAATTAAAGAAACATTTTTATATTTAAAAAGAGAAGTTTTTTTCTATGATAGGTACTCTAGAAGTTTAGAAAATATGAAGTCTAGAATAAAAACTTTAGAAAATTTAAGTTTTGGAAATGTTAAATTTGTTGTATCAACAATTGATGCTTTGAAAGATAAAATAACTAAGCGGGAAATTTTTAAAAATAATATATTAAATATAGAGCTTGGTAAAGAACTAGATCTTTCAATATTATCAGAAAAATTAGTTGAAATGGGTTACGAGCGATATCCTCAGGTTGAGGGCATTGGACAATTTGCTATAAGAGGTTCTATATTGGATATATATAGCCCTGACAATTCTTATAGAATAGAACTCTTCGATGTAGAAGTTGATTCTATAAGATCTTTTGATATATCTACTCAGAGATCAATAGAAAATTTAGAGTCTATAAATATACTTCCAACTGTAGACTTTATAATAAAAAAAGAGTATAAAGAAAAAATAAGAGAAAGCTTAGAAATAGAAATAAAAAAATCTAAACTAAAGGGCCTAGCTCTAGATAGATTAAAAGAAAAGTTTTCTAAATATATAGATTATTTAAAAGATGATTATTTTATAAAAAATACAGATTTAATCATACCCTTTATTGAAGAAGAATATGTAGATTCTATTTTAGATTATTTTAATGAAAAACCAACAACTATTATTTTAGAACCAAATCAGTGTTTGGATAGAATTAAATTTAAAGAAACAGAATTTAAAGAAAACTTAGTTGATTTAATAGAGACTGGAGAAGTTTTAAAAAAACATGAAAATTTAGAAATTGATACTATAGATATTATAAATAACTTAAGCCAATGTAAAATAATATCTTTAAACTCTCTGACTCTTCAACCTAAAATATTTGCTCCTAAATCCATGGTTAATTTAAGAGTAAAAACTATAATTAATTACAGAGGGAAAATAAAATTATTTATATCAGAATTAAAGGATTATATGTATAGAGGATATAAGGTTGTAATTATGGCTGGCAATAAGCCTAGGGCAACGAGGCTAGTAGAAACTTTAAAAGAATTTGATATAAATGTAAAATTTAAAGAAGATTATAATTCTGATATAAGTAGTGGAGACGTTATAGTTACGTTAGGATCTTTAAGAGAAGGATTTGAAATTTCAGATATAAAATTTGTTCTTATAAATCACAATGAAATATATGGGACTAGAGAAGAGAAGAAGAAAAGAAAGAGAAAGCCTAAATTACTTAATTTTGAAGATTTAAATCTAGGAGACTATGTTGTTCATGAATCTTATGGAATAGGAAAATATGTAGGAACTCAAAGGCTAACAGTTCAAGGTGTAATTAAAGATTATATACTAATAGAATATAAAGGAGAAGATAAACTCTTTTTACCTATAGAAAATTTAGATTTAATATATAAATATACTTCTAAAGAAGGCAAAATACCAAAAATAAATAAGTTAAATTCAATTGAATGGAGTAAGACCAAAAGCAAAGCCAAAGGAAATATTGAAGATATTGCAGAAGATTTAATTAAGCTATATGCAAAAAGAATGGAAAAAGAGGGATTTAAGTTTTCTGAAGATACCCAATGGCAAAAAGAATTTGAGGACTCCTTTGAATTTGAAGAGACTGAGGGTCAGTTATTATCTTCACAAGAAATAAAATTGGATATGGAATCTCCAAAACCTATGGATAGATTACTTTGTGCAGACGTTGGCTATGGTAAAACAGAAGTAGCGTTAAGGGCAGCTTTTAAAGCTATAATGGATGGTAAGCAAGTTGCTTTTTTAGTACCTACTACAATATTGGCTCAGCAACACTATAATACAACAATTGAGAGGTTTAAAGATTTTCCAATAAGTGTGGCTTTGTTGAGTAGGTTTAGAAGTAAAAAAGAACAAAAAGAAGATTTAGAAAAGCTAAAAGAAGGTTATGTAGACATAATAATTGGTACTCATAGATTATTATCAAAGGATGTTAAATTTAAAGATATAGGATTACTTATTGTAGATGAGGAACAAAGATTTGGAGTTAAACATAAGGAAAAAATTAAATTATTAAAAGATAATATTGATAGTTTAACTTTAACTGCAACTCCTATACCAAGAACTTTACAAATGTCTATGATAGGAATTAGAGATATGTCTGTAATAGATGAGCCACCTGAGGAAAGATTTCCCGTTCAAACTTATGTGTCGGAATATAATAATATGATGATAAGAGAAGCGATTTTAAAAGAAATTGAAAGAGGTGGTCAAGTTTATTTTGTATATAATAGAGTGTCCAATATGGAAAATAAATTATTAGAATTAAAGAAATTATTACCAGAAGTAAGTTTTGGAATGGCGCATGGGCAGATGAACGAAAGTTTATTAGAAAATACTATGATATCTTTTATAAACCATGAATTTGATGTCCTACTTTGTTCTACTATTATAGAGACAGGTATGGATGTTAGAAATGCAAATACTATGATAGTAACAGATGCAAATAGGTTAGGTCTTTCTCAGCTATATCAATTAAGGGGGAGAATAGGTAGATCTAATAAAATAGCATATGCCTATTTTACTTATGAAAAGAATATATCTTTATCTGAAATAGCCCAAAAGAGACTAAGATCAATTAAAGAGTTTACAGAATTTGGTTCTGGCTATAAAATTGCCCTAAGAGATTTAGAATTAAGAGGATCCGGAAATATATTAGGGGCAAGACAAAGTGGACATATTGATTCTATAGGATACGATTTATATATTAAATATTTAAAGGATGCACTATCCAAATTAAAAGGAGAAGAGGTTAAAGAGGAATTTGATACAACAGTAGATTTAAAATTAGATTCATATATACCTTCATCTTATATAAAGAGTGAAAACAACAGGATTGAAATATATAAAAAAATAGCTGATATAAAAACAGAAGAAGATTACTCTGATTTAGTTGATGAATTAATAGATAGATTTTCTGAGATACCTATAGAACTTTCAAATTTAATGGATGTGGCTATGTTACGATCTATGGCTATGGAAGTTAAGATAAAATTAATAATTCAAAAGAATGAAAAATATGAAGTAAAATTATATACACTACCAAATTTAGCTGCCATAAATGAAATACAAGATTTATTTAAAAGAGTAGAATTTGACCTAGGAAGTTCTCCAAGTATAAGTATAATAAATCCTAAGCATCCCATAGAAAGTTTAAAAAATTTAGTTAAGATTTTAAAATTACACAAAAAAGACACTAATAAAAATTCAAAATAGTGTATAATAGTAAGAGTATAAAAAAGGAAGGATGATATTTTGAAAATTTCTAATATTAAAAAGTTTGGAGTTACACTAGCTCTTGGGGGAATAATGTTGGTTACAGCTTGTTCAAACAAGGGTCCAGAAGGAGTAGTTGCAACTGTAAATGATACAAACATAGCAGAGGAAGAATTTATAACACAATATGTGGCACAAAGAAATAATACAGTTATGATGGCAGGTTCAGAAGACATATTAAAAGAACCATCTGTTGATGATCCATCTGTAACAGTAGATGAAGCATTAAAAGAAAATACATTAAAAAATTTAGTTGAGATGGAAATAGTAAGACAAGATGCTGAAAAATTAGGAGTTAAAGTAGATGAAGCTAAAGTTGAAGAGCAAGTTAAATCAGCAATAGATCAGGTTGGTGGAGAAGAAGAGTATAAGGAACAATTAAAAAAAATTGGGGCAACTCCTGAGTTCTATAAAGATTATTTAAGACAAGCACAACTTATGAGTGTGTATTATGAAAAGAAAATAAAAGAATTTGAACCTAGTGAAAAAGATTTAAAAGATTATTACGAAAAAAACAAAGAAAATTATTTTAAAGCCAAAGCATCTCATATTTTATTGGAAGATGTAGAAAAGGCTAACAAATTAAAAAAAGAATTAGATAGGGGAGCGGATTTTGCAGAATTAGCAAAAGAAAATTCAAAAGATCCAGGAAGTGCTCAAAATGGAGGAGATTTAGGAGAATTTACTAATGGACAAATGGTCCAAGAGTTTAATGAAGCTATTAAAGTTATGAAAAAAGGTGAAATTTCAGACCCTATAAAATCGGATTTTGGATACCATATTATAAAATTAACAGAAAAAACTCCTAGAACTTTTGAAGAAATGAAAGACTCTTTAAAAGAAACTTACATTAAAGAAAAGTTTGGAGAATACATTGAAAAATTAAAGAAAGATGCAAAAGTAAAAGAATATCTTGATGTTAAGAAAGAAATTGAAATACCAGAAAATTTAAAACTTGAAATACCAGAAAATAATAAAACAGAAAAAAATAACGATAGTACAAATACTGGGAATACAAATGTGAAATCAAATAATAAGCAAGGTAATGAAAGTAAATAGTAAAAATAAAAACTTGGGGGTTTTCCTAAGTTTTTATTTTTTTATAAATTAACTTAGGAATTAAATAACTTTAATCAAATTTTTTTGATAAGATATAGAAAAGCTATAAAGTTATTATCTATAATAGACGAGGTGTGTAATGATTAATATTATTGGATTAGGTGCAACTGACAAAGATGGGTTAACTCTTGAGGCATATAAAACTATTAAAAATGGCAACAAGAATTATCTTAGGACTAAAGAACATAAGGCTGTAGAACTATTTGAAGAAGAAAGTATAGACTTTGAATCTTTTGATTATTTATATGAAAGAAAAAATAGTTTTGAAGAAGTTTATGAAGAAATATCAGAAATTATAGTAAAAGAGGGGGAAAATGCTAATATAAATTATATAGTCCCGGGGAATCCCCTTATAGCTGAAAGTACTGTAGTTAAAATTATGGAAAAAAGCAAAGATTATAAGATAATTTCTGGAATGAGTTTTATAGAACCTTTATTAAGGGCCGTAAAGATAGATCCTTCAAAGTCTATGCTTTTATTAGATGGGGATGACTTTAATTCTCTATCTATTGATGTGAAGTGTGATATAATAATTACTCAAATTTACAATAAAAGAATAGCAGTAGATTTAAAGTTATCTTTAAGTGAAATATATGGAGATGAATATGAAATTTATCTTGTAAGTGATGCTGGTTTAGAAGATGAAGCTATATATAAGATAAAAATTCATGAATTGGACATTATTGAAAATATAAATCATCAGAGTGCTTTATTTATACCGAAAAGCAACAAAATAAAAAACTTAAAAGATTCAATTGAACTTATAGAAAAAAAGAATAGTTCAAAAAAATCTAATATTGAAGATATTGATATCTTATTAAATAAGACAATAGACTTACTTTATGACTTAATTAGTTTAAAAAATGAAGGTATGTATACTTATTATGATATTTTAGAACTTTTAAATAAAAAAATACTAGAAAATGGCTTTTTTCACAAAAATACTATGGAAAATCAAGCAACCTTAGGGTATAATGACTATAGTCTCGAAGATGGAAATAGGGCATTTATTAAAGAATTAAATTCTTTTGATGGAACAGTAATTAATATAGCAGCATCTGTAATAGATAAAGTAAATCAAATTGGATTTGTTTGGGATGATGTTTCTGGCTCTATAGAGAAAATTGTTGAGGAGCTTGAAGAGGTAAATCAAGCATTAATAAACAAAGAACCTAATCAAATCTTTGAAGAACTAGGAGATTTGCTTTTTAGTTCTATAAATTTAAGCAGATACTTAGAACTTGATCCAGAAAAGGCTTTAAAGTATACTACTGAAAAGTTTATTAAAAGATTTGAAATAATGGGAAAATTGGCCTCAGAAAAAAATATGGATTTGCAGGCCATGAAATTAAATGAACTTGATAATCTATATAACGAGGCTAAAAAAATTGAAAACTAAAGCATTTATATTATAAGGAGGATTTTAAATGAACAAATCAGAATTAATTTCAAGTATCGCGGAAAAAAGTAATTTAACAAAGAAAGACGCTGAAATGGCGCTTAATGGTTTTTTATCATCAGTTGAAGAAGCACTTGTAGAAGGTGAAAAAGTTCAACTAGTAGGATTTGGAACTTTTGAAGTTAGAGAAAGAAAAGCAAGAGAAGGTAGAAATCCTAGAAACCCAGAAGAAGTAATAAAAATTCCAGCTTCTTTAGCACCTGTATTTAGAGCAGGAAAAGCACTTAAAGAATCTGTAAATAAAAAATAATTAGTTATTAAAGTTATTAAAGGGAGCATAGCTCCCTTTTTATGTAGGGGATTGTATGAGAATAGACAAGTTTTTAAAGGTATCGAGATTAATTATAAGAAGAACAGTTGCAAAACAAGCTTGCGAAGGTGGAAGAGTAAAAGTAAATGACAAAGTTGTTAAGCCTAGCGATGAGGTAAAAGTTGGAGATATAATAGAAATATCCTTTGGAAATAGAAATTTCAAAGCAGAAATTCAAGAAATAAAAGAACATGTAAGTAAGAATGATGCAGAAAGTCTTTATAGAGTAATAGTATAGACCACAATAGATAAATTTAACTTGAAAAATTTAGTCTTTAATGCAATAATAAAAATGGAGGTTATAATATGAAGAGAAAAAAGTTCTTTCCTCTAATTTTTGCTATTATAATTTTGTTTTCAGTATCCTACGGAGCAATAAGTATAAGTCATGCTATTCTGGCTAGAAATGATAGGTTAAATGAAATACAACAGAGTAAAAGGGAAGTAAATAAATTAAAAAGAGAAATAAAAGAATTAGAAAATGAAATTTCTCATTCTGATTCTGTTGAATATGTAGAAAAGGTAGCAAGAGAAGATTTAGGTATGGTAAAACCTAGAGAGGTTGTCTATATTGATAAGGATAAGACTTCTAAGTAAAATAACCTTAAAAAAGTTTAATATGAAATAAACAGGAGGATTAAGTATTTATGGCATTAGCTGTAGGCCAAGTGGTAGAAGGTACAGTATCAAATATTTTAAAATTTGGAGCTTTTATTGATTTAGGTGAAGGTAAGAGTGGTTTAGTACATATCTCTGAAGTGTCTGATACCTATGTAGAGAATATATCTGATTTTCTAGAAAAAGGTCAAAAAGTAAAAGTTAAAATTTTATCTCTTGATGATCGTGGGAAAATATCACTTTCAATGAAAAAAGCTATTAGTAAACCTACTATTGAAAAAAATAAAAAAGTAGAATATACAGAGTCGAGTAAAAAAGATGTGAACTTATCTTTTGAAGATAAGTTATCAAAGTTTTTAAAAGATTCAAATGAAAAGATTGAGAAATCAAGATCAAGAGAAAATTTTAAAATGTCAAAGAATCGATCAAGAAATAAATAATTAAGGAGTATGGTCATCTTAGATGACCATTTATTTTTTTAAAGTATGATAAATAAAAAATTTTTGCAAAATATAAAAAAATTTAATATGATAAATAAAAATGACAGGATTGTTGTTGCAGTTTCAGGTGGGGCTGATTCAATTTTTATGCTCTATAATTTATATGAGATAAGAGATGATTATAATTTACAAATAATTGTGGCTCATGTAAATCATGGTGTTAGGGAAAGTGCTTCTAGAGATGAGGAATTTGTTGAAAAAGTTTGTAAAAAATTAGGGGTGGAATTTTTTTTTAAAAAAGTTGATATGAATGCTTATGCTAAAGAAAATAAAATGACAAGCGAAGAAGCAGGAAGATTTCTAAGATATGAGTTTTTTAGAAATTTATCAAAAAATGAAGACAAAATATTTTTAGCTCATAATGCAAATGATCAGGCAGAAACTGTTCTTCAAAGAATTATTAGAGGAACTGGAATAGAGGGCTTAGGCGCTATGGATTATGTTAAGGGCGACTTATATAGACCTATGTTAAATATAAAAAGAGAAGAGATAATAGACTATATAAACACTAATAAAATAAATTTTGTAGACGATGAAACTAACAGGATGGATATTTATGGAAGAAATAAAGTAAGATTAAATATAATTCCATATATTGAAGATAATTTTAACCAGAATTTCATAGATAGTCTTATAAGATTGAGTGATATATCTAAAGGAAATCAGGATTTTATAAATAGTCTTGTAAATGAATATTTAGATAGTAATTATAATAATAACGTTTTAAAAATAAAAAAATTAAGACATGAAAATAATTATTTTATAAGTGAAGTTGTTAGAAAATTTGTAAAACTTGAATTAAAAACTTTAGAGGGAATTAGTCAAAAAAACATTTCTGATATTTTATATATGATTAATAATAATATTTCTAGTAAGGTAACTCTACCACAAAATAGAAATATAGGTATATCCTATGATTCTTTATATATCGAAGATAAATTCAAAAATAACATTTTGGAGCCAATAATTTTAAAGTATGGATTAAATCAAACTCCCTTTGGTAATATAATAATATCAGAAGTAAAAGATTTTTATTATTCTGATGATTCGATCTCCATAGATAAAGATAAAATAAAAGGAAAACTAATTATAAGGAATAGAAGACCTGGGGATAAGTTCGTACCTTTAGGGATGACCAGATCAAAGAAGATAAAAGATTTTTTTATAGATGAAAAAATATCAAGAAATCTTAGAGATAGAACTCCTCTTATATGTGATGATGAAGAAATAATTTGGGTTGCACCTTATAGGATGAGTTCAGGATATAAAACAGATAAGAATACTAAGCATATTATTAATATTAAATTGGAGGAAAACTTTGAATAAAGATATTAAGGAAATATTATTAACAGAAGAAGAAATAATAGAAAAAAGCAAAGAGTTAGGCTCAGCTATAACAAAGGATTATAGTGGGGAATTAACAGCAATAGGTATACTAAAAGGAGCAGTACCTTTTATGGCAGAATTAATTAAAAGAATTGATTTGCCAGTAGTTATGGACTTTATGAAGGTTTCTAGTTATTCAGGAACAGAAAGTTCTGGTAAAGTTAAAGTTTTAAAAGATTTAGACTTTGGTGTTGAAGGGAAAGATCTATTGATTATTGAAGACATCATAGATACAGGCACAACTCTTTCTTATTTAATTGAACTACTTAAGGAAAGAGGGGCTAAAAGTATAAAAATATGTACTCTTTTAAATAAGCCTGAAAGAAGAAAAAAATCTGTACATGTAGATTATGTAGGATTTGAGATTGAAGATAAATTTGTTGTTGGTTATGGAATGGATTTTAATGAAAAATATAGGAATCTTCCATATATAGGCATTTTAAAAGAAGAATCTTATAAATAATTTATATTATGGATAAGTGTAGTCTGTATGATATAATGTTCATTTAGGAGAGTGATGTATTTGAATAGACGAATGAGTGGAGTAGGCTTATACGCCATGCTTATAATTCTTATATTTCTAGGTATTAGATTATTTAGTCCACCAGCGACAACTATAGAAAAAGTTACTGCTACAAAATATGTTCAAGAATTAGAAAATAATAATGTTAAAAAAGTTAAATATGATAAAAAAAATGTCACTTATATAACAAAAGATGATAAGGCTTATGAAACTACTTTACCAGATGAAGCTAGAGCTGATATATATGATAAGTATATAAGTAAGGCCTTAAATGAAAATAGGATAGAAGTAGTTGGAACCCCAGAAAAAGTGACTCCTATTTATTATGACTGGATTCCATCAATTTTTATGATAGTCTTATTATTTGGAGTTATGTATTATTTTAGAAGCCAAGCCCAAGGTGGCGGTGGAAAAATGAATAGCTTTGGGAAAAGTAAAGCTAGAGTAATAACACCAGACGATAAAGCTTTAGTTAATTTTGAACAAGTTGCAGGACTTATGGAAGAAAAAGAAGAATTAAGGGAGATAGTAGATTTTTTAAAAAACCCTAAGAAGTTTGTCGATATGGGAGCTAGAATTCCTAAAGGAGTTTTAATGGTAGGGCCCCCTGGGACTGGAAAAACCTATCTTTCAAAAGCTGTAGCAGGAGAGGCAAAGGTTCCATTTTTTATAATGAGTGGATCTGATTTTGTAGAAATGTTTGTAGGTGTTGGAGCAAGTAGAGTAAGAGACTTATTTGAAACTGCAAAGAAAAATGCACCTTGTATAATATTTATAGATGAAATAGATGCTGTAGGTAGAAAACGTGGAGCAGGACTTGGCGGTGGACATGATGAAAGAGAACAAACTCTTAACCAACTTTTAGTAGAAATGGATGGTTTTAGTAGCAATGAAGGAGTAATTGTTATGGCTGCAACTAATAGAGCAGACATACTTGATCCAGCTATACTAAGACCTGGAAGATTTGATAGAACTGTTTATGTAGGTAGGCCAGATGTAAAAGGAAGAGAAGACATTTTAAAGATACATGCAAAAAATAAAAGAATTTCTAGTGATGTAGATTTTAAAGTAATAGCAAAGAGAACTCCTGGATTTACTCCAGCAGATTTAGAAAATTTAATGAATGAAGCTGCGCTTCTAGCAGCAAGGAAAAATGAAATAGAAATTCAAATGGAAGATATAGAAGAAGCTTCAATAAAGGTTCAAGCTGGACCAGCTAAGAAATCTAAGGTTATAACTGAAAAGGAAAGAAAATTAACTGCGGTTCACGAAGCTGGACATGCTGTTGTATCTAAATTAACTCCAGGGTCTGACCCAGTTCATATGATAACAATAGTTCCTAGAGGTAGAGCAGGTGGTTTTACATCCTATATTCCGGAAGAAGAATTACAGTATATGACTAAAAAACAAATGGAAGGCGACTTAGTATCCTTACTAGGAGGAAGAGTTGCAGAGTCTCTTGTATTAGATGATATTTCAACTGGAGCCCATAATGATATTCAGAGAGCTACAACTTTAGCTAGGGCTATGGTAGTAGAATATGGAATGAGTGAAAAATTGGGAACAATTAATTATAGCTCTGATTATAATGAAGTTTTTCTAGGAAGAGATATAGGAAAAACTAAAAATTATTCTGAGAGAACAGCATCAGATATAGATGATGAAGTTTCTAGAATAATAAATGAAGCCTATAACAAAGCTAAAAAGCTTTTATCTGAAAATATGGATAAATTAATAAAAGTATCAGACCTTTTATTAGAAAAAGAAACCATTAATAGAAGTGAGTTTGAAAGCATATTTAAAGGAGAAGATGTTGAAATGCCATCTGATCCTGATTTAAAAATAAAAGAATCAGACCTTTCAGAAGAGGCTAAGAAAATAATCGAAGAGGAATAATTAATAAAAGCTTAGGACAATAAAGAGTTCTAAGCTTTTATTAATTATTCTTTATTATATTTAAAAAACTAGATAAATCATTTAAAATATTATTTATTTATAGAAGTTAAAGGTATTTTAAATTAATCCTTTTTAAAATATTAATTGATAAGTATAGAATACCAATCGCAGCAATAAGTGTTGGTAAGAAAATCATGTATAATTTATTATTATAGACAAAGTTATACAAAAAATATTTTTGTGAAAAATATAATATAGAGGCGATAATTAAAAAAGAATTATTTCTTTATTATCTCTAAAGTCTTTATACCTTTCATTTAAACAAATATAAAGAAATTCTAAAAGTAGAATAAAATCTAATAAATATTTAGTAGTGTATGATAAATTTATAAGCTCATGATTTTGTTTTAAATTTAAATATCCAAACCAATATTCCTTTCCTCTATCCATATAATTCAAAAAATCAAAACTAGGTATATTTATAATATTTCTTGTAAGAAAAAAAGCTACTAGAGATATTAAGAATACAATAAGAGAAAAACATATAAAAATTTTAAAAAGCTTAGACATTTTATTTCACCTTTTTCCTTATTAATATATATTCATATCATATATATAAAATTCTATGATAAAAATTAATTAAGTTCAAAGATAATTCTGAGTGGTTTATAATAAAATGAACCTATTCTATTTATATGAAGATATAATAATAGAGGGAGGTTTATATGGATAGGGATTTAATGCTAGAGAAGTTTATAAAGGATAATTCTAATAGTTTATATACTTTTTGCATAAGGCTTACTAATTCTTTGTCAGATGCTGATGATCTTTATCAAGATACAATGCTCAAGCTATTAAAACTAAAAGATATTATAGACTTTGAGGATAATCCTAGAGCATTTTTATATTCTTTAGCCATAAAAATAAATGGAAATAGAATAAGAAAGTTTTATAGAAGATTTAGAATAGCTCCGATAAAAGATGAATATAATATAAATACATATGCAGATAATAAAGAAAGTTTTGATGAAATTTGTATAAGAAGGGAAGAAAAAAACTATATAGAGACTATGATAGAAAACTTACCCTTAAAGCAAAGGGAGGTTATCTTATTTTTCTATATGGATGAAATAAGTCTTAAAGAAATTTCCAAAATTTTAGAAATCCCAGAAGGTACAGTTAAAAGTAGGCTAAATTCTGCTAGAAATAATTTGAAAAAAATGTTGGAGGAAGATAATAATGGATATTGATAAAGCACTAAAAGAAAATTTAAGTTCTAGCTATGAAGTTCCAAAATATTTAGAAGATAGAGTAAAAACTAAAAGATTAAATAAAAATAGAATAAATAAAAATATTATATTTTTAGAAGTTATTAAATCTATAATCATTATTTTATCTGTAATTTATATAAATATACCTATTCTTTTTAAATTAATAATAGTAGGACTTAGTTGGGTTTTAATTAATACTTCTATATTTATTTACTTTATATGTGCTAAAAGAGAAAGGGAGGTCTTAATATAATGTTTTTTGTTTCATTATTACCAATAATTGCAATAGGAATAAAAATTGCAATAGCAGTATGGATATATAAGGACGCTAAGTTAAATGGAGAAAATGGTTTTTTGTGGGCTGTATTAGCTATATTAATATCTGCTCCATTAGCCTTAATTATTTATGCTATATTAGTTAGAGAAAATAAAAGACAAGTTTGTTGGAATTGTGGTTACAGGCAAAGTATAAAAGAAAATTACTGTGGTAATTGTGGGGAAAAATTATTTGATAAAGACGATAGGTATGTCTATGAAGGAAAAGAGAGTTATAAAAAACCAATTATTATGGTAATATCCCTATTTGTAATTATTATATTTTCTTTAATATTCTTAAATACATTTGTTTTTCATAGTTTTCCTGATCTTCCCGTTTCAATAATGCAAACTAGTAAAAAATATGGAAATACTTGGCAAAGTAATTTTAAATATAAAAATGGTAGACAAGCCCATTATTTTAAAATAAAAGATAAAAAATATTTAAATTATGACTATAAAATAGATGATGGAAATATAGAATTTAATTTATACAATGAAGATAAACTTATAAAAAAATTAGGGGATAAAAAAGAAGACTCTGGAAGTATAGACCTCAGTTCTTATAGAAACATTAAATTAGAAATACTATGCAATAAAGCCTCAGGTAGATTTAAGTTCAACTTATCAAACTAAATGTATATTGTATAACAAATTATCCTATAAAATTGAAGTTTTACTTTTTAATTGTCATAAGGTATAATATTAATAAGTTGTTTATTCTCATAGTGTATTTGCACTATGAGAATTTTTATTTTATAAGGAGGTATTATGAAAATAGAAGAGAAACCCTATAGTGTTTCTGATATTTTAAAATTTGTTATCCCTTCTCTGATAGGTGTATTATTATTAATGGTACCATTTGTTTATGAAGGAAAGACTACTATTGTTGTAGCATTATTATCTGAAAAATTAATAGACATAACAGGTAACATTTTACCAACGTTAGTTTTAATTTTTATAAGTATAACGGGAATAGTTACATTTTTACACAGGATTAAAAGAATTGAGAAAATAGAAGAAAGTGAATTTCTCTCAGGAATATTTAATGTTAGTTTTTTTTGGCTTATAATTAGAATTATCGGTATGATTTTAGCCTATTTAGTATATTTTAGTATTGGACCAGAAGCTATTATTTCTGAGAATACTGGGAGTTTAATTTTATTTGATTTGATAAAAACTTTATTTACTATGTTTTTATTTGCTGGGAGTTTAATTTTATTTGATTTGATAAAAACTTTATTTACTATGTTTTTATTTGCTGGATTTTTACTACCATTTTTAACTGATTTTGGTTTGTTAGAATTTGTTGGAGCATTGTTTACTCCACTTATGAGACCTTTATTCCATTTACCAGGGAGATCTTCTATAGACTGTATGGCGTCTTGGGTTGGAGATGGAACAATAGGGGTTGCTTTAACTAATAAGCAGTATGTAAGGGGTTTTTATTCTGCCAAAGAGGCATCTATAATCTCAACTACATTTTCAGCTGTTTCTATTACTTTTTGTTTGGTAGTTTTAGGACAAGTAGATTTAGTAGAATATTTTGCACAATATTATTTAACTATTATTTTATGTGGTTTTATTGCAGCTCTTATAGTTCCTAGAATCCCACCCTTATCTAAAAAAGAAAATGTCTATTATAATGGTGAAAAGAAAGATTTAGGAGAAGATGTTCCTAAGGGATATACAGCTAGAACTTGGGGCTTAAAATTAGCAGTTGAAAGAGCTAGAGAAAATGCTAATCTTAAATCTTTCTTAGGCAATGGAGTAAAGACTGTCTTAGATATGTGGTTAGGAGTATTACCTACAGTAATGGCTTTTGGAACAATAGGCTTATTAATAGCTGAATTTACTCCTGTATTTGATATATTAGGAAAGCCATTTATTCCCCTATTAAATTTATTAAATGTTGAGTATGCACTTGAAGCATCTAGGTCTATAATGGTTGGCTTTGCAGATATGTTTATTCCATCAGTTCTAGGATCTACTATACCAAGTGAAATGACAAGATTTATTGTTGCAACATTATCTGTTACTCAACTAGTCTATTTATCTGAAGCAGGGGCTGTAATCTTGGGGTCCAAAATACCAATAACACCTTTAGATTTATTTATTATATATATAGAAAGAACTTTAATAACATTGCCAATAATAATAATGGTTTCACACATAATATTTTAAATTAAAAAGAAGGTCTTTAAAGACCTTCTTTTTAATTATTATTATCGTTGTTAGATTTCTTTCTAGACTTTTTAGAATTATCATTATTATTATTATTGTTGTTATCATTGTCTTGTTTTTTATAAACTTTTTTCTTTTTAACAAAACTATATTTATTAGTGTAGTGAGGAGATGTACCTTCTACAAAATATTCATATCTTCCACCAGAATATTTTCTGTAAATTCCCTCTTCAGGCATTTCAAATTCTTTATCATCTAAGTCATCATGTATAGGTTTCATCAGAGCTCTCCACAAGGAAGCTGGAACACTAGACATGTATGGCATTGGTTCATTTTTATCATTTCCAATAAATACAGAGCAAAGGTAATAAGGAGTATATCCAACAAACCATATATCTTTATTATCGTTAGTTGTACCTGTTTTACCAGCAATATGCATTCTTGAAAAGTTTGCATTTCTACCAGTTCCATTTTTTACAACATCTTCTAATATATTAGTTAGTATAAAGGCATTTTGAGGAGAAATGATTTCTTTACCTTGGTTTTTATTTTCATAAATAACTTCTCCCGCAGAATTTGTAATTTTATCAATAAAGCTTGGTTTTTGATATATACCTTCATTAGCTAAGGAAGTATAAGCTCCTGCCATTTCGAGTGGAGATATTCCCAATGTCATACCACCAAGAGCCATTGCAGATGGATTACTATCATTTATACCTCTAGAAGCTAGATTTTTTTTCCTTTCAGTATCATTTTTAGAACTTCCTTCTGGCCAAACTAATGAAGTAACTCCTAACTCTTCTAAGTTCTCCATTATTTTATTATATGCAGCAGCCTCATCTACAGCTCTAGAAATACTGTAATTTTTATTAGAACGATTATTAAAATCTGCCCCTATGTCTCTTGCAACAAGAATAGACCCTACATTAGATGATCTTCTTAAAAGATTTCTAATTGTAGTCCATCCAACATAAGAATTACCAACATTTTTAGGTGGATTAGAACCAAATAAATTTTTTGGTAGTGGTGCATCAAGATATACATCAGCTGCTGTTGCACCATTTTTAAAAGCTGTCATATAGGATGAAATTGGTTTTATACTAGATCCCGGAGATCTAGGAGTAGTTGCTCTATTCAGGTTACTCCCTCCTGCAATATTCCTTCCACCTATGAGACCCTTAACTTTACCGTTATGAGGATCCATCAAAACAGCAGCAACTTGTGGTTGAAGAATACCATTATCATCAGTCCAAGTGCCTGGGAAATAACGATTTGTACTAACTGTTTCTTCTAAGTGTTTTTGTATATCTAAGTCCATAGAAGTATATATATTAAATCCTCCAGTATAAAGTTTAGTACCAGCTTCTTCAGGACTAAAGCCTAGATCTATTAAAATATCAATGGCTTCATTTTTAACTTCATCTACATAAAATGAAGACACACCTTTTTCTTCTCTAGATCCAATACTAATATTAATAGGAGTTACTTTAGCTTCATCATGCTCAGCTTGGTCTATATACCCTTGTTTAAGCATAAGTTTTAATATAAGTTCTTGCCTTTCTTTAGATGTAGGGTTAAAGACAGCTTTCATAGGAGTGATAATATTCATTTCAATTTGTTTTAAATCAAAAGCATCAATTCTTCCTAACTCAGCCAGTTTTTTACCATAAGCTATAGTATTCTCATCATTTTGAGATCCTTTTGGAGTTGGAATTAAAAGTAGCTGTATACTAGATAAATCATCTTCTTCTGTTAAATAAACCCTATTATATGGAGAATATTTTGCTGGTCTATTAGTTATACCAGCTACTAAGGCACATTCTGCTAAGTTTAATTCAGAAACATCTTTATTAAAAAATGTTTTAGCTGCAGCTTGAACTCCAACTGTTCCTTTTGAAAAACTAGCTGAGTTTAAGTAAGCTTCTAAAACTTGATCTTTGCTAAGTTTACTTTCAATTTCATAGGCATAATAGATATCAGTTAATTTTCTTTCATAACTTTTTTGAGAATTAGTATATAAGTTTTTTGCCAACTGCATAGTTAGGGTGGAACCACCTTGTGTAACTCTTCCAGCTTTAATATTTTCTATAGTAGCTCCTAATATTCTTTTAAAATCTACGGCGCTGTGTTCATAAAATCTCTCATCTTCAATAGCTATAGCGGCATGTTGTAAATCTTTAGGAATTCTTTCCAAAGGAACATATTCAGAAAATTCATTTAAAACTAGGGTTTGAATTAATTGGCTTTTATCATCATAAACCTTTGAGGTTTCATTTATTAATTCTCTATACTTATCAGGCTGAATTTCAGGTGCATTTTTAACAACTGAAAGAACATAAGAACTAACCAGTGTTCCAATGGCTACTATAAGTATAAGAACCAGAATTAAAAATATTTTAATTAAGTCAGAAAAGCTAAAAGCCTTTCTTTTATGTTTCTTATTACTGCTCATTAGGTAACCTCCTTAATGTAAATATTATAACAGATATTTATATAATTGAAAATTTTTAAATTAAATTATATAAATATTGGTATAATTGATATAGAGGTGGTTTAATGCCGAATAAAAATGATCTATTTTTGGGTTTAAAAGAAGAAGAAATAAATTTATTTTTAAAGAAAACTAAGTCTAAAAGAATTAGTCTAGAAAAAGAAGAGGCTGTTTTTTTACAAGGTGAAAAGCCAGAGTACCTCTTTATTCTAGAAAAGGGGTCGGTAGTAGTTGAGAATGTGGATTCTTCTGGTAAGAAATCAATTGTAAATATATTTACAGAGGAAGGGACTGTATTGGGGGAAGTATATTTATATATAAAAAGAGGACTTTATGATTATTCTTGCTATGCTAATGAAAAAAGTGAATTGTTAAAAATACCTAAAGAAGCTTTGTTAATTTCGAATAAAGTAGATCCAATAAAAAAAGTAATATTAAATAATATGCTTATTATATTGTCTCAAAAGGCTTTTTATCTTAATCAAAAATTAATAATATTTAGCTCTATTACCTTAAGACAAAAGTTAGCCAAGTATATTTTACAGAATTCAGAATCTAATAATTATTTCAAGTTAAAATTAAATAGAGAAGAGCTAGCTTATTACTTATCTAGCTCAAGACCTTCTGTTTCTAGAGAGCTAATGAATATGCAAAGGGATAATTTAATAAAGATAGACAAAGATATTATAGAATTTGACAGAAAAAAATTAAAAGAATTTTTATAATGTAACATCTGTTACAGAATTAAATAAAAAAATGTCTTAAGATATAGTTAAGTTAATTGTTACAGGAAAATAAATGGAGGTAATTATAAATGATGGGAAATAAATCTGATGCAAAAATGTTTTGTTACCAATGTCAAGAAACAGCAGGAAATAAAGGTTGTACAAAAGTGGGAGTTTGCGGTAAAGATTACACAGTTGCCAATAAACAGGATATGTTAATATTTTTAACTAAAGGGCTTTCAGAAATAACAACTAGACTTAGAGAAGAGGGAGTTAAAATTTCTGAAGAAGTTAATCACATGGTAACTTATAATCTTTTTACAACTATAACTAATGCTAACTTTGATGAGCAAGCTTTTGATAAAATAATTTTAAAAACAATAGATAAAAAAGAAGAATTATTAAGTCAATTAAAAAATAAAGAAAATCTTTCAGAAGCAGCTTTATATAATGAAAGAGATATTAATAAAATAAATGAAAAAGCTACACAAGTAGGAGTTTTAAGTACTGAAAATGAAGATGTAAGAAGTTTAAGAGAACTTACTATATATGGGTTAAAAGGTTTAAGTGCTTATACAAAACATGCTAATGCTCTTTTAAAAGATAATGAAGAAGTAGATAAATTTATTCAAAAAGCTCTTACTATGACTATGGATGATAGTTTAACAGTTGATGAATTAGTTAATTTAGTTTTAGAAACAGGTCATTACGGGGTAGAGGGTATGGCTCTTTTAGATGAAGCTAATACATCAGCTTATGGTAATCCTGAGGTTACAAGTGTAAATATAGGAGTTAGAAATAATCCAGCTATTCTTATTTCAGGCCACGATTTAAGAGATATGGAGATGCTATTAGAACAAACCCAAGGAACAGGGGTAGATGTATATACTCACTCCGAAATGTTACCAGCTAACTACTATCCTGCATTTAAAAAATATGACAATTTTGTGGGAAATTATGGTAATGCATGGTGGAAACAAAAAGAAGAATTCGAATCCTTCAATGGACCAGTATTATTTACAACAAATTGTATAGTACCACCTAAAGATTCTTACAAGGACAGAATATACACAACTGGAGCAGCAGGATTTCCAGGATGTAAACATATTAAGGGAGAAATTGGAGAAGAAAAAGATTTTTCAGAAATAATAGAACATGCTAAAAGATGTCAACCTCCAAAGGAAATTGAAAGTGGAGAAATAGTAGGAGGATTTGCTCATAACCAAGTTATATCTCTAGCAGATAAGATTGTGGATGCAGTTAAATCAGGTGCAATAAAGAAATTTGTTGTAATGGCAGGATGTGATGGAAGACAAGCGAAGAGAAATTATTATACTGAATTTGCTGAAGCTTTACCAGAAGACTCTGTTATTTTAACAGCAGGTTGTGCTAAGTATAGATATAATAAATTAGATTTAGGAAATATAAATGGTATTCCAAGAGTACTTGATGCAGGACAATGTAATGACTCATTCTCTTTAGCTGTAATAGCTTTAAAATTAAAAGAAATATTTGAACTTGAAGATATTAATGAATTGCCAATTATTTATAATATAGCTTGGTACGAACAAAAAGCTGTAATAGTTTTATTAGCTTTACTTTCTCTAGGGGTAAAAGACATCCACTTAGGACCAACACTACCAGCATTCTTATCAGAAAATGTAGTAAAAGTTTTAGTTGATAATTTTGGTATAGCAGGAATCCAAAGTGTAGAAGAAGATATAGACCTATTTTTCAACCAAGAAGAAGTTAAAGATTCATCAATAAATCCTGATAAACTAATAGGAGAACTAGTACGTGAAAACCCTAAATATATTCCAACTTTAATGAGTATAGGAATGCATTGTATAAGCTGTCCTTCATCACAAATGGAATCTTTAAGAGAAGCTTGTATGGTACATGGGTTAGATGTAAATGAAGTTGTTAAAAAATTAGAGGAAACTAAATGAGTAAGTTTTTAGGCTTTATACACTTTTTAATGTTTGATAAAATAGTTTTTCAAGAAAAATTAGTCAATCAGGTTTTAGACCTTTCTGAAAAAAAAGGATATGAGTATATAAAGAGTGAAGTAGATAAATTAGGTAGGATAGAAGAAGGCTCTCTAGAAGATATAATTGATCAGAGTAATATCCATGCTTGGTTAAATGAAAGAGTAAATTTAGTGGAAAATAGATTTGCAAAAGCTACATCTTTATTACTAGAAGAAGATAAAAATTTAGAAGATGAATTATTGAATAAATTCTTTAAATTAGGAGTAGAGGAGAACTTTAATGGAACAGCTAAAGAAGCCTATGCTTTAATAAATTCTAAATTTTTAGATGGTATGCCATGTGATGGATCTTTATTACTATTGGAGAATGAAGATGATAATGTAAAATACAAGATAGTTAAGGATCTTCATACTCCAATATGGGAGAAATTTATGAAAAATCCGATATATTGGGATTTAAGAGAAAGTTATATTAAGGGTCTATTATCTAATGCTAAATTTGAAATATCTAAAGGCTCTTCTAATATATACGAAATAAGGAGATAAAATGTATTCTATAGATTATTTAGTATCAGAGCATAAAGAAATAAAAAAAGTTATAAAAAGAATAGAAGATGAGTGTCTAGAGATAATTTCTGGTAAGGAAATAGATAATGAATTTTTCAGAGCTGCAATTGAATTTATTAGAAAATATGCAGATGCAACTCATCATAAAAAAGAAGAAGATATTTTGTTTAAATATATGACTTCTGAATTAGGAGCACTTGCAGATAAATTAATTAAGTCTGGTATGTTAATTGAACATCAAATGGCTAGATATCATGTAATGGAGCTTGAAAATAATTTGAATTTATATTTAGATGTAAAATCAAATTTAGCGAGACTACAAATAATAACTCACGCAATGAGTTATGTAAATCTTTTAAGACTACACATAGATAAGGAAGATAATGTGGTATATCCTTTTGGAGAAAAAAGTTTATCAGATGAAGCAAAAGAAAAGATAGAAGTAGAAACCAAAGCTTTTATAGAAACTGAAAAAGATAATAAAGAAGATAAGGAAAAACTTTTAAAAGTATTGTTTAATTAATATAAAAAACCAGGATTAAATCCTGGTTTTTTATATTAGATAGCTTTTTTAATTTTAGGGGCTATAATAAGAGCAATAACCATTATTAATATGTCACCAGGAATAAAAGGTATCATTCCTAATTTAAATATATTATATAAACTCTCAGGTGTATTTCCCATCCTTCCAAGCATATAAGTCATATAAGGTAGGCCAAAAGCATAAAATATAATTTCTCCAATAATAATTGCCACAAACATTCTTGTAAATGAAAAGTTATTCTCAAGAATTTTTGCTATAACATACGCTCCAACTATAAAGCCTATTATAAATCCAAAGCTAGGCATAAATACATAGGAAATACCGCCTCTAAATCCTGAAAAGATAGGAAGGCCTGCCAAACCTAATAGAGTGTAGATTAGGACTGATAAAAAAGCTTCTGCAGGTGTAAGTAAAAGACCAGCCATTATTACAAAAAAGTTTTGGAAAGTAATTGGAACAGCCCCCATAGGTATAGTTATAAGAGCCCCAATGGCTATTAGTGCTGAAAACAATGCACTTCTAACAATAGAATTTGTGTTAAGTTTCATTAAAATCACCCCTCGTCTACTAAATTATAATCAAGGTTAACAAATTAGTCAAGATAATAGTAAGTTGACTTTATAATTTTAAATATTATGTGTAGCAAAATCTTGCAATTTAAAAACATAGAAGATATACTATAAAAAAATATATTGTTGAGGGTGAAAAATGTTATTAGTTATAGATGTTGGAAATACTACAATTGTGTTTGGAGTTTATCAAGATAATGAGCTAGTTCATGATTTTAGAATATCCACAGTAAAAACCAGAACTTCAGATGAATATGGTATGTTATTTTATAATACTTTAGCACATGCCAATATAGATGTAGATGATATTGAAGATGTAATTATATCTTCTGTAGTGCCTAATCTTATGCATACTTTACCAAGTATGGTAATAAAATATTTTAATATTAAACCTATAGTAGTGAATAATAAATTAAAATTTAATTTAAATATTAAATATGACAATCCTAAAGAAGTTGGAGCAGATAGAATAGTAAATGCAGTAGGTGCTATAGATAAGTATGGCGGACCTTGTATAATTGTTGATATAGGGACTGCAATGACTTTTTGTGTAATAGATAAAGAAAACAATTATTTAGGGGGTTTAATTCTACCAGGGATAGGTATTTCTGCAGAGGCCTTATTTTTAAGAACATCTAAGCTTCCTAAGATTGAAATAGTAAAAAGTGAAAAAATAATAGGAACAAATACTATATATTCTATGCAATCAGGATTCTATCATGGTTTCACAACTATGATAGATGGACTAATAGAAAAGATAGCAGATGAAATAAATGTTCCGTTAAATGAGATAAATTTAATTTCTACAGGTGGATTTTCTTCTTTATTAACAGAGAATTCAAAGCATGAAATAAAAATAGACAGATTTTTGACCTTATACGGTTTGAAGTTAATATATGATATGAATAGGAAAGATTTAATTGAAGAAGATCGTTAATAAAGCAATTCTATCACCCTTAGCAGGTTATACAGATGTAGCTTTTAGGGAAATTTGTTCTGATTATAATGCTTATATGACTGTAACTGAAATGGTGAGTGCAAAAGCTTTATATTATGGAGATAAAAAAACAAAAGATTTATTAAAGATATCTCCTAAAGAGAAGAACGTAGCAGTTCAAATTTTTGGAGATGATCCTGATATTATGGGTTATGTGGCAAAGAATAACTTGATGGATATAGGATTTTCGACTATAGATATAAATATGGGTTGCCCAGCTCCTAAAATAGTTAAAAACAATAATGGTTCAGCACTTTTAGATCAGCCAGACCTAGCTTATGAGATAATGAGTTCTGTAGTAAGAAATTCGAATATTCCTGTATCGGTGAAAATAAGAAAGGGAATAAGAGGTAAAAATTCATTGGATATAGCAAAGGCAGCTAAAAAGGCTGGTATATCTTTTATTACAGTTCATGGAAGAACTAGAGAACAATACTATAAAGACTTAGCAGATTGGCAATATATAAAAGAAATAGCAAATGAAGTTGATATACCTGTAATAGGTAATGGTGATATAAGTTCTTATGAAGATGCTATTGAAAAAATCAAATATTCAGGGGTCCATGGGATAAGCATAGGTAGAGGTGCGATAGGAAATCCTTATATATTTGATGAAATTTATAAGAAATCACTTGGTTTAGACTACAAAAAACCTACAGATAGGGAAAGAATAAATATGGCCCTATATCATCTAAGGTTAAACTGTTTCTATAAGGGAGAAAAGTTTGGCATTTTAGAAATGAGAAAACATTTTGTGGGATATTTCAAAGGAATTAGGAAGTCAAAAGAATTAAGAGATAGGATAAATAGGATTAATACATTAAAAGAAGTAGAAAAAGAGTTAGAAAATTTTATGAATTAAGTCTAGTAATTAAAAGTAAAACTGGGGCTTACTTGACAATAAGCTCCATGTTTACTATAATTATCTAGACTTTTAAAGATGAGTTTAAAGGCGGAAACGCCTTATTTTTTATATATTAAGGAGAGGTTTATAAGTGGAAAAAGACGTATTTTTTACGGTTGAAGGTCTTGAAAAGATTGAAGCTGAGATAGAGAACTTAAAAACAGTTAGAAGAAAAGAAGTTGCTGAGAGAATTAAAATTGCCCTAGGTTATGGAGATCTTTCTGAAAATTCAGAGTATGATGAAGCTAAAAATGAACAAGCTTTAGTAGAAGAAAGAATTACAAAACTTGAAACTATGGTTAGAAATGCTAGAGTAATCGATGAATCAGGCTTAAATACTGAGATAGTTAGCATAGGTTCAAAAGTAATATTAAAAGATTTAAACCATAATGAAGAAGATGAGTACACTATAGTGGGATCAGCAGAGGCAGATCCACTGGAAGGAAAAATTTCAAATGAAAGTCCAGTAGGTTCTAAATTAATAGGTTTAAAAGTTGGGCAAATTGCCGAAGTTGAAGTACCTGATGGTATAATAAGGTATAAAATAAAAGAAATATCATTATAGGAGGGAAAAATGCAAAAATCAGAAGAAAAAAAGCTAAATGAAATGCTTATTTTAAAAAGACAAAAGTTATCTGAACTCAGAGAAAATGGGAAAGATCCTTTTAAAATTTCTAAATATGATGTTGATACTTATTCAAAGGAAATAAAAGATAAGTTTGACGAGTATGAAGATAAAATAGTTTCTGTTGCAGGTCGTATAATGAGCAAAAGACGTCATGGGAAAATAGCCTTTTTAGACCTTCAAGACCAAGAAGGAAGAATACAAATTTTTGCAAGAAAAGATGTATTAGAAGAAGGTTACGAAGATGTAAAAGGCTATGATATTGGAGACATAATAGGTGTTAAGGGACAAGTATTTAAAACACAGGCTGGAGAAATCTCTATTAGGGCATCAGAGACAGTTCTTTTATCAAAATCTTTACAAATATTACCAGAAAAATTTCATGGATTAAAAGATCCCGACTTAAGATATAGACAAAGATATGTAGATTTAATAGTAAATCCTGAAATTAAGGAAGTTTTTAAAAAGAGGACTAAGATTTTAAAATCTATTAGATCTTATCTAGATGATAAAGGTTTCTTAGAAGTTGATACTCCAATACTTGGAACAGTAGCTGGAGGAGCCAATGCTAGACCTTTTTTAACTCACCATAATACTTTAGATTTAGATATGCAATTAAGGATAGCCAATGAATTATTCTTAAAGAGACTAGTTGTTGGGGGTATGGATAAAGTATATGAAATGGGTAAAATGTTTAGAAATGAAGGTATGGATACTAGGCATAACCCAGAATTTACAAATATAGAAGTTTATCAAGCCTATGCAGACTATGAAGATATGATGAGGTTAACAGAAGGAATATTTGAAAAAGCAGCATTAGATTTATATGGTACAACTAAAATTACTTTTCAAGGAACAGAAATAGACCTTAAAGCACCATGGAAAAGAATAACAATGATTGATGCTATAAAAGAGTCAACTGGAGTAGATTTTAATAATATTGATTCAGACGAAGAAGCAAGAGATATGGCAAAAGCAAAAGGATTAGAAGTTGATCCTAACTGGACAAGGGGTCATGTTATAGCAGAAATGTTTGAAGAATTTTGTGAAGCATCATTAATACAACCAACTTTTGTTTTAAAACATCCAGTAGAAGTATCTCCATTAGCAAAAAGATCGGTTGAAGATCCTAGATTAACAGATAGATTTGAAGCCTTTATAAACACTTGGGAATTTGCAAATGCATTTTCAGAATTAAATGACCCGATAGACCAACGCAAGAGGTTTGAGCAACAAGTTAGCGAAAAAGAAGCTGGAGATGACGAAGCACATCCTATGGACTATGATTTTGTTAACGCTCTTGAAGTAGGACTTCCTCCAACAGGAGGACTTGGAATAGGTGTTGATAGAATGATTATGCTATTGACAGATCAACCAAGTATAAGAGATATATTACTTTTCCCTACAATGAAACCAATAGGAGAAGAAAAAGAAGAAAAAGTTTCTAAAACCAAGTCTAGTTCAGAGCCTATTATTGAAGAAAAGATAGATTTTTCTAAGGTAGAGATAGAACCATTGTTTACAGAATTTGTTGATTTTGAAACTTTTTCAAAATCAGACTTCAGAGCTGTTAAAGTTAAAAATTGTATAGCAGTTCCTAAAAGTAAAAAACTTTTAGAATTCACTCTTGATGATGGTAGTGGGAATGATAGGATAATCTTAAGTGGTATACATGCATATTATGAGCCAGAAGATTTAATTGGGAAAACTCTTGTTGCAATTATAAATCTTCCTCCAAGAAAAATGATGGGGATAGAATCTTGTGGAATGCTTTTATCTGCAATTCACGAAGAAGAAGGAGAAGAGAAACTTAATTTGTTAATGCTAAGCAATAGAATTCCAGCAGGGGCAAAATTATACTAAAATAAAACCTTAGCTAGAAAACAGGGATTAGTAAGTATAAACAATTCCAGTTTTATTTTAATAATAAATAAAAAAAGAGATAGCTTTTATATGTGCTATCTTTTTTTATGCAAAAAAAAGATTTATAAAAAAGTTAAATGGGAATAAAGAAATAAAAGCGAATAAAGAATTAAAAAATAAAAGAAATGCCCTTATGAAATTTTTAAAATATCAGGAATTCAAGAAAGAATAAATTGATGTAATTTTGAATGTACTTATAAAAAATAATAAAATTTATGCTTTCTAAACCTATTTAAAAGAGCTTGTCGTTTAATTTATAAGATATAAAATAATGAATTAAAAATAATTCAGGTATTAGATAAAGAGAAAAAGTAATATTTAAAGAATTGTAGAAAGATCATACTCTAATTTATTATGAAATAGTTAATAAAAAATAATAAAAGAATAAACATAGAAGGTAGGGTTATTCTTTTGTTATTTGGATTAGAAATGTGAAATAGAGAGAGTTTAGTATACGTGTATTGAGAATTAATTTACTTAATTAATAGAAAATATGTTAAACATATTTTCTATTATATTTGTTTAATATCTTATACAATGGGAATTATATATATGTAAAGGAGAGATTATTATGGATAAAAAAATTGCAGTAATTGCTGGCGGTCTTATAGGCAGCTCTTTTCCTATTGTTTTTGCGATAGGAGGATATAACGTTGTATCCTATAATAGAAGAAAAAAAAGAGAAGAAGAAGTTAAAAGTTATATAGATAGTAGTTTAGATACTCTTGTTGATCAAAAAATTTTTACGACAGAAGAAAAAGAAACTATAAAGAGTAGAATATCCTATACAACAAACTTACAAGAAGCTTTGGAAGATGTTTATTATGTTCAAGAATGTTTACCTGAAAATTATGAAGTAAAACATAACTTTATTAAAGATTTTGAAAAATATGTACCTGAAGAGGCAGTTATGGGGTCTTCAACTTCAGGTTTATTAATTACAGAAATAGCTAAATTTGCCGAACGGCCAGATAGAATTATAGGTGCACATCCCTATAATCCACCTCATTTGATTCCTTTAATTGAATTAGCTAAAGGAGAAAAATCTAGTGATAGAGCGATAGAAATAGCGAAAGAAATCTTCACTAAATGTAATAAGGAACCTATTGTTTTGAATAAAGAATTAAAAGGTTTTGTTGCTAACAGAATACAGGCTGCTGTTTTTAGAGAAGTTATATCTATGGTACTAGATGGAGCGGTGTCTATGGAAGATGCAGATAAGGCGGTTACTTTTGGTCCTGGTATTCGTTGGGGAATTATGGGACCAGGGCTTGTATTTGAACTTGGTGGTGGAGAAGGTGGAATAGAAAATGTTCTAAAACATATTGGACCATCTATGGAAACCTGGCTGGAAGATCTTGCAACTTGGACTAAAATTCCAGAAGAATCTAAGAAAATAATTCCAAAAATGGTAGAAGAATCTCTCAAGAATAGACCTAAAGAAATTGGAAATGATAGGGAATCTTTACTAGAGTATAGGGATCAGATGTTAATGGATATTTTAAAACTTCATAAAAAATTTTAGAATATTAAAAACTGTAGGACTATAGTAATCCCATAAATCTGGATACGGATTTATGGGATTACTATGTTAAAATATGATTTTGGATATAGATTAAAAAGTAAGTGTGAAGAAACCAATTGTAAGGAATAATAATATACAAGTCAATAATACTAAATTTACAACTAATTCTGATATAGTAAGTTATTTATAAAGAAAATAAAAAAGTTTATGAATGAATATCAAAGAAAGCTATTTGGTGATAAGGTATATAATTATGTGAATGATAAAAATTTTGCTTTATACTGATACTTCTTATTATAATTTATAAAAGTTATCATATGTTATAAATTGTTTACATATAAAGAATAATTATTATATACTAAGAATAGATAGAGATACATTATTAGTAAATTTTTTTTTGGTGTT
>JBQDBK010000012.1:0-63385 GCA_052090825.1 Peptoniphilaceae bacterium | reverse complement strand
TGCATCCATGCAAAATCTTACTATTGTAGTTTCCAGACTAATAGCAATTAGTTCCGCTATTCCTAATTCCTCTAGTCCTTCTACCATACTTACAATACTAGAAGTGATATCGATATTTGTATCAGAACTAATTACTCCTGCTGCATTTGACACCATATGCTGACCTACATCAAAGGTAGCCATTACTATATCAAAGGTATTTGTAACTATTGTAATTGCCACAAAAGCCTTAAATACCCATTTGAAAAACATCCATGTATCTATATCATGAAGATTGTTTCTATCTATCAACATTGATATTAGCTCATAGCATAAAACAAAAGTAATAACTAATCCCGCAATAGGGATAATGACGGTTTCTGATAAATTTTTTATCATTGAAAACACATCACTATTCCAACTTTGGGGTGTTCTACCAACTTCAGTGGCTATAGTTCCTACCTTTTCATTTACATCTGAGAACATATTAGTCAAATTTCCTTCTATCATCCCGATTAATAGTTCTTTTATCCAATCAGTAAGTTTATCAAATAAACCTTCCATCTATATTAATTAAAGACTCCTGCTAATAGCGGAATTAGATTTAGGCCGATTAATACTACCCCTCCACCAGCCATTAATTGTTTGATACCTTGTGATTTTGCACCTGGATTGTCATTACCATAACCTTCTAAAAGATTTATAACTCCCCATGCACCAAGTCCTGCTCCTAGAGCTGTTACCAATGTACTTAAAGTTGTAATTGCACTACTGAAAAATGACATAATTATTTCCTCCTATTTTTTATTGTATTTTATCTATATAAAAAGCAGGGAAAAAAGACTATATCTCGAGCTATAGCTTTCTTCTCTGCTTGTAATCATCTATATTTAATTTTATATTTACTTACATTCATGTATTTCTAATTCTTCATTTTTCTTTAATCTTAGTTTTGTATTTAATAGTTTTTCAATATTATAACTATTTTTCTTGTTATAATCTGAAAGATATTTATAGTTTTTATGTTTTGTTATATCGTATTTATCAGAAAGAAAAGGTCTAACTCCTCTTAATTGAAGTATGCATTTACTTCCATCCATTACTGCTAGTTCATCCTGACTCATTAATTCTTTACCAGTTTTTTGATAATTTGTTCCGTAGGATTTATCTCTTCCTCTATTTTCTGATTGATTATATAGATCTATTGTTTCCTTACCTAATACTTCTGAAATCTCTTTTAAAGTTGTCTTTTCCTTTCCACCTAGAAATAAAGTAGTATCACAGTTGCCTATAATAGTATCTAAATTGTCTCTATAGATAGCCTTCAATTGAGATTGGGCTTGTAATACAATACTTGCTGATATTTCTCTTGATCTTATAGTTGCTATTAATTTTTCAAACTTTGGTATCTGCCCTATATTTGCAAATTCATCTAATAAAAATCTTACATGGACAGGAAGCCTACCACCATATACATCATCAGCTTTATCGCATAATAAGTTGAACAGCTGAGTATACATAATGGCCACTATAAAGTTAAATGTATCATCTGTATCTGAAATTATAATAAATAGAGCAGTCTTTCTATCTCCCAAAGTATCTAATTCCATTTCATCATATTCAGTTAAATCCCTTAGTTCTTTTATATCAAAAGGTGCTAATCTTGCTCCACATGATATTAGGATTGACTTTGCAGTCTTTCCAGCTGCTAATTTATATTTTTTATATTGCCTTACTGCAAAGTGTTCTGGTTTTAACTCTTCTAAGGCTTCAAATTTCAAATCTATAGGATTTTTATATGTTTCATCTTCTTCTCTAGTTTCACTTAAATTTATCATCTCTAAAAGAGTAGAAAAGTTTTGCTCTTCCTTTGGTGCTTCATAATATATGAGTCCGATATAGGCTGTATATAAGAGCTTTTCTGCCTTAACCCAAAAGTCTTCACTAGCTTTTTCTCCATCTACTTTTGTATTGGCTATTATAGTATTTACTAGTTTTAAAATATCTTTTTCACCTCTAATATATTCAAAAGGATTATAATGCATTGATTTTGAAAAGTTTATTGTATTTAAAACTTTTATATTATAAGACTCATGAACTATTTTTCCTTCCTTATCCTTTACATACTTTGGATTCCCCTTTCTATCTTTAATTAATTTACCATCCTTAGTATATTTTCTTTTTGGTATCCCTTTGGAAAGAAGCTTTCCACATTCTCCAAGTATTGTTCCCTTTGGATCTGTAACTACATAAGATGAATGCATCTGCATTAAATTAGGTTTTACAAAAAACCTAGTCTTACCAGATCCTGAACCACCAACTACTAGTATATTTTTATTTCTAGAATGTTTAGGATTTTTAGGTCTACTATTCATCATCAAGCTTTCTGACTGAGTTAATACCACATTGTCCTCAAAGTTCTTATCTATATAGGGTTTTATATCCTTTCTTGTTCCCCATCTTGCTGAGCCATATTCAACACCTTTCCTATACTTCTTTGCATTTTTGCCTTTAGAATATACTATTCCATAAATTATTATGGAAATTGAAAAACCATCTATTAAATCTATCCCATTAAAACTTGGAAGTGGATTTTCAAATAAGTGGTTTAAATATTGAAGCATCTTAAAAATTTTTATAAAAAAATTATCTCCTGGTATTCTTCCATAGAGATATATGAGCTTATTTCCTAAATAAGCAATTGCAATATATGGTATTAATTTCTTTCTATCTATATTATCTAGAAAATCTTTTAAATCATTTAATAATATAATCATAAGCTTTTCTCCTGATGCTTGTTTCTTGTTTTATCAGTATTAATCTTTTTAGCCATCTGGGCTAATTTCTTAAGTGCTTGTCTTAGACTTGGTCTTTTTTCTATATTCATTTCTTTACCTAAAAACTCTTTAAATGCTTGATCTAATATATCTGTATCCTTTCCTTTAAAAAATACAGCATATGTTGGTGGATCTGTTCCTTCATCTTTTTTCAAAGCATATTCTACCTTATATTTCTTAGCAATTCTCTCAAATCCTTTTATGTTATTTTCGTTTATTTCTATGCTCTTTAATCCATCATATTTTTCTGATAGTTTCTTTAATGTTGTCTTATTCTTTTTAAGGGGCTTTGATCCCTTTAATTTTTGTTTTTCTCTTTCTTTAAGATAACTATCTAACATAATTTTTAATACTGACATAGACATCTTAGTAGACTTAGTCGTTAATGCTATTGATTTTTCTGTTACTTCTTCTTGCACAATATCCCTCCTCAGCTTTTATTTGTATCTCAGTCCCTTCCATAGAGATTATAGTTTGCTTTACTTCTATAAAATTGTTCTTTTGTAAATACAGCATTATATATTGTGGTAAGCAGATAGTTTTTAATGTTTTTTATATCACTTGGATTGTCATGTAGAGAATCGATTATATATTCTATATGGCTTGAATTTATCTTTAGAAACTGACTTCTAACAATTTCAACTGATTTAGGATATCCATTGATATTAACTGTTCCCTTTTCTTGAATACATACATCTACCATCAGATCTAATAAATTATCAATGTCACTTATTAGTACATTTCTATATAGTCTGTAATGTTCATATTCTATATTTTTCTTTATTATATCTCTATATTCCTTTTCCTTTTCTATTGGACTATTAGGTTTGCTATCTATCCCATCCTCTCTTTTTTGATTGATATGATAGTAATCTACTGAAGAAGTCTTTGAAGAATTATTTGTTGTATTCTTTGTATTTGTCTCTCCTTTCAAAGTGACAGGCCTGTCTTCATTAAGTGAGAGGGTCTCTCTTTTTAAAGTAGGGTCTCCCTCTTTGTGAAGTGACAGGGTATCTCTTTCAAAAGTGATAGTAGAAAGCACTTCTGCATTTAACCTTAAATATAGGACATTGTTTAAAACTGTACTTCCTATTTTTATGGTACGAAATTCTCTTTCTATAACTCCAAGTTTCTCTAAAAATACTACTGCATTAGTTGCTTCTCTCTTACTCATTCCAAATTGATCTGCTATTTGCTGATAACTTCTTTGAAGTAAATCATCTCTAAACTTCTTTTTAAATCCTATCAATTGACCTGATTGTTCATCTCTTAATTCAGTTGGCCTGTACCAATATACTACATCCGATAGTATTATGATGGCATTTAAATAAGGTTTCTTATTGTCCCTTACTATTGTCTTATACCAAGTTGTTGGTATTATATTACCACTAAAATACATTTGACCTACTTGATCTACAACTTCATTTCCTGAACTATATATATTGCTCAACTGAATCACCTCCTTGATTTTGAGCATAAAAAAACAGATGAATTTTTTATTTTCATCTGGTCTTTTTTATTTAGATATAAAATTATAATCATTTTCTTTTATTACGTATAATATGAAAAATCTTCAACTAATATATTATAATATATTAGTTGAAGATTTAGTATTTTTCAGTTTTACTTAACTATCTTTTACAATAAATTAAGAACAATCTAAATAACTATAAAAAAATATAAATTATGAGACGCATTCCATTCTAGTAATACCAATGGATCAATCTTCTTTCTTAAGTTTGCCATAATTACACTTGTGACAACCTTGATTACATAAATTATTTAATGACTCCTATAATCTATATACTGTGAATTCTATTTATTGTTTTGGAAAATATACTTGAGACATTATTTTTATGTCAGGTTTTTCTGCATTTTCTACTTGAACATCTAATATAGATCTCATTAATGCCATACAAAACTTCGCCCCCATCTCTTCAGATATTATATCTTTCAAGTATATTTTTTTATCACTATATTCTTCTGGAAGGTTAATAGATAAATATGTCATTTTTTTCTTTTTTTCTTCCCATAGTCTATATTTAATTGTTCCTTTACCATCTATTTTCGCCTTAATACTTTTATTTAAGAACTTATCAATTTGACCTACTCTATCCCATGTAGCTAAATTTTTATTTATATACATATCATCCCATTTATCGAAAATAGGAAAATGAGATGACAAATTTCTTATAAAACTAAATAAATCATCAGCAATTAACCCTTCAAAATAAGGTCGACCACCTTTCTTCATAAAACTTATATATTCTTTAATAGGTTCATAACTCAGCAATTCTTTATATATTGAAAATGCTTCTCTTAATTTATAAAACCTTATTCTAGCTTCTTGATTCATAAAATCTTCATTTACTATTTCTTCATATAAATCATAGAATCTATTGTAAAATAAAGATAATACTACTTTTTCTTTTTCAGTCGGTTTTAATTTTTCTATTTGAATCCCTCCATAATATTTAAAATTATTCATTTAATATAAACGTATGAGGTAATCAAAGTTCCACGTTACGATAACCACCAATAGTACCAATTGATCCATAATTACCCGGATTACCATAATTGCCTATATTGCCATAATTACCATAATTACCATAATTGATTGATTTGTAAGGTGAACTTAAATTATACATTAAACGGTTTTTATGAACAATTTCACCTAAATAACGACCTGACATATCAATAAATATTTCTTCGTTTGGTAGAAAATGCCCAATATTTTTACCAGTCGGGGCATGTAATTGTCCATTTACAAAGTTTGCTATATGTTTTCCCCTGCTATTAAATAAAAACTCCATTTTTGAAAGCCTCCTTTTAATTTAAATATTATTTATTTTTATTATATAAATATAATTATATCATTATTTATTAGCCTTAGTAATATCTTGCAAGTCCTCGATAAGAATATATTCAAAGACTTGATTTTTCCATAATAGAAAAACCCTTATTCTAGACAATGATACACGAACAGTGTAATCATTTAAGTTATTTGTTATTTTATCTCCTTGTATCTCCACACTCTAGGTTAACAACCACTGAAACATTGAAATACTTTTTCAGCTCTTTTTTCTTGAAATCATGCTCATCTTTTGTGAACACGAAATGGTCGTAAAAGTGCTTGAATCTCAGGATTTCTATATAGTTTGCTTTTGTATCAACGCAATGCACTCCACATGAACACTGTTACAAAACATATCAACTGCATAAACCTTATCGATTTTATATGCTTCTTTAAGTAATTTTAGGTCTCTTGCTTGGGTCGAGGAGTTACAGGAGACGTATGCTATTTTTTCAACTTTAAGTTCTAGTAATTTATTTACTAGTTTCTCGTCTATTCCTGATCTTGGTGGGTCTAGTATTACTTTATTTGGAATTATATTTTCTTCTTCTATTAGTTTTTCTATTATGTCTTCTGATTTTCCTGCTATAAATCTGGTATTTTCTACTTTGTTTAATTCTTGGTTAAATCTGGCATCTTCTATAGCTTTTTCTGATATTTCTACTCCTATAACTTCTTTTGAACCTTTCGCTGCTAGCATTGAAATTGTTCCTATTCCACAATACAAATCTAAGACTATATCTTCTTTTTTTAAGTCGAGCCCTTCTACTGCTAGCTTATATAATTTTTCTGTCTGCAACCTATTTACTTGAAAGAATGAACTTGGAGATACTTTAAATTGAAAGTCAAATAGTTTGTCTATTAAATAATCTTTGCCATATAATTTATTAAATTCTTTCCCAAACCTAAATCTAGGATTCTTATTTATATTCTCATAAAGAGAAACTAGATTTATGTCTAAAAGTTTCCCTAAAAGATTATTAATTTTACTAACTTTATTTTTTGTTACTAAAATTATCATCAACTCTTTTTTATAGTTTTCGCGAATTATTATGTCGTTAATGCTTGATAGACCCTTCCAATCTTTTAGTATATTTATAGCTTTGTTTATTTCTTCTTCTGCTATTATGCATTTATCTACGGGAATTAAATTTCTAGAATTCTTTATATAATATCCTAATTTCCCATCCTTTACCTTTAGCTGTATGTTATTTCTATAATTATATGGATTTTCCATTCCAAATATTTGGTCTACTTTTACATCTAATTGTCCTATCCTATTTAAGTCTGTTTCAACTTTATTTTTTTTCCAATTTAATTGTTTTGAATATTTATAGGATAAAAAATCGCATCCTCCACATAGGGAAGAGTACTTACACTTTGACTCTACCCTATCCTCAGATGGCTCTAGTATTTTATCTATCTTTGCTATTGTATACTTCTTTTTTTCTTCTTTTATACTTGCTAGGACTTTATCTCCTATAACACCGCCATCCAAAAAGTATGCTTTACCCTCGTCTTTAGCAAATCCACGTCCCTTGTAATCAAAATCTATTATTTTTAGTTTCATTTCTTTTTATTTAATACAACCTTTTCTGGATATAGTCTAACTAATTTATTTTTGTAAAGTGCTCCTATAGCTTTTTTGAAGGCAGATTTAGATAGACCTGTTATTTCTTTGACTTCCTCTGCATCTGATTTATCTCCAAGATTTAATGTTCCATCATTTTCTTCAATCATCTCTAATATCATATCAGCATCTGAATGCATTTGTTTGTAAGCTTTCTCACGAACCGTTAGGGTAATTTTTTTATCTTTTAGAATTCTTTGCACCCTTGCTTCTACTTCGTCTCCTACCCTATATATTCCTTTAAGCTCTTCTTTTAAAATTAACCCATCATATTTATCTTCTATAGCAACTTTAGCACCCCTATAAGTCATTTTATAGATTGTGCCCTTTACAATGTCATTTACCTTGAATTTATCGTTTAATTTTAATTTACCTTCTATATCCATAGTTACACAAAGTCTGTTAGAACTATCTATATAAAGTTGCATTAAATATTCTTCTCCTAGAATTATATTTCCAACTCTTTCTTGGAATGGTAGGAAAACATCTTTTTCCAATCCTATATCAACAAAATATCCATATTTACTTTTATCAACTACTTTAAGTTTTTTTACTTCCCCAACTTCAATTTTAGGTTCAGTTAATGTTGCAATCCTATTGTCCTTTGAATGGTCATATACAAAGACTGAAAGTTTATCTCCTTCTTTTAATTCTTGGTCTTTTTCCTTTAAATTAATTTCTTCTTTTCCGTCTGTTAAAATTATTTTATCTTTTAGAATTTTTTTAACTTCTAAATTATGTCTTCCTAAATTCATTTTATTTTCTCCTCAATTTTCTTTACTTCATCATTTCCTCTTCTGATTATATTGTCTCTTAAAAGAGGATAGAGTCTTAAATTTTTTAAAACCCTTAAACTATAATAGGTGAACTCTTCACGCGCTCCTAGATCAGTTATTATCCTTATTGCTCCACTTACATTTTCTAACTGATATAATTCTCCTAGCAAAATTCCAAATCTAATAGCCTCAATGGAAGAAGTATCTCTCATTAATAATATGGAAAGTCCTGCTAATTTTTGTTCATAAAATACATCCATGGAGAATAAAAATATTTCAAATTTTTCAAATATTTCTTCTGCTTTATGATTTTTAAAATATTCTACAAACTTATTTAAGGAATTTTTATCCTTATTATAATATGAAAGTAGTGCTTCTTTTAAACCATCAATGTTATCATCTTCAGCTTTAATTAAATAATTTTTTAAATTTAATTCCTGTAGTTTATTTTCTTCTTGTGCTTTTAAAATCAACTTATATATTGACTCTTCTTCTACTTTTTTATTTTTAAAATTTTTTAAAAAACCTAACATTTAATACCCAAACTTTAAACCCTTCAATTTATCTGCAAGTAGGTTATTAATATCTGAATCCTTTTGTGTGCTTAAATATTTTTTGACTTCAGATTTTTTCATTCTATTTTCGTTAGCTTTAAATTTTTTCTCCATACTCTTCTTTGATTCTCTATATCCGCAAGTATCACAAACATAGCTCTCATTAGCAAAAACTAATTTTAATCTTTTCTTACAGTTAGGACATCTAGACTTTGTCATGACTGATATATTTACTCTATGCCCACAGGAAGGGTCTTGGCAAACTAACATCTCTCTATCTTTTCTAGATACACTAAGCATAAGCTTTCCACACTTCTCACACTTTGTTCCTGATAAATTTTCATGATGGTATTTTTTTTCTGATTTTTTTATTTCTTCTATATTATCTTTAGAAAAATCTTTAATTTCTTTTAAGAATTCCTGGTCTTTAAGTTTCCCTTTTTCTATATCTGTTAATTTTTCTTCCCATTTGGCTGTAAGTATGGGACTTTTTAATTTTTCTGGAACTAATTGTAATAGCTGTCTTCCCTTAGAAGTTATTTTTATAGCAGAATTAGATTCAACTATTAAATCTGATTTATATAATTTTTCAATTATATCTGCTCTTGTTGCAACTGTACCTATTCCTCCACTTTCCTTTAAAGTTTTAGCAAGATCTTTATTAATATCTATATATTTATTTGGGTTTTCCATTGCTAATAAAAGGCTTCCTTCATTAAAGTAAGCTGGTGGAGAAGTCTTGCTTTTGTTTTTCTTTATAGTATCTATCTTTAACTTATTTCCTATATTTATATTTTCTAAAACTTGATTTTCTTCATCTTCGCTTTCTTCATAAGAATCTAAAAGCTTATAACCTAGGTTTACTTCTATTTTACCCTTTGCAGTAAAATTATAGTCTTTATACTTGGCACTAATTTTTATTTCCTCATATTCATAAGCTTTCATTAAATGTGATAAAAATCTTTTTGCAACAAGGTCATAAATTTTTAATTCTTTACTATTTAATTCCTCAAGTCTTAAGGGTTCTTCAGTAGGTATAATTGCATGGTGGTCACTTACCTTTGTATCATCTACAAAATTCTTACTTCCCCTAATATCTTTATTTATTTTAGATATATATTCCCTGTATTTCGATGTGTTCATAGCCTTAAGTCTTTCTGGTATGGTTGCTACTATATCTTGTGTTAAATACCTAGAATCTGTCCTAGGATAACTTAAAACTTTATGTCTTTCATAAAGAGATTGCATAATATTTAAAGTTTCTTTTGCCGAAAATCCAAATCTTACATTGGCATCTCTTTGTAAATTAGTAAGGTCATATAACTTATCAGGGTATTTTTTCTTTTTAGTTCTTTTTACATCTACAACCTCTAAGGCTTGCCCTTTTATTTCTTCAATTATTTTATCTAACTTACTTTCGTCCTTAATATTTACCATATTTTTATTGTCTAAATAAGTAAAAGTAATCCCTCTGGCGCTTACTCTTAGACTAAATAGGTCTATTGATTTAAAATCTCTAATTTCATCTTCTCTTAATTTTATCAGATTTAAAGTTGGAGTTTGAACTCTACCGCAAGATAAAGACGCATTGTATTTCGTAGTAAGAGCTCTTGTAGCATTTATTCCTACAATCCAATCTGCTTGAGCTCTTGCTAAGGCACTGTCATATAAATTGTCATATTCTTTTCCTGCTTTTAGCTTAGAAAATCCATCTTTTATAGCTTTATCTGTAACTGAAGAAATCCATAATCTTTTTATAGTTTTTCTATTACCAGATAATTTCAAAATCAATCTAGCTACAAGTTCTCCTTCTCTACCAGCATCTGTAGCTATTACAATCTCACCAACATCTTGTCTATTTATTAATGATTTTACTATATTAAATTGTGGTCTAGAAGATTTTATAACAGTTAATTTTAATTCATTAGGTATTATCGGCAAGTCTTCCATATCCCACTTTTGATATTTTTTATTATATTCATCAGGTGTAGCCAAAGTTACAAGATGACCTAAGGCCCAAGTTACTATTTTATCTTCTGATTCAAAATACCCTTTATTCTTTTTATTTACTTTTAAAACACGAGCAAAATCTCTTGCAACAGAAGGTTTTTCTGCAAGTATTAATTGTTTTTTCATATAATTACCTCTCTTTAACTATGGCTATTTTATCACATATAGATATTATTTTAAATTTCTTTATTTTATCTTCATTTTATGATAAGTTATTTCTAGAGGTATATTATGAATATTAAAATTTTTTCAACAACAGATGTACATGGACATATTATTCCATATGATTATTTAACTAACACCACAAAAAAATTTTCTCTTGCTCATGCGAAGACTTGTTATGATTTATTATCTGATGAAAATTCAATATTTATAGATAACGGTGATATGATTCAAGGAAATTTTATAGAAAAATTTATTGATCAGGAATTCAATCCAGCGGTTAAAATTATGAACTTAATGAATTATGACGTATGGAATATGGGTAACCATGAATTTAATTTTGGTATTAAAAAATTATATTCTATCATCGACCAATTTAAGGGTCACGCAATTCTTGCTAACTCTAATGGTAAATTTAAAAAATATACTATAATTGAAAAAAATGGAATAAAAATAGGATTTATTGGTATAACTACTGTACTTGTAAATGAATTTGAATCTAATATATTAAAAGACTTTAAAATTCTTGATCCAATTGATATTCTTGACAATTTACTAGAAAAACTTAATAAAGAATGTGATGCAATTATAGGGCTTTTTCATCTTGGCTTAGGAAAAGAAAATGCAGTTGATCATTCTGGAGTATACTCTATTATCGATTCTCTTAAAAATTATAAATTTCTAGACATAATTATATCAGGACACACTCATAAAGGTTTTTCTGAAATTTATTATAAAGATATTTTAATAAGTCAAGCTCCGGCATATGCTAATGGTATTAGTATTATAAACTTAGATTTCGAAAATAAAAACCTATCTAGTAAATCAGCAAAGCTTATTGAATTAAAAAACTTTAATCCTGACAAGGAAGTTATAAAAGCTTTTGAAACTTATCATGAAGAAATATTGAAATATACTAATAAAATTATTGGTTATATTTCAAATATTAAAAAAACATATAATTATGATCTTGAAGATGGGCCTCTTATACATTTAATGACAAATATTATGCGACATTATTACAAGGCTGATGTGGTATCTTTCCAAATAGATTCAGCTAATATAAATTTATCAAATGGTCCCCTTAGAAGATCAGATATGGCAAATCTATACTCTTATGCAGGAGGAGAAGTTAGCCTTTATAAAATAAGCGGTTCAGACTTAAAAAAATATATTAATTGGAGTTATGACTACTACTATTTAGAAGATGATAAACTAAAAATTAATCCAAAGAGAAGTAGTTTTAAATATAAGACTCTTGATATATTTGGAAATATTAAATATGTAATAGATTATAGTAAAGAAAATAAAATTACTGATCTTAAATATAGTAATGGAGAAGATATTAAAGATTCTGACAAACTTATTATTGGTATGAATGAATATAGAATGAACTTTCTTATTTCTGACAAGGGACCTTTAAAGGGTAAAACTTATGAACAATTAGCATCGTCAAAATATATTTTAGAAAACTTTAATACTCATGGAACTATCAGAAAACTAGCTGAAAGCTATTTTGAAAGTTTAGAAAATTCAGAGTATATTTTTGATGAATCAGTAAATTTTTATATTAAATATTAAAAACTACCTTTTTCAAGGTAGTTTAACTTTTATCCATATTTTTGGATGTATTGCTTTTTTTACTAGAAATTTTTTCATCATGATCTTTTACTTCATCAGAGGATTTTCCCTCTCCTATTATTACAACCCTATCTTGTGAAATATAATTAGAATTTGATATCTTATCTGTTTTTAAAATCTCTCCATTTTTTACTATTTGTTTATAGGTGGCATAAGAATAACCTTTAGCCCCACTTTTCTCTACTTTAACTTCTCCTTCAGATAACTTATCAGAATACTTTTCTATAGTTCTTGGAGAATCAACTCCCAATAATTTTGGAACTATTTCTACTTCGTAGTCTTTATCAGCTGAATTCCCAAATACCTGAAATTTTAAATTATTACCATCTGCAAAAGATTTTATATATATATTATGATTCATATTATTTTTAAATTTTAAATCTTTATAGCCTTGAGCTACTGCAGCATCTGTTCCTAGCGGTACATATGAAATTGGTCTAGTATGATTTGATCTTTCTAGTATTTCTACATCCGACCTAATTAAAGCATTATATAAGGTAGTGGAAACTTGACATATTCCTCCACCAACACCTTGGTCAAATTCTCCATTAACTATTACTGTAGCATTTTTAAATCCAGTATCTGTACTTATATCTCCTACTGTATTATTAAAAGAAACTTCTTCTCCTGGCTTTATTAATAAATTCCCCAAATGTTTTGCTCCCAAGGCTATATTATCTTTCCTGTTATTTACAGATTTACTATAATCTGTTGAAAATTCAGCAAAAAGACTATTTATTCCTTCAAATTCACTTTCCACTATTTTTGGTGATGATACAAATATGGGTATTTCTATATCCTTTTTATCTAATATATTATTTTCTATAAGTTCCTTTAAAGTTTTAGCATCTACATATCTACCCTTTTCAGAATTCAATATTTTAAATCCACTCTCATCATCATAATAAACTTGAGCATTTACAGGTTCTTTATAAATTTTTGTAACTAAATAATTTATAGCTTCATCAAGTTTTTCTTGATTAAAAGACTCATTTATTTTTATATTTTTATTTATAATTAATGAAGATACTATATTAAAATAATTTTTAAATAGAGAATTACTTCTTCCTATATCATAGGCTTCATCTATAGCACCATTCATATCCAAATTATAACCAAGTTCTTCATAGCTTAAATAGTATTTTTCATCTGATAGTTTAAATAAAAATTCCCCATTTCTTATTTCGTCAATTTTTATTTTTTCAACCTTATCCCTAGCTTCTTCTTTTGTTAAATTAGAAACATCTATACTAGAAACCTTGATTCCTTTATGAATATTAGTACTTTTTACTTCATTAAGATAAAAAACTACACTTATTATAAAAATAATAGTAATTATAACCAAGCTTATTAGCTTTTTATCTTTACCAATATTTTTTAAAAAATCCATCAACTTTTCTCCCTTTGATAATATTTACAATAATTTGATATTGGACAAATCTCACAAAGAGGTTTCCTTGCTTTGCAAGTTCTTCTTCCATGAAATATAAGCAGGTGGTGAGCTCTAGTCCATCTTGCTTTTTCAATTTTTCTTTGTAAACTTGCTTCTGTCTTTTCAACATCCTTTTCATCTACAAAGCCAATTCTATTTGACAGTCTAAAAACATGAGTATCTACAGCTATAGCTGGAACCCCAAAAGAAGTAGAAGCTACCACATTAGCTGTCTTTTTCCCCACTCCTGGTAACTTCATTAGTTCTTTTATAGTTTTTGGGACTTCAGAATTATATTCCTCTATTAGAATTTTTGAAGTCATAAAAATACTTTTTGCCTTATTCCTATAAAAACCACAAGGCTTTATTAAGATCTCTATATTTTCAAGCCCTAAATTTACAAAGTCTATAGGCTTATTATACTTTTGAAATATAGTACTTGTTAACTTATTAACTCTTACATCAGTACATTGGGCAGAAAGTATAGTAGCAACTAACAATTCAAAAGGACTACTATGAATTAACTCACACTTAGCATCAGGATAAGTATCCTCTAAGATATCTAATACTTCAATTATTTCCTTTTTAGTTAATAATTTCCTCATAATCACCCATACACTTCTATATCTATATCAATAATTTCCACTTCATTAAAATCTTCAATAAAATTAATTATTTTATTTATTATTTCATCAGAAAAGGCAGAATCATTAGAAACTATCGCAATTCCTATTGTAGATGCTTGCCAAATATCATTGTCCCCCACTTCAGAAATGGAAATATTAAACTTATTTTTTAATCTTTCTATTAAGAACTTTAAAATCCTTCTTTTTTCTTTTAGGCTATTTGGTGAAAATAACCTTAATTTTATTTCACATGTACTTATAATCATAGATCAATTATATCATAAACTAAGCATATATAAAGTTTATCTTATTTAAGATTATATTAAATAATTTCTTGACAAGTTTTATAACTGTATATATAATTTACTTAAAAGCTATAACAGTTATAACTGTTGAAGGGTGGGTGAGATATGTTTATATTATTATCAAAAGCTAGTAAAATTCCAATTTATGAACAAATAGTTTCAGCGATTAAATCTAAAATTATGAATGGAGAATTAAAATCTGGGGACAAACTCCCCTCTATTAGATCTTTATCAAATTCTTTAGAAGTTTCTGTAATAACTATTAAAAAATCCTATGATGAATTGGAAAAATTAGGTCTCATCTCAACTATGCCTGGTAAAGGATCTTTTGTTAGTGAACAAGAAATTGAAAATATAAGGGAATTTAAACTTAACAAGATACAAAATGAACTAATTAATATCTTAAATGAAGCTAATGAATATGGTATAGACAAGAATACTATAATTGAAATTTTAAAACTAATATGAGGTGATTATATGCTAAAACTAATGAATGTATCTAAAGACTATTATGACTTTGAATTTGAATTGAAGAATATATCCTTTTCTCTAGAGGAAGGCTACATAATGGGCTTAATTGGACCAAACGGTGCAGGTAAAACTACAATTATTAACTTGATTATGAATTTAATTAAACCTACAGGTGGTGAAATAGAAATATTTGGTTTAAAAAATACAATGGAAAATAATGTAGCCATCAAAGAAAATATAGGATTTGTATTTGATAAATCAATATATCCAGACTACTTAAATCTAGATAAATTACATTTTATATATAAAAATTTATACAAAAATTTTGATGAAGAGTATTTTGAAAATCTAGTTGATAGATTAAAAATAAGTAAATTAAAAAGATTCTCTGAACAATCAAAGGGAAATATTATGAAATGTCAAATAGCTCTAGCCCTATCTCACAATGCTAAATTTATAATTATGGACGAACCATCCGCTGGACTTGATCCTATTGTAAGGCGTGAAATATTAAAAATTTTAAGAGATTACAGAGAAAAAACAAATGCAGGAATCTTATTTTCATCACATATTACCGAAGACCTAGAAGAAATAGCAGACTATATAACATTTATCAATAAGGGTGAACTTGTTTTTTCTAAAGATATAGAAAGTATTAGGGAAGAATATAAAATACTAAAAACTACAAAAGAAGAAGGAAGATCTTATAATAAAGAAAAATTTATTGGATATGAAGAAAATGAATTTTACTTTTCTGGTCTAATAAAAAAAGAAAATTTAGATAGTAGTTTTAACAGTAAAAATATTAGAGAAGCCAGCATACAAGATATTATGTATTTTTTTATAAATAAAAAATAATTTATTAATCTGGAGGTCCATAATGAAAGATTTTTTAAAATTTTTAAACTTAAATATGCAGTCTATTAAAAATTATATAAAAATTTCTTTTTCTTTGTATATTTTCTTTTTTATAGTTATTGCATTGCAAAAATATGTGAACCCAACCTATGAATATAATCTTTTTAAATATTTTATATTTTTAATTTATCCAATACTAATATTTTTACCTCTGGTTGCTTTAGATGAAAAGATATTAGTAGTTATGCCCATAAATAAATTTAAAAGCTACCCTTTTGTTCATCTTTTGACTTATATTTTTACAACTTTTATTTACTTTATACCAATACTTCTTTCAAATTTATTTTTTAAAGACGTATTTAAAGATGAGAATCTTTCAGAATCTTTTATTAATTTAATGCACTATGTATTGATTTTGAGCCTTTGGAAAAATTTGAATAGAGATTTTAAAAGACCTATAGACTTCTTTAAAAATAATTTTTATTTATTTGTACCTATAATAATTACTATGTTTCTTAACTATAGCATTTATAAGTATTTTCCAACCCTTAATATAATTATTAAAGAAAATAAATTTTATTACTTAATAATCTATTTAGACTTAATTATTGCTCTTTTTATAACTTTAATATTAAGAAGTCTTACTATAGGCAAATCAAATTATGAAAAAGTTAAATGTATTCAAAGAGAAGAAAAATCAATTAAAAATAATAAGTTCAAAAAATCTAATAAATTTAAGTATTTGAAACTATGGCTTTGGACAAAATTCTTAAATATTAAATATAAAAATTTCTCTTATTTAGTTTTAGTTGGATCAATATTTTTATATAGGATGGTTTTTAATATATCTAAAAATGCACCAATATTTTTTTATATTGTCCCTTGGATACTAATTCTATACTTACTGAGAACAAATAAAAACCAAAAATTTTTAATAACTATGCCAATAGATTTTTATAAAACTTCAAACTATGTTAAATCTATAAAGATAATTGTTCTAAGCTTATTTTTATTATTAATATTTTTTATAAATATAAATAATAAACAAATAGATATACTATTTATTAAAAATTTTATAACTTTTACAATATCTTGCTCTACTCTACTATTTATATTTGAAAGTAGAGAAAGTTTTACAAAAATAAATTTTTTTAACTTATTTGTAGATATATCTATATTTCCTGGTCTACTTAGTTCTGCTAGTGATTTTTTGGCAAATAATTTATCATTAGCTCCTTTAGTTATAGTTTTAATTATTTCTTCAATAATATATATTTCAATAATTCACCTAACTAAACATAAGCACAGTGAGTTTGCATAATTTAAATTAAAGATTAATAATTACTCTGCTAAATTTAAGCTTAAAGATTAAGGGAGATCAATATTAATAATTTTAAATGTATATTGGAGTGTTAATTTATGAGAGAAAAGAGAATAAGGCTTAATACTATGTGGTTAAAAATTTTAGCTTGTATCTGTATGTTAATTGATCATATAGGAGCTATTTTTATAATGCCGCTTATACAAAATGGCGGAAAATTTTATATTATATTTTTAATCATGAGAAATATAGGTCGTATAGCTTTTCCTATATTTGCATTTTTAATAGTTGAAGGCTTTGTACATACCAAAAATTATAAGAAATATTTAACTAGAATCTTTATTTTTTCTATAATTTCTACTATCCCTTATAATTTATGTTTTGGAGGAATGGTTTACAATATAAAATACTGGAGAAATTTCACTTTTGGAAATGTAGGTTGGACTTTTACACTTGCTCTTATTATGCTATATAGCTTAAAAATTTTAGAAGATAAAAAGTATAATACTATTTTAAAATGGATTATTTCAATGCTCATAATTGCAATATTTATGATGATAGCAAATTTAATAAAATGTGATAGAAAGTATTGGGGAATACTTGTTATTGCTGGATTTTATTTATTTAGACATTCAAGGCCAAAGCAATTAATGACAGGTATAATTACCTTTCTCGATCAAAGATATATGCCAGGAGTTTATTTATCTTTAATTCCCCTAGCCTTATATAATGGAGAAAAAGGAAAAGACATAAGTAAATTTGTTTATGTTTTTTATCCATTACATTTATTAATAATAGGAATTATTAATATATACTTATGAAAACTAGATATTTATTATAATAACTATATAGATTAAGCCAAAATCTCTATAAAAAGATTAATGTAAAATTAAATTTGAAATATAAAAATATTTTTAATTTTATATTTACTAATCATAAAACTAATTTAAAAAGGAGGACAAATATGAAAGACTTTAAAAAACTATTACACTTAAATTTACAATCAGTTAAAACTTTTATCAAGGGTATTTTTACTATGTATATAATATTATTTATTTTAATAGTATTACAAAGATTCTCTTCTTCCGGAAATGTTTCCATAGAATATAACTTTGTTCTTCTATATAAACTTTTTGTATATCCTACTATTTTTTTTCTACCTTTAATTAAATTTGATGAAAGATTTTTACTGATTTTCCCAATAAGTGGACTTAAAACCTACCCTATTATTCACTTTGCTATATACACAGGACTTATACTTTTAATGTTTATACCTATTTATATTTCTCATCTTCTTTTTGGAAATATTATTAATTTAGAAATATTAAAAGATATCATGGTTCCTCTAGTAAATTGGGCGTTTATTTTAGTTTTAATAAAAAATGCTAATAGAAATTTTAAGAATATGATAGGCTTTTTTAAAAAGAATATTTTATTATTCATATTTCCATTAATAGTTTTTTCTATTAATCTTATTAATGGAATTTCAAGAACTTCTGTATTTAAGCAACTTGACTTTTCTTTAGCTTTATTTATATCTCTTCTAATAAGGGTAATCTCCATAAATTCAATTAAAGATTACGAAGAAGTATATCTAAAAGATATGGATAAAAATCCCAAAATTACTGAAAGTTATGTAGGAAATAAAGATTATAGTCAAATTAAAATATTATTTTGGACCAGGTTTTTAGCCTTTAAAAATAATTATTTTCTTGATTTATTTCTACTTTTACCTCTAACTATTTTCTTTTTTTATATAGTACTTATAGGTAAGTCTATTTTTTATATTGTCTTTGCTTTTCCGCTAATACTAATTTTATTTTCTAGTATAAATGAGCAAAAATTTCTTTTAGCTTTGCCTTTTGATTTCTACAAGGTTTCAAAAAAATTAAGACTTATAAATATTATATTTGCTCTTGTACTTTTAGGACTAATTTTTATAAGGCAATCTATAATATTAGGGATAGATTCTGTATTTACAAAAAATTTTTTATTTTTAATTGCATCGTTTATTATATTCCTGGCTATATTTAACTGTACCCATTTTATGCCTTCTGTAAGAAAATACTATTTCTTACCTTGGTTTTTTATAGCAATTAGGAGCCTTAGAACTTCCGCCATTAATATAAATTATTCTTATACAACTTTAATTATACTTAATATTATTTCTATTTTTATATATTTTCTATCAGCTTATTATTTTAGTAAAAGAGAACCTGATTTTGGAAATATATAAAGGCTTATAAATAAAGGCGAATAACTATGAAAGATTTAATAAAACTACTACAATTAAATTTACTTACTATAAAAAATTATATGAAAGTATCCTTAGCAGCATATTTTTTTCTATTTATTATAATTGTTGGTCATCTATTTGGGGATAATCTTGAATATATTATGTTTATGTATGCTATTTTATATTTTATAACTATATTCTTTATCTTAGGACATGCTTCAACTATTAAATTAGATAAAAAATTATTTTTTAGTCTGCCTATTTCTAGTGTAAAAACTTATCCAATAGTTCTACTTACTCTATATTTAGCTATAGGTTTTACTTTTTTTATTCCCATGCTTGTCTACCATATATTTGGACATAGTTTTATAAGGGGCAATTTATTTTTCCTAATGATAAAAATATTATTTATATTTATATTAATTTTAGTGTTGATAAAGACTCATGAAAAAAAATATAGCAAAATTCATAAATCTTTTGGGAAGTTTTCAAATATTTTTCCTCTACTCATAATTTTTTCAGTTAATCGTTTTTTTAAGTTGTTTTTCCCCCTTAAGGCTAAGGGAAACATAATTTTAAATTTAAATAGATTTGCTAACCTTTTGCTTATTTTACTTATTATTTCTTTTGTATTAAAAATTATAAATATAAAGAATATAATTTATGAAGATATTAAAAGTAAAAAGTCTAAAGAAGGCAATCTTTCCTTTGAAGATAAGAATTTTTCTATTTTAAAAATTTTAGTTTGGACAAAGTTATTAAGTTTTAAAGATAAAAACAATTTAATTTTATTGTTATTTCCTTTGATTTCCATATTTTGTATTTTTTATTTTTCGGATAACTCTTATACCTTTTATTTTATTTCTTTTATATTAGTTATATTTATAGATTTTATAGAACCTGCTTTTAATCAAAAATTTTTGCTTCTTTTGCCCTTTGATTACTATAAGACTTTAAACAAGCTACAAGTTTTAAAATTCTCTTTTATGGTTATTTTATCTGGCTTAGTTCTTGGAATATCTTACTATTTTATAGATTTTAATAACACTTTTATAAATAGGTTTATAATTTTTTTAATTATTAATTTCGTTATTTTAATAATAAGTGAATTTTCACCAAAATTTTCAATTATTTTTTATCGTATTATTATGACTATTTACATTAATTTTTTTATATTACAAGTTTATATTCCTTATAATGCAGCAAACTTAAATACTAATAAGTTACTTATCTTCCTTGCTAGTACTTTCTTTCTATATTTATTTTCTCTATATATGTCCAATAAGAGAGAAGTAAAACTTGTAAATATAATCGAAAAAAGTAATTAATAAAAAGTAGAAGATACTATTTGTGTATCTTCTACTTTTAAAATCCCATATTTACTAAATCACTAATTATATTATCTATAATTGGTGATTTTTTATATTCTATATTATTTATATGAGAAACCTGTATAATTCCCATTAAGGCATTGCTTATAAAAACTGAATTGTAGTTTTCTAATTCTTCTAAACTTATTGATTTTTCTATAGCTTTATATTCTTTTATAATATAGTCTCTCATTGTCCCTTTAAGTAAGCCTGATTCTAAATTTGGTGTATAAATTTTCTCATCTTTTACAAAAAATATATTTGAAACTGCACCTTCACATACCATATTTTTTTCATTTAAAAAGAGAACCTCATAGTAACCTTCTGATATAGCTTTTCTTTTTTCTAAAATATTTTCATAATAATTTATAGTCTTATGGTAAACCATAGGAGAAGTTGAATTTCTTAAAACTTTAGATATTAATAATTTATATTCCTTATTCCTGTCTATACCTATATAGGGGTCTTGTCTTTTTGTAAATAAGGTGTTTTCCCTTGATACTGTTATTTTTAAGGCATAGTTTTCTTCTTCAACTGTTTTTATATATTCTTTAACTTGATTTTCATTTATTTCTTTTTCTATTCCAAAAAATGCTAGGCTAGAATTTAGTCTTTTTAAGTGGTCTTTTAGAAATAAAGGATTTTTCTTAATTACTTTTATAGTTTCAAAGGCTCCTTCTCCAAAGAAAAAGCCTTCATCTAAATTTATTTTCATCTTAAACACTTCTATTCAATACTTTCCACTATAGATTTATAAGTTTTATAATCTATAGTCTGTTTACCATCGCTTAAAGCCTCATCTGGACATTCGTGGACTTCTATCATAAGCCCATCTAAGCCACAAGCAAGGGCTGCCTTAGTCATAGGTTCAATTAATTCCCTTACTCCTGTACCATGACTTGGATCAACTATAACTGGATGGCCTGTCATTTTTTGTACTAAGACTGCACCTGCTAAGTCTAAGGTATTTCTTGTATAATCATTAAAGGTTCTAATTCCCCTTTCACATAAGATTATATTTTCATTACCCCCAATGGCTATATACTCTGCAGCCATAGCCCATTCTTTTAAACTTGCTGAAAATCCTCTTTTTAAAATAATAGGTTTATTTGTTTTTCCAAGTTTTTTTAATAGGGCATAGTTATACATATTTCTTGAACCCACTTGAAATAGATCTACATAATCTATCATTTTGTCAATGTCTTCTTCACTTAAAATTTCAGTTACAATAGGGAGTCCAGTTTCTTCCGAGGCTTTTTTTAAATATTTTACTGCTTCAAAGCCAATACCTTGAAAATCAAAAGGACTTGTCCTTGGTTTAAAGGCTCCTCCTCTTAATATATCTACTCCAATTTTTTTTAATTCTTTAGCTTCCTCTACTATGTGACTTTCTGATTCTATAGAACAAGGTCCTGCTATAAAAATAGGTTTTCCGTTTCCTATTTCTAAGTCTCCAACCTTTACTATTTTTTTCTCAGCCATTAATTTTTCATCTATCATCTTTTCACCTACACACTACCTTCAATAAATATATCTTGGTCTAAGTTGCCTTTATAATATAATTTAAAAGCAGTTAATATACCTTTAGCTTTTAATAGAATTTCTTCAAATTCCTCTTCTGGAGATGACAGGTCTATAATTGCTCCACCAACTCCTATTGTAACTTTTTCTTTTTCTATTAAAGCTGTTCTAATTACTATATTAAAATCCATGCTCCCATTATTGGAAATATATCCTATTGCTCCAGAATAAGCTCCCCTAGCCAGATTTTCTATATCATCTATTATTTCTAAAGTTCTTTTCTTAGGCGCTCCTGTCATAGATCCTCCAGGGAATGAAGCCTTTAATACATCTATGCCATCGTACCTGGAATCTATCTTTCCTTTTACTGTACTTACTAATTGATGAAGAGTAGAATAAGTTTCTACATCCATTAATTTAGGAACTTCAACACTGCCCACTTGGCAAACTTTTCCTAAATCATTTCTTAACAAGTCTACTATCATTAAATTTTCAGACATAGTCTTTTCGTCACTTGATAGTTCCCTTATTAATTCTTCATCTTCTTCTTTATTAATTCCTCGTCTTATTGTACCCTTAATTGGTTTAGTTTCAACTATATTATCCCTATCAATCTTTATAAAACGCTCCATAGATGAGCAAGCTATTGAAATCTCATCAAAATTTAATAGGGCTGCATAAGGAGCAGGGCTAACTTGTCTAAGAATCATATAATAGTCTACTGCTTTTACTTTATCATTAATATCTAACCTATTTGTTACACAAACTTCATAGGTTTCTCCTTGCCTTATTAAATATTTGCTCTTTTCAATATCTTTGATATAGGTTTCTTTATCTCTAACAAAGTTAACTCTAGGATACTCTCCTCTTATTTCTCCTACATAAGAAATTTTTTCTTTTTTCTCTTCAAGTAAAATTTTAACTTCTTCTATCCACTTGAAATCATCTTTATAGGATAATACATAAACTTTATTTTCTAAATGATCTATAATTATGGCCCTATCAACATATCTAAAATATGCATCTGGATAATTATAGCTATGTTTGTTTTCTACAATACATTCTTTTTTTAGTTCATATCCTAGATATCCAATATAACCTAACTGAAAATCACAAGGAAGTTCATCTAATCCTTGCCAATTAAGTTTATTTTCTTTTAAATAATCAAATATAGATATATTAAATACTTCTTTTTCCCCAGAATCATATATTTTTTCAAGTTCTCTTTTATCTGTATTGTACTTTAAAATATGTCCTCTGCACTGACTAGACATACCAAATATAGAAAATCGAGATAGGTCTTTTACAATTTTACTACTATCTAACCACAAAACTTTTGAATCATATTCATAAAGACTTTCAAAAATATCTTTACTTTCATAGCTTTTATCCAAGACTTCATATCTTAATTGACTATTATTTAAATAGTATTCTTTAGATAAATCTAAAAAATTTCTTACCATTTCTTCACCGTATTCAGTACAAATTGATTCTGGGTGAAATTGTACTGCGTAAATAGGTTTCTTTTTATGAGAAATTGCCATTATAAGTCCATCTTCACTTCTAGCATCAATTGAAATATTTTCTAAGTCTGCTTCTTGGCAAACTAAAGAGTGGTATCTCGTAACTTTAAAATCTTGCTTGATCCCTCTAAATAGTCCCTTATTATTGTGTTTAATCCTACTTATTCTTCCATGCATTGGAGTAGGGGCTAAAACAATTTCTCCACCATTATAATAATAAATCCCTTGTTGCCCTAAGCAAACTCCAAATATAGGTTTGTCTAGTTCTTGAATTATTCTTTTGCAAACTCCAAAGTCCTCTTCTTTTTCAGGACTTCCAGGGCCTGGAGAAATTACTACATTGTCAAATTTTAATTCTAAAATTTTTTCATAGGGCATCTCATCATTTTTTATTACTATCGGTTCTTCTCCACTTACCTTGGCAATTAGTTGGTATAAATTATATGTGTAAGAATCATAATTATCTATTATTAAAGTTTTCATTAAGTTTTTTATCTCCTAAAAATTCTAACAAATATACAATTGCTTTCTCATATCCTTCTATCCCGTACCCTTCTATACTAGTTTTAACATAGTCTTTTATATAACTTATCTGCCTATATTCTTCTCTAGAAGACACTTTTGATAAATGCACTTCAACTGTTGGTATGTCAACTGCCTTCAAAGCATCTAATATGGCTAGGCTAGTATGGGTATAAGCTGCTGGATTTATAACTATTCCATCATAAACGCCATAGGATTTTTGAATTTCATCTATAATTGCACCTTCCCAGTTGCTTTGAAATTCATCTATTTTTATTTTTAATTTTTCTTCTAAACTCTTCAAAAGGTCTAAAAGATCTTTATATGTCTTTTCCCCATATATATCAGGCTCTCTAAAACCTAATAGATTTATATTTGGTCCATTAATCACTAATAATTTCATCATTTTTTAAACTTTCTAATATCATATCTCTAGTTTTATAAACATCTTCAGTTACAGAAATTCTTAAATCTGCCATATCTAAATAAATCTTATATCTTTCTTCATAAAGTTTCTCTAAACTTTCTATATTTTTCGATAATGGTCTTCCTTTTTTAGAGAGTTTAGTTATTGGTCTATCCAGAAAAATTATATATCCACTTTGAAGGAGGGCTTGTCTATTTTCTTCTAATAAAATACTTCCTCCTCCAGTTGAAATAAGTAAGTTGTTTTCTTTAGAAACTTTTTTTATTATTTGAGATTCTATTTGTCTAAACTTCCCTTGACCTTCTTTTTTAAATATCTCAGCTATGGTCATGCCAGTTTCTTCTTCAATACATTTGTCAGTATCGATAAATTTTCTATTTAAGATTTTAGATATTAATTTTCCAATAGTAGATTTCCCACTTCCAGGCATACCTATTAAAATAATATTTAACATATCTTTTTTTAATTCTTTAATTGTTGCATCTATCTTATTTTCATCAAGTTTCTTATCTAAAAATAGTTGACTTGCATAGAAAGCTTGACTAACTAACATTGATAAGCCACCTGTTGTTTTAATTCCTCTTTTTTCTCCTTCTAAGATTAATTTAGTCTTTAAGGGATTATACACTATATCAACTATGGCTTGGCAATTTTCAAATAAATCCAAGTCTATTTTACATTCTAAATTGTTAGGATACATCCCTACTGGCGTTGTATTGATTATAACATCAAAAGACTTATATTCGTCTAATTCAGCATAAGTATTCTTTCCACTTCTGCTTATAACTACAACTTTTTCTGCTCCTTCATCTTGAAGAAAAATCCTAATTGTTTTACTAGATCCGCCACTTCCTAAAATTATAACTTTTTTATTCTTAAAATTTATTCCAGCTCTGTAACACATATACTTAAAACCATAGTAATCTGTATTGTATCCAAACAAATTACCCTTCCTATTTACTATAGTGTTTACAGAACCTATTCTTTTAGCTAAAGAAGATATTTCATCTAGATAGTCCATAACCTCTATCTTATAAGGTATAGTAACATTAACTCCTTTGAAATTTTTATTTTTAAAAAAATTTTTTAATTCTTCCTTGTCCATAGAATTAATTTTATACTCATATCCTCCTATTAACTTGTGAATATATGGCGACTTACTATGCCCTAAATTTTTACCTATAAGTCCGTATTCAATTTTAGATTGACTATTTATAAGATTATTTTGATACTTTTTACTAAGAGTGAATATTTCATTATAAAGAGGTTTAACTATAAATTTAAAATCTTCTAAAGAAATTTCTTCTAACCTATTAACTACTTCATTCTCTCTGTTTATGTCTGTAATAGGTAAATTATTTTCTTTTTTATAATCAGCTATTTCTCTTGTAACTTCCATTCTTTTTTGAAATAAGTCTATAATTTCCTCATCTATTTGGTCAAGCTTTTTTCTTAACTTATCTAAGTTCATAAAATCCACCTATCATCATTAAATCCAAAAGAGCTATGGCAGTAATTGACTCTAAGGCTGGTAAAGCTCTTGGAACTATACAAGGGTCATGTCTTCCAGAAATTTCTAAGTCAGTATCCCTTTTATCCTTTAAATTCACTGTTTTTTGAATTTTTCCTATTGAACTTGTAGGTTTTATTGCAACTTTAAATATTAAAGGCATGCCATTAGTCATTCCTCCAATCACCCCTCCGCTATTATTAGTTTTTGTCATCACTTTAGAATTCCTATAATAGTATTCATCATTATGCTGGCTCCCTGTCATCTCACTTGACTTGAAACCAGTCCCAAATTCAATTCCCCTTACTCCAGGAATAGAAAAAATAGCAGAAGAAATTTTAGCTTCAACTGAATTGTAAATAGGTTCACCCACTCCAATTGGAAGCCCAAATACTACCACTTCAACTATTCCACCTAGGGAATCTTTTTTAGATTTGATATCTTCAATAAGTTCTATCATATTTCTTCCGATTTCCTCATCTATAACTGGGAACTCCTTTGAAGCTATACTTTTTAAATCTTCATATTTTACATTGGTATAGTCAATTTTACTATCTTCAATATTTTTTATACTTTTTATATGAGCTCCTATAAAAATATTTTTCTCTTTTAGTATTTTCTTTGCTATAGCTCCTCCTATAGTCATTGGAGCAGTCATTCTTCCAGAAAACTGTCCACCACCACTTATATCATTAAAAGTTTTATATTTTATATAGGCAGGAAAATCAGCATGGGATGGTCTAGGTTTATCTTTTAACTGACTATAATCCTTACTTTTAAAATCTTTATTCTTTATAAGACCACAGAGTGGTGCTCCACAAGTATATCCATCAACAAGCCCTGAAACTATTCTAAACTTATCACTTTCTTTTCTACTTGTAGAATAATTATTTTTCCCTGGCCTTCTTCTGTCTAATTCGCAGTTTATAAAATCTAAATCTATTTTCTTCCCAGCAGGAAGACCATCTATAAGTATTCCCATTTCTTCTGAATGAGATTGCCCAAATAAACTTATTTTAAATATATCTCCAAAACTATAGGACATTATATTCTCCTCCTAGACTTTTAAAATCTTTAAAAAAATTAATATAGGATTTTTCAACACTTTTGCTATCTAATATAATAACTTGTCCATTAGAAAAAGTTCCTGCTATAGCTCCTGCCATAGCTATTCTATGGTCGTTATAGGAATTTATCTTGCAAGATTTAAAGGACTCAACACTAGAAAAAGTGAATGAATTTTCTTCTTCTTTTACATCTACTCCCAAATTCCTAAGCATACTTATAGTTGTAGATACTCTGTCACTTTCTTTTAATCTCAGTCTACTTATATTTTTAACCTTTGTAAGTCCAGGCGTAAGGGCAGATATTATACATAGGGCTGGCACACAGTCTGGTATATTTCTGGCATCAATAATTCTAAAATCTTCAGCTTTTTTTAACTTTTCTAACTTAACTTCATTTTCTGATATATTTAAATAGCCTAATTTCTCTAAATATCCTAAAGCCATTTTATCACCCTGCTTAGAATTTATATTAAGCCCCTTAACCTCTACTCCTGCTATTAAAAAGAACAGGGCATTGCTCCAGTCTTTTTCTACAATATAATCACTTGGTGCATATTCTCCACCTACAAGATAAAAGTTTTTCCCTTCTACAATACTTGTTCCAAATTTTTTCATTACATCTATTGTCATATCAACATAGGGTTTTGACTCTAAATTAAATTTTATTTTTATTTTGCTCTCTTCTTTAAAGTTCCCTAGAGCTAGCAAAAGACCTGATACAAATTGAGAGCTTATATTCCCCTCTACTTCATAGGAACCGCTTTTTAATTGACCTCTTAAGAGTATAGATTGTCTTTCTTCAAAGATGTCTACCCCATGTTTAGGTAGGACTTTAAAATAGACTTCATTTGTTCTTCCTATTAAGCTACCTTCTCTAACTATATTTGAATCTATTCCTAAAGAGGCAAAAATTGGAAGGGCAAGTCTTAAGCTAGTACCACTTTCACCAGTACTTTGGAAAAATTTATTCCTATAACCCTTAGAACTGTCAACTATAATTTCGTTTCCCTTAACTTCTACTAAACATCCCATAGCTTTAATAACGTCTATTGTATTTATTATATCTTTGGAAAGAGTGTCTATTATTAACTTTGATCTTCCCTTAGCAAGAGCACTACAAAATAGGGCCCTATGAGCATAGGACTTTGAACTTATTCCTTCTATTGAACCCCTTAATTTTTTATTTTTTATTACTACATCCATTATTCTGTCTTCCCTAAGTCTATAAAGTCCACTAGCTCATCAAGTTTAACCTTTTTATTTATAGCTCTACCTATTTCTACTGGAATTATAATATTTATCATATTGTCTTTTATTTTTTTATCATGCTTTATTATTTCCAATATATCTTCATTTTTAAAAGAATAAGATGTTGGCAAGTTATAAGCCTTAAATTCCCTAATTAAATCTTTATAAAAATCTTCTTTGGCAAGACTTTTTTTATAGCTTGCTCTAGCCATATATATAAGTCCTATACCAACTGCTTCTCCATGATTTATAGAATAATTACTTAAACCCTCTATTCCATGGCCTATTGTATGACCTAAATTTAAATACTGTCTTTTCCCCTTATCTCTTTCATCGTCTCTTACAAAGTCTAGCTTAATTTCTAAGGACCTTCCTATAAGATATTCATAGTTTAACTTATCTTTATTTTCCTTTAAATTTTTATATAGATTTTTATCTTTTAAGACAGCATACTTAAAAATTTCTGCTAGACCGTTATTCCTATTTCTTTCATCTAAAGTTTCTAAAAAACTATAGTCTATATGAACATATTCTGGAAAATAAAAAGTCCCTATTTGATTTTTAAGCCCGTTGAAATTAATTCCATTTTTCCCTCCAACAGAAGAATCTATCATGGATAAAAGACTTGTCGGTACAGCCACAAAACTAATTCCCCTGAGATAAGTTCCTGCAAGATAGCCAGATAAATCTCCAGTTACTCCACCACCAAAAGCTAAAATAAGATCTCCTCTCGAAAAATTATTATTTGATAAAAAGAACATAGCCTCTTCATAAACTTTCATTGACTTTGAATTTTCGCCATTTTCAAAAATAAAAGATGAATAGGATAGTCCTTTTAGAATTTTTTCTATTCTCTCCTTATATATAGGGTATACCTTATCATCAGAAATTAAAGCTATTTTTCTCTCCTTATTCTTTAGTAGGTAGTTTCTTAATTTTTTATCTATCTTATATCCAATCTCTATATTATAATTATTTTCTTTTACTTCTATTATCATCGTAAGACCTCTCGTTGTATCCTATTATTAAATTCTCTTATACCTATTATATATTAAAGTACTTTTTAATTGTTACTAGATTATATTCTAATTTACTTTATAATTTCATCAAGATTTATTTATTAAGTTAATAATATAATAAGATTAAAAATGAAAACAGAGACAAATACATGTCTCCATCATATAAATGCTATTTAATTTTAAAATATATAAACTTTATTTAATCCATACTTCTTTTCATAGTAATATCAATCCCAACTGCTAAAATTAAAACTAAACCTTTTGTAAGCATTTGATAAAATTCTGGTATGCCCAAAAGAATCATCCCATTAGATAAAACCCCTATAATTAAACAACCTAATATAGATTTTTCTAATCTTCCTTCTCCACCAGTTATACTAATACCTCCTAATACAACTGCAGTAACTACATCAAGTTCAAAACCCGTTGCTGTATTTGGCAAACCACTATTTAACCTAGATAATAAAACAATTCCTGCTAAACTTCCTAAAAATCCAGATAGCATATAGACAAAATACTTAACTTTTGATACATTTATTCCTGATAAATAGGATACTTTTTCACTGCTGCCTATTCCATAAATATACCTTCCCAAAGGAGTTTTATATAAGATGTATATACCAAAAAAATAAACTATTAATTGGATAATTACAGGGATGGGCATAAATCCTAAATATCCTTGTCCTATAATTCTAAAAGAATCTGGAAAGCCATAAATAGCTATCCCCCCTGTAATAATATAGGCTATGCCTCTATATACTGAGATTGTTCCAAGAGTGGCTATTAAAGGTGGTATCTTAACTTTATTTATTAAAATTCCATTAATAAACCCAAGTAAAATCCCAACAAGGAGAGTTGCAACTATAGCTAGAGGAATGGAAATTCCAGATACAATCATTTTAGATAAAACTATTCCACTTAAGGCTACTATTGATCCTATAGATAAATCTATTCCCCCTGTTAAAATAATCATGGTCATACCGACTGTGCAGATTCCAATAATTGAAATTTGTCTTAATATATTAGTTATATTTTGCAAATGCAAAAAAGTATCTGTGGTAAGAGAAAAGAATATTATTAATATGACGAAAAAAATAAAAGTACCGTATTTAAAAGTAAATTTTTTTAATTTATTTAACAATCACAACCACCCCTAGTTTAGCGCAAAAGAATCATTTAATATATTCTCAACTACCATATCTTCTCTATCATACTCAGATATAATCTTACCATTACTCATTACTAAAGTCCTATGAGAAAGTCTAAGTACCTCTTCTATCTCTGATGAAACCATTATAATAGCCTTTCCTTCTTTTGCCAACTTATAAATTATCTTATATATCTCTTCCTTTGCACCTACATCAACTCCCCTAGTAGGTTCATCTAATAAAATAATTTCAGGAGAAGTAATTAGCCATTTACCAATTACTACTTTTTGTTGATTTCCACCACTTAGTTCCTTAACTTTTTGATTTATATTTGAATATTTCACATCTAACTTAGATAAAATTTCTTCTATTGCTTTTTCTTCTTCTTTATCATCTATTCTATTTAACAATCCTTTATTATTTATGTGAACTATAGTCATATTTTCTTTTATTGATAAGTTCATAAACAAACCACTATCTTTTCTGTCCTCTGTAATATAGACTATTCCAAGTTTCATTGCATCTTTAGGATTATTTATTGAAACAGCTTTTCCATTTATATAAATCTCTCCAGTCTTAATTTTTTCAATTCCAAAAATCGTAGATAGTAGTTCAGTCCTCATAGAACCAAGCTTTCCTGTTATAGATAAAATCTCACCCTTGTAAAGAGATAGGTTGACATTAGATATTTTTGATGTTGAAATATTTTTAAGTTCTAGAATAGGCCTTACTCTATCCTCATTAACACTTTTACTGTCTATTTCATAATCAATTGATTTTCCAGTCATATCTCTAATTAAAGATGGTATATTGAAGAATTCCTCTCCCATATTTGTCTTTTTTTTGCTAGTAATAAGTTTTCCATCTCTTAGGACAGATATGGTATCTGATATTTTAACTACTTCATCAAGCTTATGAGAAACAAATACTATAGCTATCCCCTTATTTGATAATTTTTTTATTATTTCATGTAATTTTTCCCCTTCCTTTTGAGGAAGAGATGCTGTAGGTTCATCAAAAAGTATTAAATTAGGTTCATCTATTAAAATTTTGGCAATTTCTACTATTTGAGAACTTCCAATGCCTAAATTTTTAACCTTTTCATTTATATCTATATCAGAATCCAAGTCCTTTAAAATATTTAAAGCCTTAGCTTTCATATCTTTCTCATCTAAAGTTAAGCCCTTTGTTATTTCTCTTCCATAGAAGATATTTTCATATACACTTAATTCTGGAATTAAATTAAGTTCTTGATAAACCGCTACTATTTTCATAGACTTGCTTTTTATAGGAGTCATATCATTTATTTTTTCATTATTAAAATAAATTTCTCCACTAGTGGGTGAAACAGCCCCTGTTATTATCTGTATCATAGTAGATTTCCCAGCTCCGTTTTCACCAACTATTGAATGTATTTCTCCCTTTATAAAAGATATATCCACATTATCAAGAGCCTTTATTCCACCATAACTTTTGCAAATTGATTTTAAATTTAAAATTCCATTCATTTCTTTCTCCGTTATTAAAATAAAGGCAAATTAATTTGCCTTTATTTTAAATTAATATTTATCTATATTTTCGCTCGTTACTGGAATCATAGGGAATTTTATCATGTCATTAATAGTTTCACCATCAAGAACTTTCTTTGTTGTTTCCATTATCAACTTTCCACTTCCATATGGATCAATATCAACTGTACCCCTATAAATTCCACCATCTTTAATTTTTGCTATAGCTTCATCTACTGCATCTAGTCCAACAAGACAAATATCATCGCCAGTCTTTTTAGCAGCTACCATAGCCTCATATGCTCCTAAAACTGAATCATCATTTATACCAACTACTACATTTAAATTAGGATTAGTTTGTAACACATTTTCTATTGCTTTTAGTCCTGTTTCTCTTGTACTTGACTCAACTTCTGCTACAAATTTAGCATTAGGAGCATATTTTAAAATACCTTCTTTTAAACCTTCTCCTCTTTCTATAACAGCAGGAACTTGAGTAAATTTTAAAAGAGCAACTTCGGCTTCGCCATCCATGTGTTCAGCTATATATTTACCCGCAATCTCTCCACCAGTTAAACCATAATCTTTCTCTACTAAACTGACAAAAGCATCTACATTCTTCACTTCGGCATTAGCTGCTATAACTTTAATACCTGCCTCTTTTGCTTTATCTACTAATGGTTGTAAAGCTGCTGGATCATTTGCACTTAAAATTATTGCATCAACTTTTTGAGTTATTAAAGTTTCCATTGCATCTATTTGCGGTTGAGCTTGATACTTCCCATCATGCACGCTTAAATTTATCCCTAGCTCTTTTGCCTCTTCCTTCATTCCATCAACTATTTTTATAAAATATGGACTAGTCAAATCCATTGTTACATAAGCAACATTTAATTCTTTTTCGTCTTTCTTTGTAACCTCTACATTATTTTCATTTTTTGAACAAGCAACCATAAAAGTAGAAAGTATCATAAGTAAAACTAATAAAATACTCTTTTTTGAATTCATATTAACTCCTCTCAAATTTATTTATGCACCTAATTGGTGTATTTCTATATCTTTATATTTAAATAAAAAATTATAAGTAATAGTAAATTTAAAATATAAAATTATAGAATAATATATATTAATATTTACCCATAAATATAAAAATATATAATTTAAATTAATATTAGCTAATATTTTAGTGAAATTGATTCTTCTTATATTTTAATTAGAAAGTTCACATAACACATAAATATATTCTATAAAAGAAGACTTGTACTCAATATATTTGTCTATATCATAGGGATATAACTTTGCACCCTCTTCTTTAATTTTAGAATATTTTCTTATAGCATCTGGATTATCTCTTAAATAATTTCTAAATTCCACATGTCTTTTAAGTTCTTCAGAATCTTTAGCACATACATACAAATGATGAACCATTAAATTATTCTTATTTTTATATGCAAAGGCTTCTCTTCCTTTAATTCCCAAATCCCCTTCATGTATGTAACCATTACACTCTAATAAGAATTTAACATCTACAAAATCAGAATAATCATTAATTACAATATCCATATCTATACAAGGCTTGGAAGATAAACCATAAACCGCAGTACTTCCAATATGTTCGATTTTCAAAACTCTTTTAAGTAATTCCTGACCAAATGAATCAACAATCTTCTTAAACTCAAGTTCCCAATTAGGATTCCATTTCTCAACTATAACTTTTTCAGTTTTCATGCTAACTCCTTAAAATTTAAATTTTATAATTTTTCATTATATAAAATTAGATCTAGTCTACTTTCGTTTTATAATTAAATACATTTTATATCAAACTTTCAACCACCTATTTTCTTATTATCTTTATTAGATATTATATACTCATATATTTTAGGTCATCACTAAGTTAATTTTAATCATATGTTATAATTTATATAATAGAATAAGTAAATTTGATTGGATGTGTTGAAATGTATAATTTTGATGAAGTTATAGATAGGTCTAATACTGACTCTATTAAATATGAAGAGTTAGATAATATTTTTGGAAATCCTAAGCTTAAACCCTTTTGGGTTGCTGATATGGAGTTTAAAATTCCAGATTTTGCTATAGATACTCTTATTAAAAGATCTAAACATGGAATCTTCGGATATACCAAAAGATCTGACTCTTATTATGATGCTATTATAAATTGGCTTAGAAAAAGACATAATTTAAAAGTTACAAAAAATGAAATAGAATATGGTCCTGGAGTAGTATTTCTATTAAATATGATGGTTAGATTATTTACTAAAGAAAAAGACAAAATAATAATACAAACTCCAGTCTATTATCCTTTTTTCGATGTTATTAAAAATAATAAGCGAATTATAGTTGAAAATAAATTAGTTGAAAATAATGGAAATTTTACCATGGACTTTAAAGACCTAGAAGACAAAGCTAAAGATCCTGATGTAAAAATGCTTATCTTATGTAGTCCACATAATCCTGTTGGAAGAGTATGGTCTAAAGAAGAACTTATTAAACTAGGTAAGATATGTATTGAAAACAATGTTTTAGTTGTTTCTGATGAAGTACATTTTGATCTAGTTTATAAACCATATAAACACACTTCTTTTGCAAGTATATCTGAAGAATTTAAAACGAATTCTATAACCTGTACAGCCCCTTCTAAAACTTTTAATATAGCAGGACTGAAAAGTTCTTACTGTATAATATCTGATACAAAAAAAATGGATCAATATAAAAATGAATTAAATAATCTTTTTTTAAATCATTCAAACGTATTTAGCAGAGAAATTACTGAAGATTTATATAGACATGGAGAAAAATGGTTAGAAGAATTGTTAATTTATTTACAAAGCAATATAGAGTTTGCCTACCAATACTTTTCTAATAATATTAAAACTATAGTGCCAATAAAACTTCAAGGAACTTATTTAATGTTTCTTGACTGTAGAAAACTAGGCTTAAATAGAAAAGAACTAGTTAGTTTGTTTATAAATGCTGGCCTTGCTTTAGATAGTGGACATTGGTTTGGTAGTAATGGTGAGGGTTTTATGAGGCTTAACTTAGCCTGCCCTCAATCTCTTTTAGAAAAGGGATTAAAACTATTGGAAAAAGAAGTTAATAAATTATAAAAAGATCTCATTAAAATGAGATCTTCCTTTTTTTAGCTTCATTCATAAAAGATTTATACATATTAATAGCATAGATATCTCTATTATCTATTAATTTTTCAGGATGCCATTGAACACCATAAAAATATGAATTATCGGTTTTTACAATTGCTTCAATAAGACCATCCTCTGATTTAGCCACAACTTTCAAATTTTCCCCAAGCTCTTTTATTGCTTGATGATGCCAGGAAGTAACTTCATATTTCCCATGAATTCCCATAGATTCAGATAAGATATTTCCTTTTTCTAAAAATACATTATGACTTAAAAATCCCCTTTTATCTATATACCTATGTAATATTTCACTTGTGTATTGCTTATTAAGATCTTGATATAAAGAACCCCCACAAAATACATTCATTATTTGCATACCACGACAAATCCCTAAAGTTACCATATCTCTTTTTTCACATTCTTTTAATAAAAGAAAATCAGACCTATCTCTTTCATCATTTACATTTTTAACTTCTTCTAGAGCTATTTCATTATAGAGTTCTGGATTTATATCAACTCCTCCTGCTAAAATAACTCCATCTAAATAATTCAAAGCTTGACTTGCATCTTTTTGATTAGTTAATTTAGGTATAAGGATAGGTTTCCCCCCAGTAGCAATTACAGCTTCAGTATAAAGTTTAGTATTTTCATCGAACTCATCTTTACCAAACCAAGATATACCTATTATAGGTTTATCTTCATCAGTAATTATTTGATTTTTATTATATCCTTTCACTTTTCTATCATCCTTTTAAAAATTGTAACAATTTAATTACTTATAAATAAATTGGTAATTTAAAATAAAAATATAAACCCAGACTCAGCTGAGTTTATATAAAATTTTAATCTAATTCTTTTTCAATAAGTTCCCCACTTAAGATATTATATTTATATTCTATCTCTTTCATATCTTGATCTTTAAACTCTAAATCCATTACTGCTATACTATCATCTACAGAAACTTCCCAAGCAGTATTAAAATAATTATTTACACCAGCATCTTTATATGCTTTTTCTATAATTTCATCAATCTTAGAAATTATATCTAAACTTAAAAATTCGTCTTCATCATCAATTTCACTGTGATCTTTTATTATTTCACCTGTTTTAGTATTAATTTCAAATTCAAAATTTTTATCCTTAGAATTTCCCTCTAGCTCATACTTATAGACCTTGTTATCACTATCTAAAGAAATAGATACAAGATTAGCTTCTGGGTGGACTTCCTTGAATTTAGAAAAGACTTCTTCAACTTTTATCTTTACATTATCATCATTTATATATAAGAAAGGCCCCTTATCCAAATTATTATCTTCTACACTTAATTCAAGATCAGATAAAGCTTTATTATTTTCTACCACTTCTTTTTTTGTATTTAAATTATTATTATTTATTACATTATCATTCTTTCCTTGACATCCAACCAAGAATAAAGAAAGCATAAAGATAATTATTATATTTTTAATCATATTAAAACTCCTATACTTAAAATTAATTTATATATTTTATTTATTCCCAAAATTAATTCTTTGTAAACCTTATCCTTAGAAGTATTTAATTTTAATTCTAATTTTATTAAATTATTTCAAAATATTAATTATATTCAAACTTATAAAAACCTATATTATCTAATATATAAGTATTTTGATTTAAGTACATTTTATGTTAGGGTTCAACTAAAAGACGGAGCAGATGGATTTAACAATTTCTTAAAATTTAAATACATTTTATGTTAGGGTTAAAAACTTTAAATTATACCAAAAATAATTATAATTTAAACATTGAATAAGATGAGTTTTAAATGAAAATATTAAGAATTTAATAATTATTTCTTCAATTGTACTTTAAAAATACAAAGAGTAGAAAAATTATTCACAAGCTAGAAAATTTTCTACTCTTTATTTATATATATCTTAGAGATTATATTAAAATACTACTCAACTCATATATTTTCTTGTAAGAGGTCTACTATTATCTGTTCCTTTTTCTATAAGATATTGACATACATCAAGTTTTCCTGCCTCAAATACTGCAGCACAGGCTTGCAAATATATATCCCACATTCTCATAAACCTTTCTCCCTGTACTTTTTCAATTTCTTCCCAATGTTCTACAAATCTTCTATGCCACTCTTCTAAGGTTAATTTATAATGTATTCTCATACTTTCCAAATCTATCAGATGTAAATCACATTTATTTATTGGAATAACTATCTCGGCAATTGATGGTATATATCCACCTGGGAAAATATACTTATTTAAAAATGAATTTTGACCCTTTGTTTCATCATCTATATCCCTTTGTCCAGAAATTCCATGAATTAATGCAAGAGCATTATCTTCCATTATCTCTTCTATATCTTCTATATATTTTGGTATATCTTTTTTGCCAACATGCTCAAACATACCTATACTTACTATCTTATTATATTTTTTTCTTTCTTTTTTTAGATCTCTATAATCTTGCAGTCTAACTTCAACCAAATCTTGTAAATTTTCTTCTACTATTCTAGTCTTCACCATTTCATATTGTTCTGTACTTAAGGTTAAGCCTACTGTCTTTATAGAATATTTTTTTGCCGCTCTTATAATTAAATTACCCCATCCACATCCAATATCTAAGAGTTTATCGCCTTTTTTTATGCGCAATTTTTTTAATACATGGTCTATTTTATTTAGCTGCGCTTGCTCTAAAGTAGTGTTTTCATCTTCAAAGTATGCACAAGAATATGTCATTGATTCATCAAGCCAGTATTTATAAAATTCATTTCCTATATCATAGTGATGACTTATGTCTTTTTCTGTTTCTTTTTTATTATGTCCTTGGATTATATTCCATAATTTATATTTTTTATTTTCTGTGAAACTTTCTTCATTTAGAAATACATTGACCATTAATTCTTGTATTGAACCATCTACTTCTAATATTTTATCCATATATGCTTCTGCCAATGTTAATGTAGCGTCTTTATTTAACTTATTTAGGTCAATGGTATCATTAAATTTCAAAGTTATTTTCGGATCATCACCACCTATTATCTGCTCTTTTCCGTCCCAATATATTATCCTTACTGGAATTGTAAATGATTTTCTAAAAATTTCTTCATATAATTTATTTGTTATACTCATTTTTACCTCCTTACTATTTAGAATATACCATTTTCAAATTCTTATTTAAAAATTTAAATTAACATCTATTTTGAATTTACCCTTTACTGTTTAAAATAAAAAGTATAATAACAAAAATTATTCATTATACCATATTTTTTTCTAGATTTTAGATCTTATAATAAAGGTAAACTATATTTAAATTTTATAGTTATTTTATAACCTTATTAGGCTCTCCATTCCTAGAGTTCTTTACCATAAGTATTTCTGCTAGTATTGATATTGCTATTTCTTCGGCTGATCCATCATCTATTTTTAAACCTATGGGCATATTAATTGATTTTATTTCTTCTTCTGTAAACTTATTTGCTTTTAAGTTTTTTATTATAGTTGCAACTTTTCTTTTAGAGCCTATCATTCCCAAGTATTTATACTCCTTTCCCAATAATACTTTCAAAGCTTCTTCGTCATTTGAATGTCCTCTTGTACAAATTACTATAAAGGTATTCTCTGAGCTAAATTTTAATTTATCTACGACTTCCTCTGGTTTTCCTATGTAGTATTCTCTAATACCCTTAAAGTCTTCGCTTTCTCTAAATTCATCTCTATCATCTGTCACATATACATTAAAACCTGTTTTTACAGCTACTCTTGCTAATTTTTGTGAAACGTGTCCTGCTCCAAAAATTATTAGATTGTTATTTGGATAAAATATTTTTACTATACCCTGAGATTCTCCCCCACATGCCATTTTCAATTCTCCGCTTTGTGATAGGTTATAGTCAAATTCAAAGTCTTCTCCCTCTTCCATTGCTTGTCTTGACCTTTTTATTAAATCAAATTCTATAGCTCCACCACCTACTGTTCCAAGTGTTGTTCCATCTTCAAATACTGCCATTGTGGAACCTTCTCTACCTGGTGCAGATCCTTTATTTTTAGTGATTATAACTAAGGCTGCTCTTTGTCCACCTTCTACTTTTTTATATATTTCATTTAAAATCTTTACTTCCATATTAACACCTACAAATTCTTTATTCTTTTCATTATCATTATAGCTTCTAAACTTGCTCCACCTATTGCCCTTGCTTTATCTGAAATTGTTTTTGTATTTTCTAAATTTATTCTAGGGTCTACATCTCCTATTTTCATCCCTTTTTCAACATTTGACTCATCCCCTATCATACCTCTTACCATCCCTTTTAATTTAGACTTAACTTCTATTTCATCTATATAGGCTAGAGTTTCACCTTCTTCAACCACACTTCCTATGTCTCTAACTACTTTTATTTTTCCTTCTGCTGGTGAATGAAGAACTCTTTCTACTGTATACCCTTCCATATTCCCGGGATTTCCTGTATTTGCTTCTGCTTGACCCTCAAAAATTAGCCTCGCTAAATTATGCCCCCTATTTGTCTCTATAACTACATCAACATCTTTTTTAGCTGTAAATCCTGGTCCTAGAGCTACAGTAATTGGAGCCATATCTATTTTTGTCCCAAGGTTTTTTTTTGCTATCATAGCATCAACAAGAGCTAGAGTATTAAATTCTTTAATATATTCCCCATTTTCATCTGCTATAACTGGAATATAATCATTGTCCCAAGCGTTCAATATTTCATCTTTATTTTCTACCTTAACTGCTATAAAATCTTCTATTTCTACCTTTCCTTGAATCATGGCCTCAGCACAGGATATTGTTCTCCTTATACAAAGAGGTTTTTCTTTTTCTAAGACTAATACCCTAAATCCAACTCTATGAAGTTTCTGTATAGATCCTGTTGCTACATCTCCTCCACCACGAAATATTACAATATCACCCTTCATATTCTCTCCTTAGATTTATATAATCTTCTTCTGTATCTATATCCATAAATTCCTCCAAAGAGCCTATCTCTACTTGGTTTACTTTTTCGTTTTTTATTAAAGAAATTCCTCCCTTATCTCCTTCTAACTTTAATAATTCTTGTTTAAAATAAGATGGAAAAATTACTGGGTTTCTTTTTTCCCCACAACTTATGGGAAATGTTATATTTTTATTTTTTTTATGCTCTTTTATTAAAATTTCAACAGTATCCTTTTTTAATAGTGGTTGGTCTGCAACAAAAAACATTATGCTTGCCTTTTCATAGCTTGCAAGAGTTGCCAATTTTATAGACTCCGACTTTCCCACAGCATTTTTTTCATTCTTTATAATCTTATAATTTCTTCTACTTGCCTCTTTTAATATTTCTTCATAACTACTTACTACTATTACTTCATAAAAATCAATTTCTCCTACTAAATCAAAAATATGCTCATATATTTTTTTACTTTTAAAAGTTAAAAATAATTTATTTTTATTCATTCTTTTAGAAAGTCCAGATGCCATTACGATAGCACTAATATTCATAATATTCTCCATTTTTTAAAGATCCATAGGATAATTTAATGTCCTTATCTAAATTTTCTCCCAGATATATTATTAAATTTTTAGCTTCTGATTTTTCAATTTCACTGTCGCTTTGGTTTATAAATATATATTTTTCTTTATTAAAATTTTTAAATATATATTTTTCTCCTTGAATAAGTTTTAAATATACCTCTTTATCTATTATATCTCTATTTATTTTTTCTACAAATTTCTTATAGTTATATATAAAGGAAGAGTCTACTTTTTTATCAAGTACTTTTATAGAAAAAATACCTATATTTTTAGTGGTTATTGAATAAATAACTGGTTCCTCTTCTTTCCACATTTTTATCGGAAGATTTCTACAACCATCTGCTTCAATTAAAATATAATCAAAATCATCTTTTATCTTAAGTAAATTTTCTTCACTTATAGATGAAAGTTTATGAGTCCTTTCTATTTTTTCTCCTAGGCAAACTATTATATTGTCTCTATTAATTGGTATATAGTCTTTAAAGGAAGTATATATCTTATCAACTTCTTCACTATTTGGTATTTTTATTTTTGTAGATGTTGTAATTAAAACTCTACCATAACTTCTTAAATTTTTTGCTAGAGACATCATAAGAGATGTTTTCCCCCCTGATCCCGTTATAGATATAATATCATTTTTTCCTATATTAAAAATATTTTTTAGTTCTTTTTCTTTCACTTAAACCACCAACTTATGTATAATATTTAGCCGGCATATAATATGCCGGTCTAATTTATTTAAATTCTTTTTTTGGTTTACTATATGCTGTGTTCTTCATAGGGAACTCTCTTCTTAACTCATGGTCTAAGTTATAATAAGCCCCTTGTACGGCAGAAGCTATTGGAATAGTAGCAATTTCTCCAACTCCTTTTGCACCGTAAGCAACATCTAGTAAATCTTCTTTTTCTATTAGAATGGTATTTATCTTTGGAATATCAATAGCTTTAAATAAGCCTAATGTAGCAAACTTTGCCTTAACCTTTGATCTATCCATTTTAAAATCTTCTGTTAAAGCATAACCTAATCCCATTACAACTCCACCTTCTATTTGTCCTTCAATAGATTTTGGATTTACAACTTTTCCTGAATCATGAGCTGCATAAACTTCTTTAACTTTTCCATCATCATCTAATATAACTAAGTGTGTTGCATATCCATAGGCTATATGCGACATAGGGTTTTCTTTATCTGAATTTAGAGGATCTGTCGGTTGAAAGTATTCATAGAAATACTCTTTGCCGTTTAATTCTTCCATGGATTTATCCTTTAGTTCATCTGCCAAGATTTGGCAAACTCCCCTTACTGCTTCTCCTGTTATAAGAGTTTGTCTAGAGCCCGATGTTGTTCCTGAATCTGGACAAGTTTCAGAGTTTACTTGCATTATTTTTACTTTATCTTTTGTTAGGCCTAATGTTTGACAAGCAATTTGAAGCAAGACTGTCCCAACGCCTTGACCTATAGCTGAGGCAGCTGAATATATTTCAACTATGCCATCATTAACTATTACTTTTGCTCTACCCTTATCAGGAAGTCCAACCCCTACCCCTGCATTTTTCATAGCACATGCTATGCCAGCCCTATCTTTATTGGCTTCATAAACATCTTTTAGCGCTTCTAAAGTCTCAACTAAGGCTGTAGAAGAATCAGCTATTTGTCCATTAGGTAGTACATCTCCTGGTTTTATAGCATTTCTATAGCGTATTTCCCATGGAGATATTCCAACTTTTTCTGCCAATAAATTAATATTTGACTCTATTGCAAAGTTAGATTGACATACTCCAAATCCACGAAAAGCTCCTGCTGGTACGTTATTTGTATAATACCCATAACCTCTTATATCAGTATTTTGATAATTATAAGGTCCTACTGAATGAGTGCATGCTCTTTCAAGAACTGGTCCACATAAAGAAGCATAGGCTCCTGTATCAAAATTAATTTCAGCTTCCATTGCTTGGAATATACCATTTTCATCACACCCTAAAGTAAAGGTAGCTTCCATTGGATGACGTTTAGGATGGAATTTTAAGGATTCGTCCCTTGTTAATTTACATTTTACTGTTTTATTAAATTTATAGGCAGCTAAAGCAGCTATATGTTGAACAGATACATCTTCCTTACCTCCAAATCCACCACCTACAAGCTGATTTTCAACTACTATTTTCTCAGGTGTATCTTGCCAGCCAAACATTATTGCAATTTCTTTTCTAGTATCATATACACTTTGGTCTGTGGACAATACTTTTATTCCTTCTTTATAGGGAAAAGCTATTGCACATTCTGGTTCTAAGAAGGCATGTTCTGTAAACGGAGTTTTATAACTTTCCGTTACAACATACTTACATTTAGAAAGTGCTTCTTTAGAATTACCTCTTCTTACGTGTCTGGATTGACATAAGTTCCCATTTGGATGAAGCTTAGGAGCATTTTCTGCTTTAGCTTCTTCTATTGAAGATACAGTTTCTAATTCTTCATAGTCTATTTTAACTAATTTTTTAGCCTCTTCTAAAACTTCTTCACTATCTGCTACAACTAAACAAATAGCATCTCCTTGAAAGCGAGTTATATTACCCTCTGCTATAAATACATCCCAGTCTTGTTGAATATGTCCTACTTTATTATTTGGAACATCTTTTGCCGTTAAAACGCCAATTACGCCATCTAATTTCTCTGCTTGAGAAGTGTCTATTGATAAAACTTTAGCTCTAGGATAGTTGCTTCTCACTGCAGATCCATAGACCATCCCATCAATTTCTATATCATCTACATATTTCCCTGTACCCAAAACCTTATCTTTTACATCTATTCTATGTGTTTTAGAGCCAACAATAACTTTCTCTTCTTCATTTTCTTCTATCTTTGTCTCTCCACGCAAAATAGAAGCCGCTATTTTTATACCTTCAATTATTTTCACATAACCTGTACAACGACAAATATTATATTTTATACCTTCTCTTATTTCATTTTCACTTGGATTCGGATTATTTCTAATTATTCCAACTCCAGACATAACCATTCCTGGAATACAGAAACCACATTGTACTGCTCCACATTCTCCAAAGGCATATACAAACGCTTCTTTTTCTTCCTTGCTTAATCCTTCATTGGTAATTATTTCTTTATCTAAAACTTTGGAAATTTTTACAATACAAGCTCTTGTAATTTTATCATCAATTAATATAGTACATGTTCCACAAGCTCCTTGAGAACAACCATCTTTTACTGATTTTAATTTTAGATCATCCCTTAAAAACCTAATTAGTCTCTTGTCCTCATATGTACCGTAAATTTCACCATTAACTTTTATCTTTAGTAAGTCTCTTCCTTGAATTTCTTTGCCTATTAAAAAATACCCATCTTTTTTTATACCTACACCCATATAGATTCTCCCTTTAATCAATTTTTAATTGTTATCGATTTCCTAGTATTATTTTATCATACCTTTGAAATTAAATACACAAACATTTTAATATTTTATCAAATTAAAAAAGGAAAGCTTTCAAACTTTCCCACAAATTAATATAAAATTAAATACTTATTTTTCTTTAAAAATACTAACTTTTTAAATTTTTATATATCATTCACTTTTATTACTTTTCGAATATATAAACCAAAAGCTACTCCTAATGCTATTGAAATGTAGGTTGTCCAAACATATATTAAAAGTATCATCCATAGTAAATTAGGAATTAAAAAAATTATAAAAAAATAAATCAAATACCCTTTTTTACTTTTAAATAGAACAGGTAGAAAAATTAATAAAGACAAAAGGAATGGAGCTATATAGCTAATATTTATACTAGCTAGTGCAGTATATATATTTCCAAAAGGCATTTCTCCCATACTAAGAAAAGTTATTCCACTTAAAAAGTATAGTAAAAAACTTTTTAAATATTTTTCTTTTTCTTCCAATTCATAAAAATTCAATATAAATTTTTTCAACTTCTAGCCTCCTAACAATATATACTTTAATATTTAACAAATGGCGAAATCTATTAATAAAATAGATAAAAATCTTTCAATAACCATCTAAATAGTCATTTCCCCTATCAAGTCAAGAAATTGCTAGCCATTCCACCATTATTTATACACAATTTTGATTTTCTTTGATATACCAATCAAAATCTCTTAAATATTATTTTTAACAATTTCACTAGTCAATTCTAAATCTGTATTCTCAACAATATTTTTTAACCTTTCTTCAACTTTAAACTTTTATTTCAAGTTATTTAATTTTTTATTTATATTATTCTTAATTGTCAAAAAATTCTTCTCTTGTGAGTTTAGTGTCTAAATATAGCTCATAGTTCCTTTGTATTTCATATATTAATGCATTTACTTATTTTTGGTCAATAATTTTAGTTTTTAATCTTTTTACTTGCTAATTTTATACATCTTTTTTAAGATCTCCCAATACAAAATCTCCCATCTCTTTTAAACTAATGAAATTTTTTCCTTCATACAATCCACATACTCGGCATCTAAATCTACAGTTATAGTTTTCCCTTTCTCACTTATAATTATTTTATAATTAAATTTAATTTTATATGCACACACCATATTTAACCTTCAATCTAATAGGTACATCTGCCTTATTTGTATTACTATCTTTAGAATATGTTCTTTGCTTTAATATTTTCTGAACTTTATTAAATTCCTCTTTGGATACAATTGGTCTTTAGATCCCTTATATTTCCCATCAATTGTTCAAAGGCGGGTCAATTTGTATTAGTTCCTGAATAGCCATCGTCTATATATTCTATACTGCTACCCCTAGTTGAAAATTTTCCATCGCTTATTCTATTATTCTTAAAGTTAAATTAAGTGCTTTAGTTTTATAGTTACGTTTGTAGTATCCGTTACGGTATGATTTTCTACTAGGATCTCTTTGGTAAGATTCATTTCTAGGTACTCATCTCTTCCTTTTTCCATTAATTGTTTAAAATAGCTTTATCTAGTTTATCATTGACAGAATTATTAATTAAATTTTTAATATTTTCATGATTAATTGTAAATTGTAAAATGTAATTGGGTAATTTGATTCCTTGGTTGTTTTATTTCTGCTAAAAATATTGTATAAGTTAAGGTTTTAAGTGACCTGCTTTTTCCCACAATTATATGGACTTTATTAATTATAATACAAATAAATTTAGAGAGAATATTATTAATTTTAACTTAAATGGGAATAAATAGTATGTAAATACGTAATAAAGAAAGAGGTGTTAACATGCCTAAAGCATACACTAAAGAACTTATACGCAAAGAATTTATAAATCTTTTAAATAAAAAATCTTTACATAACGTGACAGTAACAGAATTAGCTAAACGTTGTAAAATTGAAAGAAAAACTTTTTACTATCACTATGAAAATTTATCTCAATTAATTAAAGAAATATTTCATGAAGAACTTGAAATAGTAATAAAAGAGTTTAATGAAACATTATCATGGGAAGAGGGATTTATTTTAGCGACTAAATTTATATTAGATAACAAAAAAGCTATAAAACATATATACGAGTCAGATTATAAAGCTGAAATTGAAAAATATGTTTTTTCAATATGTGGTCAAGTTATGAATGGATATGTTAATAGATTATCTCAATATGCAAATGCAAAAAAGATTGATATAGAATTAATAGCTTATTTCTATCAATGCGCTTTAAGTAGTGCACTTATACAATGGGTAGCCACAGATATGAAGACCGACCCAAAGGTTATTACTTATAGAATAGGAAAGTTAATGGGCGGAAATATTTTATTATCTTTAAAAAGAAGTGAAGAATTAGAAGAGCTTACCCAAAATTATAAAATTGAGTAAACTTTACACATTTATAATATTTTGATATATGAATTTTGGTAAAATCAATGATTTAATATATATAGAAAGTAGTAATATTACAATGTTTAAAGGAGGAATTATGGAACTTAAAACACATGATAGAAGATTAACACTTACTAATGGTGATTTCCAAAGACTTATTAAGGCTAGGAAACCTAAAGGAATTGAAGATAAATCTGCATATCTTATAGGAACTGGTATTGCATCTCTTACAGCAGCTTGTTTTTTAATAAGAGACGCACATATGGATGGGAAAAATATAACATTTTTAGAACAACTTGATTTACCGGGAGGTTCTTTAGACGGAAAATATATGGAAGCTAAAGGATATGTTGCGCGTGGTGGACGTGAAACCGGTGCACACTTTGAATGTTTATGGGATATATGGAGTTCAATTCCTAGTTTAGAAGATCCTGAAATGAGTATTTTAGATTCTTATTTCTATACAAATTATGATGATCCAAACTATAGTAATTGTCGTATTACACACAAACAAGGACAACGTTATGATAATGCAAAATTTAACTTAACTCAAGATCAAGTTAAAGAAATTGCAGAACTTTGTATGATGAGTGACGAAAACCTACAAGATAAAGCAATTGAAGATATTTTCTCTGAAGGACTTTTAAATTCAGATTTTTGGACTTATTGGAGAACAATGTTCGCTTTTGAAAACTGGCATTCAGCGTTGGAAATGAAACTTTATATGAATCGTTTTATGCATCATGTAGATGGACTTGCTGATTTATCAGCATTGAGATTTACTAGATACGATCAATATCACTCAATTGTAAAACCAATGGTCAAATATTTAGAAGATCATGGTTGTAAGTTCAAATATAATATTAAGGTAACTGATGTAGATTTTGATATATCAAAAAATAAAAAAGTTGCTACAAAAATAATAGCTGAAGATAAAAATGGAAATGATAGATCAATTGATTTGACAGAAAATGATTTGGTATTCATAACAAATGGATCTATGACTGAAAATTCAAGTTATGGAGATGACAACACACCAGCTGAACTTAGTGATGAACAAACTGGTTGTTGGGAAATGTGGAAAAACATTGCTGAAAAATCAGATGACTTTGGACATCCAGAAGTATTTTGCAACGATATTGAAAAAAGTAATTGGGAATCATGTACAGTGACTTGCCATAATGAAGCAGTACCAGAGTATATAGAAAAAATCACAAAGAGGAGTCCATACGGCGGAGGAACTGTAACTGGCGGAATAGTAACTTGCGTAGATTCAAGTTGGCTAATGTCTTGGACAATAAATAGACAAGGACAGTATCCAGAACAACCTGAAAATGATATTGCTGTTTGGGTATATGGTTTATTCACTGATATTGAAGGTGACTATATCCAAAAGAAAATGAGAGACTGTACAGGTAAAGAAATTACAAAAGAGTGGTTATATCATATAGGGGTACCAGTAAATGAAATTGATAGACTTGCAGAAACATGTACTGCTGTACCAGTTATGATGCCTTATATAACATCTCAATTTATGCCTAGAAAATTTGGTGATAGACCTTATGTCGTTCCAAAAGGTAGTGTAAACTTTGCTTTTTTAGGTCAATTTGCCGAAACGTTAGATGACCCAGGTAGGGACACAGTGTTTACAACAGAATATTCTGGAAGAACAGCGATGGAAGCCGTTTACGTACTTTGTGGGGTAGAAAAATCTGTACCAGAAGTTTTTGCTTCAAGATATGATTTAAGGTATCTTCTAAATGGAATGGTTTCTCTTTTAGATGGTGAAAAACCTGAATTACCACTAAGTCCATTACAAAAGATGAAGTTAGCAAAATTAATAAAGGGAACAGATATTGAAGAAATGCTAAAAGATTTTAATATAATTTAGTATAGAAGCTAATTTTTTATTAAATATATAAAAATAGAAGGGCTGTTGTAGAATAATTTTCCTTATTCTGCAACAGCTTTTTTATTGATAATATTTTCTTGAAAGTAAATGGTCTGTAAATAATTTGGTGTATCAACCTAAATCCTGATTAAGAGTAGTGGTTGATGGATTTTTTCATATATCAATAGATTACCTTTTCTATAGAAATAGAGCTTACCTTAATATTACACAAGTTTAATAGACTGTCAAATCCCCATTCTAGTCTCCTAACAATATAAATTAAAATATTAAAGTATATATACTTTAATATTTAACAAATGGCAAAATCTATTAATAAAATAGATGAAATCTTTCAATAACCATCTAAATAGTCATTTCCCCTATCATGTCAAGGAGTTGCTAGTCATTCCACCCATCATTTATACACAATTTTGATTTCCTTTGATATACCAATCAAAAACTCTCAAATATTATTTTTAACAATTTCACTAGTCAATTCTAAATCTGTATTCTCAACAATCTTTTTTAACCTTTTTTTCAACTTTAGACTTTTCTTTCAAGTTATTTAATTTTATATCCACACACCATATTTAACCTTCAATCTAATAGGTGCATCTGCCTTATTTGTATTACTATCTTTAGAATATGTTCTTTAGTTTAATATTTTCTGAACTTTACTAAATTTCTCTTTGGATACAATTGCTTCAAAGGAATTTTCTATTTTTCCCCACTCCTACTTGGATTTTGGTATATTTTTCCTTGTTTGGGTTTTGTAGGATTTGTTATATAAAAATACCCCTATATAAGATTTATTCTTTAAAATTCGACTTGTTTTCCAGGTGGTACATATTATTTTTCTCTAATCCTCTAAGCTTTGTCCTCTTAAAACCTTTTTTCTTTCAGATCCAGTGAGATACTTCTTTTTATTAAATTTTTTAGTTATATCTCCCTGAGAATATCTTTCTAACATCATATCAAAAGCTTCTCTGATTACATTTGCTGATACTTTATCTTGAATAATTTTGTGTTTATTGTCTGAAACTTTTACATACACAAAAGGCACTTCATTAATTATTTTCCTTTTGATCTTAGTAAATTCAAAGTTAACATTATTTTTTTCTAAAACTCCTTGCTATAAGCATAAAGCAAGGATTTAAATTGTGTGTCGATTTCTATTATCTCACAAGAATTATCTTTACTATCAAACCCATCATTAATGGAGATAAACCTCACCTCTAGAAAAGTGAAAGTATTTTCTAAGCAATTTTCTGTTTCTATATAGCCTCTTTAAGACATAGGTAAATCTTTTCCAATGATACAGTTGGTCTTTAGATCCCTTATATTTCCCATCAATTGTTCAAAGGCGAATCTATTTGTATTGGTTCTTGAATGACCATCGTTTATATACTCTATACTGCTATCCATATTGGAAAAGTTTTTATTTATACATGATTATACTAATTGTCTTTAATTCTTTATGCTATTACTTTCCCTGTCTTTGTCAAAGTCTTCCTTGGGTAACCTCATGTAAATTTCTATTTTATACATTTTGATTCCCTCCTGAGTTTTGAAGTCTGAAAGTGAAATGTATATCTAGTCGCTTATCCTCATAAAGAATAATCTTTTCAATTAAGTTTTTATATTATTCCAATTTGTCCTTATCACTCATATATAGGTTCTTTGTGAACTCTATTCCTTTTAGATATTGCCTTTTCAGCTTTATTCGTTGAATTTCAACAATTTGTATTTCTCTTACTATTGTTTTTTATTGATTCGCCTTAACTTTTTTGATTTTCTCATAATCATCCATTGTAATTTGTCCCTGACAATAGTTTTCATAGACTTTTAACTTCTCATATTCAAGGGTTTCTCTTTTTCGTTCCATAGATTCTATGGACTTTGTTTTCTTTTATCTCAACTCTTCATACTTTAATTTAAGAGTTTTCTTTGTTCAATTAAGACTGATATTCTCTGCTATTAACTTTTTTATTTCCTTATCCAATAAATTTCTTAACTGAATTTCTGAAATAACTACATGTTTATTGCTTCTAAATGTCTCTAAATTTCTAAAAATATATCGGTAGTATCTTCTTTCACAAGAAACAGAATAGTGTCTATATATAGTTTATTTCCGCATACACCACAAAATAAGAGTTCGTTAAAGTAATCATCCTTTGCTTCATACTTTGGAACTAAATATTTGCCAAAGCTATTAAAAATTCTACTATAGGATTTAAGTTAAAATCGAAGTCTAATAAGTAATTAGTTACTTTAGCCAGAACAGAAAAAATCTCAAAAAAATATCTATCATTCATATATTTTTTATTGTTCACTATTATAATGGTTACATTATATAAATATAAATTTAAAGAATTCGAAAACTTTTATAATGAGTATTCTTTTTTTATATCATCTATCATAACCGCATACTCAAAAAGTAATTTTAAAAAATATGTACTTGTTACATATTCTTTTATTTCTGTTTGTATTTCTTTTTTTATATTGATAAGTAGTATTTCATAATTATATGTATCAAAAATAGTATTTAAAAATAATGTTTCAATATTCGTTGATTTTTTTTACTAAATAATTTAAATATTTTTTATTTATTAATTTAATTTATATTCTTTTTTTTAATTGAAATGATATAATATACAATAAAACTAATGATACAAATTATTGTCATAAATGCTATTGAAGATATAAAATTTAAATCTTCTCCATATCTTTCTATGTAATCTAAATCTAAGTTATTTCCGAATTTAAAATAATAAAAAATCGAACTTGCATATGTTGAAAGATTATTAATTGAATGCCCTAAAATGGGGAATATTATATTTTGTGTTTTATAATATATGTATGCAAAACAAGTTCCTCCAATTGTAGCATTGACCGCAGAAGATAATGCACTAAAATGAATTATTCCAAAAATAATTCCTGAAAATAATATTATTGATGTTGGTTTTATATTTCTCTTATAGAGTATACTAAATACTATTTTCCTAAAAAATATTTCTTCATACCATGGTGTCAAGATACAAGCTGTAATAAATGATAAAATTATATTAAAATTATTTAAATTATTGGCATCATATCTTATTTCATAAGGCCAAAGTCTAACATATTTATATATTATAAAAGTTATTATCTGAATAATCACAATTGAAAAAGTCATTATGCAAAACATTTTATATTTATCATACCTAATATTGCTTTTAGGTACTTTATAATTAAAAATTTTTTCAGACAATATGATAGAAATTATTAATAACAAAATACACAATATAAATCTACTTAAAAAAATATTATCTGTATCAAATGGAGATATTTTTAATAAAATCTTACTAAAATAATTAATCCCATAGAATAAAACTACAATACCTATAAATGAATATATCAATATTAAAAATTTGTTATTTTTTGATTTTTCCATGAATTTTAATCCCTCCCATTTAATTAATATCAGCTACAATTATTATATTTATTTATTAAATCACGAATTGTATGTCTAATCATAACAAAAGTTTTATACTCTAAGTTTCTATCTCCCGTTAATCTATTATACTACATATGAGCAAGAGAACCAATTATATTTGATTCACTATTTGTTAAATTATTTTCTAATTTATTTTTTTAATAATTTTTACATATTTATATAATACTTCATTCATTTTTTCTAAATTTATTTTAATTAAATCATAGTCTAGATAATTAGAATTTATAATATTTTCTCCAATATTCATTAAATCTTTTCTACGAAATTTATATTCTTCTTTAAATTCTTTTTCTATATTTTCTCTATCTACTAGCGAAAAGAAACCTTTTAGATTATTACTTGAAGCTAAATATAAATTAAATATTTCAAAAAAATATAATTTTTCAATATCTCTGTTCGGACAATTTCTAATAGTTTCTATTGCGAGTTCAGAGTTTACTTCTGAATATTCTTCAAATAGTTCTATAAGTTCTATGCCCCATATCTATTTATTTCTCTCTCATAAGTATTATTTTCTTATCGTAATATATGATCATTGCTATAGATGTTCTATGTAATTGTCCAGAAGATATGTTTAAATTTTTTTGACTCAGTATCGTATTTTCTTTTTCAGGCAAACCCACAATAAAATTATATAACCCACTATTTTTAATAGCAGTTTTAAATTTTTCTTCATCATAGTCTTTATTTAATAAAATATTTTCTTTTATACTTGTAATGAAGTTAAGTTCTTTTACCTTTTCTTTATCTTCATATTTTGTAAGATTTGATTGGTAGTTGCCCCTTGTCTTTCCAAGTACTTAAGCGCCCTGCACCATTTCTATAATCTCACGTTTAAAGGCATCATATCTCTTGTGGAATCTTTTCTTCAGCAAAGGCAAATTCCACTTATTTCTGTGTCTTTTTTAAAGAATTAAGCTTATTTTTTATTTCCTCTAGGGGCTGTTCTAACAGTTTATGCTTTTGTGTGATAAGTTCCGTATTTCCGGGATCGAGTTTTAATAGCTTGTTCACATCACGAAGTTCAGACTGTGTATGCTTAATTTCTGTATTTACTTGTTTTAATGCTTTTTCTAATTTGGTAGTATCGTCTCCAATTTCTACAGTTATTCCCTTTATTCTATTTACCAATATCTCACCTTCTAAGAATGGGCATGAAAAAAACACCTATCAATTTGTTAAATAGGTGCTGAAATTCTATTTTCCTAGTTTTTTGATAGCCAATAATCCAATTACAACGGTTAACCAATAAAACACTTCACCAAGAAATAATATTAATAATATTTCTTTTGTATGGGTCTTATTTATATCATATTTCAACAAATAAAGTACACTTAAACCAAAAATGCCAATAATGTTATACACTAAGGCTTTTCTCAGAATATCTCGCATTAATGATATCCTCCTCTTTTACTTCAATGTAAACTTGTAATGTATTCACTATCAGTAGTATAAAAATCCCCATAGTATCTTGTGTAATGTTTTCCCGTTCTATAAGGACTTGAATAAACATCTACACTTGCTCGAACATTCCATGGCATGTTTCCTGATGAAGCTAATAATCCTGCAGAAGAAGCTCCCGTCAATAATTTTGCGCCAAGTGAAATTCCAGGTTCAGGGGCTATTACTAAAACTCCAGCTAATATAGACCCAACTACTAAAGCCGTGGCTTTTTCTCCAAATAGATTTATTGTATATTCCACATGTCTTAAAAATTTTCCACGATCACTGGAATAAGTAACGAATACGTTATGTGTATCTTCATCTGATCCTATTGGTTTGACAATTTCATCAAACTCATAGCTTTTTGAATTTATAAGCTCTTTATTTGAATTTCTATTTTCAAAATAAATGACACCAGCTGATCTGTCTACAGTTGTAATTTGTGTTTCTAACAATTCGCCTTCAATGGTGAGAAAACAAGAAACTGTCTTGATTTTATCTCCTATTAATGTCAAATCTTCTTCGACTTTATAAGTCTTGCCATCTTCTACAAAAGTTGATTCGTGATGTTTCGTGTAATTTGAAAATTCAACCGCTTGAGTATAGCTTGGGGGAAAAATTGTAGCTGTCATTATAACTGCCAACAATAAGCTTATTATTTTTTTCATTTTATTCCCCCTTCTAGTTTTGATATCGCTTATCAATTGTATTTTAGTACCTCCAATTATAAATGTCAATACTCCTTTAAATTTTATTAAAGTCTTCTTTTGTAGCTATTTCCTTATACTTGAAGTCATCATTTTCTTTCTCAATAAACATATCATTTACAAGGCCTATACTTAATAAATCTAAATCGGAAATAGAAAGACCAAGTTCCACTGCCCTTAAGAGAAATAAGAGAGTGGTCATTGGTCTTTCTGTTGGACTTACTTTTTTCAGGTGTTTCCTCCGTCTTTATATTTAGTCCCCTTAATTCTATTAACTGAGGTAGGATTTGATAAATAGAAAAAGTAGAGAAATTATCTAACCATTCCTCTGGACTGTCTTTCTACAGCGTATCCATTCATTCTTGACTCATAATCTCCTCGAGAAAGATTAATCTTCCTCTTTCTTTAATACTCTCTTTATAAATTTCCCTTGACCTCTTTCAGCAAATAGTTTTCCTTTTTCTACAATTACTTGCCCCCTACTTATTACAGTATCAACTTTAAAGTCTGATGTAAATCCTTCATAGCTAGTATAGTCAACATTTGAATGACGATTTTCTTGGCTTATTTGGTAAGAATCTTTTTTATAAATTACTATATCCGCATCTGAACCTTCTTCAAGTGAAGCTTTTTTAGGGTACATCCCAAATATTTTTGCTGGGTTAACAATTAATATTTCCACTAATTTTTCTATTGTTATCCCTCTTTTTATACCTTCGGTTAATATAAGCTCCATTCTTTCCTCTACTCCCGGTGCCCCTCCCGGACAATTTATAAAATTATCTTTATGTGGTAATTTGTCTCTTTTGTAGAAAAATGGGCAATGATCTGTTGCTATAACGTCAACATCTCCATCTTTTATTCCTTGCCAAAGAGCTTCTTTATCTTCTTCGCTTCTAAGAGGTGGAGCCATTATATATTTAATTCCCTCTTCGTTTCCACCTTCTACATATTTACTTTCATCTAGGATAAGATACTGTGTACAAGTTTCACAATAAATATTCTTTGCCCCTCTTAATCTAGCATTTTTTATTTCTTCTAGGGCTTCTTTTGTTGATGTATGAACTATATAAAGTTTTGGATATTCTGCAATTTCGCTTAAGTATATAAGCCTATTAACAGCTTCTGCTTCTGTTGAATTAGGCCTAGTTTTGGCATGGTAGATTGGGTCCAAATTTCCCTTATCAATTGCTTCTTGCCTAAGTTCTTTTATTGCTCCATCATTTTCACAGTGAACACAAACTACAGTCCCAGTTTTTTTAGCTGCTTTTAAAACTCTTAGTAGCTTATCATCTTCTAACATTCCTCCATAGGTTGTATACATTTTTAGTGATACTATCCCATTTTTAAATAAGTCATCTAATTCAGCAAGATGTTTATCTGTAACATCTTGAATTACACCATGAAAAGAATAATCTATCACTGCTTTTGTCTCTGCTAGATCATGATAATGGTCTATCATAGATTTTAAAGAGCATCCTCTTGGACCAAATCCTATGTGATCTACTATTGATGTTGTTCCTCCATAAGCTGCTGCTACTGTTCCTGTGTAAAAATCATCAACGGACACATACTTGTCTAAATCTAATTCCATATGAGTATGAACATCTACTCCACCTGGCAAAAGATAATTTCCTTTAGCATCTATAATCCTGTCTGCTTTTTTATTTATATTTTTGCCTTTTTCTATAATTTTTTCATCTTCAATGTAGATATCATAGATTTCTTTTTCATTTTCATCAATACAGTTTCCATTTTTTATTAATAAAGACATTTAGTCACCTCCAATTTTTGTTGTATAATTCTAGTATATTCCTATTATTTAATTATAGCTATGAATTAAGAGTTTTAAAATAAAAAAATTATATTAGGCTCATGTCTAATATAATTTTTCATTTTATTTTATTTTCTTATCTTCTTCTTTTTTCTGGTATAAATTTATTCATTAAAACAGCGAATATTGTGGCTAAAACAACTGGAGATGAACCAATTGCTGTTAAAAGTTCTTTCGACATAAATTCTATACCTGCTGCCTGAGCTTCAGCACAAACTGTTGTAAATCCCATCCCAACAGCAACAGATATTCCAACTATTGAAGCATTCCTAGCTGATAGGGGCTGAGAAGTTATCATTCTTATTCCATTCATTGTTATTGCTGCAAAAACAGATAAGGTTGCACCTCCCAATACGGGGTAAGGTATTGTAGATAAAAATGCTGAGAGTTTAGGTATAAAACCACTTACTATAATCATTATTGAAGCAATTGTAAATACTTTTCTATTTATAACCTTATTTGTTGATACTATTCCTACATTTTGAGAAAATGTTGCTGTAGGTAGGCAACCAAAAAGAGCCCCAATAACATTTGTAACTCCATATCCTATTATGCCACCTTTTAACTCATTATCTGTAGGTACTCTGTTCATTGCACCTATAGTTGTAGAACTCATATCTCCAATACCTTCAATGGCTGTCACTATAAATAAAATTATTATTGAAATAATAGCAGAAAATTCAAAATGTAATCCAAAGTGCATTGGTTTTATAGTTGAAATCCAACCTGCACTTCCTACACCTGATATGTCAACTAGTCCAAAGAATAGAGATATAATATAACCAAATATCATAGCAAACAAAACATTAGCTAATTTATACATTCCCTTTCCAAAATGATTTAAAATTATTCCACATACTAAAGTAGCTATACCAACTACCCAATTTTGCCAAGCTCCCCATCCAGGTAGAGAAACAGCCCCTGCTCCTCCCATATACCTAATTGCAACTGGATAAAGCGAAAGACCTATTACTAATACTACAGTTCCTGAAACAATTGGAGGAAATAAAGGCAATATGTATTTAAGCGATGCTCCAAATAAAATAGAAACTATTGCACCAATTATTTGTGCTCCTAATATTACTCCTACTATATCTCTATTTCCATAGCTTGCTCCATATTGACTACAAATTGCTATCATAGTTGGTACATAAGCAAAACTAACTCCAAATATTACCGGAAGTTTGGATCCTATCCCCTTTATAGCATATAACATTAAAAGAGTTGTAAAACCAGATCCTATTAATGACATTTGTATTAATAAAGTGCTGTCTTCTAAAGATAGACCTCCTGCAGAGGCTACCATAATGGCAGGTGTTATACAACCAGCTATCATAGCAACAACATGTTGAAATGATAGAGGTATCGTTTCAAAAATGCCAGGATTTCCATAATAGTTAAATATTTCATTGTAATTTTTCCTATTCTCCATACTCTCTTCCTCTCTTTAATAAAATTTTTTGATTTATCTATAAATTATAGATCAATATAAAATCTTTTCCAATACTTTTTTATATTTTTAAAATTTTTGTATTGCTTGTTTATACTTTTTATGTATTTAGAATACAAAAATTTATTTTTACTTTTTTGAAATGAAAAAATAAGTGCTATTGACAAATCAAAAAACGTATTGAAGTTTATGATGAAATAACATTTCACACAATGTATACTAGGATCTAATTGATACTTCTGTATACGTAGCTAAAATATTAGATTCTTCAATAGCTCATGGAAATGTTAAATCAATAAACTTTGATGCTGCTAAAAAATTGTAATAGTTACAAAAAATTATCAAATGCCTACTGTTCTTTATATAAAGTTCTCAATTACAGACCTTCCATAATCTACAGAGCTATCTCATCAAGATGTACAAGATAAAAAATTACTCAGTAATAGTTAAAAATGAAATTTGTGCTAAACAAGCTTTAGACCTAATTTAAGTAGAATGTTAAGAGTATTCTTTTACTTTAGTTCAATGGAGTATATTAAAAACTATTTTATCTATTCATGATAAGTATACTTATATTATATTTGCACAAACTTTAATCGAAATGAACTTTGCGAACATATTCTCAAAGAAATTTCTAGTCCTTGTTTATTAAAATGTTTAGAGTTAAAGGAGGAAGAATAATATGTATAGTCCTGAGCATGGCCCTTATGAACCTAGAAAAGAAGAAGTATTACACTTTAAACCTCAATATAAACTATTAAAATGCAAAATTAATGGTGAATATATTAGCAAGGTTATTGATGTAAGAGCATCTCTTACAGATATGCTTAGAAATGATTTTAGACTAACCTCTGTAAAAAAAGGTTGTGAAGTTGGTGAATGTGGAGCTTGTGCTGTATTAATAGACGGAAAATCTTTTAATTCTTGTATATATTTAGCTATTTGGGCTGAAAATAAAGATATATGGACTTTAGAAGGTCTAATAAATAAAGATGGTAGTCTTAGCGAAATACAAGAAGCCTTCCTTGAAAACCAGCAGTTCAATGTGGATTCTGTACCCCTGGATTTATTGTTTCTTCAACTGAAATCATTAATAAAAATAAAAAATTCACAAGAAACGAGCTAAGAAAAATGTTATCTGGCCATATGTGTAGATGTACAGGTTATGAAAATATACTTAGAGCTGTGGAAAAAGCAATTGATAAACATTTAGAAAATTAAAATAAACAATCCTATTAATAGGATTGTTTATTTTAATTTTTATATAGCAATCTTTTTAATTGACTATATTTCATGATAAAATATAGATGAGGTGAAATTATGAATCTTAAAGTTTGTGGAGGATGTAATGCAAAAATTGGTGCTGGTTCTCTAGATAAAATCCTTGAAAAACTTAGTGTCTTTAAAAGAGATGAAGTTTTAATAGGATTTGGAGGCAAGGAAGATGCCTCTGTTATAAAATTAAGCGATGATATTGCAATAGTCCTTACTACGGATTTTTTTCCAGCTATGGTCGAAGACCCTTACAAGTTTGGACAAATTGCTGCTGCTAATGCCCTTAGTGATTGCTATGCTATGGGAGCTGAACCAATTTCTTGTTTGAATCTTGTTTGTTTCCCTGAAGATGAAGATATAAAAATACTTGAGGAGATACTAAAAGGCGGCTCAGATAAAGTTTTTGAATCTCAAGCTAGTATTTCTGGTGGTCATTCCATACATGATAGAACTATAAAATATGGACTTTGTGTTATTGGAAAAGTCCATCCCGATAAAATATATAGAAATAACTCTCCAAAGTCTGGGGATTCCTTGATTTTAACAAAACCACTTGGAGTTTCTTTACTTTCGAACGGTTTTTCAGTGGGAGAAGTTTCTGAAGAAGATTTTAATAGAGCAATAGACTCTATGATAAAGTTAAATAAGTATTCTTTTGAAATATTAAAGAAATATAAAGTTAATGCCCTAACTGATGTTACAGGATTTAGTCTTTTAGGCCACCTTTGTGAAATGGTTGAAAATAACTTTACTGCCATAGTGGACTCTTCTAAAGTTCCTATCCTTAAGGGAGCTAAAGAAGCTGCTGAAAACTTCTTATTTACTCAAGGAGGCCAGAGAAATAGAAATAGTTTTGAGGGAAAAATCCTATTTGAAATAGATGATTTTGCAATGGAAGAAGTTCTTTTTGATCCTCAAACTTCAGGAGGACTTTTAATAAGCGTAGATAAAAAAGATTCTGAAAATCTTTTAAAGGAGCTTTTAAATAATAATATAGAAGCATCAATTATTGGTGAAATTGTAGATAGAAAAGATAAGGAGATTTGTGTTAAATGAAAAAAATAGATGCTAGAACTTATGCCTGTCCTCGCCCTGTAATTATGGCTAGAAAGGCTATAAAAGAAGATAATTTAGAAGAAATAGAAGTTCTTGTAGATAATGAAATCGCAAGTCAAAATCTTTCAAAAATGGCTAAACAACTTGGTTTTTCTTGTAAAATCGAAAAAACTTCAAATACAGATTTTTCAGTAATTTTAAATAAAAGTAAGGAAGAAAATGAAGAAATGGAAGAAGTTCAAATAGAAGATACTTCCTCTTACCTTGTAGCTATTAGCTCTGATCAAATGGGTAATGGCGATGAAGATTTTTCTAAAAAACTATTAGAAGGTTTTATATATTCTTTAAGAGAACAAGATTCTCTCCCTAGATACATTATATTTTACAATAAAGGCGTTAGACTTACATCAATAAATAAAAGAGTTATTGAAGATTTAAAATATATGGAAAGTCAAGGGGTTGAAGTTTATTCTTGTGGACTATGCTTAGATAATTATAATTTAAAAGAAAAATTAGCAGTTGGTGAAATTACTAATATGTATAGAATATGTGAATTGCTTAGAAAATACAAGACGGTAGCACCATGCTAACTAGCGGCTATATTTTTACTTTTAAGTCTTCTAATTTTGCCATGAAGGCTGAAATTATTTCAGATGAAATAGATGGAGTGAGGATGATCCCCCTATTGCCTGAAATTTCTGCCTCTTGTGGTATGAGTATAAAATGTGATGAATATTCTTTTGAAAAATTAAAAAGTTTATTTGAGGATAAAAAAGTAAACTACGAATCTATTTATTTAGTTGAAAATGGAAAGGTTTTAAAAAAGATACTATGATATATTTTGATAATGCTGCTACAACTTTACAAAAACCTAAGGAAGTTGCTCAAGCCGTCTTTGATTCAATAAATTCTAATATGTATGGAAATCCTTCTAGATCAAGCCATGATTATTCCTTGAATTCTCTTAGGGTACTTACAAAGACTAGGATAGAGTTGGCTAAATTATTTGGTATTGAAGATGAGATGAGGGTAGTCTTTACTTCAAATGTTACCACATCCTTAAATCTAGCAATAAAAGGATTTCTAAAAAATGCAAAGCATGTAATATCTAGTGATATTGAACACAATAGTGTCCTAAGACCTCTATATCAACTTGAAAAAGAAAGATGTGAAATTTCCTTTGTCCCCATTGCTAAAAATGGACATCTAGAACTTAAGTATTTAGAAAATCTAATTAGAAAAGATACTAAAGCTCTTGTTCTAAACCACGCATCAAATGTTCTTGGATCTATTACCGACTTGGATTTTATATATGATTTTTGCATTAATCATAATTTATTTTTAATTCTTGATGGTGCACAAAGTGCTGGAACCCTAGATGTAAAATTTAATAAAAGAAAATACCCCAATATGGTTTATACCTTTACAGGTCATAAATCTCTTTATGGTCCTCAAGGTAGTGGTGGTATGATTATTTTAGGTGATATTATGCCAGAAGAAGTCTTTACAGGTGGTTCTGGTATAAATTCTTTTGATAAGCATCAACCTAGTTTACTTCCCGATATATTTGAGTATGGTACTATAAATGTTCATTCAATATCTGGTCTCCTAGAAGGGGTTAGATATATAAATAAAATTGGAATAGAAAATATTGAAAAAGATTTATACCAAATGACAAAATACTTATATAAGTCTTTAGAAGAAATGTCTAGGGTTATTTTGTATAATGAACTTAAAGAAAAATCAGCTCCCATAGTTTCAATGAATTTAAAGGGAATATCCTCTCAAGAGCTTTCACAAATTTTATGGGAAAAATATAAAATTGCTTCTAGAGGAGGATTTCATTGTGCGCCAAGACTCCATAAATCTATGGATACTGAAAATATTGGAATGGTGAGATTTTCCTTATCGACTTTTAATACTTTTGAAGAAATTGATTTTTTATTAAATGTAATTGAATTAACAACAAAAGATGGGCTGTTGTAAAATAGGTCTACGCAAAAAGGTGTTCATTCTTAATAATGAGCACCTTTTCTTTATATAATAATTTTATGACAAAACAAAAATATATCACTTTTTAAGTCTACTTTAAATCTTGATAGAGTTCAATTAAAAATAAAATTTAATATAAACATTATTATGTTAGAAAAATAGCAAGTTTATTTAAAGATGATTTAAGAATAATAAATATCTTAAAAGAAGATTTAAGATATTCAAGATCTAGACATAGGAGTTTAGAAAATATAATTAGTGAAATAGCATTAATGTCAGTAACTATAAACTTTAATATTTTAAGAAAAAAAGTGAAGAAAATATTAAAGAAATAATAAGATTTAAAAAAGCTACTTAAAAATTTTTAGAAGTATAAGCCAGCTTATTTTGTGCACTAAAGCTTCATAAAGCTATGGCTACTAAAAATATTGGTATGGTTAGATTTTCTTTGTCACCTTATAATACTCTTGAGTAAATTAACTTTTTAATGAATACAGTTAACTTAATAAAATAAAAATATGACTAGTAGATACTAGTCATATTTTTATTTTTTATTATCTAATTCTTTCATTTCTTTTACTTCTTGCTCTATAGTCTTTTTAGGTAGTGTTATGTTTAATATAAAAGCTACTACAGTTGCAAATACAACTGGTGAAGAAGTAAATACCATTTTAAACCAACCTGGGAATTGAGATAAGGCTTGATCTCCTATCTGAGTTATTCCCATACCTAATGCTATTGCAAGTCCAACGATTGTAGTATTTCTAACACTCATTTCTTCTGAAGTTATTAATTTCATACCACTCATTGTTATTTGTGCAAATACAGACACTGTTGCCCCTCCTATAACAGCTTGAGGTACTGATAACATTATTGCTCCAAACTTAGGAATAAAAGCACAAATTAAAATTAAAAATGCTGTAATTCTAAAAGTTGCTAAAGAAACAACTTTTGTCATTGAAACTATACCTATATTTTGACTATAAGTAGCAGTTGGAAGTCCTCCCATAAAAGAACCTATTACAGCTGCTATACCATTGGCCTTTATACCACCTGATAATTCATCATCTGTTGGTTCTCTATCTAATCCCCCAATTGTACATGAAGTTAAGTCTCCTACTGCTTGGACTGAGTTAATTATAAACATTATTACCATAGTAGCAACTGCATCCTGAGG
>JBQDBK010000011.1:0-66402 GCA_052090825.1 Peptoniphilaceae bacterium | reverse complement strand
TATTTCTCTTACACTATTTAATTATCAAAGTTGTTTGCTGTTCTTGAGACAGCTTAAATATTATATAATGTTTTTATTAATCTTGTCAATATTATTTTAAAAATATTTTCAATTTTTTAACAAAACATTTAATCCACGACTTTGTGTCGTCGACTAATTAATATTACCATTTTATATTTTTTATGTCAACTAGAATTTACATGTTTTTAAAATTTTATTTATCTAATTTACTAAGTTATATTAGTTGATCAATTCTAGTATTTCCTCGCTAGGATTTAATTGATAACTTTTTTTCAAGTATTTTTTATAACCATCCATTTTAAGATTTAATAATAGAATTCCTAAATTATAATTCAATAGAAAACTATCCTCATTCTCTATTATTCCTTCTTTATAAGTAGATATAGCTTTATCATTATTAGCTAAGCTTATATATGATATTGCCTTATGATTGTAATACTGATCTACTTTAGGGTTTATTTTTATTGAATAATTCACACTTTCAATTGCATCTTCTACTAAACCTAAATTGTACTGACATAAGCTAAACAAATAATACAATTCATCTTTTTCAGGATACAGATCAGATACTTTTTGCAGTGCTTCATAAGCTTCTGAAAATTTACCATAGCTTATATAAGAATTTGCAATCTCTATATTTGCATAATCTTCTATTTCCTTTAAGTCCTCTCTAACTTCATCCTTAAGATTTTCATAGTCCTCTTTTGAATAAAGTAGAAACTTTTCTAAATATATTTTAGATTTTAAATAATATGAAAGACTCCTATATATATATCCTAACCTATAATAAGAAAGACTATGCTCATTATTCTTACTTATTATAGATTCGTAACCATCTATTAAACTCTTTAATAGTGTTTCCTTATCTTTTTCTTCCATTTCATCAAAATTTTCATTAAATATACTCTCTAAGATATTATATTTAGCAAACTCTAAGTCTTCATTATAAGCAATTATTAAATCATAGGATTTAATATAAATATAGGCTTCTATCAAGTCTTTATCCTCAATAGCTTTAGAACTTAAATACATAATATATTTTCCTATATCATTTAAACTAGTTTTTAAAATATTTATATATTCATTTTTATACTTAAAATTATTTTCAATTCCCAACAAAAATATTATAGCTTCATTTATTCTATCTATTTTAATATCTTCTTCAAATTCTTCAACTTTAATACCACTTATTAAACTATTTAATTTTATAGGAAGTGGAATATCTGCCTTTATTATCTTTCCGCCTAAATTTATATCTTTTTTTAGTTCTAAAAAAACTATATTATCTAAACTAGATTTTATTTCTTTTTCTATATTCATCTATATTTCACCCATATATTTTCTTTTTCTCATAGTACTTTTGCTCAATATATTAAATAGCGCTCCTCTGAAAACAACATAAAAAGCTGTTATTACTTGTACAAATACTACTTTAACAAATCTAATTGGGGAGTTTATTAAATCGTTGTAACTAACTTTTAAACCCGTTGTTATAGAAATTACATCACTAGATAAAGATATAAGTCTAGATAATCCAAACAGACTTATAATTACTGATAAGTATAAGAAAAGTGGAATCAACCAATGTAGAAAATTCTCTTTCATGAAATCTAATGTATATTTATAAGCCCCTATATAACTTTCATTCCTAATATAAATAGCCTCACTTATTGGATTTAAAATTATAAATAATAGAAATAATAAACTAAACATATTAGCAGGTACTACTAATTTAATTAAATAGTATATAAAATAAACTGAATAAATAGATCCTACATTTCTAGTAAAGCTACTACTTATTGAACTTAAGCTTATTTTATTAAAGCTATTTAAGTCTGAAAGAATTTCAAAATAACTTGACAAAATTAAAGAATAAACTAGAAATACTACAAACCCTAAAATCATTCCAATTCCGCCTAAATAATTATATAAAATATATTCACTTAAAGAAATTAAAATACTATATATTAGTGGCAAAATTAAAACTATACTATTCTTTTTAATTCTTGAAAAAGTTAAATTAATTGATTTTTTATAAACCATTTTTAAATCTTCTATATAATCCAAATTAAAACCTCCTTATAAATTCTTATTAATATTATACAAAGTAATTGTTAAAAGTGCCAATAAATAATATACTTATACCATAAGAAAGGAATGATAAAATGATTTTTAAATCTAAGTGGAATATTTTATATTTGACAATTTGTCTTCTTAGTCTGTTAATTCTAACTAGTAAGTCTTCTTTTGCAGAAGCATCTATTGTTGAAAATATAAGCCCTGGTATTATTAGAGAAGAACATATTGTTAAATACAATGGTAAGAATACGGTTGTTAATTTATTAAAATGTGATCTTAATAATCCATACTTAAATATTTCTGTAGTTGCGGGTGGTGGAAAATATACTAATCGTGCCACAGTATCCTCTATGGCAGATAGGACTAATGCTACAGCCCTTGTAAACGGTGATTTTTTTAACACTTTATTACAAGGTTCACCTGAGGGACCTTCTATTGTAGATGGTAAGCTTCAAACTTCTCCTGTAGAATATATAGGTTTATATTCTCTTGGTATTTCTAAAGATAATGTAGCTTATATTGAAGAAATTGACTTTAGTGGTAAGGTTACAGCTCCAAACAATAAAACTTATAAAATTGACGGACTTAACAAATCTTATTACTGGTATGAACCTACTAATGAGTACTCTCATCAAGATAAAATACAACTATATAATGACTTTTGGTCTTCTAAATCTAGAGGAGATAAAAAAAATACTGAAGTCTTAGTTAACTCAAATGGAGTTATTGAACAAATTAGTGAAAATAAAAGTTTTGATTTTAGTGTTCCTGATGGAAAAATAATTATGCAAGTTGATGGAAAAGCCTACGATTTTATAAAATCAAACGTTAAAATTGGCGATAAACTTAAAATCGACTATTCAATAAGCCCAAATAGAGATTTCAAATTTTTAGTTGGTGGTCACGCCCTATTAGTAGATAAGGGGAAGGAAGTTAAATATACAAAGGATATTAATGTTCTTGGCGGTGTAAGGGCTAGAACTGCAGCAGGAATATCTTCAGATGGTAAAACATTATATATAGCTAGTGCTGAAGGTAGAACAAAAAGAAGTGCTGGTTTAAGTCTTTCTCAACTTTCAAATTTTATGGTTTCCATAGGTTCTAATAAGGCTCTTAATTTAGATGGCGGTGGTTCAACTACTATGGTTTTGAAAAATTTAGGAGAAAATAATAGAACCAGAGTTATAAATCCCGAAAAAAATAATGCTGAACGTAAAGTTGTAAATGGAATTGGTTTTTATAATACAGCTCCTGACTCTAATGTTCTTGCTGGAATAAAAATCAAAGGTCCAGATACTATGGTTGTTGGTCAGAGTGCAGAATTTGCTTTAGCTGGAGCTTGGAATGAATTTTTAAAACCTTTAAGTATTGAAAATATAAAATTTACTCCATCATCTGCTGACCCAGAATCCGGCCAATGGGGAGGTAATTATTTTTTAGCTACAAAAGAAGGACTTACTAATATAAATATAGTAACTGATAGTGGAATTTTTGCTAGTAAACCAGTTACAGTTCAAGGTTTTGATTATATTTCTTCTTTAGATTTAAAAGCTAATAAAAATAAGGTTAAAGAAAATGATACTATAACAATTTCAACAAAGGCTCTTTTGAAAAACAAAAATAGGGTTGATTTAAGTCCTAAAGTTTTATCTTTTGTAATTGAAGGTTTTCAAGGAAATTTCGATAAAATGGGTAATTTAGTAATTGAGTCTTTAAATGGAAATTCTAGCGGAAAAATCACAGTAAAAGCAGGTAATATTGAAAAATCTTTAGATATATTTGATATTAATTCTAAATTCTTAAAAATGAATATCGGGAAAAAACTTTATTATATTGATGATTTAAAGAAAGAAATGGATACCGCACCTTTTATCCAAGATAATAGAACACTAGTCCCTTTGAGATTTATAGTAGAGGCTTTAGGAGGTAAAGTATCTTATAATGATGAAAAAAGAGAAGTTTCCATCGATTATAAAGATAAAAATCTCAAGTTAATTATTGGTGAAGATAAACTTTATATAAATGATCAAGAAGTTAAAATGGATACAGTTTCAATTATTAAAGATAATAGAACTTTTATACCAATAAGATTTGTTGCAGAATCCTTAGATATGAAAGTTTTCTATAATGATTCCAATAAGGAAATATCTATTATAGATAAAAAATAGAATATAAAAATACCCTATAAAATTTTATAGGGTATTTTTATATTCTATCAGCCATCTCATTCATTGTCGGCATTCTATATTCTTTATTTCTTACATACTTACTAAAAGCAAAACCTCCAAAGAAAATTAAAGAAAAAATAAACATAAATATAGTGCTCTTTATATCATAATTTTGATTTGTAAATAAACTTGTAACTTCATTTGAGTCTGCTACTAATAAAACTAAAGTATTATTTAAATAATGAACTATAACTGGAGCCCAAATAGATCTTGTCTTATTATAAGCATAAGCCATAAATATTGATAGAGTCATACAATATAGAATTTGATTTATCAAACTCAACCCAGCCATTCCCTGAGCAGAATAATAAAATAAGTTTAGAGGAAGATGCCATATACCCCAAATAAATCCTAAAAGTAAAGCTCCCTTAATCATACCAAACTTTTTTTCTAGAATAGGTTGTAAATAATATCTCCAGCCATACTCTTCCCCTAGGAAAGGAAGATAAGATAAGAAAAAATTAAGTATTACAACTCCAATTTTATAAATTGAAGCTACAGAAAATAAATTACTAATACTTTCTAGATTTCCTTCGGCATAATAGACAATACATAGCCTAAATAAATAAATTAAAAAAAATAATAAAGATACTGAAAGAACTTTAGGTAAATTACCTTTTTTTAATCCATAAGCTATATTTTGTATCCTAAATTTTTTCATAATCAAAAATGTCCAAGACATGGCTGATAATATCACTATAGATATGTTCGCTAATTGAAATATCAAAGTATTATCATAATAAAATACGGCAAAGGATAAAAGTAATAGTATAAATGTATTAGATAATAGCAAACAATAGAATATTGTAGGTATCTTTTCATCTCCTTTTCTTGTTTTTAAAGCAGCTAAAGCGACTCCACTAGCTGGCAAAGACATCATTAAAAGCGGGAAAACTTCTATATTTATTCCTTTTATTTTAGCTAAGTAAAGAGGCATTGCCATAAGATAATTAATTCCAAAAGCTACTGCTAAAAATATTAAAATCTGTTTTTTTAGTAAATTTGTTTTCATAAAATATTCTCCTTTCTTTTATTTACATAATATAGATAAACTAAATATTTTAAATCCCATATAATAAATTCCAATTTCTCTCTTTCATCCATTGAAACAAACCAATACTTTTAAAAATTTACATCATAGACTTTTTTACCTCTTAGGTTAATTACCATAGATAAGATGGATTATAATATCCCCTTTCTATCAAAGATATATTCTATCTGTTTATATCAAAAATTTCCGCCAACTCTTATTGATTTAAGCCAAGTTTTAGTCTATATCTTTTTAAATTATTAAATAAAGATATATCACCTTTTCACAAATATTTTTGTCAAACTTTACTTAAAAAAGCTCAAGAATAATTCTTGAGCCTTTATTTTATATTTACATTTTTTCTGGAGCATGTACCCCTAATAGATTAAGCCCTTCTTTTATTACAGTTTTTACTGCGTAACAAAGCATAAGTCTTGTATTTTTTAACTTTTCATCTTCTACATTTATTTGAGTTGTATTGTAGTATTTATTAAATTTTTTAGCTAAATCAACAACATATCTAGTTACAAAATATGGTTCATACTTTTCATGAGCATCTATTACTGTATCCGTAAAGTTATAAAGAGTTCTTAATAGATTTAATTCTTCTTCAGAATTTAATAAATCTGTATCAATTTCAACTTCTGGATTAAAGTTACCTTTTTCTAATAAAGAAGATATTCTAGCATGAACATACTGAACATAAGGACCAGTTTCCCCTTCAAAAGAAAGAGTTTTATCTAAGCTAAAAGTATAGTCTTTAATTCTTTGATTAAATAGTTCTTGGAATTTAACAGCTCCAATACCAACTTGAGCAGCTAATTCTTCTTTATTTTCTATTTTTTCACCTTTTTGTTCTTCCCTTTGTGTTAAAATTTCTTTAACTTTATCTTTTGCCTTATTTAAAACATCTTCAAGATAAACTACTCTACCTTTTCTTGTAGAAAGAGTGCCTTCTTCAAGTGAAACCATTCCAAATGGTACATGAACTACTTCATCAGACCAATCATATCCCATTTCTTTAAGAACAGCTTTTAATTGTTGGAAATGAAGAATTTGTTGAGATCCTACAACATAAATATTCTTATATGGTTTATGTTCTTTATGTCTGTAATGAGCAGCTGCTATATCTCTTGTTATATATATAGTTGAACCGTCAGATTTTATAATAAGTGCTGGTGGTAGATTATATTTTTCTTCTAAATCTACTATTTGAGCTCCATTAGATTCTGTTAAAGCACCAGATTTTTTCAATTGTTCTACTTCTCCTGGCATATAGTCTGAGTAGAAACTTTCACCTTTATAAGTATCATATTCTATGTCAAACATATCATATACTCTTTGGAATTCAATTAAAGACACTTCTCTAATCCATTCCCAAAGTTCATAAGCTTCTTTATTCCCTTTTTCTAATTCAGAAAACCAATATCTACATTCATTTCTAAGTTCCGGATCATTTTCCGCTTCATTATTTATTTTTACGTATAATTTTAATAATTCTGGTATAGGGTTTTTTTCAATTACTTTTCTATCTCCCCATTTTTTTATGGCAACTATTAACATACCAAATTGAGTACCATAATCTCCTAAATGGTTATAAGATATTGTATTATAGCCTAAAAAGTCATATATTCTTTTTAAAGAGTCCCCTATAATTGTAGATCTAATATGTCCTATATGGAAGGGTTTAGCAATATTAGGAGATGAATACTCAACTACTACATTTTTACCTTCACCAATTCCAGGTTTACCAAAGTTTTCTTTACGTTCTTTTATTTCATTAATAATTTCTTTGGATAGTTCTTTTTTATTTATAAAAAAATTAATGTATGCTGATTTTGATTCTACCTTTTCAAAATATTTATTATCTATTGATTCAGCAATTTCTTGGGCTATTATAGCTGGATTCTTTCTATATACTTTAGCTAATGAGAATACTGGAAAAGCAAAATCACCCATTTCATAGTTTGGCGGTGTTTCTATTATACTTCTGATTTCGTCAGCTGAAAGACTTTCAATTTTTTCACTTAAAATTTTTACAATCTCTTCTTTAAAATTTATCATAGCTACTCCTTTTTACTTTTTTTATTAATGTTATTATACAACACTTATTTTAATTCCACAACGGTAACGCCATTACCGCCTTCATTATAAGGTGCATCTTGGAAAGATTTTATATGTTTATTCTTTTTAAAATATTTTCTTAACTTTTCCCTTAATACTCCTGTTCCTTTACCATGTATTACCCTAACTTGTTTTAAACCAGATAGACAGGCATCATCAATATACTTTTCTATTATGCTTCTAGCGTCCTCGTAATTTTGTCCTCTTATATCAATTTCCGACTTTACATATTTAGATTTATTATCCATTAGCTTTCTATTTTTTACTTTTTGTGTGTTTTCCTCTTTATTATTTAATTCAAGGGTGTTTTTTGGCAATTTCATTTTCATCATACCCATCTGAACAAGCACATTCCCACTTGAATCTTCTAATTCTAAAACTACTCCTTCAGCATTTAATGATACTGATCTTACATTATCCCCAACTTTTAAATTCTTAACTGGATTTTTAGCTTTTTTTATTTTAACTCTCTCAACTTTTTTCGCAACATCTTTATCGCTATCTTTAAGAAGTTCTTTGGCTTGTTGCAGTCTTCTAGCCTGTTCAGTTGTCAATTCTTCTTTTATTAAGTTTATCTCATCTACAACTAATTCAACATTTTCTTTTGTCTTGCTTAATAATTTTCTAGCTTCAAATTTTGCATCTTCAATAACTTTTTCACGACTCTGCTTTAATTTATTGATTTCTTTTTCCAATTGTCTATTTTTTTCTTCTAATTCTTGTCTTTCCCTATTAGCTATAAATTCATGTTCTTCTATTTTGGTCCTATCTTCTTCAATAGATTTTAATACTTCTTCAAATTCCATATTTTCTTCACTTATTAATTCTCTGGCCTGATCTATAATCAAGTCAGATAAACCAAGCCTTTTAGAAATTTCAAAAGCATTAGACTTACCCGGAACTCCTATTAATAATTTATAAGTTGGAGATAGTGTATCCACATTAAACTCCATTGAAGCATTTGCAACCTTATCCACTGTTAGAGCATAGATTTTTAATTGATTATAGTGGGTTGTTGCTAAAGTTCTTATTTCCTTAGATAACATATTTTCCATTATAGCTCTAGCTAAAGCAGCTCCTTCTGTAGGATCTGTTCCAGCTCCAAGTTCATCAAATATTACTAAACTCCTAGGACTAGCTTCTTCTAATATTTTTACAATATTAATCATATGTGAGGAAAAAGTAGATAAGGACTGCTCTATACTTTGCTCATCTCCTATGTCAGCTAAGACATTTTCAAAAATTCCTATTTCACTACTTTCATCAGCCGGAATGTGTAAACCATATTGACTCATTAAGGTTAATAAACCTACAGTCTTTATACTAACAGTTTTCCCACCAGTATTAGGCCCAGTGATTATTAATGAACTAAATTCTCTCCCTAAACTAAGATCTATAGGAACTACATTTTCCACATTAAGTAAGGGGTGTTTAGCTTTTTTTAAATTTATATACAGTTTATCATTAATAATTGGCCTATTTGCTCCTTGTTCTATTGCCAGCTTAGCTTTTCCAAAAATAAAATCCAGCTCCACCAATATATCTTGATTAGCTGCTATTTCATATGAATGTTGACCAACTTTTTCAGATAGTTGTCTTAATATTTTTTCAATTTCTTCTCTTTCTTCATTATATAAAGTTTTTAATTCATTATTTAAATTTACAACAGCCATGGGTTCTATATAAACAGTTTGTCCACTAGAACTCATATCATGTACAAGTCCCTTAATCTTTGATTTACTCTCTTGTTTTACTGGCACTACATAACGACCTTCACGCATGGTAACAATACTATCTTGTAAGTATTTTTTTTCTGAATCATTTGTTATTAATGAATTAAGTTTATCTCTTATAGCTTCTTTTTTTCTTGTAATTTGCTTTCTAATTGAAGCTAGCTTAGGAGATGCGTTATCTGATATTTCGTCTTCTGATATAATTGCATTATTTATTTCGTCTTCTATTTCTTTAAAAGCTAAGAGATTCATACCTAATTTAGGTAATAAATTGTATTCTCCATCTTTAGGATCTATCTTAAAATAAGAAATTAAATACCTAGATACCCTTAAAAAATCAGATACTCTTAATAAATTTTCGGCATTTAAGCTTCCTCCCATTTCTAGTCTTTTCATTAAAGACTTTATATTTGTTATTCCAAATAAAGGAGGATTAGACTTTTTCACAATTAAATTAACAGCCTCAGAGGTTTCATCTAGTCTATTATTTATTTCTTTTATATCTGTGGATATGTTAACTGATTTTGAGTATGCTTTGCCCAATTCAGATACGATATGATCTTGAAGTAGGTCTAATATTTTATCAAATTCTAAAACTATTTTAGATTTTTCAAATAATTTAGTCATTAATAATCCCCCTATTGAAATGCCCATAGCTTACAGCTCCATATTTATTTATAAGTTCTTCTCTAATGAAAGTTTTTCTTTTCTCATTAGTGTCATTTTTCAAAATATCCTTATAAAATTTTAAACTTTCACCTATACTTTCTCTTAGATTTAATCTGAAATTGCAAATTCCAACTTTACTTAGGTCTTTTACTTTCTCCTCTAACATTATAGGATGAGAATTGAATACTTCAGACACTCCCGAGTCTCTTTCAACTAAAAATCTCTCCCCATAAGAATCTTTTAGGAAAAATCCTTTAGAATATTTGCAAAATTCACAGTTATTGCTATTTTTACAATTTAGTTCTATAGACATAGGACAGTGTGGCATAGTCATAACTGCTATTAAACCATGACATATAACTTCAACTAGATCTCCATAATCTTTCCCTATTTTCTTAATTTGGGAATAGTTTAATTCTGGAGATAGTACTACCCTATTAAAACCAAGTTCTAATAAATATTTAACTGTATAAGAATTAAAACTATTTAATCCTATATCTGCAACTTTTGATATAGACATATCCTTAAATATATATATCTGAGAAAGATTATTTAATAAAACCTCATTAATAATACTTAAATTACTTTTTACTAAGTTAAAACTATTTTCCAGTTCTTTTGAATTTTGAAATTTCTTAAATACAGCACTTATTTTAATTTTATTTTCTAATAAATAATCTATTGTTTCTTGGTTTAATTTATCAACAGGAAAATATATTTTACTAGCTAAATCTCTATTTACTTTTCTTAAGTCTCCTAAGTTATATACAAATACATTTAAATTTTGATTTTTTCTAATAAGTTTTCTTTTTATAAATAAGTCACTTTCATTTATTACTCTAGGCTTTATATTTTTATTTTCTAATAAACCGTTTAATTTATTTATCCCCATTCTTCTTAACTCATTAAGACTTGCTAAACTCATAAATATATTATCTTCTATATTGATTTTTAAAGTCTCTAACCTATATACTGTATCCCCCAGTTTAGATAATGATTTTTCAACTTGTTCTTTAGTTAAAGCTTTATTTTTAGCTTGTACTATTTTTTGTTCTAAATAAACTTTTAACTCTTTATTTTCAAAATTAATTAAAAGTTCAGGTTTTTTGCCTAAATACAAATTACAAGTCATAGAGATTTCCCTATATTTTTTTTCTTCATTTAATTTATCAGATATGGAGTCGTTAAGTTCTTTTGAATAGGTTTTATAAATTTTGGAATTTAAGATATTTCTTTTAGTTTCAAAAATATAATTAGAATTTTTTTCTGCAAAGAAATTTGATTTTAATCCACTACTTCTTCCATCTTTATAAAACTCTATCCCATCTCCAATTTCTATATTTTCATTTAATTTTAATATAAAGCCATTTTTTACTTTCTCTCCAACTTCTCCTATTAATCTACCTCTGTTGTCTGGTCTATCATAAGAAATAAAACTTCTTCCAAAATCCCCATAATGAATTCCTTTAGTAAATCCTCTATTAAATATCTGTTCTATATTATCTTCATCTTTTTTGGTTAATCTTTCTTCTATTCTTTTTTTATAACTAGATACTATTTGATAAACATACTCAGGTTTTTTCATTCTTCCTTCTATTTTTAAAGAATCTACGCCTCTATTTATTAAATCATCCAAATTAGCTATTGAATTTAAATCTTTGGTCGATAAAAAATAAGCCTTGTCTGATAAACTATTTAAATTTAAATCTAAAATTTCATATTTTTTCCTACAAGGTTGAGCACAATCTCCTCTATTTCCCGATCTACCGCCTATCATAGAGGACATTAGACATTCTCCTGAAAAACAAACACATAAGGCTCCATGAATAAAAGCTTCTACTTCAAGACTAGTTTTTTCTTTTATTAAATTTATTTCCTGAAGTTCAGTTTCTCTAGCTAGCACAAGTCTTTCAAATCCAAAACTTTCTATGGTCTTAGCTCCATAAAAATTATTTACTGCCATTTGTGTACTAGCATGTACCTCAATATCCTTAAAATTTTTCCTGACAAGATATGAAAACCCTAAATCTTGAACTATTACTCCATCGACGCCTATATCCCTTAAATACTTTACAAATTTTATTGCATCTAGCATTTCTCTATCGTCTATTAAAATATTTGTTGTAACATATAGTCTAACTTTTCTTAAATGGGCGTAAATTACAGCTTCCTTTAAATCTTCTTTACTGAAGTTATAAGCTTTTGACCTCGCACTGTATTTTTGCCCACCTAGATATATAGCATTTGCACCTGCTTTAATAGCAGCTTTTAATGCTTCAAAGCTGCCAGCAGGTGCTAATATTTCCACTTTATTTACTTTCATTAATACTCTCAATCTCTCTATTTAAATCTATTATTCTTTTTTGAGAATCATAAATTTGTTCTTCTAAAATTTCTTTTTCGTTTTTTAAACTATAAGTTTTTTCCTTAAGTTCATCTATTTCTAAAAGATAATTTTCATTTTTCGTTTTTAAATCTTTATTTAAATCCTCAACTTCTGATAATTTATTTTTTAGTTGAATTATATTATCTTTATATTCTTTTCTTTCTTCATCAAAGGAGTCAACAATTTTTCTAAGATTTTCTATTTCTTTAATATTATTTCTTATTACATTTTCATCATTTTTCGAATTTTCAATAATAGTTTCTTCTTTTTTTAGCTTTTCTTTTTCATCTAATATATTTAAAGCTGTTAAAATTAAAGATTGTACTTGATTTAATCTGTAGTTGGCTACTTGGATTTCTTTTATTCTTACATCTAAATCCTTAGCGAGTCCTTTTACATAATTTGGATCATCTCCACCAACAACATAAAAATTCATATCATCTATAGAAACTTTCACCTTTTCTTTTGACATTTGCTACCTCCCTATAAGATTATCCCCTTAGCTTAGCGTCTAATTTATCACTAGTTTCTTTTATTACTTTTTCTATAATCTTATTAATATCATCATCTACTAAAGTTCTATCTTTAGCTCTAAATACCATTGAAAAGGCAATGGATTTTTTACCTTCTTCAATATGTTCTCCAGTATAAACATCAAATACATTGAAGTCTTCCAATAAATCTTTTGCATTTTTTCTAGCAATTTTTTCCAATTCATAAGCTGCTATGTCATTATCTAAAACAAATGCTAAATCTCTTTTTATCGAAGGATATTTTGGCAACTCCTTAAACTTATAATTATCAATAGCGTAAGGAAGGATTTTTTCTAATTCTAATTCACCTACATAGGCTTTTTTCTTAAGATCAAAATTATCTAAAACTAAAGGATGAACTTCTCCAAAAGATCCAATAACTTTATCCTCAATTAAAATGTCTGCTGATCTTCCTGGATGTAAATAAGGTATATTAGATCTTCTAAATTCTATATTTTCTATACCTACCTGCCATAAAGCTCTACTTATACTTTCTTTTAAATAATAAAAATCTCCTATATCATAAAATCCTAAAGATATTTTTAATTCTTCTTTAGGCAGCTCATTTCTTATAGGTTTAAAAGTATTACCTATTTCAAATCCTGCAACATTTTCATTTCCTTTATGTTCATTTTTAGATAATACATCTAATAAATTTGAAATTAAAGTTGTTCTCATTATGCTATATTCTTCGCCAAGAGGATTTATTATCTTAACAACATTTCTTAATTTATTATCTTCTTCTAAGTTTAATTTATCAAAATTAGAAGGACTTACAAAAGAATATGTCATAAATTCATTATATCCCATTGATAAAAGAATTCTTTTTATTCTTATAGAAAGATTTCTAATATCAGACCTGCCACCTACAGTTAATGATCCTTCTAATGGTTTTGGAACTATATTGTGATAACCATAAAGTCTTGCTATTTCTTCTATTAAATCTTCTTCAATTTCTAAGTCTAATCTAAAACTAGGTATTTTTACATCTATAAAATCACCTTTTACTGAAGAAGGTATTTCTAATCTATTTAATAAATCAGCTATTTCTTGTCCTGAAAGATCAAAGCCTATTAATTTATTGACTTTTTCTATTCTCAAGTTAATTTTCTTTTCTTCTTTAGAGTTTTTGTTATTATCTATAGATCCTTTTACTACACTTGCCCCTCCAATTAATTCTATTAGTTGAGCTGCCCTATCAACACCTATTTTAGCAGTATTATGATCTATTCCCTTTTCAAATCTTGATGAAGCCTCTGATCTTAGAGCTAATCTCTTAGATGTTTTTCTTATTGCTTCTGGGTCAAAATTTGCACCCTCTAAAAGAACATTTACTGTAGTATTTTTAACTTCAGAATCAAATCCACCCATAATTCCAGCTAGACCTATGGCTTTATCTCCATCGCTTATTACCACATCTTCTATTTCTAATTTTCTTTCTTCTCCATCTAGAGTTTTTATTATTTCTTTATCTTTAGCATTTCTAACTACAATCTTTTTAGATTTCAAGTCATCAAGATCATAGGCATGCAAAGGTTGACCATATTCTAGCATTACAAAATTAGTAACATCTACAATATTATTTATAGGTCTTACTCCTGCAGCAGTAAGATAATTCTGCATCCATAAAGGAGATTCTTCAATTTTTACATCTTTTAAAACTCTTGCATAAAATCTAGAACAATCTTCTGTTTCTATTTCCACCGAATTAAAATAGTCTTCTATATTCTCTACTTCATTTTTTATTTTTATTTTGGGTTCATTTAGTTTTATATCGAAAGTTGCAGCTGTTTCTCTAGCCATACCAATAATACTAAGACAATCTGGTCTATTAGGAGTTATCTCAATTTCTATAACTTCATGATTTAAGTCTAAAGCATCTATAGCTGAAATACCTATTTCTGTATCTCCAGGAAATATAAATATACCATCTTTAGCATCTTTTCTAATAACATTATCGCTAAAGCCTAGTTCTTGTAAAGAACATAACATCCCCTTAGAATCAACTCCACGAAGTTTACCTTCTTCTATTCTAAGTCCCCCAGCTAAATTTGCTCCAACAAGAGCAACTGGAACTTTAGCACCTTCAAATACATTTTTAGCACCAGTAACTATTTGCAGTACCTCATTTTTCACATCAACACTACAAATAACTAACTTATCAGCATCTGGATGCCTTTCTATCTTTTTTATTTCTCCAACAACTATATTTTTTAAAGCTTCACTTCTATTCTCTATCGATTCAACATGTGATCCAGTATCTGTTATTTTATCAGCTATAGTTTTCACATTTTCATCTAAATTCACATATTCTTTTAACCATTTAACAGGTAATAACATCTTAATCCTCCACTAAAATTGATTTAAAAATCTATTGTCATTATCAAAAAGTAATCTAATATCATTAAGCTTATATTTTACCATTGCAATTCTATCAATTCCCATGCCAAATGCAAAACCAGAATATTTTTCAGGGTCTATTCCACAGTTTTTTAAGACATTAGGGTGAACCATTCCACAACCTAAAAGCTCCATACTCCATCCTGTATTATTGCAAGCACTACATCCCTTACCTCCACATACAGTACAAGTAACATCTACCTCCGCACTAGGTTCTGTAAATGGGAAATAATGAGGTCTAAATCTAGTTTTCATTTCATCTCCAAAAAGCGTTTTAACAAAAATATTTAACGTTTCAAATAAATTTGCCATAGAAATATTTTCATCAACTATTAAACCTTCTAATTGATGAAACATTGGAGAATGGGTAGCGTCAACCTCATCAGACCTAAATACTCTACCAGAACAAACCATCCTAAGAGGAGCCCCTTGCTCTTTCATAGCCCTGATTTGTACAGGTGAAGTTTGAGTTCTAAGTAAAGTTTTATCATCTATATAAAAAGTATCTGTCAAATCTCTTGATGGATGATTTTTAGGGGCATTTAATAAGTCAAAATTATTTTCTACAGACTCAACCTCTGGTCCATCATAAACAGTAAATCCCATATTTATAAATAAATTTTCTAATTCTTCTAAGGTTTTTATAAGAGGATGCTCATGGCCTACTATGACTTTATTTTCTTTAAGTGTTATATCTATTCTCTCGTCTAATAATCTTTTATTAAGTAATTCATCATTTAATTTTTTTACTTTTGCTTTTATTTCATCGTCTATAAATGTTCTTATTTCATTAGCTAATGCTCCTATTATAGGTCTTTCTTCGCTAGAAAGTTTTCCCATTTCTCTTAAAACTAAAGTTAATTCTCCTTTTTTCCCAAGATACTTTATTCTGATATCTTCAATTTTCTTTAGTTCATTAGCTTGCTCTAGCTCTTCTTTTGCTTTATTTTTTATATTTAAAATTTTATCTCTCATGATATCCTCCCATTTTGCACATTCATAAAAAATATTATAGCACGAAGATAGGGTATTATCAATTTCTACAGCCATTTGATCAATATTTTGTATGTATAAACTTTGTAAATTTATACTTGTTTTTTTAAACTTCCTATGTTAAACTAAATTAGTACTTAAGGCGACATAGCCAAGTGGTAAGGCACGGGTCTGCAACACCCTCATCACCAGTTCAAATCTGGTTGTCGCCTCCAGCAAAAGAGTTAGATTTTAAAATCTAACTCTTTTTTATTAAATAAAAAAGAGGCCTTATTAAGACCCTCTATAAACTACTTAAATATTCTACAATATCTTCTAATTTGCTATAATCTATAAAATTTACTTTTTTATTATAGGTTTCTAAAATAACTTCCATTTCAGGTGTCCTATTTTCTTCTTTTAATTTAGAAGATCTACGATAAAGCATTTTCATTAAATTCTTATCAATAAAACCCAACTTATCGTAATCAATACTACCCCTTAAATAAAACTTTTTTGATTTATCATAAATAGCTCTTGGTACTTGTTTTAACAAAGACTTATTTATATTTTCTATATTACTTTCAAGAGATATATCAGCTAATACTACACTTACAATTAAAATATTCTTATTATTCAAGTTCTTTATGGTATCAGAAAGGCCAAGAATTCCACCAGCATACATAGATCCTATATATATAACTGTCTCATATTGCCCTAGATCCTTTATTTTTTTGTATGATAAAAATTTTATATTTGTTAATCTAGATAATTCTTCTGCATAAGACTTTGAACTTCCATATTTACTACCATATACTATCACTGCTTTTTCAGTATCCATACAAACTCCTTTTAAAATTAATCTTAGAAAAGATTGTAATTAATTATAAAATTTTCTATTTCATCTATAGAATCTGAGAATAATATTTTATCTCTATCTTTTTTGCTTAAAAATCCACTTTCAACCATTTGATCATAAACTCTCATCAGAGAATCATAGTAATTATCTACATTAAAGAAAATACAAGGATTAGCATTTTGTCCAACTCTAGACCAAGATATAACTTCAGATATTTCTTCTAACGTCCCAGCACCCCCAGGTAGTGCTATGTAAGCATCTCCTAATTTTACCATCATATTTTTTCTCTGAGACATATTTTCAACTTTTATAAGTTGCGTAATATTTTCATTACCTAGTTCTCTATCTAATAAAAAATGAGGTATAATTCCTATAGCCTCCCCACCATTTTCTATAACGGTATTTGATACAATACCCATAAGACCAGCTTTCCCTCCTCCATAAATTAATTTATGACCTTTTTTTACAATCCACTTAGCTAAGTTAAAGGCAGAATCACTATAAATTTTTTTATTTCCTAAACTAGAGCCACAATAAACTGTTATATTCATTTTACCCTCACTACATTTTAAATAATCCTTTTATAAAATCTATAAACTATCTATATAAGATTTAGCTTCTTTTAAGCTCATTCCAGTTTCCCTTCTAATTAACCTTACCGCTTTTGTAATTTCCCCTGATTTTTTCAAACTTTTAGCTTGATTAATTATATCTTCTTTTATATTCTTTTCAATTAAATCTATATCTGTTTGATCTCTATAAAAACTTTTTCTTGAATTTATAGTATTAATTAAAGTAAATATAATTAAAGCTATAAGAAAAATAAAAATTAATTTTTCAATCATAAAACTTTCATCTCCTATTATATTAAATTATATCACTTGTATATATTTTCTTAAACACTAAGAAATTTACAAAGGCTAGATACTTAAAATTAAGTATCTAGCCTTTGTAAATTTTTACATCACTTTAAATTTTCTACAAACATCTTTATAAAAAATATAGTCTGAGGTTGATAAACTATATCTACCAAAAAAGCTCCTACTATAGGTACTATCATCATAGCTTTTCTACTCATTCCATACTTATCATTTAAAGCTGTCATATTAACTATACCAGATGGTGTTGCTCCTAAAGCATGACCACATAAACCAGCACACATAACAGCAGCATCGTAGTTACTTCCTAATATCCTAAATACTACAAAATATGATAGTAGGGATAGTACAATTACTTGCATTAAGACTATTATCAATACTCCCCCTATTAATCCTGAAAGATCCCATAGTTTTAAAGTCATAAGAGCTAATGATAAATATAAGCTCAACATCACATTTCCTATATTATCAACAACAGCAAAATCAAATTTATAAAATTTAAATTTTGTATTTAAATTCCTAGCAATTACTGCAACGAACATAGCTCCCACATAAGTAGGTACAGGTAAATCAAAACTCTCATTTACCCAATTCACAATCATAGTTCCTATAGCCATGCAAACTATTATAGCTGTTACATTATTCAAAATATCAAGTGAATTTAATTTTTCTCCCCTATCTGCATTTATATTCATAATAGATTCATCAATGATTTCATCTTCATCTGGACTTAAATTATTTTTTTCAATAAGTCTTCTTCCCAATGGTCCTCCTATAAGAACGGCGCATATAAGACCAAATGTTGCAGCAGCGGCTCCTACTAAAGGGGCTATTTCATAACCCAACTTTGAAAATTCATCCCCGTAAGATAAAGCTGCTCCATGTCCACCAATCATAGAAATTGCACTTGATAATAGAGCGTAAGGAGCTTCTATACCAATAATTTTAGATATTGTAATACCTAAAGTATTTTGTATAATTGAAACTACGCCTGCAATAAGCCAGTAAATTATAAGTAATTTACCACCTTTTCTTAAAATTTTAAAGCTTGCCCCAAGCCCTACTGTTGTAAAAAAAGCTAACATAAAAACATCTTGATAAATATTTTCAAAGTTAAAAACAAATAAATTATTTATATGTCCTAACCATGTGATAAACATAAATATAAATCCTCCGACAACTGGTGCTGGTATGCAGTATTTATCTATAATTTTAATTTTTCTATTTGTGAAAAATCCTAATTGTAATAAAATTACTGCTAAAGCTAAAGTTATAATTGCATTTAGATTAATATTTAAGACTCCACCTACATTTTTAAATACCATTAATTACCTCCTGAATTTAATTATCTTTAAATAATTTCTCTAGCAAAATATTAATATCAATTATGTTAACGATTTCAGATTATTTAATAAGCTTTTCTGTAATCCTTTAATCTATTAATATTTATTACTTTTAGTATAGCAAATTATTAGAATTTAATCAAAACTTAAAGTATATTTTAATTCACAAAATTTTATATATAAATTTTCTAATTTTCTAGAAATTGTTTCCATTAAAAAAGATGGCTAATAGCCATCTTTTTTATTAACATTCACTTATAGGATTCAATAAATTGTGAAGCGCCTTTACATGAATTCCTGTTGCTCTTTCTGGTAAATATCCTGTAGCCTTACTTATATAAGCTGTTCCTGCTATATCTAAATGAATCCAAGGTATATTATTGGTTACAAATTCTCCTACAAACTGTCCTGCAGTTATTGTTCCTGCACCATTGGAAGAAATATTTTTTAAGTCTGCTACCTTAGATTTATAGTATTCTTTATATTTTTCATCATTAGGTAATTCCCATACTTTTTCTCCAGCTTCACTTGCAGCAAGCTTAAAGTCTTCAAAGAATTCTTCATTGTTAGTAATAGCTCCTGTATATTCTTCTCCTAAAGCTGATGATACTGCACCAGTTAAAGTAGCAAGATCTATTATTTTATCAACTTTTAAATTATTGCTTGTATAGTACACAGCATCAGCCAATGTCAGCCTTCCTTCAGCATCAGTATTTGCAACTTCAATAGTCTTACCTGAAAGAGAGGATATTATATCTCCTGTTTTATATGCTTTTCCAGAAATTAAGTTTTCACAAGCAGCTACTACACCTACTACATTACTCTTAGCTTTAGATTTTGCCAAAGCATACATGGTTCCTATTACAGTTCCTGCTCCACCCATATCACAATGCATACTAGCCATACCTTTAGCTGATTTTATTGAATAACCGCCACTATCATAAGTTAGCCCTTTCCCAACAAGACCTGTTGTCAAACTACTTTCCTTGTCTCCTATATATTTCATTACAATAAGTTTCGCTTCCTTGTCAGATCCTTGAGCTACTGACAAAAAGGCTACCAAACCCATATCTTTTATTTCTTCTTTATTATAAACTTTTACATCTACACCTAAATTTTCTAATTTTTCTTTAGCTATATTTGCTAAGCTTTCTGGATATATAACATTTGATGTCTCATTTACTAGGTCTCTAGCTAAAAACACACCTTCCATTTGAGATTTAATTCTATTTAGGCCCTCTTTAAGTTTTTCCTCTGGTCCTTTAAAGGCAGTATAATTAACAATTAATTCTTTACTCTCTTTTTTTATTTCTTTCTTAGAAAATAAATATTCAGCTTGTCTAAATCCCTCATAAACAGCCATTAAAGTTTTCCTATTACACATTTTTAAATCTGGCATACTAATTTCCACTTCTTTTTCATTCTTGTCTTGTAATAGTTTGGCTAGTTTATAAAATCCAAGTCTTATTTTATCTAAGTCAATTTCATCAAGATTTCCTAGACCAAATAGAACTTCAGATTCCCCATCTAATTTTGGAAAATATAATAGTTCCCCCATTTCACCTTTGAAATTTTTATGGTCCTTAGCCCATTTGTATATTGGGTTATCTAAACTTTCACCTTCTTTAATAAAGGACACCTTTAGTCCACCTGTTTTATTTATATTAAATTCCATTTATTTCTCCTTTCTATATTTATAAACACTTTATACTATAATCTTACCCTTTTAAGTTAAGTAATAATTATTATTGTTATAGCTTTCGCCTTGAAAAACCTTATACTTTAGCAATTTATATAAAATATAAATTGCTTTTATTTTTTTATTAAATTATTAAATAAAAATTAATTAAATATTTCTCTTTCAAAGCCTAATCCTAATAAGATTTCTTCTCCTTTTTCTAGAAAGTCATTATTTGCCCCAAAAGTAATATTTAAAATACCTCCTCCACCAGCAAATCCAATTAGGGATACTTTTTGAAAGTTATTATCTTCTGTCAAAAGGATACTTAATCCTGCCTTTCCTCCAGTTCTAAAATAGTATTTTTCAAAATTTAACAAAACTATTTTTACGCCTTTTATATTTTCATATACTTTAGATATTAATTCTCCCTTGATTTTTTCTTTTAATATTTCTATTATACTTTCAAGCTCTAATTCTTTTTGCCTTGTCATTTTTATAATATTATCTTGCATTTTCTCACCTCTTAAATTTTAATTTTAAAAGTAGGCATCTAACTTAATTATATTACTTTTTAAGTTTTCTTAATAGACATATATCTTTGAAATTGGATTTTTGTGGTATAATTTAATAATAATGTTTTAAGGAGGTCCTTTTGTGGATTCTAAAATAATAACTAATAAAGTAATTGATTATATTAAAAAAGGCGAAAAAAATTCTAGTGAATTTAGTATAGGAACTGAATTCGAGCATTTTATTATAGATAATAATAGTTTTAAAACTATTTCTTTTTATAATAAAAATGGAGTTGAAGAGAGCATAAGAGAATTATGTAATATTTACAATGGACTTCCTCATTTAGAAAATGGATACATGCTAGGTTTTGAGTCTGAAGAAATAAATGTTTCTACAGAGCCAGGTTCACAATTCGAAGTAAGTATTAATTATAAAAAGACAATTAAGGAATTAGTTTGTATTTATAAAAAATTTATTAATAATGCCTATAAAATTTTTGCTTCAAAAAATCAGAGCATTTTGGCCCTTGGCTATCATCCTAAAACGAAAATTGATGAAATAAAAATTCTTCCCAAAAATAGGTATAAATACATGTATAATCACTTTAAGGAAAAAGGAACTTTGGCATATAATATGATGAAAGGAACTTCTTCTGTTCAAATTAGTATAGATTATAAAGATGAAAATGATTTTAAATTAAAGTATTTTGTAGCTTCTGCTATTTCTCCTATTTTGTACTCACTTTTTGATAATTCTCCTATATTTGAAAATGAAATATACAAAAAACATAATCTTAGACAAACTATTTGGGAAAATACCGATAATGATAGATCTGGTCTTTTGAGTCTAGCTTTTGATAAAAACTTATCTTATGAAAGATATGCGGAATTTATAATAAATAATAGTCCAATATTTATAGAAAAAGATGGAAAATTATTCAAAACAGAAGAAAAGTTTAAAAATTTATATATTAACAATCCTACAGAAGATTTTATATTCCATATGCTTTCAATAGTTTTTCCTGACATAAGAGTTAAAAATTATTTAGAGTTTAGGATGTTTGATAGTGTAAACTTCCCTTTAAATTTTTCTGCAGTGGCACTTATTAAAGGTTTATTTTATTCTCAAGAAAATCTTCATATACTGTATGAGCTTTTCGAAAAAGTAACTTACCAAGATGTAATGGCTGTAAAAGAAAAATCTAAGGATAAAGGCTTAAATACAATTTACTTAAATAAAAGTCTTTTAGAACATGGTAAATTTTTAGTAGAACTTGCAAGTAAAAGCCTTACTAATGAAGAAAAAGAATATTTAAAACCATTAATAAATCTTTTAAATCAAGGACTTAATCCTAAAGATAAATTTTTAATAGACTTAGAAAATAAAGCTTTTAAAGAAACTTTAATGTCTAATAGAATCGAGGAATTTTATGTATAATGATAAATATGTAAAAAAATATTATGAAATAATCAAAGAAAATCCAGAAGAATATTATGAAGATTTTCTAAAATTAAAATCTAAAGTTAAAAATTCTAATGCAATTTATAAAGGAGAGCCTGTGCCTCATATTTACCAAGGTCTTTTTTATTCCCAAGATGATAGAAATAACTTTACGAATATGTGCAAAATATTAATGAATATAAGCAGAAAAGTTGTCAAAGAATATTTAACAAATAGGGAATATAGAAAATTATTTAATTTCCCTAAGAATTTAGAAAATTTAATTCTACATGATCCTGGCTACGATATACCAGTTCCTATTGCAAGATATGATGTTTTTTACAATGGTGGAGATAGATTTAAATTTTGCGAATTTAATACCGATGGATCATCTGCCATGAATGAAGACAATGAAATAGGAAAATTATTATTAGAAACTAAAGCAATGAAAAAGTTTCAAACTTTTTATAAAATAGAAAACGTCGATTTATTTACACCTTGGGTTAAAAAATCCACTAAAATTTATGAAACAATCCATAATAAAAAACCTAATCTTGCTATAGTCGATTTCTTAGATATTGGGACTACCTATGAATTTGAAAAATTTAAAAAAGTATATGAAGATAATGGTTATAATTGTATAATCTGTGATATTAGAAATTTAAAATATATAGATGGCAAACTAATGCATGAGGATTACCAAATTGACTTAGTCTATAGAAGGGCTGTAACAGTAGAGTTTATGAAGCATTATAATGAGCTAACAGATTTTATTTCAGCGTATTATGATAATGCTTTTATGATGCTAGGATCTTTTAGATCTCAAATAATGCATACTAAACTTAGCTTTAAAATACTTTTAGACCAAGCTACTTTCAACTTTTTAAACAGTGAAGAAATTAAATTTTTAAAAGCTCATATACCTTATACTAATAGCCTTAGTACTGAACATTCAAAAGAATTAAAAGATAATAAAGATAAGTATATATTAAAACCTGTTGATGATTATGGAAGCCATGGTGTATATCCTGGAAGACAATTCAATCAAGAAAATTGGAATAAAAAAGTAGATATTGCTTGTAATAATAACTATATTTATCAAGAATTTTACTCAATGGATCCTATTAAGTTTGTGGAATTTAATAAACTTGGTCAAGTAGAATTAAATGACTTTAGAGCTGTTCTCGGTATGTTTATATATGACGAAGAATTTATTGCACCTTATATTAGAATAGGTAAAAATCCTACAATTGGTGGAGGAAAAAACTACTATACTGCTCCTAATATTTTTGTAACAAATATTTGAAACTTATTTTTAATAAAATTATAATTATAAATATCTTATTTTTTTGGAGGACATAATGAATTATATAGCTGAGAAACTAAGTACTATATTATCTAAAGAACTTGCTATTTTTTTCATATCTATGCTACCCTTAGCTGAAATGAAATTAGCAATTCCTATTGGTATATCATTAGATATGCACTGGTTTAAATGTTTTTCTATATCTTATATAGGATCTCTTATACCTTCAATATTTATAGTTTATTATATCAGACATGTTTTTAACTTTTTAAAAAGTAGGAATATTTTAAAAAATACCATTAGTCATTTAGTAAAGAAATCACACATTAAATATGAAAAAGCTATTAAATTTAAAAAATTTGGACTTTTCTTATTAGTTGCTATTCCCTTACCAGGTACAGGAGTTTGGTCTGCTTCCTTAATAGCAAATATAGTCAACTTAAACAAAAAAACCTCCATATTAATAATAGCCTTAGGTAACTTTGTATCAGGTCTTCTTTTATCCTACTTTAGCGGTTTAATATTTTTATAGACAAAAATACTATCTCATTTGAAGATAGTATTTTTTTATTATGTATTCTTATTTCCTTTAAAATTCTCAGATATAAAGTCTATAATACTCATTAGTATAAAAAATAATATAAATTCTTTTAATAAAATTTTTTACTTTTTAAGTAAGTTTATATTTATATATACTCATAGGAATCACTAAATATAATATTTGAAATTATAATTAAAAATACAAAGGAATCTTTAAAGTTCTTTAAATATTTTTCATATAAGCACCTTCCCTTAAGCACCTTCCCTATAATTTAGTCACTAAATTATAGGACTTGTAAAAACATAAATAAACCATAGGGTAGATAACCTATGGTTTATTTACATCAAATATTTATTTATTGAATTTTTCTTTAATTTCTTTAATTTTTTCCATTGATTCTAAAATTGAATCAGCTAAACTATGCATATCATTAGCATTAGCTTCATTTAAAGCCGAGTTAACTGTAACTCTGTCATTTAAAACGTCTACTAATTTTAATTGCTCTTCTACAAACTCTTCCATCTTGTCACCTACTGTACAAGCCCAACTACCATTTTCAATTATTCCAACAGTTCTGTTTTGTAGGTTCAAAGCTGCCATATCCATTATAAAGTTTTTCATAATTGGATAAATTTCTAAGTTGTAAGTTACAGAAGCTAAAACTATATGAGAATATTTAAAAGAGTCAGATATTAATTCAGACATATGTGTATTTGATACATCGTGAACAACTACATTTGTCATACCCTTATCACAAAGCTCACTAGCTAAAGCTTGGGCAGCACGTTCTGTATTTCCATACATTGAAGCATAAGCTATCATAACACCAGTTTCTTCAGGTTCATATTTTGACCATTTGTCATATTTATCAATAATGTATTCAAAATTATTTCTCCAAACTGGACCATGAAGTGGACAAATATATTTAATATCTAAAGTAGAAGCTTTTTTTAATACATCTTGAACAAAAGGACCATATTTACCAACAATATTAGTATAATATCTTCTAGCTTCATCTAACCAATCTCTATCAAAATTAACTTCATCATTAAACAACTTACCATCTAAGGCTCCGAATGTACCAAAGGCATCTGCAGCAAATAATACTCCATCTTTAGTATCATAACTTAAGATAACTTCTGGCCAATGTACCATTGGTGCTTCTACAAAGGCAAAAGTATGCTCACCAAAGTTCATAGTGTCGCCTTCTTTAACAATTATACATTCGTGTTTTTCTATTAAATCGTATCCTAATTGTCTCATTATTTCAAAACCTTGTTCACTTGAAACAAGTTTTACATTTGGATATCTCATACAAACTTCTTCAATTCCAGCTGCATGATCAGGTTCCATATGATGGATTACAAAATAGTCAAGGTCTTTTCCATCAAGTACAGACTTAATATTTTCTATTAAATCACGAGCTATTGACCAATCAACTGAATCAAATAAAACAGTTTTTTTATCTAGTAATAAATATGAATTATAGGAAACTCCCTTTGGTATAGGAAAAATATTTTCGAATAATTCTAATCTGTGGTCATTTCCACCAACCCAATATAAGTCATCAGTAACTTTTCTAACTGCATACATAATCTATATCCTCCTTATTACTTTCTATCCTCTGGATATTCTTCTTCAATAAAGTTTTGTTTTTCTTCTTGACATTCTGGACAAGTCCAATCATCTGGAAGTTTTTCAAAAGTTGTTCCTGGATCAATTTCTCCTTCTGGATCTCCAACATTTGGATCGTATTCATATCCACAACCTGGACATACATATACTCCATAAGTTGGGGCTAATTTTCTAGGTTTTGATCTTCTAACTTTTTTCATTGGAGGAGCTTCTTTCTTTTCACCTGTTCCCAAAGCTTCAGCTAGAAGTGGCATTATTTCGTGCATATCTCCTACTATTCCATAATCAGCATTTTTAAAGATAGGTGCTCCAGAATTTTTATTAATAGCTACAATAGTAGATGCATCTTTTATTCCTTTAAGGTGTTGAGATGCTCCTGAAATACCACAAGCTATATATAAATTTCCCTTAAATTTTTGACCAGACATTCCTACATATCTTTCTAGAGGTAAAAGTTTCATTGTTTCAGCTACTGGTCTTGAACTACCTAAAGAAGCACCAGCTGCATGAGCTAACTCTCTTGCCATTTCTAAATTTTCTTTTGAGCCAATTCCTTTACCAATACTAACTACTCTTTCTGACTCATAAATCGGAGTATCTATATCTATTCCCACGGTAAAGTCATATCCATCTTTTTTAAGATTAGCAACTAATTCATCTACTGCCTCTTTAGCTGTATCCGCCTTGATTATTTGTCTTTTTCTATTTCCAGTTATAGGCCCTTCTTTTTTTGCTGCTACTCCTGCTGAACCTCTTTTACTTCTAGGTAATTTACCAATTATATTTGCAGCTATAACTACTCTTTGAATTTCATTTGTTCCTTCATAAATAGTAGTTATCTTAGCATCACGATAGAATCTTTCTACGTCCATACCTTTTAGATATCCAGCACCACCATGTATTTGAAGAGCATCATTTACAATTTCTAAACATACATCTGAAGCGTATTGTTTTGCCATGGCTGCTTCCATACCATAATTTTCATGGTTTTGTTTCATTTCTGCTGCTGAATATACTAGAAATCTAGCACATCTTAATTTTGTAGCCATATCAGCTAATTTAAAAGAAATAATTTGTTGTCTAGCAATTGGTTTACCAAATTGAATTCTTTCCTTAGCATATTTTAAAGCCGCTTCATAAGCTCCTTGAGCTATACCTAAAGCTTGAGCCGCAATACCAATACGACCACCATCAAGTGTTTGCATTGCAATTCTAAAACCTTGTCCTTCTTTACCTAATAGATTTTCTTTTGGTACTTTTACATTATCAAATGTTAATTCAGCTGTAGAAGAAGATCTTATACCTAATTTATCATAATGATCTCCAAATCCAAATCCTTCCCATCCTCTTTCAACTATAAAAGCTGATATACCGTGAGTTCCTATTCCAGGTGTTGTAACTGCAAAAACAATATAATAATCAGCTTTTGGTGCATTAGTTATATATATTTTATTACCATTTAAAATGTAATGGTCTCCATCTAGTTCTGCTACAGTTTCAGTCCCACCAGCATCACTTCCTGCTTCTGGTTCTGTTAGACCAAATGCACCAATAGCTTCTCCTTTTGCTAAAGGTACTAAGTATTTTTTCTTTTGTTCCTCTGTACCAAAAGCTTCTATAGGATAAGATCCCAAAGATGTATGTGCAGATAAAATTACACCTACTCCACCATCAACTCTTGAAAGTTCTTCTACTGCAATTGCATAAGATAATACATCTTTTCCAGCTCCACCATCTTTTTTAGAATATGGTAAGCCCATCCATCCATTTTCTCCAATTTTTTTAATAATTTCATCAGGAAATTCATTGTTTTGATCTAAAGAAAATGCTATAGGTTTTATTTCTGCTTCAGAAAATTCTCTAATTGCTTTTCTTAATTCTTCATGCTCTTGATTAGTTTTAAATAACATTTATTTGCCCCTCTTTCTTTAATAAATTAAAATCTTAGTTTCAGCCTTATTGTCAATCCAAAAAACTTTAGTTGCTTATATTTTTGCATAAAAATTATACTTTTTATTAGATATAGAAAAGGTTTTCTATAGTATAAAAAAATATAATTTCATCTAAAATAAACAAAACATACTATACTGATATAGTATAAGATTGTTTTTGGCATGTCAAGACTTTCTTTTTAATTCCTAAGTTTATAATCTCTATAAATTAATATACCCTTAACTCATAAAATTAAAATCAAAATTATTATTTTATTAAAATATTTTATATTGTTAAATTAAATAATACTTATTATAAATCAGGATATATATAATGTTATCCTTACCCTCTTGTACGCTTTGATATTACTGCTTTTTTAAACCTCACTATTTCTTCATAATATTTTTGTCTATAATATATTTATTCAAATTTGTATTTTAAATTCCCAAAGATATCAAGCTTTATCAAGCCACTTCTAAGCTTTAAATATTCAATAAATCTCTTGCTATTATCTTTACTTCTTTATATTTATAAAGCAACCCCCAATATTCATTATAGATTTTTAAAGAATTTATCTTCTCTTTCCTAAAATTAACTTATTGAATATAAATAAAAAAAGAGAAGCTTAATTAAACTTCTCTTTTTTTATTCATATTTAATTTGCTATTGGTTCTTCAGCTGTAAGTTCTATCTTAGACCAATCAAATCCGCTCTCATCATCCATAGACCAATCATAAAATTTTATTCTCTTATTAATTGGCATAAATTCTACCCTATTTAACATAGGGATAGATGGAGATTCCTCTTGAAATATTTTTTCAAATTCATGATATAATTTAGCTTGATTTTCTGGATCCAACGCTTCATTTGATCCTAATGCTTCTAGAGAACTTTGAAGTTTATCAGAAGTATATCTTGAATAGTTAAAAGCCTCACTATCTCCATATAGCCCTGTTGGGTTAGGATCTGATGCCAATCCAAAAGCTGCAGAGAATACATCAATTTGAGGATCATCTGCTTCTAATTTGTCATAGAAATTGTTAAGATCCAAAAGCCTTCCATTTAATAATTTAACATTAAGTCCTATATCTTTCCATTGTTGAATATTATATTGTGCTAGTGGTTCAGCAATTTCTGATCCAGTCATAGATGCATAATTTATTACTAATGGATTTCCATCTTTATCTTCTCTAAATCCATCACCATCAACATCTTTGTATCCAGCCTCATCTAAAAGAGATTTAGCTTTGTCCATATCAAATTCTATGCCCTTAATTTCTGGATCGTGTAAGTTTTTGAAAATTGGTGCTATTGGGCTTACAGCATGGAATCTTAATCCATTGTAGAATTTTTCTCCAATAGTATCATTGTCTATGGCATGTCCCATAGCTTTTCTTAAATTAACATCATACATTTTTGAATTTGTATCTGTTATTATTTTGCTATTTTGTCTATCATAAGTTCCTACACGGAAACCTAGATAAGACATATAAAGGTCCATTCTAGAAGCTATAGTCATATTTTCTAATGGTTCAATTTGTGGGAAAACATCTGCATTGGCATCCATTACTATATCGTATTTACCAGACTCCATTGATGCAACTTGTTGGGATGGTGGAAGTATTTGCATCTCTAAATTTTTAATATTTGGTTCTCCCTTATAATAATAAGGATTAGCTTCAAATAATATTTTTTCTCCCATTACTTGACTCTTCATAACATAAGGTCCATAAGATAATGGATTTTGTCTTAGAGCTGGTGATTCAATAATTTTATTCATTGCAACGCCTTCAAATTGTTTTGCATTTACAAATTCACTAACAAATGGTCCTCCCCAGTAAATTCCTGGAGTCATTTCTTTTAAATGAATCTTCATATTAGAATCATCTATAACTTCAAGTCCTGAAATTTTATCAGCTTTTCCTTTGTTATATTCTTCAATTCCTTCTATTATTTTCATTTCATCGCCATATCTTACTGATTTAGCTGAAACTATATAATCATTATTTGCAACAATTTCATATGTCTTAACTATATCTGCTGTAGTAACTTGTTCTCCATTTGACCATTTAAATTTAGGATTAATTTTATAATTCACTGTTTTATTCTCTAAGTCAAAAGTTAATTTAATTGGAGTTTCATCACTATCTGCAATTAGCTTTAAATCACCATCAATTGGAAAGGCTCCAAGCATAGTATATTTCATAAACCTTTCATCAATACTATCTTTATAAAGAAAACCATTGAAAATCCCCTTATATGGCGAATCTGAAACTACACCTACTTTTAAAGTAAGATTACTTCCGTCTATTACTTCACCTTCATTTTCAACTACAGCTGGATATTTTTTTTCTATTTCAGAACTACCTAGAGATTCTTGTTTACTAGATCCTCCTCCACAAGCTGTTAGTAAAAACATGAAAGCTAATAATAATGTTATTTTGCTAACCCATTTTTTATTCATATTTTATCCTCCTAAGAAATTATATTGTAAAAGCTAAAAAGCTTATTACCTAATTAACCAAGTCTTTGTTTAGCATCAGATGCTCTCCTTAAGGCTTGTCCTACATAATTTATACAAAGCATCATAAATAAAATTGTTATGGCTGCTGGTAGCCAAACATAAGTCTTATACTGTATTATTTCCGGTTTTGATGCTAATGATATTAAAGTCCCCAAAGATGGAATGTTAGGTGGAAACCCAAAACCTAAAAATGATAAAGAAGTTTCTATTCCAATATTAGCTGCTAGAGCTAAAGTTCCATCTACTATTATTATAGAAGATATATTAGGTAGAATTCCTCCAAACATTATTTTTAAATCATTTGTACCCATAATCTTAGACGCATTTACATAATCTCTTCTTCCTTCTGATAAAGCTTTTGACCTAACTAACCTTGCAGTTCCAACCCAATAAAAAGCTGTCATGATTAAAATAAATGATAATATGTTATAAGTTGGTACTATTGTTACAAAAACTATAATTATCATAAGTGTAGGTAGTGTACCTATAAAGTCCACAATTCTCATTATAATATTATCTACTAATCCACCATAATAACCCATGGCTAATCCACTTATTAGACCTAGTAAAGTTGTTAAAAGAGTTATTGCTACACCTATTGTTATAGAATTTCTTGCTCCTACTAATAACATTCCAAAAATAGATTTTCCTCCATTATCTCTTCCTAGTATATCCCAAATACTTTCAAATGAAGGCGGATCATATTTTCTTAAAATATCTACTCTATTTAAGGTATCCATATCCACGAATAAAGATCCTATAAAAACAAATAAAATAAATCCTACTAAGGCAAAAAAACAAAACGTTGCAAGTTTATCTTTTTTAAACTCTCTTAAAATAACACTGAAGCCAACTGGATTTTCACTTCTCAATTTCTCCTCTGCCAGCTCTTCTTCTTTTTCTTTATTTATAAGAAGTTCTGGATCTTCCATTTCTGGTTTGAATTCTAAGTTTGACAATATGATCACCTCCTATTCTATTCTTATTCTTGGATCAACTATACTCATAGTGATGTCAGACAAAAGTGATCCTAATAAAAATAAAAATCCATATATTAATATAAGTGCTGTTACAACACTATAGTCTCTAGTATTAATCGATTCTAAAAAGAATTTCCCCATTCCTTGATAGTTAAATATAGACTCAGCTATAACAGATCCCGCTAAGAGATTTGATATTTGAAATCCAAAGAAAGCAGCTATTGGTAATAAAGAATTTCTAAATATATGATTAGTATAAACTTTTCTCATTGGAACACCTTTACTTCTTGCTGTTTTCACATAGTCTAGTGTTTTAGCATCTATTATTTCATTTCTTAAATATTGAATTGTTCCTGTAGTTCCAAGTATAGCCATAGATAAGGCTGGTAGTATCATGTGGTGTAGTTTACTTAGATAATAAGGCAAGCTACCCTTTGCTAAATTTGAAGCTACAGATCCTATTGTTGGAAACCATCCTAATTTATAACCGAATATTAATATCATAAATAAATAAAGTACAAAGCTTGGTATAGCTAAAGTAAAGAAATTAAAAAATACCACACCCTTATCAAACTTTGAACCAGCATTTTTACCAGCAAATATACCAAAAGGTATAGCTATCATATACATCATTATTAAAGAAATAAAAGACAAAGCAAAACTATTTAGAGCTCTTGGTCCTATTACCTTCAAAACAGGTAAATTGTAATTATAGCTTAATCCTAAATTTCCATGTAAGGCTCTTTTTATCCAATTAAAATACTGTACGTACCATGGATCATAATATCCAGATTCAACTCTTAATTTTTCAATTATTGAAGGATCTACTTTAGGATTTACCATACCTGTAAATGGATCTCCTGGCATCATTTTACCTAATATAAACACTAATAAACTAAGAATAAAAAGCTGAGGTATCATTATTAAAAATCTTCTTACTATAGTCTTCCACATAATTATTCACCCTTCCTTTCTCCAACAAAATGCGTCTCAGAAATTTGTTTCAAAGGGTAGACTTTTCCTTCTTTATCGTAGTAATAATTGTAAAGACTATCAAACTCCTCTTCCACTTTTTCTCTCATTTCTTTTAACTCATATTTTACATTTGGATTGATGCGTGGTATTGAAGATATTAATCTCTTTGTATAAATATGCTGAGGATTCCCATATATATCTTCTTTTGTCCCAGTTTCAGTAAATCTCCCCCTATGCATTATATATATATAATCACACATATGTCTTACTACTCCTAAGTCGTGAGATATAAATATATAGGCTAAGTTCATATCTTTTTGTATATCTTTCATGTAATTTAATACTTGAGCCTGGACAGATAAGTCTAGAGCTGATACCGGTTCATCTGCCACTATTAATTTAGGATGGCACGCTATTGCTCTAGCAACTCCAATTCTTTGTCTCTGTCCGCCAGAAAATTCATGAGGATACTTATATATTGCATCTCTTTGCATACCTACGATGCTTAATAAGTCATATATTTTGTTTCTTTCCGCTTTTTCATCAAGGTGTTCAAAATTCCTTATAGGCTCTGCCATAATATCTAATATTCTTTTTTTAGGGTCTAGGCTTGACATTGAATCTTGAAATATCATTTGAACATCTTCATGATAATTTATTTTTTTTCTTATTTTTTTGTCTAAAATATTCTTACCATTAAAAATAATTTCACCAGAAGTAGCTTTCTCCAAACCTAGTATAGTTTTCCCTATAGTAGATTTACCTGATCCACTTTCTCCTATAAGTCCATAGGTTTTACCCTCTTCTACGAACATATCTACACCATCTACTGCATATACATAGTCTAAAATCCTATTAAAGAATCCACCTCTAATAGGATAATGAACTTTTAAGTCTTTAATTTCCAGTAAACTCATTATTTATCCTCCTCTTTGAAATAGAATTCTTTATAACAAGTACATCTAACAAAATGTCCTGGTTCAACTTCATGCAAGACAGGATTCTCTTCATGAGCTTCTTGTGGTATATGCCCTATTCTTGGTGCAAATCTACATCCTGTTCTTGGAAGATTCTTTAAAGATGGAACCATTCCTTTAATGACATGTAATCTACTTCCTTCTTTTAAATCTACTTGAGGAATAGAGTTTAATAGACTCCTTGTATAAGGATGTAAGGGATTAGAAAAAAGAACAGAAGCTTCTGCTATTTCCACTATTTGACCTGCATACATAACTGCTATTCTATCTGCAACTTGTGCCACAACTCCCAAGTCATGAGTTATGAGTATGATTCCTGCTTTCATTTCATCTTGAAGATCTAATAAAAGATCTAAAATTTGGGCTTGAATGGTTACATCAAGAGCGGTTGTAGGTTCGTCAGCTATCATAACTTCTGGCTTGCAAATAAGTGCTATTGCGATAATAACTCTTTGGCGCATTCCCCCTGACAATTCATGAGGAAATTGTCTATAAATTCTTTCTGGATTTTCAATCCCAACTCTTTGTAGAAATTCTAAGGCTCTAGCTTTTCTTTCTTCAGCATTTAAATCTGTATGATATATCAAACCCTCTTCAATTTGTTGCCCTATTCTTTGAAGTGGATTTAAGGCTGATAGGGGATCTTGAAATATCATTCCAATTTGTCCGCCTCTTATTTTATTGTACTCCTCTTCACTTGAATTTAGAATATTTTTACCTTTTAGAAATACCTCACCTGAAACTCTTGTGAAGTTTAAATTATGAAGTCCCATAACTGTAGTTGCTAGAGTAGATTTACCACAACCTGACTCTCCTACTATAGCCAATACTTCTTCTGGGTATAAATTTAAACTAACATCGTCTACGGCATCATAATATTCATCTTTTATTCTAAATCCTGTATGAAGATTTTTTATTTCTATTAGTGGTTCTCTTTTTTCCATAATTATCAAATCTCCAATGCAATCATTTTCATATTTATATTTACATATTCTACCATTAATTTTATATAATATCAATTTACTTTTATAATTATATTTTAGGAAAACGTCTGTATTTCAACGTTTTAAAGTGATATTTCACTGTCGTAATTTTAAATAATCACTTTTATTAATATTTAATCCACTATTGTAATTATAATCATATAATATATACTTTATTTTAGGAGGGATAATATGAAATTTAAAGAAATGCCTTATACTAGATTTGATACTAAAAAAGTATTGAACTTTCTTGATAAGATTATACTTGAATTAAATGATTCTGAGAGCTATGAAGAAGCATTAATTTGTCTAAAAAAATTTAATGAATTTAAAACAGACTTAGAAACAAACATAAATCTAGCCTATACTAGACATAGCATCGATACTAGAGATGCATTCTACGAAAAAGAAAATAATTTTATCGATAAAAATTTACCTATTGTATCTTCTAAACTTGTTGAAGTTTATAAGGCCATTGTAAATTCTAAATTTAGAAAAGAGCTAGAAAATGAAATTGGAAGCCACTATTTTAAACTATTAGAATGTGAGTTTGTTATAAATGAAAGAGCCATCCCTTTTATGCAAAAAGAAAATGAATTAATTAGCCAATATAGTAAATTAATAGCTAATTCCAAAATTTATTTTAAGGGTGAAATCTATAGCCTAAGTCAAATAGCACCACACTTACAAAACCCTGATAGAAAATACAGAAAAGAAGCCTATGAAGCTAAGTGGAAATTTTTCCAAGATAATATAGAAACCTTTGATAATATTTTCGATAAATTGGTTAAAATTAGACATGAAATGGCAAAAAGTCTAGGTTATAAAAATTATATTGATTTACGATATAAATTATTAAAAAGAACTGACTATAACTCTAAAGATGTCGCAGAATATAGAAAGAAAGTTTTAAAATATATAAGCCCTTTCGCAGCTAAATTAAGAAAAAACCAAGCTAAGAGAATTAATATTGAAGACTTTAAATTCTATGATAGGCCATTAGAGTTTATAGATGGGAATCCTAATCCTCAAGGTAGTCCAGATGACATAATTAAGAAAGCTCAAAAAATGTATCGTGAATTGAGTCCTGAAACTGGAAAATTTTTTGATTTTATGGTTGATAAAGAACTAATGGATCTTGTAGCAAAAGCAGGTAAAAGAGCTGGAGGATATTGTACTAGTTTCGACAAATATAAATCTCCTTTTATATTCTCCAACTTTAATGGAACTAAGGGTGATATTGATGTAATTACTCATGAGGCTGGTCATGCTTTTCAAAATTATATGTCACAAGATAAGATAATTCCAGAATATATATGGCCAACTTATGAAGCTTGTGAAATTCATTCAATGAGCATGGAATTTTTAACTTGGCCATATATGGAATATTTCTTTGGTGATTATGCAGATAAGTTTAGATACCAGGCCTTAACTAATGCTATTTGTTTTATTCCTTATGGTGCTACTATTGATCATTTTCAACATTTTGTCTATGAAAACCCTACAGCTACTCCTGAAGAAAGAAGAAAAAAATTTCATGAACTTGAAATGATGTATGATCCAAACATTATATATGATAATGAGTTTCTTGAAAATGGCGGTTATTGGTTCGGACAAGGTCATGTATTTAATGCTCCTTTTTATTATATAGACTATACTCTTGCTCAAGTTTGTGCTTTTCAATACTTAATTAAATCTATTGAAAATCCTGATCAAGCTCTAGCTGAATATATTACTTTATGCAAGGCTGGAGGAGAATATTCTTTCTTTGATTTAATAGATATTGGCAAGATAAAGAATCCTATTAATACTAATATTTTAAAAGATATTATTCCTAAACTTGAAGAAACATTAAATAATATAGAAATAAATTAATGTAAAATAAAAAATATGTTAGATTTATATAAATCTAACATATTTTTTATTTTACAAGATGACAAGCTACAAAATGTTTTTCACTAACTTCTCTTAATTTAGGTTTGGATTCTTTACATATAGCTTCTGCTCTTGGACATCTGTCTACAAAAGGACAAGCATCAGGAGGATCTATAGGACTTGGTACTTCTCCTTCTAAGACAATCCTCTGTTTTGTCTTTTGTACTATAGGATCTGCTAGAGGTATAGCAGATAACAAGGCTATTGTATAAGGATGAAGTGGATTTTCATACAATTCATCAGAACTTGCAAGTTCCATTATATTTCCTAAATACATAACCCCAACTCTATCTGAAATATATTTCACCATTGATAGGTCATGAGCAATGAAAAGATAAGTTAGATTCAATTTCTTTTGTAAATCTATTAACAAGTTTACAACTTGAGCTTGAATTGACACATCTAAGGCAGATATTGGCTCGTCACAAACTATAAACTTAGGATCTAATGCCAAGGCTCTTGCAATTCCAACACGTTGCCTTTGCCCGCCTGAAAATTCATGTGGAAATCTTGAAGCGTGTTCTGCAGACAAACCTACTAATCTTAAAAGTTCTATTACTTTAGCTTTTCTTTCTTTCGGATTTTTATATAAATTATTTATTTTAAAAGGCTCTGCTACTATATCTTCAACAGTCATTCTAGGGTTTAAAGATGCATAAGGATCTTGAAAAATAAATTGAAAGTCTTTTCTTTTTTTTCTAAGCTCACTTTGAGATAGTTTAAATATATCCTCACCTTCAAATAAAAGTTGACCTCCTGTAGGTTCAATTAATTTTAAAATTGTTCTACCAGTCGTTGACTTTCCACATCCAGACTCTCCTACAAGACCTAAAGTTTCTCCTTTATAAATATCGAAACTTACATCATCTACTGCTTTTAATGTTCCTTTTTTCACATTAAAATATTTTTTAATTCCTCTTGCACTTATTAAAGGCTCATTCATTTTATACCTCCTCTTTTATAGGACACATTTCATGATATAACCAACATCTGCATAAGTGTCCCTTTTCATGTTCTGTTACTGGAGGCATATTTTTTTCACAAACTACCATAGCCTCATCACATCTATCGAAGAAAGGACAACCTTTTGGAGGTATATATAAATCAGGTGGCGTTCCTTTAATTGAACTTAACTTTTCTTCCCTAGTCATATTTGCTTTAGGAATAGATGCTAGTAATTTTTTAGTATAAGGGTGTTTTGGATTATAAAAAATTTCATTAGTATTACCCTCTTCCATAATCTGTCCTGCATACATAACTTCCACCATATCACTAGTATCAGCTACTACTCCTAAATCATGGGTTATCAATATAATACTCATTCCAATTTCACTTTGAAGCTTTTTCATAAGTTCTAATATCTGAGCTTGTACTGTTACATCAAGAGCAGTTGTAGGCTCATCTGCTATTAATAATTTAGGATTCATAACCATAGCTATAGCAAGCATAACACGTTGTCTCATACCTCCTGAAAATTCATGAGGATATTGTTTTATTCTTCTAGCAGCATTTGGAACGCTTACTAACTCTAATATTTCTATAGCTCTTTTTCTAGCTTCATCTTTGCTTATTTTTTCATGCTTAAGCAAACCTTCCATTATTTGGTCTCCAACTCTCATCGTTGGGTTTAAAGAAGTCATAGGATCTTGGAATACCATTGATATAGTTTTTCCTCTAAGATCTTCCATTTCCTTATCAGTCTTTTTTACTATATCTTCCCCTTCAAATAATATTTGACCTCCCTTATAGAAGGCTGGAGGGTTAGGTAATAATTTCATTATTGAATTAGCCGTAACACTTTTACCACAGCCTGATTCACCAACAATAGCTACAGTTTTAGATTTTGGTACATTAAATGAAATACCCCTGACTGCTTCAACTTCTCCAAAGAAAGTTTTAAATGATACTTGCAAATTTTTAACTTCTAAAATATTTTCAATATTTTCCATTTTCTACCTCACTTTCTAAGTCTTGGATCTAAAGCGTCTTGTAATCCATCCCCTAGCACATTAAAACCAAACATAATAAGAGAAATCATTATTGCTGGCAACATTACTTGATAGCCTAATCCTATAGCTAAAACTTCCAAACCACTATTCGCTAAGTTTCCAAGAGATGGAAGGGGATCTTGTAGCCCTAAGGAAACGAAAGAAAGTGTCGCTTCTGAAAATATAGCTCTTGGTATAATTAATGTTAAATTTACAAGAATTGGCCCTAAAGTATTAGGTAATATATGTTTAAATAATATCCAATTGTCTTTTGCACCCATAGATCTTGATGCCATAACATATTCTGACTCTTTTAAAGATAGAACTTGACCTCTTACAAGTATAGCTGTTGGTATCCAACCTGAAATAGACATAGCAAGTATCATAACTCCAAAAGAAGTTCCTGAACCACTTTTAGAAAATACTACAGATAGCAATATAACTACTAGCAAATAAGGTATTGAATATATGATTTCTGCTATACGCATTAGTATAGAATCTACTCTTCTTGAGCTCATTCCAGCTATACCACCATACAATACACCTACTGTAATATTTATAAATGCAACGAAGAATCCTATTAAAAGAGAATATCTTGAACCATAAGTAACTCTTGTGAATAAATCTCTTCCTAATGAATCAGTTCCAAACCAAAATTCCGAACTTGGTTTTTGATTTGTATTCAACATGTCCATTTTTTCATATGTTGTTCCACTAATCATTGGCCCTATTATAGCAAATAAAATCATAAATATAATTATAAAAAGACCCGCCATTGCTAACTTATTATTTTTTAACCTTCTCCATACATCTTCCCAATATTTTATAGTTGGTCTTGTTATCTTTTCTTCATCCGATTTAACTACTTTTTTAAACATTTCAGGCGAAGGTATAAAAGTTTTTTTAGTTTCCATTATAATTTACCTCCTGATAGTTTAATTCTTGGATCTATTAGTGTATAAGCTATATCAACTAAAAGTATCATTAATACTAAAACTATTGCATAAAATACTGTTGTTCCCATTATTAATGTATAATCTCTGTCAGTTATACTTTTTATAAAGAATCTACCCAATCCAGGTATTCCAAATATTTTTTCAATTACAAAGGATCCCATTAATAAGTCAGCAGATATTGTTCCTAATATTGATACTACTGGCAATATAGAATTCCTATAAGCATGTTTCATTATTACTGAAAACTTAGAAATTCCCTTACTTTTAGCAGTCTTCATATAATCTTGCCCTAATACTTCTAACATTGACGAACGCATTAATCTTGCAATTTGTGCAGTTGGCATTAGACTAAGGGCAAAAGATGGTAAAATAGTATGCTTAAACGTTCCCCATCCACTTATAGGAAAAGCTCCTCCCTTAGCCAATAGCTGGATTAATAAAGTACCCATTATAAATGATGGTACTGATATACCTATAATGGCAAAAACCATAGCTATATAATCCGGGATTTTATTCTGATAAATTGCTGCTAAAGCTCCTAATAAAGGTCCAAGTATTAGCGCATAAATTAAAGCTTGAATACCTAATCTTACAGATACTGGGAAACCCCTATTAATCATTTGATTTACATTTTCAGTTTGAGATTTCATGCTTTCGCCGAAATCAAATTTCAACATATTTTTTAAATATATTATATATTGTGTTGATTTAGGTTTGTCTAATCCATATTTTTTTTCTAAATTATTGTATACAGATTGAGGCATCTTACCTTCTTGTTGTAATGGATTTCCAGGAATAGAATGCATTAGAAAAAAAGTAAGACTAATTACAAAAAATATTGTGAATATAGACATACCTACTCTTTTTAAAATAAATTTAGTCATGTTATTTCCTTTCTTATAATAAAAGTTAGAACCCCCCTTACAAGGAGTTCTAATTATTTATTATTATTATTCTTCACCTAATTCTGCATAAGTTAGTACTGGATATTGAAGCACTGGCTTATAAATACCTTTTACACTTGATTTAACAAAATAAGGTTGTGTGTAGAAATAAACAGGTATTATTGGCATATCTTCCATTAATATCTTTTCTGCTTCTTTCATTGATTCCATACGAACTTTTTGGTCTGCACTTTGTTTAGCAGTATTTATTAATTCATCATATTTTGGATTGGAATATCCTGAATCATTCATAGAGGCTCCTGTTACGAATAAATCTAACATAGTCATTGGATCTGAATAATCTCCTACCCAACCAGCACGACTTATTTCAAAATCATGAGCATGTTCACGTGATAGTTTTACGTTAAAGTCTGCATTTTCTAGATTTATTTCTACACCAAGATTTTCTTTCCACATTTGTTGAATTGCTTGAGCTATTTTTTTATGAGATTCATCTGTATTATAAAGAAGAGTTTTTCCATTAACATCTGCTAATGTTAATCCTTCTTCTTGCATTCCCTTTTCTAATAAATTTTTAGCTTCTTCTTTATTGTACTCTATTAAAGTTCCATTTACTTCTCTAAAGTCTTTTCCATTTTCATCTAATAAACCAAAAGGTACCATAGCTGTAGCTGGAATTTGACCCCCTTTAGTAATATTGTTTACTAAGCCTTCTCTATCTATTGACATAGATAAAGCTTTTCTTATATTTACATTAGTAAAAGGATTCTTAACTCCTTCAGTTTTTATATTGTTTAAGTTGTAATAATAAGTTCCTACTTGTTTACCTATAATTAATTCTTCGTCTTTTTCTTCAAATTTTTGTGCAACTACTTCTTGTGGTGGATCAACTAGCATTGAATACTTGCCAGCATCATAGTTTTGATAAGAAGTATTAGCATCTTCTAAAACATCAAAAATTATTCCATCTAATTTTACTTGATCTGCATTAAACCAATTATCATTTTTTACTAGTTCAATTATATTATCATGTTCCCAATTAGCTAGTGAAAAAGCTCCATTAGAAACATGAGTAGAACCTTCTTTAGCCCAATCTGGATTTTCTTCTACTACCTTAGCATTTACTGGATAGTAAGTATAAAATGCTGTTAAATCTGAGAAATATGGGGTTGGATTTTCTAATTTAACTTCTAGTGTTTTGTCATCTAATGCTTTAACTCCGACTTCTGCTCTTTTTTCTTCAGACCATTTTTCATATACCATTTGTGCTATCTCATCATCAGATTTTCCATCAGTCTCTAAACCTTGAAGATCAGCATCTGTATATTTAACTTCATGATCTACTTCATCAGTATCATTTCCTTCATCATCTTTTACATAGTAAATTCCAGGTTTTTCAACTGTATTGTAGTCTTCTCCACCCTTTACGTAATACAATTGATAAGCATATATAGATGCTGTTTCAGGATTAAGAACTCTTAACCATTCATATTCAAAGTCTTTAGCAGTTACTGGATCTCCATTAGACCACTTCATTCCATCTTTTATTTTAAAAGTATAAGTTAATCCATCTTCTGAAATTGTAGGCATTTCCGACATACCTTCAACTAGTTCACCCTCTTTATCATAAGTTAATAATCCTGTGAACAAATGATTTAAAATCCATGACTCGTGAGTACCTTGCGCTAAAGCTGGATCTAATGTGCCAGGATCGGAAGCATTCCTAGTATGAAGTATAGTTTTCCCTTCTTCATTACCTCCTGAACTACTTCCGCCACCACATCCTGTTAAAATAAAGGATACTGTTAGAATTATACAAACTAAGCTTACAAATTTCTTTTTCATTTTTCCCCTCCGTTAAAATATATTTTTGTTTATTTTTTCAAATCTACCATATATCACTTTAGTTTGCAATAATTTACCGTGGTATATAAAAAATAATTTTAATAAAAAATAAGAGTTTGCCTATAGGCAAACTCTTATTTTCCACAACAATTTTTATATTTTTTACCACTTCCACATGGACAGGGATCATTTCTTCCAATTTTTTTATTTTTTCTTACAAAAGGTTTTTTCTTACCATCTTCTGGATTAACAGTTTCTACTTCTTTAGCAACTCTTACTCTTTTTACTTTTTCAGGATTAACTACATGATAAAGCATCTTAACTGTATCTTCTTGAATAAGTTCATTCATTTGCTCAAACATTTCAAATCCTTCTTGAGTATAAGCTCTAACTGGATCTACTTGACCTACAGCTCTAAGTCCAATGCCTTTTCTTAATTGATCCATTGCATCAATATGATCCATCCATTTTTGATCAACAACCTGTAGTAAAACTACTCTTTCAACTTCTCTAAACTTTTCTGGAGTAAATTCTTCCTCTTTTTCTAAATATTTTTCTTCTGAAAGAGTCTTAAACTTTTCCATTAAATTATCTTTAGTCGGATTTTTAATGTCATCTAGAAAATTTTCATCAAAATCAAATTCATTTATTCCAAATGTTTTTAATCCTTCTAGATCAAAATAGCTTTTATTTTCATGATCTATTTTATTATAGAATTCTATATTTTTCTCAATAACATTATCAATCATTACTAATATATCATCTTTTATATTTGCTCCTTCAAGTACTTTTCTTCTCTCTCCATATATCACTTCTCTTTGTTTATTCATAACATCGTCATATTGTAATACATGTTTACGGATTGAAAAGTTATTTCCTTCCACTTTTCTTTGAGCTGATTCTATTAGTTTTGTTAATATCCCTGCTTCTATTGGTTCGTCTTCAGGTGCATCAATTTTTTCCATTGTTGTCTTGAATCTATCTCCAGCAAACAACCTAATTAAATCATCATCTCCTGATATATAAAATCTAGTTGAACCTGGATCCCCTTGACGACCCGCACGACCACGCAACTGATTATCGATTCTTCGTGACTCGTGTCTTTCTGTCCCTATTATGTGCAATCCACCTGCTTCCACAACAGCTTTAGCTTCTTTATCAGTTTCTTCTTTATATTTTTTTACTAGTTCTTGATACTTATTACGAGCATCAATTATTATCTGGTCATCTGTCTCATTAAAGGAATCAACTTGTTCTAAAACTTCATCTTCCATTCCTTTTTTCTTTAATTCAACCTTAGCCATATATTCAGGATTACCACCCAGTACGATATCCGTACCACGACCTGCCATATTTGTAGCTATAGTAACAGCACCATACCTTCCAGCTTGTGCTACTATTTCAGACTCTTTCTCATGCTTTTTAGCATTCAATACATTATGCTTTATTCCAGCACGTTTTAAAAATTTAGATAACTCTTCTGACTTTTCAATTGATATAGTACCAACTAGTACAGGTTGCCCTTTTTCGTGGGCTTGTTCAATATCTTTTACTACTGCTTTAAATTTAGCTTCTTCGTTTTTATAGATTGAATCATTATTATCCGCTCTTGCTATAGGTTTATTTGTAGGGATTTCAACAACATCAATATTATATATGTCCCTAAATTCTCCCTCTTCTGTCATTGCTGTACCTGTCATACCTGCAAGCTTTTTATACATTCTAAAATAATTTTGGAATGTTACTGTTGCCAATGTTTTAGACTCAGCTCTAACTTCTAAGCCTTCTTTAGCTTCGATGGCTTGGTGAAGACCATCAGAATATCTTCTACCATACATAAGTCTTCCTGTAAATTCATCTACTATAATAATTTCGCCATCATTTACTACATAGTCTATATCTAATTTCATATTACCCTTAGCTTTTAAAGCTTGGTTAATATGGTGAGCAATTTCCATATTGTCTAGATCTGATAAATTTTCTATATTAAAATATTTCTCTGCCTTTTCAATACCTTTACCTGAAAGCGTTGCTGTCTTATCTTTTTCATTTATAACAAAATCAACAGTTTCTTCTTCAAATTCTCTATTAAATCTCTCTAATGCAGATTCATCTTCTGTTTTTACCCTATATGATAGAGTATTTACAAAGTCTCTTGCTCTAATATATAAATCAGTGGACTCGTCTCCTTGTCCTGATATTATTAAAGGAGTTCTAGCCTCATCTATTAATATAGAGTCGACCTCGTCTACTATACAATAATTTAATTTTCTTTGAACCATTTCTTCTTTGTAAATAACCATGTTATCTCTAAGATAGTCAAATCCAAACTCATTGTTAGTTCCATAAGTTATGTCACTACCATATGCAACTTTTCTCTCTTCTGGAGTCATATCGTGAAGAATACAACCAACACTAAGTCCTAAAAATTCGTATACTTTACCCATCCATTGCTTATCACGGCTCGCTAAGTAATCATTTACTGTTACTATATGAACCCCATCTCCTGAGATTGCATTTAAGTAAGCTGGTAAGGTTGCAACAAGTGTCTTTCCTTCTCCAGTTTTCATTTCCGCAATACGTCCTTGATGTAAAATGATACCACCAATTACTTGGACTCTAAAGTGTTTCATTCCCAATACTCTTGAAGATGCTTCTCTCATTACTGCAAAACTTTCTACAAGTAAATCATCTAAAGATTCTCCATTTTTATATCTATTTTTAAATTCTTCCGTTTTAGCCTTAAGTTCTTCGTCTGATAGTTTTTGCATAGAACTATCTAAATCCATAACTTTATCAACTAGGGGATATATTTTTTTTAGTTCTCTTTCACTATAAGAGCCAAATAATTTATCTAATAAACCCATCTAATTCACCCTTTCTTTACCTAATTTTATATTTTATCACTTAAGATTATATACTTCAATTTAAAGTACACTATTTCACCAAATTTTCTAATTACCAAAGCTTATTATATCCTATATTAATTAAAAATAAAATAGAACTATGAATTTAAAAATTTAACTTAAATACAAGCTATAAAATGACTTCGACTAAATTGATAGAAATTGTAAATATGTTAATTTTACATATTTTATGATAATCTTATTTTAGGAGGTAATTTATGAAAAAATTATTTAATTTATTATTAATTTTTAGCCTAATTTTTATAGCTTCAAATAGGGTATATGCAACAACTGCAAGTCCATCACCACAAAAGTTATACTTAAATGGAAACTTGCAAGATTTAAGAGGATATAATATTAATGGTTACAATTATTTTAAAATAAGAGATCTTGCAAATATACTTAGGGATAGAATAGATTTTTCTCTATCTGGCGATTCCAAATCTATTAAACTTAACTTAAATAATAATTACAAAATTAAAAAAGATGACTTAAGAAAAATCAACAATACAAATAAATACGCTATTTATAAAAATATTGAATTTGAAATTATTAAAGATAATAAGATTACTAAATCTTATATTAAGGCTTATAACATAGATGGATACAACTATTTTAAACTTCGCGACTTATCAAATATTTTAGAATTTTCAGTTTCTTATAATAAGCTTAATAATTCAGCAGAAATCTCAACTTATTCAAGCGCTAGTTTAGATTTAAGTTATAAAAAAGATAGTAAATTCTCAGGTAAAGTTATTTTAGGGAATGAAAGAATATTAGATGAATATTCTTACCTTATAGACAATAAAAATATTGGTTTAGTAACTAATATGACTGGTATAGATTCTAATAATATATTTACTTATGATAAATTAAAAAATTATAGCAAAACAAACCTAGTATCACTTTATTCACCAGAACACGGACTTCGTGGAGATGTGGAAGCTGGTAAATATGTTGAATCTTATATTGATAAAGACTTAAATTTACCGGTTTATTCTCTGTATGGAGATAGTAGAAAGCCTAGTAGGGAAATGCTAAAAAACATTGATCTTCTTTTATTTGATATGCAAGATATAGGTTCAAGAACTTATACTTATATGTCAACTTTAAATTATATTATGAAGGCTGCAAAAGAAAATAATATTCCAATAGTTATCTTAGATAGACCTAATCCCTTAGGAGACAAAGTAGAAGGATTTGTGTTAAAGGATAAGTATAAGACTTTTGTTGGCGTGGATAATCTACCTATGGCTCACGGTATGACTGCTGGAGAGCTTGCTAAATTTTTTAACAGAAATATAAATGCTGAACTCACTGTTATAAAAATGAAAAATTACAAAAGAAATATGATTTGGCAAGAAACTGGTTTAAATTTTGTGCAAACTAGTCCTAATATTCCTAATATTGAAAGTGCATTTTTATATATGGCGACTGGAATAGGCGATGGTACTGGTCTTGCTCAAGACGATAAGTTTAAATTTGTTGGGGCTAAAGGTTTAGATGCTAATAAGTTCGCCAAGAATTTAAATTCTTGTAATCTTCCTGGGGTAACTTTTTATCCTATGAATAAAGGATCTCGTGGTGGTGTAAGGCTTGAAATAAATGATTATAAAACTTTTAATCCTCAATTAACAGGAACCTATATTATAGCAACAGCTAATAAACTATGTGATTTAAATATACCTAGAGAAAATAAAGGAAAAATACCTATGTTTGAAAAGATAATGGGTTCTGATGAAATGGGAAAATTGCTAATAGATAAACAAGATCCTGAAAAAATTATAAATTACTATCAAAAAGAATTAAATGATTTTAAAAAAATTAGAAAGAATTATTTAATTTATAATTGATTTATTAAGCTAGGTCTTCCTTGACCTAGCTTTCTTATATATAATATGCTTAGATTAAATTAATGAAATATATAGGAGGTACTTTTTGAATATAACTTTTGCAAAAACAAGTGACAATGAAAATATTAATATATTATCTAATAAAATCAATCAACATGGTCTAATATGTGGTGCTACAGGCTCTGGAAAAACAGTAACCTTAAAAGTTTTAGCCGAGTCTTTTTCAGAACTTGGAATTCCAGTGATTTTATCTGATGTTAAAGGGGATCTTGCCAATCTATGTAAAGCTGGAAGTCCTAATGATAAAATTATTGCTAGGTTAGAGGAACTAAATATATATAATTTCAACTATTATGCCTACCCTGTTGAATTGTGGGATACTTTTGGAGAAAAAGGACTTCCGCTCAGAATTAATGTAAGTGAAATGGGCCCAATTATTTTATCCCAAATTTTAGGATTAAATGATACCCAAGCTGGAATATTAAATATTGCTTTTAGAATAGCTGACTCAATGGGACTTCTACTCTTAGACTTAAAGGATCTAACTTCTATTCTTAAGTTGATGTCAGAAAAAAGACAAGAATTCTCATCTGAATTCGGGAATATATCTAATCAATCTATAAATGCAATTAGAAGAAAACTTTTATATTTAGAAGATTTAGGTGCTGATCTATTTTTTAATGAACCATCCTTAGATATTAGAGACTTATTTAGAAAAGATGATTTAGGTAGAGGATATATAAATATTTTATCTAGTGAAAAATTGATTAATAATCCTACAGTTTATTCTATGTTTTTATTATGGCTTCTTTCTGAGTTATTCGAAGAGCTTCCAGAAGTGGGTGATCAGAATCTTCCTAAATTAGTATTTTTCTTTGATGAAGCTCATTTATTATTTAATAATTCTAGTGAAATTATTTTAGAAAAAATTAATCAAGTTGTTAGATTAATACGCTCTAAGGGTATTGGAATATATTTTGTAACCCAAAATCCTATGGATATCCCAGATTCTATATCATCTCAACTAGGAAATAAAATAATTCATCAGTTAAGAGCTTTTTCTCCAAAAGAAATGAAAAATATAAGGGACATTTCAAAAACTTTAAGACAGGATGAAAATCTTAATCTTGAAAATGATTTATCTACTTTAAGAACTGGAGAAGCTATTATAAGCACTATAGATGTAGATGGCTCTCCAACCTTTTCTAAAAAAGCTTTAATATTCCCTCCTCATTCATCTTTTGAAACTTTAACTCAAACTGATTATAATGATATTATTAATTTATCAAAACTAAATAATAAATACAAAAAAATTATAGATAGAGAATCAGCCTATGAAATCTTACAAAGAAAGTTCAAAAAAATAGATATAGTTGATGAAAAAAAAGCTAATAGTACTTCTAAAGATAATAAAGACTTTATTTCTTCCATATTTAATTCTTTTGCCTATACTATAAGCCGTCAAATAGGAAGAGAGATAGCTAGGGGAATTATCGGTTCCATAAAAAAAAGAAAATAAAAATATATATTTACTTTTAAACACAAATAAAAAGAGATGACCTCTAAAACATTTTAGAATCATCTCTTTTTATTTATTTTCTTTAATTTATATTTGCATACTTTCTTATGGTATGTTTCTTAGAAAATATAATAAAAATTATTAAAGCTAATAAGGCAGATGGTAAGGTTAAAATTTCTTTTTCTGTAATACCAGCTACTAAAAATCCAACTACAGAAGCTGTTCCACATATAATGGCATATGGCAATTGACTTGAGACGTGAGCTATATGATCGCAGCCCGCACCTGCCGAAGATAGTATGGTTGTATCCGATATAGGAGAGCAGTGGTCCCCAAATACTGAACCTGAAAAAACTGCTGCTAATATTATATTAATAAATTCCATATTACCAGTATGAGATAATATAGGTATAAGTATAGGTATTAAAAGTCCAAAAGTGCCCCAAGCAGTTCCTGTTGCAAAGGCAAGAAATCCACTTATTACAAATACTATTGTTGGTAAACCCCACATTGGCATAGTAGAATTCTTTATGAGACCACCTATAAACCCGCCTGTATTTAAATAAGCTTCGCTTGTTATTCCTCCAATTGTCCAAGCAAGAGTAAGAATTACTATGGCTGATAACATAGATTTCATTCCCTCTACTAATCCATTTATAAATTGTTTGAAAGTTAATAATTTCCTAGGCACATACATTATAAAAGCTAGAAAAATTGCTGTTACTGAACCTAATACTAGGGATAAACTAACATCAGCATTACCAAAAGCTTGACCTGCTGAAACGCCATTATGTCCAAAATAATTCCCACTTCTAAGCATCATTAAAACTGTTACACTTATTAAAATTATTATTGGTAAAACTAAGTCTATTACTTTGCCGTTTTCTGAATGTGTATACCCTGTTTCTTCATTAGAAGATATTTTTGATGTATCATTTCTCTCTAATTTTTCCATCATTCCTATTTCACTTTTAGAAAAAGAAAAATAAATTACCATTAAAATTGTAAGTATTGCATAAGTATTTAAAGGTATGGTATTTAAAAATACATTCATAGGATTTTTTATTCCAGCGTCCCCTATAATCCCAACTACAGATGCTGCCCAACTAGAAACTGGAGCCAGTATACATATCGGAGCCGCAGTAGAATCGATAATATGGGCTAACTTTGCCCTAGATATCTTATTTTGATCTGTTATGGGTTTCATTACAGCTCCAACTGTTAAACAGTTAAAATAATCATCTATAAATATAAGCATGCCTAAGACTGCAGTAGCCAACTTTGCAGATTTTTTGTTATTAATTCTTTTTCCTGCCCACTTTCCATAGGCGAAAGATCCTCCAGCCATATTCATCACCATAACTAAGGAACCTAACAATGATAAAAATATTATCATCAAAGAATTATCTCCAACTTTATTTCCCATTAAGCTAAAAACTTCTTCAAAAGCTAGAATTACATTTCCTCCTGTAAAAATTAATCCTCCAGCTAAAATCCCCAATAATAAAGAGGTAATTACTTCCTTTGTTATCAGGGCTAATATTATAGCCACTAAAGGAGGAACTATCGTCCATATCCCAAATTCCATTTCATTTTTCTCCTTCCACTTACTAAGATTTTTTACTATAAATTATAAAAGCACACTCTGAATTTGTCCACTTTTAATTTTAATCTATCCTCTTATTTTAAATTTTTTCAGATAATTTTTTACCTCCCATTCTACTCTTCTACTTTCTATAGCTTTTTCTATCGTCTTATTTTGAACAAACTCACCTAATTTTTTTGATTCAATAATCTTTATGGTTAAATTATATTGTTTAATTAAAGCATAACTTAGATACCAAGCTATAGCCATATTAACGTAATAATCTTTACTTTTTATAGATACAACTTTATTTAAAGATTCTCTTGTGAAATTTTCATCTAAGTAAAACTTTAGCAAGGAAACTATAGCAAATCTTTTAGTATAAGTTCTATCAGAATCTAGCCATTTCATTATCTTAGAATAAGTTTCTTTAGGATATTTTTTAAATATTTTAAGAGATATACTATCACAAGTAGCCCAATTGTCAATAAAAGGTAAAAAATTATCTAATAAATAAATAGTTTTTTCAAAATCTTTTTGCCCTGCTATTATAAATCCATGTATATTATTTTCTTCGTAATACTTATGAGGAAGCTCTTTTAAATAATCTCCATAATCAAACTTATTTAGAATTTCATTACTTATCTTTCTCAATATTGGGGTTCTTACTCCTAATATTTTCTTTTTATCTATATTAGGAATTAATTTAGAGTTAAATTCTCTATATTTATTATCTATATTATTACTTAATTCTCTGTAAATATAGGCATGAGTATTCATTATTAGATTTCCTTATTTTTAAAAATATACTGCTTTCCTATAAAAGTATCTTCAACTTCTATAAGCCCACTTTTCTCGAGTTCTTCTAACTTTAATTTAAATTGTTCCATCGTATAATTGATAGAATATCTATTATTTATTTCTTGTATGATAGATAGACAATCTGTAGCTACTGAAATAGGCATAAAATCTTCTATATAATTTAAAAAATCTTTATTTTCTTTGGATTTTATGCCCAATAATTCATCAAAAGGATTTTCTTTATGAGGTGATGTTGTATGAGCTGATCTTATCCTTACGTAAGAAGTTCTACCTAATTTTGCAGAAGATATAAAAACATCTCCTGTCATTAAGTAAGGTAGTCTTCTTGATTCTTCTGAGGATATATCAGTTTCTTCTTTTATTGTATCTATATCAGAAGCTCTAACAGTCCTAAAAATGAATTTTGTATTTAATTGGGCTGTTATTGTCTCATCTAAAAGAGTAGGCCTTTGAGTTGCTAATACTAAAAATACACCATACTTCCTACCCTCTTGCGAAATTTCCTTTAAAATTGATTTTGAAGGAGTATCATAACCTTTAGGAGCAAAATTATGCGCTTCATCCGTTACTATTATAAAAGGCGGGAAAAATTCTTTAATTTCATTCCTATACTTAGCTTCTCTATATTCTCTTCTCTCATAATATAATTTATTTAATAAATAAGTTGAAAATACTTGTATTATTCTGGTAGAACCTTGTATTACTACTAATTTTCCAGCTTTTATTCCATCTACTATTTTAGAAATATCATTATTAAATATCCCTTCATTATAAAGCCTATTTAATCTCCACATGATACCTCTTACAGATTGATTAGGACAAAATTTATCATATTTCATGTATATTTTTTTTCTTTTTTCCCACTCTTCTCTTTCTTGAGGCGTATCAGCATAATTTATCTTCTCATCTATTTTATCTAAACTACCCAACTCTTGAGCTTCAACTAAATATCTTAACTTATTGGAAAAACTATGATAATTAGCTCCCCTACTAAAAAGTAAATCAACACTATTACTCATAGACTCAGTTAAATGAGATGAGGTATTCAATAAATTCTTAATATCTGTCACACTTAAATCTTCAAATCTTATCCCTACATCTATTCCTATTTGAAGATTATAAAATTTCCCCTTATAATCTCGTGAATAATTTGACTCAGACTTGTCTGAAAAAGACATCTCATAATGAGGGTCTAAAACTACAGTAGGAATATCTTTATTCATTAACTCTTCAAGCATAACCCTTAGCCCAAAACTTTTACCCGATCCAGAACCTCCAAATACTCCAATATGAGGATATTCATGCATAGATTTATAGTCTAGAACATAGGGTACTTCATGCTGGTTTAAATAGTTTCCATCCTCATATATATCTAGTAAATTTTTATATGAATCATCCATCTTTTTAGTTAAAGAATCAGAGTTTCTTATTATACCTAAAACAAGACCTTCCTTTGGATGAGTTGGGGCAATTATTTTTTTTACTTCATTAAATTCTGGTATTCTAATGCTGCTTCCTGTTAGCACGGGATATTGTGCCTCTCTTAATAATCTTAGTTTTCCTATATATATAGTCTCTTCATTGACGTCATACCCCATAGCCCTAAGAGATTCTATAACAGAAGCATCTATGAAATCTCCGCCTATATTTAAGGGGATATATCTATTAAAAGTTTTAGCATCTACAATCTCACCTACAAGATCTCCTTGAACTGAATCTTCTATTATTAAAAACTCATTCATTCTAAAATTTCTATCTCTAGAACCTATAAAAACTTCTTGAGCTGTTGTTATTCCAACTACTTTCATATTCCTCTCCTATCTCTTTCAGAAACAAAAAACCTTTCATATATATCTCTATCTAAGTACTCCTCTAACATAGATTCAATCATAAGATCTGTTATCTTAACTTCATTATCTACTATATCTAACCATAAGGGTACTCCTCTAGAATTATTTGGAGTTAAAGTATAAACTAGATTTGCAACATCTTTAATATATTCTCTCTGCGATTTTATTAAATCTAGGCCTATTGCCATAGCTGAGCTGGATGTATTTAAAAAAGCAGATACTAATCCTTCATCACTATCCTTTTCTTCAGACTTCTTATTATATTCATCTTTTATTTCAATAAAATCACCCTTGTTAAGTTTTCCATAAAGTAATTCTCTATCGTATAAAGATAAGTCTTCATTTAAGGTTCTTGATATTACATTCGTCTTTAAATCTTTTATTACTCCTACTATAACAACTGAATTTTTTTCACATAAACTTATTAATTCTTCATAATTATATTGATCATGAATTTTATATCTTATTAATCCTCCATCCATCATAAGTATAGATGGTTTATGATACTTTACAGACTTAATAGCTACATCTAACTCTATACTAGCTAATAATTTTTCTCTCTTATTGATTTCAAGTTTTTCATCTTCTGATGTATTACCACTTAGCATAGGACTATAATAACTATTAGAAAACAAATCTTCTCCTATAGTTGGTTTAGCCAGAGCTTGATATAATTCAATATAGTGAGGATAGCTTCCTCCTACCTTATTCACTGACCCATCCACACCTACTACCAAACCAAATTCTTTTAACTTTTTATTAGAAAGCTTTTCTAAACTTGAAAATTTTCCTATTTCATTTAAAACTTCAACCCTAAAACTTTCTCTAGGCATGGAAAAGAATTTATTATATTTATTTTTTAAAAGATAATTTAATTCTTTTATATCCTCTTTCATTTCATTGAAGTCATTCATTGTCTACCTCCAAGCTTACTTTATATAGGTCATTTTTCGAAATATTATATTCTTTGGAAATTTCTTTGACTGCTTGGGATTTCTTTATACCAGATTCTATTTTTTCTTTTAATAGCTTTCTTACATCTATGTTCTCTTCTTTAACTCTAGCTTTACCCTCTACAACAACTACAAATTCACCTTTTAACTTTACATATTCTTTATTATTTAAGATTTCAGATAGGTCTCCTCTATAAGTTTCTTCATACATCTTAGTTAATTCTCTAGATATAGAAATTTTTCTATCGCCAAATATTTCGTAAAGATCTTCTAACATAGACATCAACCTATGTGGAGATTCATAAAAAATTAAAGTATATGGATTATTTTCTAATTCTTTAAGCTCTTTTTTCCTATGTGAAGATTTAGAAGTTAAAAAGCCATAAAATAAAAAATGTTGGCTACTTATTCCAGATAAAACTAAAGCTGTAAGAGCAGCATTTGCTCCAGGTATAACTTGAAAATCTATGTTTTCTTCAATCAATCTTTTAGCTAATATTTCCCCTGGATCACTTATACCAGGTAGCCCTGCATCGCTTATTATTGCTATATTATTTTCTTTTGATAACTTTATAATTTCTTCAGATTGAGATTTTTCATTAAATTTATGATAACTAATAAGTCTTTTTTTTATATTATAAGTGCTTAATAACTTCAAACTCACTCTTGTATCTTCGGCAGCTATTATATCAACTTTTTTCAATATATCTAATGTTCTTAAGCTTATATCTTTTAAATTACCAATTGGTGTTGGACAAAAATAAATCATTTATACCTCCTTATATATTTTATTTAATTCCTCACTTATTTGACCATTTTTATATAAAATAAAATCAGGAAGTATAGTATAATTCTTCTTAGCGCCTTTTACTCCTTCAACTAATACTAGCTTAGCCTGTGAAGATATATCTTTCTTAATAAATTGAAATTTTTTAGGCTCAATATGTGAATTTATAAGAATTATAGATATATCCAACATTCTTGTTGCTGGAACTATACAATAAAATTTACCTCCATTTTTTAATATATAGTTAGCAGCATATATAAAGTCTTCTATAAAATCACTATATCTAGCCTTGTCTATCATATTATTTTTCACTCTATGACCATTATTATAGTAAGGTGGATTTGTTATAACCGTATCTATGCTTTGCCTAGTTAAGATTTTTGAAATCTCTTTTAGGTCAATATTATAATTATCAATTTTATCTTCTAATTCATTTAAGGCTACTGACATATTAAGTAATTTTATAACCTCCTCATTTATGTCTATATTTATAAATTTTTTCACTTTATCTATAAGCCTTAAGGACAAAATACCCGTTCCACATCCTAAGTCCACGCACAATCCTTTAACTTTAGCAAAAGATGATAGTATTAAGGAATCAGTAGTATATTTAAAATTAGAATCTTCTTGATATATTTTATATTTTTTACCAGGAACATTATCTTTTTTAATCATAAATATATTTTAACATAAAAAAAAGAGAAGTATTAATCTTCTCTACTTTTATTGTTCTGAATCAGTTAATATATAAAAAGAAAAATCATAGTCACATTTTTCTGGACTTAAACTATTTTGATAAGACTCTAAACTAGTAAAAATAATTTTATAATTTATACCATTTTCTGACCCTTTTATAGCAATATAATCTAAAGTAACACTTTGATTAGAATTTTTTATTGCCTTATATTTATCAAAAACTTCTTTTATTGAAAATTTTACTAAAGTAAATTCATCCTTACTTTTATAATCAATATTAACTACACCATCTTCAATATTGGCAGTATAATTTCCAGATTCTGCAATTATATCATTATTAGAAGACAGGTTCATGGCAACCATATTTGTATAACCAGCTATAGTTATTGAATAAGACCTGTCATAATTAAAGTGGACTGAGTCTAATTCACTATCATCCTTGGTATATTTAAATCCCAAAAGTTTCTCAAAATTTTCTTCATTATTTTCATAATCTTTAGGTATATATTTAAGCTCCCAGGGTCTATGTTTTACTGTCATATAATTTACTATGCTCTCTATTGCTTTTTTATCATTTTTATCTATATCTGATTTAGGAATTATTTTATTATCTTTAATCATTTTGTTTTTTAGTAAAATACTTTCAAATTTTTTATTTTGACTTGTTGCAGAAATATTGTAGGCATTTAAAGGTCCTACTGATGATATTAAAATAATTATAGAAAATAGTATAATTATGGTTATATTAGAACTATCTTTATAAAATATATAGTACAACATCGAAATAAATGAAAATATTCCACCCATTAAAACATAGTACCTACTTTCTGTAAAACCATACTCATAGATCCTTATTCCTATTGCATAAAAAAGCATTATTAACAATGGTAATAAAATTATAGGAAAAATTTTATTAAAAATCTTAGATATTTCTATATCCTTTATAACTGTAGTTATAAATAACAAAAAAATACTTAATAAACAAAACCAAAGCACTAAATTACTTATAATTCCTTCAGGTATACTCTTTATCAGTATAATTTTAGCAAAATATAAGTATAAAATTATAGCATATATTGTAAATATTGGTATTATTATATAGTTTATTAATACTTTTATTACTTTTGATATTTTATAATTCACTAAAGAATCTCTGATCTTTGGAAAATTTGAGAAAAACACTCCAAAATTAAAAGGCAAGAATATAGCTAATGCAGTATTTGTATAAACTAAGGGATTTATTTTTTCTCCAAATAGTTCTTGAACTGCATAATAAATTGAAAAAAGTCCTACTAACATTATAAAAGAATATCCTAATGATATCATTCCTGCTTTTAAAATTTTTATAAAATAAAAAACATAATCCTTATGATAATTTATTTTTGCTATATAAGTTACAACTAAAGAAAAAAAAGCAAGAAGTCCAAAATATTTATACATATCTTCATATAAAAAAAGTCCAGTTTCCTTAAAAATAACATTATTATACAGAGCATAAATTAAAGGTATAGTTAAGATATATGCCCCTCTACTAATTAGTTTAAATTTTTTTAATTCTTCCTCATCTCTAGCAGAGTTTTTTAATAATTCATTTAATAAAGATATCAGCACTAAAATAATTGTAAGGATAAAAAATAAATATCCATACTTTATATATAATTGTTCATTTCCTTTGTAAACATTACTTAAAAATATAGATTGTTTTTTATTTTCTCCAATCATGAAAAATATAAAAGATATAAATATACTAAGCATTGCTAAAGGAAATCTCTGAAAAGACGATTTAGTCTTATTTAAAGTATTTAAAATGCTATTTATTATTTTCATATATTCTCCTCTTACATAAACAATAAACTAAAAATTAAATTTTTTCAATTAAATATTCTTATTTTTACTTTATTGTAACCTATGGGAGCTTTTGTTATTTTTTTATAAAAACACCTCTACTTGTAGAGGTGTTAATAATTTACTTTCATTAAATATAAGCCATAACTTGGAGCTGTTGGCCCTGCTACCTTTCTGTTCTTTTTTTCTAGTGCTCTTTTCATATAATCATCTTCAAATCTTCCTCTACCTATTTCAACTAATGTCCCAACTATTATCCTTATCATATTCTTTAAAAAACTTTTACCATGAAAATCTATATAAAGGTATTCTCCATTATCTATAATCTCGATCTTGTGAATTACTCTAATGGTATATTTTACAATTGCATTCCTACCCATAAAAGTATTGAAGTCATGCTCCCCAACTAAACACTCTATAGCCCTTTCCATTCTTTCTAAGTTTAAGTTAAAGGGATAGTGCATAGCTCTATTACTTAATAATGCATTTCTATACTTTCCTCTATAAATTATATATCTATAATATTTAGATTTTGCTGAAAATCTTGCATGAAAATCTTCATCTACATACTTAGACTTTACTATAGATATATCTTCTGGTAAGTAATAATTTATCACTCTTGGTAAATTGCCTATATTAATAGTAGTATTTGAGTAAAAATTAAGACTTTGAGAAAAAGCATGAACTCCCCTATCAGTCCTTCCTGCGCTATATAATTTAACCTCATGCTTTACTGATTTTTCAATTGCTTTTTTTAATTCGCCCTCTACTGTTAAAACATCAGGCTGAATTTGATATCCATTATATCGAGTTCCATCATAAGATACATCTAATCTTATATTCATATAAAACTCCATATTATTATTGCAGAAAAGAAGATTATATTAATAGCAAATACCTTATAATCTAAGGCTTTTAATTCTAGCTTTTTAAACTTTGTTCTCCCTTCTCCCCCTCTATAACATCTGGCTTCCATAGCTGTAGCCAATTCATCTGCTCTTCTAAAAGAATTAATAAATAGAGGAACTAGTAAAGGAACTAAATTTTTTGCCCTATTCATTATATTTCCTGATTCAAAATCTGCCCCTCTAGCCATTTGTGCCTTCATTATCTTATCTGTTTCTTCAACTAAAGTTGGAATAAATCTCAAAGCTATGGTCATCATCATTGCAATTTCATGTGAAGGAACTCCTATTTTTTTGAATGGCTTTAATAATTCTTCTATTCCATCTGTCATTTCTATTGGAGAAGTTGTAAAAGTTAGCATACTAGTTCCTACAACTAAAAATATTAGTCTTATTGCCATTTTTATTGCTGTTTCAAGTCCCTCTTTTGTTATTGTAAAAGCTCCTATATTATAAAGAGTTTCTCCAGGTATAAAGAATATATTTATTATAAAAGTTATAATAACAATCCATTTTAAAGGCTTAAGTCCATTAAGAACAAATTTAAAAGGAACTTTTGATATTTTTATAGTTGTAATTATATATATAAATATCACTAAATATGGTAAATAAGTCTCTACAAAAAATAAGCTTATAATAAATATCAACATTACTATAATCTTCATTCTAGGATCAAGTTTGTGTACAACTGAATTTCCAGGGTAATATTGCCCCACTGTTATATCTTTAAGCATTTATTTTTCCCCTTAAATATTTGATTAGTTCATCTTTTGCTTCTTCTACAGTTAAAATATCATCATCTATGTTCAAATCTTTATTTTTTAAAGCTCTCATAAAAGATGTTATCTGTGGTATTCCTAAGCCTATTTCTACTAATTCATTTTCTCTTTTAAATATTTCCCTAGGCTTATCATCCATTATGATTTTCCCATTACTCATTACTACTATTCTCTTAGCTATATTTGCTATATCTTCCATAGAATGAGACACAAGTATTATTGTAATGTCACTATTTTTATAAATATTCTTTATCCTACTTAATATTTCATCCCTGCCTGATGGATCAAGCCCAGCTGTTGGCTCATCTAGAATTAAGACTTCTGGTTTCATAGCCAAAACTCCCGCTATTGCAACCCTTCTTTTTTGTCCACCGGATAATTCAAAAGGGGACCTATCTTTATATTCGTCATAATCAAGACCAACTAAATCCATAGTTTCCTCAACTCTTTGACTTAATTCTATCCCACTCAATCCTTGATTCATTGGTCCATAGGCTATATCTTTTTCAATAGTTTCTTCAAATAATTGGTATTCTGGATATTGGAATACTAGACCAACTTTTTGTCTTATTTTCCTTAGTTTTACACCTTTTGCTCCAATATCAACTCCATCTATATAAACTTGTCCTGAACTCGCTTTTATAAGTCCATTTAAATGTTGAATCAAGGTTGATTTCCCAGACCCCGTATGACCTATAAGCCCTATAAAATCACCTTTTTTAATATTTAAATTTATATTATCTAAGGCTTTTTTTTCAAATGTAGTAGCTAATCCATATATATGAGTTAAATTTTTTATTTCAATAATGTCCATAATTCACCTACTAGTTCTTCTACATTTAAAACTTCAGCATTAAAATCATAACCTTCTTTTTTTAATTCCCAAGCAAGTTCTGTAACCTGTGGAACATCAAGTCCAATTTCTTTTATTTTATCAACTTTTGAAAATACTTTTCTGGGACTTCCTTCTAAAGCTATATTCCCTTTTTCCATCACTACAATTTTATCCGCCAAAGCAGCCTCATCCATATAGTGTGTTATTAAAATTATAGTTTTATTTTGACTTTTATTAAGCATGGTTATAGTATCCATAACTTCTTTTCTACCTACAGGATCTAACATAGCAGTAGGTTCATCTAAAATTATATAATCAGGAGACATAGCTAAAATACCTGCAATAGCTATTCTCTGCTTTTGCCCTCCAGATAACATATGAGGTGCATTCCCCCTAAAATCTAACATATTTACAGCTTCTAAAGATTCTGTAACTCTTTTGGCAATTTCTTCTGATGAAATCCCTAAATTTTCAGGACCAAAAGCAACATCTTCTTCTACTACTGTAGCTACAAGCTGATTGTCTGGATTTTGAAACACCATGCCTGTATTTGCCCTAATATCCCAAATTAAATCATCATTTTTAGTATCCATTCCATTGACTAAAACACTTCCCGAACTTGGAAGCAAAAGGCCATTTATTAATTTAGCTAAAGTTGATTTTCCGCTACCATTGTGTCCTAATACTGCTAAAAACTCTCCCTTTTCAATTTTTAAGTTTAAATTATTTATAATATTAACTTCACTCTCTTGACTATATTTAAAGCTTACATTATTTATTTCTATCATAGATTTTATACCTCACATATTTTTATATAATAGTACATTATTGGCGAATTTTCAATATTTATCTTGATTGTTATTAAATTATTATTTCTACGTTTACAAATATCAGCTATTTTATTTGGTATCGTTCTCTTTTAAACTTTTTTATATTTTTAGTTGATTAATTATAATATTTCTTTGATAATTAGATTATAACATTGAAAGGGGTTGTATATGTGTTTGAAATAAAAAATTATATTGTTCCTGATTCATTAGATGAAGCGTATGAAATTTTACATTCTTCTAAAAATAATATTGTTTTAGGTGGAACAACTTTTTTAAATTTTTCTTCAAAAAATTACCAAACTGCCATTGATTTGTCTAAACTAAGCCTTAATACTATAGAGGAAAATGACAATGAATTTATTATAGGGGCTTACGTAACTTATGGAGATATAGAAAGAAGTAACTCTTTAAAAGATTTTGCAGATAATATTTTACAAAAATCAATTAAATATATAGTTGGCACTCAATTTAAAAATTCTGTCACAGTTGGAGCAAGTGTATATTCTAAGTATGGTTTTTCTGACTTCTTAACTGCACTTTTAGTATTAGACGCAGAAGTTAATTTATATAAGATGGGCAGAATTAAACTTGACGAATTTTTAAAAAAAGAAACAAAAAAAGATATTTTAACTCATATTTATATAAAAAAGGAAGTCTTAAAGGCTGAGTTTAATGCTTTAAGAAGTACAAAAACTAACCTTTCTTTAATAAACATAGCTATCTCTAATTCTGATGGTAATTATAAGGTAGCTTTTGGCGCTAGGCCACAAAGGGCGACTCTTGCTAGTAAAACTTCACAATTACTTACTAATAATAAAATAGATGAAAATATGATTAATGAAATCTGTGAAAATCTAACTAAAGATGTATATTTCGCTTCAAACTCTAGGGCTAGTAAAGAATTTAGAGAAAAATTAGCAAAAAATTTATTTAAAAGAACTATTTGTAATTTGGAGGATATTGATGAATATTAAATTAAATGTTAACAATAGAATACACAACATTGATATTAATCCAGAAGATAGATTATTAAATGTGCTTAGAGATTTATCTTATACTTCTGTACGTTGTGGTTGTGGATCTATGTCTTGTGGACTTTGCACTGTACTTATAGACGACCTACCTAAGCTTAGCTGCACTACATTAGCTATTAGATGTCAAGATTCAAAAATAACAACTCTTGAAGGTCTTACTGAAGAAACAGAGAAACTAAGAGAATATATGGCAGAAGAAGGTGCTGATCAATGTGGTTATTGTTCATCTGGATTTATAGTTAATCTTGTTTCTTTAAAAAGAAGTAAAGAAAAAGTAAATGAACAAACTATTAAAGAATATCTTAGCGGTAATTTATGTAGATGTACTGGATATGAGAGTCAGTTACGTGCAGTGAAAAAATATTTGGAGGTTTAAATGAAATATATTGGTAAAAAAATTAAAAAATTAGACTCAACCTCTATACTTCAAGGTAGAAAAATATATACTAATGATCTTGCTGATAAGGAAAGTTTAATTATAAAGTTACTAAGATCTCCCCATCCAAATGCTCTTATAAAAAGTATTGATACTTCACTAGCCATGAAAATTCCTGGAGTGGAATGTATATTAACGCACGAGGATGTTCCTAAGACTAGGTATACTACGGCTGGCCAATCTTTCCCAGAAACATCTCCATATGATATGTTAATCCTTGATAAACATGTTAGATTTGTAGGTGATCCAGTGGCTATTATCGCTGCTGATACTGAAAAAAATGCTATTAAGGCTATGAAACTTATAAAAGTTCAGTATGAAGTTTTAGAGCCTGTATTAGATCCAGAAAAAGCAGAAGAAGGTCCTGCTCTTCATTCTTATAAACCTTTTTGTCATTTGCCAGATTCTGTTGTCTTATGTGACTATGATAAAAATATTGTTGGAGCTCACAATATAAGTTTTGGCGGAGATGTTGATGATGAATATGAAAAATCTCCTATTAAAATTGATGAAGTTTATACAACTCAAGCACAAGAACAATCTATGATGGAAACATTTAGGAGTCATGCTTATATAGATACTTTTGATAGATTAGTAATTATAAGTTCTACTCAAGTTCCCTTTCATGTAAAAAGACATGTAGCTAGAGCTTTAGAAATACCTTCTAGTAAGGTTAGAGTTATTAAACCTAGAATAGGAGGAGGATTTGGAGCAAAACAAACTTCAGAAACAGATGTTTATGCTGCTTTAGTAACTTATATTACAAGAAAACCTTCTAAATTAATCTTAAGCAGAAAAGAAACAGCTTACTCTACAAATAGTAGACATGCTATGAAAATTAGAATTAAAATAGGCGCTGAAGAAAATGGTATATTAAATTCTATAGATATAAGTCTACTATCTGATCAAGGAGCTTATGGAATTCACGCTTGGGTAACAGCAAAACTAGCTGGCGAAAAAACCCTACCTTTATATAGAACACCTAAGGCTACTCGTTTTAAAGCTAAAGTTGTCTATACTAATAAACAACCTGCTGGTGCTTTCCGAGGCTTTGGTGCAACTCAAGGTTGTTTTGCTGTTGAATCTGCTATAAACCAATTAGCAAAAGAAATAGGTATGGATCCAATTGAACTTAGATTAAAAAATTTGGTTCAAGAAGGTGACTACACAATGTCCTTTGATAAGGATATACGATCTTCTCGACTAAAAGAATGCTTAATTAAAGGTAAGAAACTTATAGGTTGGGATGATATATACCCTTACAAAAAAATATCCCCTAATAAGATTTTAAGTGTCGGTTGTTCTATTACTATGCAAGGGTCTGGTATAGCTGAAATAGATACTTCTACAGCTCAATTAAAGCTTAATGAGGGTGGAGATTATACTTTATTTGTCAGCTCTACTGATAATGGAACAGGAACTGATACTGTAATGACTCAAATTGCAGCTGAAACTTTAAAAACTGATTTAGACAACATTTCTCTTGTTGTTGCTGATACAGACGCTACTCCTTATGATCCCGGTTCTTATGCTTCTAGTGGTGTATACACTACAGGTAATGCAGTTGTAAATTGCTCTAAAAATATGATTGATAATATAAAGAAAGAAGCAGCTGAGTTTTTGGATGTTGATCCCGATTTAATAGATTTTAACGGAAAAGAATTGATTGGAAAAGGTAAGTCTATATCTATAAAGGATTTAGCGACTAAGCTTACTACTGGAATGAATGGTAAAAATATTATATCTACAGGTTCCTTTGGAAATGAAGATTCGCCTCCTCCTTTTATGGCCGGCTTTGCAAAAATTGAAACAGATTTATTAACAGGCGAAATCAAAATTTTAGATTATGTAGGTATAGTAGATTGCGGTAAAGTTATGAATAAATCTTTAGCAAAAGTTCAAGCTGAAGGTGGAGTAGTTCAAGGTATAGGATATAGTTTATTTGAAGAAGTTAGGTATAACAGTAAGGGTATGATAACCACTAATGATTTCTTTACCTATAAAATTCCTTCTAGAATAGACTTTGGTAATATTCACATAGATTTTATAGAAAGTTTTGAACCTACTGGTCCTTATGGAGCTAAAAGTATTGGTGAAATAGTAATAAATACTCCTGCACCAGCAATAGCTGGAGCTTTATTAAATGGTATAAATAAATCTTATAGATCTTTACCTATAACACCTGAAAAAGTATTAATGTCTTTATAAAATAAAAGTATCTAGATAAATATCTAGATACTTTTTTCATGATTTATTTTCTTTTTTTGATAGCTCCTACTATAGCTAATAAAATACATGCACCTAATACAGACATTAAAACTCCATAAATAGAGATTGAATTAACATCTCCCATTCCTAACGAAGTTCCAATAAATCCACCTATAAATGCACCTATAATACCAACCACAATATTAGCAATAGCTCCCATTTCAGCATCAGTTTTCATTATTTTACTTCCTATCCAACCAGATAGAGCTCCTAAAATTAACCATCCTATAATTCCCATATTAATTTCCTTCCCTTCTTTATTTTAATAAAATTATTATCTTATATTATATATATACCTAAATTAATTATATCCTAAACAAAAATTTATTATTAGAAAAATTTGTATTATCATTAATAATGGAATTAATATCTTAAACTTTAATTTTTTAGTTTTATGTTTAAATAATATCATCGCCATAAAAGACCCTAAAGCTGATAAAAATAAAGATGATATAATAAGATTTTTTTCTGATATACGACTTTTCCCCTTTATTGCTCTTTTTTTATCTATAAAATATAAGAGAAAAGATATTGCATTTAGTAGTAATAATAGTGTTATTAAATACTTATCTAATTGATACATACTTATTCCCTTTTATATAAAATCTATATAAATAATCCTTAGCTTCTTCAGAATAATCTATGCCTATTCTTTTAGTCTCTATGATCTCAATATCATCATCCAAGCTATCTTCAATATATATTCTATCTCCTGTAAGATCCTCACCGTAAAAAGTTCTGTCGATTTTTAAAGTCTTGCTTAATTTCCCTGGACCATTGAATAAGTTTAAGCTTTGATATTTTGATAAATCTTCAAACTTTTTCTTATATCGATTAAAGGAAAATAAATCTATTTCGCTTATAGGTTCAACAGCCCTTATTAAAACTGCTTCTCCTTTACCTTTTTTATTTGTTACAATATTTATTAAATTATGAATTCCATAATTTAAAAATACATATAAAAAACCTGCTTGCCCATACATGATTTCTGTTCTTCTTGTTCTTCTTCCAGCATAAGTATGGGAAGCTTTATCTTCAAAACCAGTGTAAGCTTCCACTTCTACTATTCTTACTTTTAACTTTTCCCCATTGTTATTTATAACAAGTACTTTACCTAATAAATCTTTTGCAACTATTAAAGTATCTCTATTATAAAATTCTCTACTTAATTTCATTTAAATTCTTCCAATTTTCATACTTATCCAATTCTTTTTTTATCTTAGATATAGCGTATGTTAAAACAGTTAGGTCATCTAAGAAACCTATTCCTAATAAAAAGTCAGGAACTACATCCATGGGATTTAACAAATAAATAAAAGAAGCAATAATAGTAAGCATACTTGTTTTAGATACTTTTTTATAATTTCCACGAATATAATCTTTACTTAAATTAACCATTAATTTAATTTCATGTTCTATTATATTAAATTCTTCTATATTAACAGATTTATGCTTAACATCTTTTGCTAACTTAAAGAACCTATTCTTGTCTTTGTATACCGCTTCTGAAACTTTTCTTAAACTAGATAAAATTTTTAATGGATTCATCCTTTCACCTCTTTATATTTATTCCCACAGCTAAAAATCTTTATTCAAATTTACTATTAAATAAAAACTATTCTTTTAACCAAGCTTCATCAGAAGGATCTTTTCTCCATTGTTTTATTTTATCTATTTCTGATTTATTAATGTAGTTTATTTCACCAGCCACTTCAGCTAATTCATCAAAGTTTGATAGTGAATAATGGATAATATTATTTTTCTCAAAGTTCTCTTTAGCTTTTAATAAATTATAAGTAAATATTGAAACTATCCCTTCAACTATAAATCCTGCTTCTCTTAATGCCAATGCAACCTCTATTGAAGATCCACCAGTTGAAAATAGGTCTTCAACCACAACTACCTTTGCTCCTTCAATAATCTTTCCTTCAATTTTATTATTTTTGCCATGATCTTTTTTAGACGATCTTACAAAGCCCATAGGCAAGTTCATTCTATCCGCTACAATTGCAGCATGAGGTATACCTGCTGTAGCTGTACCCATAATATATTCTACATTTGGAAATTTTTCTTTTATCAAATCTATAAGAGAATTCTCAATTAATCTTCTTTCTTCTGGAAAAGATAA
>JBQDBK010000010.1:33206-66633 GCA_052090825.1 Peptoniphilaceae bacterium | reverse complement strand
AGAACAGTTGCTTCAGGAGTTGTAACTAAATTAATAGACTAATTTAGGATAAAATCTAATTATAAAAAAATGCTCTAATTTATATAAATTAGAGCATTTTTAGTCTCGTTTGATATAAGTAAAAATAGTTGAGTTGCAATGCTTAAACTGACAATATTTAGTATTAAAAAATACAAAAATTGAAGAGAATACATAGAAACAGCAGTGTTAAAAAAATAACAAAATTTGTTTACAAAAAATTTCAAACAGAGTATAATTTAAATATAAAGTTAAAAAAATAACAAAGTGTAGTCGGATTTGTATTAAATAATTAGGAGGGTAATATGGCTTACAAATTATTTAGCGTACCAAATAAAATTATTCATGGAGAAAATTCTTTAGAAAGTTTAAAAGATATTAAAGGGAAAAAAGCAGTTTTAGTAACTGGTGGATCTTCAATGAAAAGATTTGGGTTTTTGGACGAAGCTAAGAAGTATTTAGAAGAAGCTGGAATGGAAGTTAAAATAATTGATGGAGTAAATCCTGATCCTACAGTTCAAGAATGCCTTGATGGTGGAAAGATAATGGAAGAATTCCAACCAGATTGGATAGTTGCTATAGGCGGAGGAAGTGCAATGGATGCAGCCAAAGCTATGTGGATTTTCTACGAGTATCCGGGGTATGATTTTGAAAATCTTATAGAGTTTAATAATCCATCTTTACGTAATAAGGCTAGATTAATCTGTATACCATCAACTTCAGGAACTGCTTCAGAAATAACGGCCTTTTCAGTTATTACTGATCCTGAGAAAGAAATAAAATATCCTTTGGTACATCCTGATTTTGTTCCGGACATAGCTATAGTTGATCCTAGATTACCTAAGACTATGCCTCCGAAAATAACAGCTCATACTGGTATGGATGTAATGACTCATGCTGTAGAAGCTTTTGTATCTACTAGTGGAGATGATTATGCGTCACCTCTTGCAATAAAAGCTATAGAACTAGTTTTAAAAAATTTAGAAAAAGCTGTAAAAAATGGTGATGATATGGAAGCTAGGACAAAAATGCATGATGCGTCAACTTTAGCAGGCATGGCTTTTTCAAATGTATCTTTAGGTATTGTTCACAGTATGGCTCATAAAATAGGAGGAATATACCATTTAACTCATGGAGAAGCCAATGCAATTATGCTTCCATATATTATTGATTATAATAGAAAATCAACTGATAAATATGATTTAATAGAAAAGTCGTTAGGAATAGATGATATAGCTGAAGAAGTTCGTAAATTAAATAAAAAAGTTGGCATAGCTGAATCTATAAGTGAAGGAGAAAACACAGTAATCGAAGAAGATAGTTTCTTAAAAGTATTAGATAAAATGTCAGAAAATGCATTTAAAGATGCATGTACTTTAACAAATCCTAGGACTACTTCAGTTGAGGATATAAAGAAGATTTATATTGCAGCATATTATGGTAAAGAAATAAATTTCTAATATTGATTAAGTTAAATAATAAAATTTATATAAAATTGACAAATAAAATAATGACTCGATTTTAAAATCGAGTCATTATTTTATTATTTAAACACATTTTTATTTTCTAGTTTTTTAATTTCTTTTTCAGAGAAACCTAATTTAAATAATATCTTTTTAGTGTCACTACCTATTTCTCTTCCCGGGTGTTTGTAGACTGCTTTGGATTTTGAAAATTTAATAGGCATGGCAAATTGTTTAATAGTCTTACCTTTTTCTTCAATATCTACTAAGACTCCTCTTTCTTTTACTTGCTCTTGTTCAAGCGCTTCTTTTATATTCAGGACAGGTTCTACACAAGAATCAAGATCTTCAAATATTGAAATCCATTCTTTTAAGGATTTTGATTTAATTACTTTTTTTATTTCATTTTTAGTTTTACCCTCATCCTCAGGGATTATTCCATTTTCAATTAGTTGAGGAAGATTTAAAGTTTCAGATAATATCTTTAAGAATTTTGGTTCAAGAGAAGCAATTGATAAATATCTACCATCAGAAGTTTCATAATAGTCATAAATACCTCCGCCGTTAAAAATTTCCTCTTCTCTTTGAGGAATTTTTCCATTTAATAAGTAACCAGCCCCGTCAAAAGTATTTAAAGGTATTATAGTATCCAACATAGATACATCAATATATTGCCCTATATTTGTTTGATTTCTAAAATTAACAGCGGCTAAAATTCCAATAATACCATGTAAAGCTCCTCCGGCTAAATCTGCAATTTGTGTATTGATAATTGGTGGACCAGTTTTTTTTCTTCCAGAAGATGCCATAATACCACTTCTAGCAATAAAATTTAAGTCGTGTCCAGCCTTATTTTTCAAAGGTCCACTATGTCCATAACCTGAAATAGAACAAAAAATTAGTTTTGGATTTATTTTTTTTAATTCATCATAACCAAGACCTAATTTATCCATAACTCCAGGTCTAAACTGTTCTATAATAATGTCATATTCCATAATTAGTTTTTTTATTATTTCAATAGCTTCAGGAGTTTTTAAATTTAAAGAAATAGTTTTTTTATTTCTATTAAGCCACATTAAATTCGCACTAAGATTTAAATCTGGATCTATCTCTCCTGAATCTAAAACTAAATCTGTTTTGGATTTAGAGCTAATCTTTAAAACATCTGCTCCCATATCTGCTAACATTAGACTAGCGTAGGGTCCTGGTAAAAGTGTTGTGAAGTCAAGTATTTTTAAATTAGATAAAGCGCCATTATTATTCATATAATCCCTCCTATATTAGTAATTATATAACATTTAAGTTTAAAAATTAAGAGACAAATAAAAACATACGTTTACAAACATTTGTTCAAATGTTAAAATCATATTAGGTGGTTATATGGAAATACAAGAGAAATTAAGAATTTTAACAGATGCTGCTAAATATGACGTTAGTTGCTCATCAAGTGGCTCAAATAGAAAAAATAAAAATGGATTAGGAAATGCTTCCTTAAGTGGCATTTGCCATTCTTGGAGTGAAGATGGAAGGTGTATATCATTATTAAAAATATTAATGACAAATAAATGTATCTATAATTGTGAGTACTGTATAAATAGGCTTGAAAATGATACTGAGAGAGCGGAATTTACAGCAAGAGAAATTGCTGATCTAACTATTAATTTTTATAAAAGAAATTATATTGAAGGTTTATTTTTATCAAGTGGAATTGTAAGGACTCCAGATTATACTATGGAAAAGCTTATTGAAGTGGCTAGAATCTTAAGATATGAAGAAAATTTCAATGGATATATCCATATGAAGGCAATTCCAGGAGCAGATGAAAGTTTAATAAGAAAATTGGGAAATTTAGTAGATAGGATAAGTATAAATATTGAACTACCAACAAGAGATTCTCTAAAGATGTTAGCTCCACAAAAGACGTATGAAAGTATATTTAAACCCATGTCCGATATATCTACAAGTATTTTAGAGAATTTAAATGATAGGAAGAAGTTTAAAAGTGCAAATAAATTTGTTCCAGCAGGCCAAACTACGCAGATGATTGTAGGAGCGAGCAGAGAAACAGATTTGGCTATAATTAATAGGGCGCAAGCCTTGTATAATAACTTTTCTATGAAAAGAGTCTATTATTCATCCTATGTTCCAGTAATAAAATCTAAGTTCACAGAAGGAATAGAGAAATCTCCTTTAATTAGGGAACATAGAATATATCAGGCTGATTTTTTAATGAGATTTTATGGGTTTAATTCAGGACAGATTTTAAATGAAGAAAATCCTAATTTTGACATTCGGATAGATCCTAAAGCAAATTGGGCCATAAATAATATTGAAATGTTTCCCATAGAGATTAATAAAGCTAATTACAATGAACTTCTTAAAGTGCCCGGTTTTGGTCCTAAGTATGCTAGAAGGATAATATCTGCTAGAAAGTTTGCTGCCTTACGATATGATGACTTAAAAGCTTTAAAAATATCAGTAAAAAGAGCTAAAAATTTTATAACTGTAGGAGGAGTCTATAGGGGAATTAATTTTTTAAATAAAGATTCTCTTAGAGATTATATGAGTATTGGAGATCCAGATAATAAAGAACAATTAAGTTTTTTCAGGTGAGAGTATGAATTATATATATGATGGAAGCTTTGATGGATTAATGACTGTAATATTTAATGCCTATAATATAATAGAGGATATAAATATAAAAGTAGAAAGTAATCAATTAGATTTTTTTAAAGATTCAATAATAAGTAAAACGGACTTAGAAAAATCTACAAGGGTTAAAAATTTTCTTCTTAAAAATTTTTCTGTTTTATATTTGAACAATATTAGACTTGCTTTTTTATCAGATAGTCCAAGTAAAGAAAATACAATTGCAAGATATATAAAGAGAGGTATTATTTATGGAGTAAAGTATATGAATAGTGCAGATGAGAATGCAGTCGAGTTTAGGCGTATTTTAAAGAATTTATATTCAGAGAACCATACTTATAAAGGGCTATTAAGATTTAAGGAAATACAAGATGGATTTTTGCTAGCTAATATAGAACCACATAATGATATTTTAGAAACATTAACACAACATTTTTTAAAAAGACTACCTAAAGAAAAATTTATTATATATGATGTAAAAAGGCATAAATGTAGCATGGCTATAAATGGAGATTATAAAATATTTGAAGTAGAAGAATTAAATTCTGTTGAAAGTTCAGATGAAGTATTTTTTAAAAAAGCTTGGCAAGGATTTTATAAAAGTGTTGGAATAAAAGAAAGGAAAAATAAGAAACTTATGATATCTAATATGCCTAAGAAATATTGGAAATACTTACCAGAGAAAAGCATATAAACATAGGTTTAAAGTTACAGTAAAGTGGTATATATTAAATATTGAATAAATTTATTTTAAATAATAGGGGGTAAAAATTAAATGGGTACATTAAAAGGAACAAAAACAGCAGTAAATCTTATGAAATCTTTTGCAGGAGAATCTCAAGCTGCTATGAGGTATAATTATTTTGCTAGCAAGGCAAGAAAAGATAAGTATATTCAAATTGCCAATATATTTGAGGAAACATCAAAAAATGAAGCGGCTCATGCTAAAAGAGTTTATAAGTTTTTAAATTCAGAACTTTTAGATGAAATGATAGAAATTACAGCATCTTTCCCAGTACATTTGTCTGATACTTTATCAAATTTAAAATCTGCAGCAGGTGGAGAAAATGAAGAGAGGACTTCAATGTATCCTGGATTTGCTGAAATTGCAAGAGAAGAAGGTTTTGAAGAAATAGCTCAAGTATTTATAGAAATCGGAGAAGCGGAAGAAGCTCATGAAAAGAGATTTAATAAATTAGCTAAGAACTTAGAAAATGAAACTTTATTTAAAAAAGAAGAAGTTGTATTATGGAAATGTAACAACTGTGGATATATTCATGAAGGGAAAGAAGCTCCTGAATTATGTCCGGCTTGTGCACATCCAAGAGGATACTTTGAAGTATTTGTAGAAACTTATTAATAAATTAAGTAAGAAGAAGGCTCCCTTAGTGGAGCCTTCTATTTTTATATTTTTAAGATTAGTGGGTATTAATTTAAAGAGGTGAAAAATGTTAAAAAAATTTAAAGATAAATATGAATCTATTGATTATATATATTCTTATATAGATAAAAATTACAAGGGAGCCGTATTATTAGGAGAAAAATCATTAGATTTAGATAATTTTATTCAAAATGATTTCAGTAAAAGGACTAAGAATTGTAGCATTGTATCAATAACAAGATTAATTAAATATTATTCAAAAAATTTTTCTAAACTGCCTAAAGGTGAACAAGAGATATTTGGGCAGGTTTATAATATAGCTTTAGCATACAATTTTTCTGAGATATATGGTACTAATCCAACAAAAATAGATGATATAGTAAGGGATTACTTTAGTTTTTTTGGGATTAAAACTAAGGTTAAAGGTCATTATCTAGGAAATTTTTATAAGCCCGTAAAGAGTGAAATAGATAAGGCCAGACCTCTTATTATGAATATAGCTTTTGGTAAATATCACGATCATACAGTTACAGTAACAGGATATAAAATTTTTAAATATAGAAATATGAATATAAAATTCATTGAATTATATGATGGTTGGACTAGGGAAAAATCCTATTTAGACTACAATGCTTTTTCCCATAGTTTATTTTCATCTGGCTTATGTTCTTATAATACATTAGAAATATTATAAATAAAAATGATAATAATTATCATTGACAAAAAGCATCAATAAACTTATACTATTAATTAGTAGGCGCGCCTAATTAATTTACAAATATAAATCAGGAGGAAATTATGAAGAAAAAATTATTAATAGTATTTAGTTTATTACTTATCTTAACAGCTTGTGGAAAGACTAATGGGGAAGATGTAAATAAAAATGAGTCTAAAAATAGCCAGGAAGTTAGTATTGAAGATTCAAGTAAAAAAGTTGTTACAGTTACAACATCTTTTTTAAATGATATGGTAAAAAATTTAGCTGGAGATAAAGTTGATGTGAAATTAATAATACCAGCAGGAGAAGATCCACACCTATATATGGCTAAACCAGAAGATCTAGAAAAAATATCTGGAGCTGATTTAATTTTATATCATGGCTTACATTTTGAAGGTAAGATGATAGATATTTTAGAAAAAAAAGGTATAGCAGTTGCAGATACTTTCGATAAATCAAAAATAGGAAGTATGGAAGAAGATGGTGAGGAAATAATTGACCCACATTTTTGGTTTGATATTGACTTATATAAAGAAGCGGTAACTAATGCTTCAAAAGCACTAGTAAATTTACTTCCAGAGGAAAAGAAATCCATTGAAGAAAATACTGAAAAATATTTAGCTGATTTAAGTGCTTTAGATGAAGAAAATAAAGAAGCTTTATCTCAAATACCAGAAGAAAGTAGATATTTAATAACCCCACATGATGCTTTTAATTATTTTTCAAGAAGATATAATATTGGAGTAATGGCACCACAAGGTGTTAGTACTGATAGTGAGGTTGCAAATAAAGATATAGATAAAACTGTAGATTTTATAATAAGTCATAAAATAAAAGCTATATTTGCTGAGTCTACTACAGATCCAGCAAGAATGGAAAAGTTAAAAGAAGCTTGTAAGGCAAAAGGATTTGAGGTATCAGTCGTAAGTGGAGAAGGAAAAGAATTATTTTCAGATTCATTAGCTCCAGAAGGAGAAGATGGGGATACTTATATAGAAATGTATAAGCATAATGTAAATTTAATAGTTGAAAACTTAAAATAAGATAGTTAGAAGAAATTGAGGCATTTATGGACAAGGTAATTATAAGAGTTGAAGATTTAACAATTGCATATCATGATAAACCAGTCTTATGGGACAATGATGTAGAAATAATAGAAAATTCAATAACAGCTATTATTGGACCAAATGGAGCAGGTAAATCAACCCTTATTAAAGGGATATTGGGTCTTAAGAAGAGTTTATCTGGGAAAGTCAAAATAATGGATAAAAATTTCAAAGAAGTCCAAAAGGAAATAGCTTATATTCCCCAAACCAGTTCAGTTAATTGGGATTTTCCTACTACTGTTTTAGATGTAGTACTTATGGGAAGATATGTTCATTTAGGTTGGATAAAAAGACCTTCGAAGAGTGATATTGATATAGCCTTAAATGCCTTAATTACAATAGGAATGGAAGAATTCAAAGATAGGCAAATTTCAGAATTATCAGGAGGGCAAAGGCAAAGAGTATTCATAGCTAGAGCCATAGCTCAAGATGCTAAGATATATTTCATGGATGAGCCTCTTGCAGGTGTGGATAAAAAAACTGAGAAAGTAATAATAGATTTTTTAAAAGAATCTCAAAAAAAGGGGAAAACCTCTATAGTAGTTCATCATGATTTAAATACCTTAGAAGAATATTTTGATCATGTTGTTATTTTAAATAAAAAAGTTATTGCTCAAGGGAAAGTTGAAGATGTTTTTACACCAGAAAATTTAAATAGAGCCAGTATGGTAGGCGATAGACATGATTGATTTTTCTATACTAACAAGTTATTCTTTTTTAGTAGTAGCAATAGGGACAATTATTTTGGCTATAAGCGCAGGTTCTATAGGTTGTATTACGGTTTTAAAGGGTCAATCTCTAATTGGAGATGCTATAGGGCATTCTTCTTTCCCTGGAGTAGTAATAGCTTTTATGTTATTTATGCAAAAAGATCCTGTAATTCTCCTTTTAGGAGCTATTACAACAGGAACAATTGCTTATATTTTTATAAATGTAGTTGATAAAAATTCAAAATTAGATTTAGATGCTATACTAGCAGTGACTTTATCAAGTTTTTTTGGGCTGGGCATGGTTTTAAAATCTTATATACAAGGTAATCCTAAATTTGCTAGTAGTGGAAAAGCTGCTTTGCAAAACTATATTTTTGGGCAAGCTGCCTATATGATGAAAAAAGATGTATTATTAATATTTATTATTTCAATATTAGCTATTATTTCTTTGATAATCTTTTACAAAGAAATAAAATTGTTTGTTTTTGATGAAGTATATGCTCAAACTATTGGTATGAATACTAATGTAGTAAATGGAATTATATTAATAATAACTATGGGAATAATTGCGGTAGGACTTAAAATTGTAGGTGCTATTTTAATATCATCTCTATTAATCGTTCCGGCTATAACGGCATTGCAGTGGAGTAAGAAGTTCAAATATGTAATACTTATATCAGCTCTTGTTGGAACTGTTTCAGCTTTTGTAGGAACCTATTTATCAGCTATACTTGATGGTTTTGGAACAGGACCTTCTATAATTTTAGTGATGACTATAATTGCCTTTATTTCTTTAATTTTTGGACCACATGGCATGATTTCAAATTATAAAATGAGGAGGAAATACAGATGACTTATTTTACAAATAATCTAGGAATTCTATTTTCTTCTTATGAAATTTTATTGACTTTAATGTTGACTTCAATAGCATGTTCCATAGTAGGGGTATTTTTAGTATTAAGAAAATTGTCTATGGTTTCAGATGCTATATCTCATACTGTACTATTAGGAATTGTACTTGCATTTTTTATAACAAAGGATATAAGTTCTCCTTTTTTAATAATAGGAGCAGCCTTATTTGGAGTAATAACAGTTTTTGCAATAGAGAGTTTATCTAGTACAGGTTTAGTAAATAACGATGATGCAGTTGGAATTATTTTTCCTCTATTCTTTGCAATAGCTGTAATATTGATTTCTAGATATGCAAGAAATGTTCACTTAGATACAGATGTAGTTTTAATGGGGGAAGTCATTATGACCCCTTTAAATAGAATAGATATATTAGGATTTTCATTACCTATAAGCTTTGTTCAAGTAAGTATAATGCTAATTTTAAATCTATTATTTGTGTTTATATTTTTCAAAGAATTAAAGGTAACAACTTTTGATAGTGAATTTGCAACTATTGCAGGTCTTTCTTCAGGAATACTTTTTTATAGTTTAATGGCACTATCTTCTTTAACTGCTGTTGTTGCTTTTGAAACGGTAGGAGCTATTCTTGTAATCTCCTTTTTAATCACTCCAGCAGCATCTGCATATTTAATTACTAAAGATTTAAAGACAATGATTTTAGTATCTATATTATACTCCGTTGTAAATTCTACACTTGGGTATGTTATTGGAATGTTAGCAAATGTTTCTGTTTCAGGTATGAGTGCAAGTATATCAGGTATAACTTTTTTTATGACTGTATTATTTAATAAATCAGGTATAATAACAAGTTATATAAAAAGATCAAAAGATAAAGAAGAATTAAAATTGATATCTATGTTATTACACTTAGGTAACCATATAGGTGAGGAGAATGAAAATCTGGAACTGGGTATTGATACTATACAAAACCATCTATTATGGGAAAAAGTAGAAGTCAATAGAATCTCTAAAAGACTTATAAGAAGGGGTTTAATAAGTATTGATAATAATAACAATACTTTTAAGTTAACAGAACTAGGTTCAAAAAAATATGAGGAAATAAAAGAAAGTTACGGAGGGTGATTTTAATGAATTCTTCTAGAGAAGATTATATACAAGTTATTTATAGATTATCAATAGAAAAAGGATATACTAATAATAAGGAAATAGCTCAATATTTAAATGTTTCCAAGCCTTCTGTGAGTGAAATGATAAAAAATTGACCAAAGACAGACTAATAAATGTTAATAAGAATAAAATAAGTTTATCTAGAAAAGGTAACTTGGTAGCTGAAGAGATAATATCTAAGCATAGGATATGGGAATATTTTTTATCAGAAAAATTAAAGCTTCCAAAAAATGAAATTCATGAGCAAGCTGATATATTAGAACATGCAACAGATGACAAGTTAAAGGAAGCTCTTAATAGCTACTTAGGTTATCCTAAAATTTGTCCTCATGGTAAAAAAATATATGGAAATGAAAATGAGATTACTAAAGAGTAATCTTTTTTCTATATTGGGTATAAAAAAATAGGAGGATTTTTATGTATTTAGAAGATTATAAAGTAGGAGATAAGTTTGAAGTAGGCCAGGTAAAAGTAGAAAAAGAAGATATTATTAGATTTGCAAAAGAATTTGATCCAAAGCCTTTTCATATAGATGAAGAGGAGGCTAAGAAAAGTAAATTTGGGAAGTTATTCGCATCAGGATTTCATACTTTATCTTTATGTTGGGGTCAATGGGTTAAATTCAATTTAAATAATACAGAAGGTGTTATAGCAGGGCTAGGTTTAGAAAATGTAAGCTGGAAAAGTCCTGTATTTGCAAATGATCTTTTGACTTCAACGGTTATAGTAGAAGACATATCGATATCAAATAAAAAAGATAAGGGAGTAATAACTTTTAAACTTGAAACAAAAAATCAAAGGGATGAAGAAGTACTAGAGGTTACAGGAAAAACCTTATATAAGTCTAAAAACTATAAAAAATAGAGCATAAACTTTAAGTTTATACTCTATTTTTTATAGTTTTTTTCCACATTTAGGACAAAAATCAAAATCATCTTCAAGTTTATAAGAACAATTTGGACAAAATGCTTCCATATTGTAAGATTTTATAAAATCATTTTCAGAAAGAGTTGGATTTTCACCTAATTCTATTTTTTTACCCTTAATTTTATTTATTTCATAAACACTCCCGCAACAGGAATATTTAGCAAAATACTTTTTGTTCCATTTAAAAATAGGTATAAAAAATATTGATAGAAGAGAATAAGTCATAAAAATCTTTAAGCTTTGATACTTACCACACTTATGAATCTCCAAAGGACTAAAATATTCTAGTTCTTTTTCATTATTATATATGCCAAAAATAAAAAACATTCTTTCTCCTAACTTATTTTACTTAAAATTATAGAAAACTCAAGCTATTATTGATATAATGATTATAAATAAATTATAACATAAATGGAGGAATTTTAATGGAAGATGGTGGGCCTCAGTTGCTACCACAGTTAATTTTAATAGCAGCTTTAACATTAGTAAATGCTTTTTTTGCTTCTGCAGAGATGGCAATGGTATCAAGTAATAAAAATAAAATTCAAAATCTGGCAAATAAAGGGAATGTAAAGGCAAAAACTCTTTTAAAAGTTGGCTCAGATCAGACAAGGTTTTTATCTACTATACAAGTAGGTATAACTTTATCAGGATTCTTTTCTTCAGCATCTGCAGCTGCGACTATATCTAAAGATTTAGCTATATTTTTATCTAGTAAAAATTTACCATATTCAAATACTTTAGCTATAATTGTTGTTACGACTATATTATCTTTTATTACCTTAGTATTTGGAGAATTAGTACCTAAGAGAATAGCCTTACAAAATGCTGAAACTGTAGCTCTTAGATCTGCTGGAGTAATAGGTGTGGTATCTAAAATAGCTTATCCCTTTGTAAAATTACTATCAATTTCAACGAGTTTAGTATTAAAATTAATGGGAAAATATTCAGAAGATGTTGAGGAAAAAATATCAGAAGAGGAACTTAAATCCTATATAAAAGTATCTCAACAACAAGGAGTTATAAATTCAGCTGGAGAAGAAATGATAGTTAATATAATGGATTTTGACGACAAAATGGCTTATGAAATTATGACGCCTAGAACTTCTATATATATGATAGATTATGAAGATTTTAATATAGATAAGTTAGATGAAATATTAGAAACTGGTTATTCTAGAATACCTGTATATAGAGAAAATCCAGATAATATAATAGGGACTATATATATTAAGGATTTGTTTGCAAATTACTCTTTAAATAAGTATCAGACAATAGATTTAGATGCCTGTATGAAAGAACCTTACTTTGTTCCAGAGACAAAAAAAATCGACTTACTTTTAAAAGAACTTCAATCCACTAAAAATTATGTAGCAGTTTTAATAGATGAATATGGTGGGCTATCTGGTATGGTAACAGTAGAGGATATAGTTGAAGAAATCGTTGGTGAAATTGAAGATGAGTATGATAAGGATGAACCAAGATTAGAAGAATTATCCAAAGACCGTTATTTAGTAGATGGATACATGGAAATAGACGAAATTAATGATAAATTAGATTTAAAATTATATTCGGATAACCATGAAACAATTTCAGGACTTATGGTAGAACTTTTAGGATTTATACCTGATGATAATGAAGTTGGTCTAAGTGTTAAATATGGAGATAATATAATTTTAAAAGAATTATCTGTAAAGGATAAAAGAATTGAAAAAATTGAATTAAAAATTATTGAAAAAAATGATAAAAGCTTTGATAATGTTGAAGAAGAATAAATTAGTATAATAAAAAGTCACTCTAGGGAGTGATTTTTTTTATTGAAAAGATATTGACAAAAAATTAGAAAAATATATAATGTATATATACAGTATATACGGTAGGTGAAAATATGAATATTCTATTATCAAATTCAAGTGATGTACCAATCTATGAACAAATAGAAATGCAATTAAAAGATCTTATAATATCAGGAAAGCTTAAAGAAGGGGAAAGTCTTCCGGGGATGAGAACTCTTGCCAAAGACTTAAAGGTTTCTGTTATAACAACTAAGAGGGCCTATAATGACTTGGAAAAGGAAGGATATATATATACAGTTTCTGGGAAAGGCTCTTTTGTAAAGGCACTCAATCGACAGATAATAAAAGAAGAGAAGCTAAAAGAAATAGAAGAAAACTTAAATAATGCTATAAATATAGCAAATTCAGCTGGAATAGAATTATCAGAAGTAAAAGAAGTTTTTGAGATTTTACTAAGGGGTGATGAGTGAAATGAAAGCACTAGAAATAAAAGATTTATCTAAATCGTATAAAGATTTTAAACTAAACAATATTTCTTTTGATATGGAGAGAGGAACCATAATGGGACTTATAGGTTCTAATGGGGCAGGTAAAACTACAATAATTAAATCTATCCTAGATATAATAAAGTATGATGGAGAGATAAAAATTTTTGGTCAAGAAACAAGTGATAATATAAAAAATAAAATAGGTTTTTTATTAGAAGATTGCTTTATAAGTGATTCTTTAACTATTAAAGAGACTGACAAAGTTTTTTCAAAGATTTATAAAAATTGGGATAGTGAATATTATAAAAAATTAGCTGTAAAATTTAAATTGCCCTTGGATAAAGCAAATTCTAAATTTTCAAAGGGTATGAGAATGAAATATAAAATAGCAACAGCTCTTGCAAGTAGGCCTGAGTTATTAATTTTAGATGAGCCTACAAGTGGTCTTGACCCAGTTATAAGAGATGAAATTTTAGATATATTCTTAGAATATATAGAAGATGAAAAAAATACCATATTAATTTCTTCTCACATAACTTCTGATTTAGAAAAAATAGCAGATTATATAACCTATATAGAAAATGGAGAAGTAATATTTTCAAAGGAAAAGTATGAGCTTTTAGAAGATTATGGAATTTTAAAATCTTCTAAGGAAGATTTTTTGGGAATAGATGGCAAATATATTTTAAGATATAAGGATAATAAATATTCGGTAGAAGTTTTAATTAAAAATAAAAGTGAATTTAAAATAAAGTATCCAGAAAAAGTTGTAGATAATGTAAATTTAGATGAAATTATGGTCTTTTATTCAAGGGGTGAGTCTCTATGAAAGCAATACTTTTAAATGATTACTATTTACTTAAAAGAGATATAAAAAGATTTTTAATATCAATGTTACTAGCTCAATTATATCCTATTATTAGTTTAATAAAGGGAGATATAAATCCTTTTATAATTTTTATATTTTTTCTAGTAGCAACTTTTGTCTTAAATTCAATGACTTATCAAACAATTTATTGTGATGAGCAAAATTTATTACTAGAATATATTAAAGCCAGTCCAATAAGTAATAATGATTATGTAAATGCAAAATATATTTTAGCGTCAATAATAATGGCTGCTATAGCTTTGTTAACATCTTTAGTTATATATATTTTAGTTAAGGATATTGAATATCTAATAAGGTTTTTACTGTTAGATTGTCTTATATTAATCTTTACTTATTTGACTATAGCCTTAGTTTTTAAATATGGCTATTCTAAAATATCTATAGTAATAATAGCAAGTTTTTTAATAATATTTTTTGGAACTATATTTTTAATAGATATTCTAAAAATTGATCCTATGATCTTAGTAAGCTCTAAAGCTATGTATTATATGATGCCTCTTACCTTAGTAATAACTTTTCTATCTTATATATTTTTTAAGAAATTAGCTTTAAAGTTTATTGAGGAGGCAAAGCAATGATAAGATCTCTTTTATTTAAAGATTATAAAAATTTGATGAAAGGAGATGCGGGCAAGTATAAAAGGGTAATTTCTTTTATTGTAATAATATATTTTTTAATTTCTTATTTTAAGGGTCAAATTGTAGCTGCTAATTATTTAAATATTGTTTCAGTAAATTTAATTATTGGAACCTTCTCACAAGATGATAAGGTTAATTGTGAAGACTATTTGAAAGCGAGTCCAATCCCTATAAAGTTCCTAGCAGCTTATAAGTTTATAGAGTTGATACTTATATCTAGTATAGTCTTTATAATTAATTTATTATTCTATTATTCATTCAAGATTATTGGAAAAGATATAAATGGAGGATTAATAGAATTATTAGGACAACAAATTGGGATTCTAAGTATATATTTTATATTAATTCCTTTAGTCTATAAATTTGGCATAAAAAATTTAATATTTTCAATGTTATCAACTATAGCCATACTTGGTTTAATTATTATGACTACAATAAAATTGAGTCCAAATATAGTTAATATAATAGAAAACTTAAGTTCAGTAAGTATTTTAACTATATCCTTACTTACTTTTTTATTAGTTTTAATTATAACTTTTACTACAACTTTAATTGTTTTGAAAAATAAAAATAAATAAAATTAAAATCCTGGGTATTATATAATAAACAGGATTTTTTATTATGTAAGATGTCTAAAAAACATTTACATTTTTAACAATTTAGTATGCTATTAAAGTAGTGGTAATGACCAGTTCTATAGGAGGTAAATATGTTAAATTTAAAAAAAGATGATCTTGAAAATTTAAAAGCAATTAATACAGTAAGTGAAATAGAGCAACAAGGTGAATTGTGGCAAGACGTCTTTTCTTTATACACTAATCAAAAAAATGAAATTCAAAATTTCTTAAAAAAACTTATTGAAAAACACGGGAAATTGCAAGTTGTATTTACAGGGGCAGGTACTTCAGCTTATGTAGGTGACATTTTAGAAGTATATCTTAAAGAAAGCTCTGACTTTATATTTAAGTCTATTCCTACAACAGATATTGTAGCTAGTCCAAATATTGTAAAAAATATGCCAACTATTCTTGTATCCTTTGCTAGAAGTGGGAACTCACCAGAAAGTTTACATGCAGTAAAGCTATTAGATCAAGTTTTAGATAATGTATATCACCTAGCTATAACATGTGCAAGTGAAGGTAAATTAGCTGTAAAATTAAAAAATAGGGATGATTCCTATGTATTTACAATGCCAAGCAAGTCAAATGACAAAGGTTTTGCAATGACAGGTTCATTTACTTGTATGTTATTTGCATCAATAATGGTATTTTCTAATCTTGGAAAAGAAGAAATAGAAAGTTATCTTAAAAAAACTGTTGGATTATTTAATAAAGTCATATCTAAGGTTGATACAATAAAGGATATAATTGACGAAGACTTTAATAGAATTGTATATCTTGGAAGTGGAGTTCATCAAAAACTTGCAAGAGAGGCTCAATTAAAGGTATTAGAATTAACAGCTGGTGAAATTGCTACCTGCTATGAAAGTTCTATGGGATTTAGACATGGTCCGAAATCGTTTGTCAATGAAAAAACTTTAGTTTTCGATTTTGTATCCACAGATGAATATACTAGACAATATGACATTGATATATTAAATGAAGTATATCATGATAAGATTGCTAAGAGAGTAGTTGCTATTACTAATGATTCATTGAAACAAGATTTTGAAGAGTTTTCACTTGATAATGAAGAAAAGTTAGAAGACATATTTTTAGTTTTTCCATATATAGCTTTTGCACAAATTGTGTCAGTTCTAAGTCGTTTAAAGGTTGGCAATTCACCAGATTCGCCTAGTGCTACTGGTACTGTAAATAGAGTTGTTAAGGGCGTGATACTACATGAGTTCAAATAAGTTTTATTTAAAGTCTGATAAAATCTTTCTGGAAGATAAAATTTTTAATGGATATATAAAAATTGAAAATGAAATAATTACTGAAATAACAGAAGATCCAAAGGAAAATTTAAAAATTCTTGATTATACTGGAGATTTAATTGTACCAGGTTATTTTGACACTCATATACATGGATATAAGGGATATGATGTAATGGATGGTACTGAGGAAGCTTTAAAAGAAATATCTAATGGAATTGTAGAAAATGGCGTTACTTCATTTTTAGCAACGACACTTACGGATAGTATGGATAAGCTAATTAAGGCTTGTGAAAATGTTAGCCAAGTAAAAGATAAGTGCAAGGGAGCTAAAATACAAGGAATATTTTTAGAAGGTCCTTTTTTCTCAGAAGAACATAAAGGTGCTCAAGATGAAAGATATATGACAGATCCAAATAAAGACAGCTTAGATAAGTGGATTGATAGTTCAGAGGGATTAGTAAATAAAATTGCTTTGGCACCTGAACTTAAAGGGAGTAATGATTTTATAAAGTATGCAGTGTCAAAAGGTATTAAGGTGGCAATCGGTCATACTTCTGCAAGTTACGAAGAAGCAATAGAAGCAGTTAATTCTGGAGCTAGTATTTTTGTTCATACCTATAATGGAATGAGTGGTTTGCATCATAGAAATCCTGGAGTTGTAGGTGCCGCCTTAGACACTAAAGATACTTTCGCAGAGTTAATATGTGATGGACATCATTTGCATCCTGCTGCAGCAAGAATTGTAATTAATTCAAAACCAAACCATGCTATGTTAATAACAGATTGCATGATGGCAGGAGGAAAAGCTGATGGAGATTATAAACTTGGGAATTTAGATGTTGTCCTTAAAGATGGAGCAGTAAGGCTCAAGGAAGGAAATTCTCTTGCCGGATCAGTATTAAGATTAGATCAAGCTGTTAGAAATTTGATTGACTGGGGACAAGATCCTTTGGAGGTTATTAATATGGCCAGTTTGATTCCGGCTAAATCTATGAACTTAGATAAAGAAATTGGTAGTATTTCTCCTGGGAAAAGAGCGGATATTAATATTTTAAATAGGGACTATACAATTAAAGCTAGCTTTATAGATGGGGTGAAAAAATTTTGAAAGTATTAACAGTTACGCTAAATCCTTCTGTAGATATTTCCTATAAATTCACTCAATTTAAATATAATGCATCCAATAGATGTAGTAAAACAGTTAAAACAGCTGGTGGGAAGGGTCTTAATGTTTCCAGAGTTCTTAAGCAGCTTGGGGTTGATGTATTAGCTACTGGATTTTTAGGTGGTAGCTTAGGTGAATTTATAAGGGTTAGCTTAAATAATTCAGAAATAGAAAACAGCTTTGTCAACATACAAGGCGAGACCAGAAACTGCATAGCTATATTAACGCCTGATGAACAGACAGAAATTTTAGAAGCAGGACCTATAATTAAGGATGAAGACAGACTTAAATTTATTGAAAAATTTAAGTTACTTTCACAAGATGTAGATATGATTGTAATATCTGGATCAGCACCTAGAGGTTTAGATGAAAGCATATTTGAAGAAATGTTTAAAATAGGAAAAGATAAAAAAGTTATAGCAGATATTTCAGGAGAAGTTTTAAAAAAGGCAGTGTTTGATTTTGAATTTAAGCCTTTTGCAATAAAGCCAAATTTAGATGAATTTAAGAGCTTAATGAATTTAAATAAAGACCTTTCCTATAATGATATTGTAGGTATTTTAAATAAAGAAGTAAAGGAAATTGACCTAGTTTTGTTAACTCTTTCAAAAGATGGGGCTATTGCTAAGTATAATGATGATATTTATAGGGTAAAAGTACCTGAGATAAAAGCTATAAATCCTGTTGGTTCAGGAGATTCTACAGTTGCAGGACTAGCTTATGGGATTTTAAATAACTTAAATTTTGAAAATGTGCTAAAAATTTCTAGTGCATGTGGTATGTCAAATGCTCTACATCAAGAAACAGGCTATATTGATTTAGAAGAAGTTGATAATTTTTCAAAAGAAATAATAGTGGAAAAGCTATGTTAGGAGGTAATATGAATAAGAAAGAATATATGGAAAAGCTTTGTGATAAAAATGGCATAATAGCTGCTTTAGCTATTGATCAAAGAGGTTCCATAAGAAAAATGTTCTCTGATAGCAATGAAGAAGACAGAGATGGGTTGATAATAGATTTTAAAAAAGAGGTTGTTAAAGGTTTGACGCCTTTTGCTTCTTCTATATTATTAGATACTGTATATGGAATTCAAAGCAGAGATTATATAGATGACGATTGTGGTCTAATTGTAGCTTATGAAGTAACAGGTTATGATAATGACACTTATGGTAGATTACCAAGACTTGAAGAAAACTGGTCAGTTAGAAGAATAAAAGAAATTGGAGCATCAGCTGTAAAAATTTTATTATATTATGACATTGATGAAGATGACAGTATAAATGATATAAAAAAAGCTTTTATAGAAAGAATTGGGGCTGAATGTAGTGCTTTTGATATTCCATTTTTCTTAGAAATAGTGACTTATGATTCAAAAATTTCTGATTCTAAGTCTAGAGAATTTGCTAGAGTTAAGCCAAATAAAGTAAACAAAGCTGTTGCTGAATTTTCAAAAGAAAGATATATGGTAGATGTTTTAAAATTAGAAGTTCCTGTGAATATGAAGTACGTTGAAGGTTTTTCAGAAGATTATGTATATACAAAAGAAGAAGCCTTAAAATATTTTAAAGAACAAAGTGAAGCTTCTAAAGTTCCTTTTATATTTCTTTCTGCTGGTGTAACAATTGAAATGTTTGAAAAAACTTTATTAATTGCCAAAGAAGCTGGCTCAAACTTTAATGGGGTCTTATGTGGTAGAGCTACTTGGGCTGGAGGATTAGATGCCTTTGTTAAATCTAAAGAAGAAGGCATTGATTGGATTAATAGTCAGGGAATAAAAAATATACAAAGTTTAAATAAGGTTTTAGAGCAAACAGCAACACCTATAAAAAAATGAAAAATCAGCCACTTTATGCAAAACTTTTAAAAGATTTAAGTGAATTAATAAATAAGATGGATATTGGAGAAAAATTACCATCTGAAAGAGAGCTTTGTAATATTTATTCTTTAAGTAGGACAACAGTTAGGCAAGCCTTGTTAGAACTTGAGATTGATGGATTAATTACTAAAGTTCAGGGCAAGGGTAATTATGTATCAAGACCAAATAGTCAAAAGCAAAATTTATCAGATTATTATAGTTTTACTGAACAAACAAAAGCCTTGGGTAAAGTACCTAAGTCCCTTATTATGAATTTTGAAATTAAAGACCCTAGTGAACTCGTAAAGAGACAAATGACTTTAAAAACTAATAAAGTGATTAAATTCTCAAGGCTTAGATTAGCTGATGATATAGGAATGATGTTAGAGACAAGTTATTTACCCTATGAAGACTTTAGTGATATGACTAGATTAGATCTTGAAGAAAAACCGCTTTATGATATTTTTGAACACAAATATAGGAGAAAAATAGCCAAAGTAACAGAAGAATTTTCTGCAAGCAATATAAAAAAATCACAAGCCGAAATACTTGGTGTTAGACCGAATTCAGCTTGTTTAAATATAACCAGACACAGTTATGATTTAAATTCAAATTTAATTGAACTAACCTTTAGTATAGCTAGAGCAGATCGGTTTATTTATAAAACAAGCTATAATGCAATTGGAAAGAGTGATAAACATGGTTGAGATGATTTATGCATCATCTATTGTATTTATAATATTTATTATAGGAATTTTATTAATATATTATATTTTTTCTAGAAAAAATATAAATGAAAGAAAAAAACATTTTGAAGAAGTACACCTAAATTTAAAACCAGGCGTAGAAATTGAATTTTGTGGTGGTTTATTTGGGAAGGTAGTAAAAGTAAATAATGAGAGACTGAAAGTTAAAGTAGCTGATAATGTTATATTAGAAGTTAGTAGATATGCAGTTTCTAGAATAATTAATTAGGAGGGGTTTTTATGCCAAACATATTATTAACAAGAATCGATAATAGATTAATTCATGGACAAGTTGCTACTCAATGGACTCATGTAGTAGGAGCCAATTTACTACTTGTGGCTAATGATGAGGTTGCAGGGAATAAAATGAGACAAAATTTGATGGACATGGCGGCTCCAAATGGTGTTGCAACTAGATATTTTACAATTGAAAAAACTATCAATATAATAAATAAAGCATCTGACAAACAATTAATTTTTATAATTTGCGAAACACCAAAAGATGTACTTAGACTTGTTGAAGGTGGGGTGCCTATAAAAAAAGTAAATATTGGTAACATGCATATGGCAGAAGGCAAACGTCAAGTTGCCACTGTTGTCAGTGTTGATGATGAAGATGTTCAAGCCTTTAAAAAGCTTAGAGACTTAGGAGTAGAACTTGAAATAAGAAAAGTTCCAAGTGAATCTCCTGAAGATGTCGAAAAGCTATTTAAATAAAATTTTTTAGGAGGTTATCATGGGAGATTATACTTTTTTACAAGTTTTCTTGGTTTTTGTTGTCACTTTTATAGCGGCAATAGATCAATTTAACTTTTTAGAATCTCTGTTTCAACCTATAGTTGTTGGGCCTGTAATAGGTGCAATACTAGGTGATGTTCAAACGGGATTAGTAGTAGGGGGAACTTATCAGCTTCTTACAATTGGGAATATGCCAGTTGGGGGAGCACAACCACCAAATGCAGTAATAGGTGGTATTATGTCAGCAGTATTTGCTATAACAGCAAAACTAGAACCGGGTGCAGCGGCAGCAGCAGCAATTCCTTTTGCTCTTCTTGGTCAATATGCAGTTACCATAGTCTTCACTTTTATGTCACCTGTAATGGCAAAAGCTGATAATTATGCTCATAATGCAGATACTAAGGGAATTGATAGAATTAATTATTTCGCAATGGGATTATTAGGACTTTTATTTGGAATTATAGTTCTTATTTTCTTCTTAGCAGGAGCTAATTATGGAGAAATAATTGCAAGTTCTATACCTCAATGGATAATGAATGGCCTTTCTGCAGCAGGAGGTATGATGAGATATGTTGGATTCGCAATACTTCTTAAAGTTATGGTTTCAAGAGAACTTTGGGGATTTTACTTTGCAGGTTTTGCAATTGCAAATATAGTTGGATCTATTGATAAGTTAAGTGGTTCTGCTTTATTGTTGATAGCCTTAATTGGATTTGCCTTTGCTTATTGGGATTATCAAATTCAAGTTAAGTTTAAACAAACACAGAGCTTTGCAGGAGGTGAAGATGATGGGATATAACATACCAAATAATTATGCAAATAGCACGCCAGCTCCTGAGTTAGATAAAAAAACTTTAAATAAAATGGTTTGGAGATCATTATTTTTACAAGGATCATTTAACTATGAAAGAATGCAAGCAGCAGGTTGGCTGTATTCAATTTTACCGGTTTTAAAAAAGATACACACAGACAAAGATGACTTAGCAGCGTCTATGTCTCATAACTTAGAGTTCTTTAATACCATCCATTCTTAGTAACCTTTGTAATGGGGATAATATTATCTCTTGAGCAAAACAAAGCTGATACACAAACTATTCGTGCTGTAAGGGTTGCAGCAATGGGCCCTCTTGGGGGTATAGGTGATGCACTTTTCTGGTTTACACTTTTACCTATAGTAGCTGGAATGACTTCAAATATGGCTTTACAAGGGCAAATAGCAGCGCCTTTTATCTTCCTTATAGTATTTAATGTTTTTCAATTAGGATTAAGATTTTGGTTAATGCACTGGTCCTATAAAATGGGGACAAACGCAATTGATATTTTAACGGGTAATGCAAAAGAGTTTACAAGAGCAGCATCTATTTTAGGTGTAATTGTTGTAGGAGCTCTTACTTCAATTTATGGAGCTACAAAAACTGTTTATGAAATAGACAATGGTACAACTTTTCAACCTACTGAAATTGTAGCAGTTGTAGAAGATGATAAGGTAGCAAATTATGAAGAATATTTATATAAACAAGAGGGGGCCAAACCATTACTGAAAATGGCGAACCTGTATTGCAAGATGGAGCAAGTATTGAAGATCTTGGACAAGGATCTTCTAAGATAACTTTTAATAAATATAATGAAGTTCCAGTTAAAATTAATATACAAGAAATTTTAGACGGTATAGTTCCTAATTTAATTCCTTTAGCAATAACTTTAGGACTTTATCGTTTAATGACAAAAAGAAAATGGAAACCACTACATTGTATACTGTTATTAGTGTTACTTGGTGTAGCAGGCGGATTTTTGGGTATATTTTAAAAAACAAGTCAATGACATTGTCATTGACTTGTCTAATATAGAAATAGAGGTGTTTTATGTACGGAATAGTTGTAACAGCCCACAATAAATTTTCAAGTGGATTATATAGTGCAGTTAAATTTGTAACTGGCGAAAGTGAAAATGTAGAAATTGTAGATTATCTTGAAGGTCAAAACTATGACCAATTAGATAATAATTTAAAAGAAGCTTATAAAAAACTTAAAGAAAAAGGATATGAAAAAGTTATATTTATTACAGACTTAGTTGGAGGTACACCTTTTTCTAGAGCGGTTATGAATTTTGAAGAAGATGAAAATACAAGAGTTATATCAGGGATGAACTTTGCTATGTTATATATAGCTTCTATAACAAAAGCTTCTGAAAATATGGATGATGATATAGATAAAATTTTAAAAGAAGCTCAAGGAGCAATAACAAAATATGAAATAGTGAACAAAGAAGAGACATCTTCAGATGGAATATAGGAGGAAAAATGAAATCTAAAGAAATTACAATAACAAATGCTACAGGACTACACTTAAGACCTGCAGGTCAATTGACTAAAGTTGCAGAAAGTGTAAGTTCCGAAGTGACTTTAGTAAAAGATAATAATAGGATTAACGCTAAAAGTATGATGAATATATTATCCGCTCAGATAAAAAAAGGGGATAAGATAATATTAGAAGTTGAAGGGGAAAATGAAGAGGCAGATCTTCAAACTATTGCGGAAGCCATAGAAAGTGGACTTGGAGAATAAAGAAAAAAGGTGATGAGATGAAGAAGATTTCGGTAGATAGATCAGCATCTAAAGGAATTGCCATAGGAAAGGCATATAAATATGAAAAGAAAATTTTACTTCCTTCAGATAGAGAATCCTTAGGAGTAGAGAAAGAACAAACATTATTTCAAGAAGCTGTGGAGAAAGTTCTTTCAGATCTAGAAGATTTAGCTATCTCTAATGAAATATTTCAAGGGCATATGCAGTTGGTTAAAGATCCAGCTTTAAAAACTTCAGTTGAAGATAAAATCAAACTTGAACAAAATGCAGAACTTGCCTTAAAAAATACAATTGATGAATTTGTAATGGTATTTGAATCTATGGATGATGAATATATGAAGCAAAGATCTGATGATATAAAGGATATATATCAAAGGTTGATTTTTGCTATGCAGGGTGAAAAATTTCAAGATCTATCATCCTTAGAAGAAGAAGTTATAGTAATAGCCCATGATTTAGCGCCTTCAGATACTGCAAGCATGGATTTTGAAAAGGTTCGTGGATTTGCAACAGAAATTGGAGGTATTACGGGCCATGTTTCAATAATGGCAAGAAATAAAAATCTTCCAGCCCTAGTTGGAGTTGGAGAAATTTTAGATAAGGTTAAGGATGGAGATCTAATAATAATTGATGGTTTAGATGGAAATCTTATAATAGAGCCAGATGAAATTACTGTAAAAAAATATCAAGATATTAAAAGTGAATTCTCTAAAAAGTTAGAAGAAATAAATAAAAATGCATCTAAGGATGCTGTAACAGAAGATGGAAAAAGAGCCTTAGTATATGCTAATGTAGGGAATATATCAGATGTTGAAAAAGCAGTTAAAGCTCATATAGATGGTATAGGACTTTTCAGGACAGAATTCTTATATATGGAAAGTGATCATTTTCCAACAGAAGAAGAACAGTTTAAAATATACAAAAAAGCAGTAGAAATTTGTAAAAAAGAAGTTATAATAAGAACGCTAGATATAGGTGGAGATAAAGATTTATCCTATTATGACTTTGATAAGGAAGAAAATCCATTTTTAGGATTTAGAGCAATAAGATTGCAGCTATCCATGAAGAAAATGTTCAAAGACCAACTAAGAGCCTTATTAAGAGCTAGTGCTTTTGGAGAACTTAGTATAATGTATCCTATGATTGTTTCCCTTGAAGAACTTTTTGAGGCAAATAAAGTTTTAGAAGAATGTAAATTAGAGCTTAAAGAAGAGGGCATATCCTTTGACGAAAATATTAAAGTAGGTATAATGGTTGAGACCCCAGCAGTAGTAATGGAAGCTGAATCTTTTGCAAAACATGTGGACTTTTTCTCCATTGGAACAAATGATTTAACTCAATATATCTTGGCTGCAGATAGAGGTAATGAAAAAGTAGCTTACCTTTATGATTCCTATAACCCTGCTGTGCTACATGCTATACAAAGAATAATTGAAGCAGGACATAAGGAAGGCATAATTGTTGGTATGTGTGGAGAATTTGCAAGTGATGAAAAAGCTTGTAAGATGTTACTTGGTATGGGATTAGATGAATTTAGTGTTAGTTCATCAAGTGTTTCAAGCATTAAAAATATTATAAGAAATTCTAATTATGAGAACTGTAAAAAAATTTCTGAGGAATTAAAAAATATTCATAGTAGGGATGAAATTGAAGAAAAATTAAAAGAGTACAAGTAAAAATGATAATAAAGTCCTATAGGATTCTATAGGACTTTATTTGTATAAATAATGATATAAAGCTTGACTAAAAAGAGAAAATGTTATGCTAGAACCAAAAAATCATTATAAAGGACCTTGATAAATTTGATATAAGTTGTGTAAGGATACTTGAGTTATAAGATATAGAAGAGTTAGATACTTTAGTAAAAGTGACACTAGTTTTAGTCGAATAAGAAGCAAGGACAATCCTTTGTGTAATGAAAGATAAACATAAAAATCCAAAGCAAGAGGAAAATAAATAGCTTTTATTTGTTGTAACTTAAAATCTAGAGTGATGTTTGGATATATCTCTTATGGAATGTTATTTGATATAGGGTATGAAGACGGAATAAAGACAGTTTTGCAATGTTTGAAAGTGAAGTTTCAAATAATTCAAGAGTAGGATAAGAAATAATAAAGCGGTAGTTTAATAAGCTACTGCTTTTATTTCTAGAAATTTACCCAGTTGGAATGTAAAAGTTAATTATTTATAACTTTTTCTTGACTATAATTCTTTAATGTTACATATTTATAACATAAGTTACAAATATGTAACATTCGGAGGTAAAAATGAGAAAAAAAGTGTCATTAAAAGAATTAGTGGCTACAAAAATAGTATATGCCTTAATGCTTGCATCATACTATTGGATGTGGGCAAGAACTGATTGGAAAGACTATTATGTAAAAGTTCAATTTTTGTTAGGAGTATTTTTGTTTGGATTCTTTGTATTCCAAGAAATTAGAATGCATAAATATAAGACAGATAATGTTGATGAAATGGCAGAAAATAATTTAAAAAGGTGCGACTCTATATGCATGAAGATTTTAATAATTTCAACAATACTATTAGCATTTGGTCTAGCTATTGTAGGACATGTATCGACTGTAAATCCTTCCTTAGTTGGCTGGATACTTATTTTAAGTGTACTCGCTATTTCTATAATAAGGACTATAATCTTTGTTATTATGGATAATAAAGGGGTTTAAAATGGAGCTTAAGACTAAGGTTAAGGAATATAGAGAGAAAATGGGATATAAACAAAGTCAATTAGCTGAACTAGTTGGAGTTAGAAGGGAAACTATTGTACACTTGGAAAGTGGGAAATATAATCCATCTTTGAAATTGGCCATGGATATTGCAAAAGTATTTAATACTAGTGTTGAAGACTTATTTTATTTTGAAGAGGATTAAGTTAAAAAATATTTCTTTAATTGATATATTGAGGGTGAAATTATGAAAAAGTTTTTGATAAGTATTTTAAGTATATCTATATTTTTTACGTTAGTGGGTTCTTCCAGTTTGATTGATAAGGGTATAGTTAAGTCCTATAAATTAGGCAAGGATGATAAATTAATTTTAAATTTACTTAATTTAGAAAGAGAAGCTAAAATTATGTCCTTTAAACCACCTAAAAAAGCTAAAAAACTTTTACTTACATTATCTAAATTAAATAAAGATGGAAATTGGGAGACTATATCTGACACTGAAGTTAGTTTAGATAAAAAATGGGGAATTAAAGAAGAAGAAGGCTATCTTTCTATATTAATAAAAGAAGATAAAAGCTTAATAGAGGCTAGTATCTTAACTGATTCTAAGTTTACAATTAATCTCCAATCTCACATCAACGATAATAATGTACTTGCAAGTGCTAAATTATTTCTAGATGATTCTACCAGAATAGAAATAAATAAGGATCTACCAGTGGGAATTTTTTTATATAATAAGGGTAACTTTATTCCCGCCTATAGTTTATCAAATTATTTTGATACTGAAAGATTTAAGAATATAAGCTATGTGGAGGCCATAAGCTTAAAATTTTTATAGAAAAATTAATTTAAATTTATTTTGGAGCTGATCTTATGAGGTTTAAAAAATATATTTTCACCCTAATTTTCTTTTTAACTATTATCACTACTCCTAATATAGTAAGGGCAGATGTTGGTCCAAAACCATCACTTGAAATTATAGTAAGTGGAATAGAAGGGGACTACTATTTAGACCTCTTAGTTAAAGATAAAAGTGAATACTTAAATAAAGAGTTAAGTGAAGGAGAAAAAGAAAGTCTAGAGAGCTTATATAACTATGAAGACAAGCGGGGATACCATCCTGCTCTTTTAAAAGGTACAAGACTGCCACTTCTTGGAGAGCTAAAGGGTACAAAAGATAAGGATAATACTTATTCCCATAAATTTTCTTATGTAGGAACACCTGAGAAATTTAAAATAGCTATTCTAACTAAAGATAAAACCCTAATTATATCAGACCAAATTAATAGTAAACATTTTAATTCCATAGTTGAATTTAATTTAGAGGGAGAAAAATTAGATGGAGACATTTTATACTCTATTGGAAAGGTGAAAGAAATTATTCCTATTAAGGATATGACCATTAATTTTATAGGGAGGCTTCTATTAACTTTATTTATTGAACTAGGGCTGGCTCTATTATTTGGATTTAGCTTTAAAGGATCTGGAAAATTAATATTAAAAGTTAATATATTAACTCAGGTAATATTAAATATAGGAATTTTATTTACAAATCTCTATTATGGGATGATGGCAGCTCTAACTACTTTTATTTTAATGGAGATACTTATAATTATTTTTGAAACAAATATATATTTAAAATATATAAAAGAAAAGACAAAGCTTACAAGAATTATATATGGGATACTAGCTAATCTAACTACTTTATTTATAGGTTTTAAGATAAGCTTTCTTAGTTAATGTAAATAATTTTCTTTACTTATACTAAAATAGACTTATCTCTTAATAAAAATATATGTTTTAGGAAGTGATTATTGTGGAAAAAGATTTAATAAAAATTAAAGATTATACAGATTTTCCCTTTGACGATATATCCAATACAAGATGGATTTTATCAATGCTACTTTTATTTGGAGGATTTTTATTAACAACAATAACAAATTTAGAAAATCCACTTATATCCTATGGGATTTTTATTGTATCTAGTATAAGTTCTCTATTTATTTTAGATAAGAAATGGTTTAAAAAATTAATAAAACCTTTAGAAATAAAAGACTTATTTATAATTATTTTTGTTTTATTTTCAACTTATTTTATTGGGATTTTGGTATCTATATTAGTAAGTAAAACTAATATGGTTGAAAATCCAATAACTGGGGTCATTAATAATGATAATATATTAAAACTATTTATAATTATGATAGTCCAATTATTTGTAGAAGAGATATTATTTGTTCTACCATTTTTATTTATATTTAATAAATTTAAATATTATAACAGAATAATGGCAATAATTGCAGCTTGGATTATAAGCTCTATAATTTTTGGAGCTCTACATTTGCCAACTTATAATTATAATCTATTTCAAAGTTTAGTAGTTATTTCTTTAATTAGATTTGCTATAAGTTCTGCTTACGTTTGGAGAAAAAATTTAGCCTTATCTTATTTAATTCATGTAATATATGATTTTTTAATACTATTATTGGTCTTATACCTAAAAAATTCAGGAATCTTTTAATTAAAGTTTAGCTTAGCAAATCAAAGCTAAACTTTTTATATTTAAACATAAAAAGTAATTACTTGTTTGAAAGTTGTTTTTTTGCTATAATGTGTCTTGCCCAGTTAAATCCTTTAAGGGACTTGTTTGAGAACTCCAAGTATAAAAAAATCAGGGCGCTTATTTTATTTGTTGAGTTCTCCTAAAAATTTAGGAGGTTTTTTTATGTCAAAAATTAAGTCAAGAGATGTTGCTTTTATAGGTATTTGTATAGCTATAAATATAATAGGAGCCTTTATAGCAGTAAGTACTAAGGTCCCACTATTATTAGATCATATCGGAACTATGATGATATGTATGATGTTTGGTTGGAAGATAGCAGTATCATCTGCTTTTGTATCTTCTTGTCTAGTAACTATGTTATTTGACCCTTATGCCTTACCTTTTGCACCTACAGGTATGATTATGATAAGTGTAGTTGGTATTTTTTTGGATAAGGGTGTTTTTAAAAAATTAGGGACAATACCAGCCATGACTTTAGCTGTTCTTCCAGGGGCTATCTTAGGAGCTATTATAGCTGGTTATATATTTGGAGGAGTTACTTCAAGTGGATCTTCCATAATAGTTAGATTATTTATAAATTTAGGTTTAAATGAAGCTTTTTCAGTTTTTATAATACAATATTTTATGGAATTAGCAGATAGAATATTGTCATTTTATGTAGTAAAGAGCGTAATAAAGAGGATTAATTATTGATTAGGTATAGTGAGATAAAAGAAAAATTTAAAAGAGAAATTGTATTATTGATAGGAAGGCCATGTTTTTGGGGGAAGTGTACTTTTTGTGATTATATAGAAGATAATAGTAGAGATATAGAAAATGCGGTTAAAGAGAATAAAAAAGTTTTGGGAAAAGTTACTGGAAAGTACAAGAGCTTAGAAGTGATTAACTCAGGCTCAGTATTTGAATTACCCTTAGAAACCCTACAAGACATAAGAGATATCTGCAAGGAAAAAGATATAAAAATATTAGTATTTGAGGCTCATTATAAGTATAAAGATAGGCTAAGTGAGATTAAAAATTTTTTTGAAGAAATTGAGGTATTGTTCAAAACGGGTGTAGAAACTTTTGATAATTTTTTTAGAGAAGAAGTACTTAAAAAAAATGCAAAATTTAAAGACTATAAAGAAGTAGAAAAATATTTTGATTCTCCATGCCTATTAGTTGGAATAAAAGGGCAAACTAAAGAAATGATAGATAGGGATATGGAAATAATAAAAAATCATTTTAAGTGGGCAACAATCAATATATTTGTAGAAAATTCTACAGATGTAAAAAGAGATGAGGAACTTATAAAGTGGTTTATAAATAAATATGGTTATTTAAAAGATGATTCTAGAATAGATTTTCTATATGAAAACACGGATTTTGGAGTAGGTTAAAAGGTGTTACTAATTAGTAACACCTTTTTTTAAAATGGACCATAATTTATTTTTATAGCTATAAATAAGAAGAATATAGAAAGAAGAGTAAAAATAATTATTAAAGGGAATAAGAATTTATACCACTTCTTCAATGGAATTCGAGCAGTTGATAAGAACATAAGTAGAGTTCCATAGGTAAACCAAGCCATATTTGTAATACCATCACCAAATTGGTAAGCTAATATGGTTGTTTGTCTAGTGATTCCAACTATATCTGCCAAAGGAATCATTAAAGGCATTAATGCCATAGCTTTTCCAGATCCTGATGGGACTAGACCATTTAGTAGACCAACTATAACTAAAATTCCTATAGCTGAAGCAAATGGAGGCCAGCCTTGAATTATATTTGATAGTTTGTGAATTATTGGATCTATAGCTCCACCTTCATCCAAAATCCATTGTACTCCTCTTGCCACGCCAACTATCATAGCTCCATTAATTGAATTTTTGATACCATTAATCATACTGTCTACTGTCTTATTTATTCCCATCTTGTTAATAAATCCTAAAAGTATAGCATATAGGAAGAATATGGCAGTCATATCGTTAATATTCCATTTTAAAGCTAACATTCCATATACAACAACTAGAAATACAATTAAAAGTAGAAGTAGAGATAATTTATGACTAGTTGTCATTGATTTATTTTCAAATTGTTTAAAGTCTATTTTTAAGTCGCTAACATCTATATCTTTAGTTAAAGATAGTTCGGGGTTATTTCTTACTTTTTTGGCATATCTCACTGTATAAAGAATTCCAATTAAGACGTAGATTATAAAAATTATCATCCTTAACTCTATGCCAGAGAACATAGGTAATTCAGAAATTGAATGGGCAATTCCAACTGTGTAGACATTAGTAGGCCCAACGGAGAAGGAAATTAATAAGCCTAAGATAACAACAGCTCCAGCTGTCATGGCATCATAGCCTAAAGAAATGATAATTGGGATAACTATTGGAACAAAGGGAATTGCCGCTTCAACCCAACCTAGGAATCCACCAAGAATTGAAAAGAATAACATAAAAATCCATAGGATTGAGTCATTATTTTTATTTTTTGTTCTTTTAATAATTGCTGATAAGCCCATATTTAAAGCTCCACTGGCATTAAGGGTTTCTATAGCTCCACCAACTATTAAAATAAGAAATACTACACTAGCAGAACCTATTAATCCATTGGGAATAGCTCTAAAGAAATCCATAAAGGATACAGGGTTTCTTTCTATGACATGGTAGCTTGCAGGATCGATTGTAGTAACGTTATTTACTACATTTCTTTCATACTTACCAGGTGAGATTACAAAGCTAAGTAGTCCGCAAGCAATAATGACTAAAAATAATAGTAAATAAGGGTTTATATTTCCCTTAGATTTATTTTTATTTTTCATTATATACCTCCTTACTTAACTAACTTTGGGTTTCTTAATTTAATTTCTTTAGGAAGAGGTGATGAATAATCACCTATTTCTTCTTTTAATTCTTCCTTAGCCTTTTCTATAAGCTCTGGTTGTAAAATAAGTTTTAAGGCACTTAATGCTAAAGAGCCTACAGCAGTTTCTAAACCCTTATATCCAATAGAAGTATTAGCCTGAGCTGTCATTTGCCATGAGTGTAGGGGAGTTCCAATAGAGGCTGTAGTCAAAAACATTTGACCTGTTGGCGTATAATGGCTTAGTTCTCCAACATCGGATGAAATTGATTGAGTTTCTCCCATTTCCATATTGTAAGTTTTTATATCTTCAATTAAATAATTTTCAGATATTTCTTTAAAGGATTTGTCTTTAAATATCTTTTTTAGTTTTTTTATTCCATTATCTCTTGCTTCTTCATCCAGACTATCAAAATATTTTTTAGCTAGGAGATTTTCTTCTTCTGTAAATTTAGGTAATCCGTATTCCTTGATACTCTCATACAATACATTGGATATAACCCTATTAGGTAAGTAATCTGCGAACATAACTTGTAAGTCTATATCTAGTTCGGTATCCATCATCAAAGCAGCACCCTTAGCAATATTTACAATTCTCTTATAAATTGCTTCGGAATCTTTAATCTTAGGACTCCTTATAAAGTAATAAAGACTTGCCTTTGGTTGGACAACATTAGGGGCTTTTCCGCCAGCATCTAAGTAGGCGTAGTGTACTCTTGCATCAGAGTTAATATGTTCTCTTAAATAATTCACACCTATATTCATTAATTCAGCACTATCCAAAGCTGATCTTCCTAGCTCTGGAGCGGCTGCTGCATGGGATGGAGTTCCTTTGAAATTAAAGATTACTATTGTATTTGCTAGAGAACCACCATCCCAAATACCATTGTAAGCTTCTGGATGCCAGGTAAGGGCAAAATCTAAGTCATCAAAATATCCATCTCTTCCTAGAAAAGCTTTACAAGCATCTCTTTCCTCTGAAGGGGTTCCAATTAATTTAATAGTACAGTCTATATTATTTTCAGTTATATAATCTTTTATAACTAGGGCTGCCCCAACTACACCACTTCCAAGTAAATTGTGACCACAACCGTGTCCAGGACCATTTTCTATTAGGGGTTTTCGAGTAGTTTCTCTGTTGTCTTGGCTAAGACCTGGCAAGGCATCATATTCACAGCTAAGACCAATCACAGGTTTACCAGAACCATAACTTGCTATAAAAGCAGTTTCGATTTGATCAATATTTTTTTCAACTGAAAAACCATTTGAAGACAAAAGATTGATTATTTCAGAAGAAGATTTATATTCTTCCAATCCAGTTTCAGGGTTTTCCCATAAAAAATTGGCCAATTTTTCATAATCTTTTTTTCTGTTTTTAACTATTTCTTTAATCTTATCTAGTTTAATCTTCATACTTATCACTCCCTTTTATAATATAATATAAGTCTTTTAAATATTTGTCAATATATTATAATAAAAGCTAACTTATATTTTCTAAAATTTTTCTTTTTAATGTTGAAAAAAATAGATAAATGGTTTATAATTA
>JBQDBK010000010.1:12758-33196 GCA_052090825.1 Peptoniphilaceae bacterium | reverse complement strand
ATAAAATAAAATAAAATAAAATGAAAATTAATTTATAGCAAAAATAGATTACGGGAAGTGATAAGTTGAAGTACAAAGATTATTATGAAATATTAGGCGTAAATAAGAATTCTAGTGAAAAAGAGATAAAATCAGCCTATAGAAAATTAGCAAAGAAATATCATCCTGATTTAAATTCTAATGATGAAAAAGCTCAAGAAAAATTTAAAGAAGTAAATGAAGCTTATGAGGTTTTGTCTGACCCAGATAAAAAACAAAAATATGATACTTTTGGATCAAACTATGATTTTGCAAATGGAGCAAATTTCGATCCATCTCAATTTGGATATACCTATAGTGGAGGTCAGGGCGGAGACTTTTCTGATTTCTTTGAAATGTTTTTTGGAGATGATAAAACTACAGGTGGATTCTCTTTCTCTGATATTTTTTCGGGGATGGGAGCAAATAGAGCAGGGAGTAGAAGAAAAAGAACTAGGCAAAAATTTGATACGGAACTAGATGTGTCTTTAAAAGAAGCTTATAGTGGAGTTACTAAACATGTAAGTCTTTCTTTAAATGGGAATAATATAGATATGGATGTAAAAGTCCCTGCTGGAATAACTCCTAATAAGAGAGTTAAGGTTAATGGGGATAAATATGGAATTCCAGGTGATGTAATATTTAAAATTAATATATATCCAAGCGAAGATGGAGTTTTGGATGGCATTAACATAAATAAAGAAGAAGACCTATATCCTTGGCAAGCAGCTCTTGGAGATTCCACGATTATAAACACTTTAAGTGGGAAGTTAAAAATTAATATACCAAAGGGTTTTAAAGGTGGATCTAAGATGAGAATAGCTAAGAAAGGTTATAGAGATATGAAGGGAAATGTAGGAGATTTGTTTGTAAAGTTTAATATAAGCAACCCTAAAGATTTAACAGAAAAGCAAATAAAGTTATACGAAGAATTGAAGAGTATATCTAAGTAAGAAAGGGAAGTGATGTTATGAATTTTGAAAAATTCACACAAAAATCATTACAAGCCATTCAAAATGCACAAAGTATTGCAGGATCTAATGGAAATCCTGAAATAGAAGAAATACATCTAAATGTAGCAATGACAGAAGATAGAGATGGATTAATTCCTAAGGTTTTAAATTATATGGGAGTTGATTTGGGAAATTATCTTTCTGATTTAAAATTAGCAATTGAAAAGTTACCAAAACAAAGTGGTGGAAATGCTTATGCATCTTCTGAATTTAATAAAGTATTAGAAAAGTCACAAGGTCTAGCTAATGATTTTAAAGATGATTATATATCAGTAGAACACTTATATATGGCTATATTGTCTTTAAATAGAAGTAAGTCTGCTCAAATATGTAAAAAATATGGAATAACAATTAAGGCTTTTTTAGAATCTTTAAAAAATATTCGAGGAAACCAACATGTTACAACAGATAATCCAGAAGGAACCTATGATGTATTAGTTAAGTATGGTAGAGACCTAACAGCAGATGCAAAGGCGGTAAAGACTGATCCTGTAATAGGAAGAGACGAAGAAATAAGAAATGTTATTAGAATACTTTCTAGAAGGACAAAAAACAATCCAGTTTTAATTGGAGAGCCTGGTGTAGGAAAGACTGCTATAGTAGAAGGATTAGCTCAAAGAATAGTTAATGGAGATGTTCCTGAAGGTTTAAAAAATAAGACAATATTTTCCTTAGATATGGGGGCACTTGTGGCTGGAGCTAAATATAGAGGAGAATTCGAGGAAAGATTAAAGGCAGTTTTGTCAGAAGTAGAAAAGTCAGATGGGCAAATTCTTTTATTTATTGATGAAATCCACAATATTGTAGGAGCTGGTAAAACAGAAGGTGCTATGGATGCATCTAATTTACTAAAACCTATGCTTGCAAGAGGAGAATTACATGCAATAGGAGCAACAACTTTAGATGAGTATAAAAAATATATAGAAAAAGATCCAGCTTTAGAGAGAAGATTTCAAAAAGTTTTAGTAAGCGAACCAACAGTAGAAGATACAATTTCTATATTAAGAGGACTAAAAGAAAAGTATGAAATCTACCATGGAATTAGAATTTCTGATTCTGCTGTAATAGCAGCAGCAACTTTATCTAATAGATATATAACAGATAGGTTTTTACCTGATAAGGCGATAGATTTAATGGACGAATCTTGTGCTATGCTTAGAACAGAGATAGATTCTATGCCTACAGAAATAGATGATATTAGAAGAAAAATTTTACAACTTGAAATAGAAAGAGCAGCCTTAAAAAAAGAAACAGATAAAAATTCCCTAAGAAGATTAGAAGATTTAGAAAAAGAATTATCAGAAGAAAAATCTAAATTTGATGAATTAAAAGCTAAGTGGGAAAATGAAAAAAAAGATATAGATGAGTTAAAGAATTTAAAGGGTCAAATAGAAGAAGTTAGACATGAGATAGAAATTGCTGAAAGGAATTATAATTTAGAGAAATTATCTAAGTTAAGATATGGAACACTTCCAGAATTAGAGGAAAAACTTAAGGAAGTTGAATCTCTAAATAGGGAAGATACTATGGTTAAGGAAGAAGTTACAGAAGATGAGATAGCCTATGTAATTAGTAGGTGGACAGGTATACCTATAGAGAAACTTAATCAAAGTGAAAGAGATAAACTAATAAATCTTGAAGATGAATTACACCAAAGAGTAATAGGACAAGATCAAGCTATTCAAGTGGTTTCTGATGCAGTTCTTAGAGCCAGAGCTGGATTAAAGAGTGAAAATAAACCAATAGGATCATTTATATTCCTTGGACCAACTGGAGTTGGAAAGACAGAAACAGCTAAGGCATTAACAGAAAATTTATTCGATGATGAGAAGAATATGATTAGAATAGATATGTCTGAATATATGGAAAAGTATTCAGTTTCAAGACTTGTAGGGTCACCTCCTGGATATGTAGGTTATGATGAGGGAGGACAGTTAACAGAGGCTGTTAGAAGAAAACCTTATTCAGTAATTTTATTTGATGAAATTGAAAAAGCTCATCCTGATGTATTTAATATATTACTTCAAGTTTTAGATGATGGAAGATTGACAGATAATCAAGGAAGAACAGTAGATTTTAAAAATACAGTAATAATAATGACATCAAACATAGGTTCTCAATACTTGCTTGAAGGAGTAGACGAAAATGGAGAAATAGATGGAGAAACTAAAGAATTAGTTAAGAGAGAAATGAATCTTAAGTTTAGACCTGAGTTTTTAAATAGAATAGATGAAATAGTTATGTTTAAACCTCTTACTAAGAAAGAAATATATAAAATAATTAATTTTGTTATTAAAGATATAGAGAATAGGTTAAGAGATAGAAATATAAAATTAAATATTACAGAAGAAGCTCTAGAATTTATTTTGAAACATTCCTATGATATATCCTATGGAGCTAGGCCAGTAAAAAGGTTTATACAAGCAGAAGTAGAAACTAAACTATCTAAAATGATTTTAAAAGATGAAATCCAAAATGATTATAATTTAGAAATTTCTGTAGAAGATAGCAGTCTGGCTATTAAAGTAATATAAAAGAAACCTCATTTGTGAGGTCTCTTTTATATTTACTTAATTAAATAGATATCTTTATTTCTATAAAAGAAAGGTTGAAATAAAGAATATAAATGATATAATAAAAAAAGGTATGTTATTAAATTAACATTCTTTGATTTGAAAATTAGAGAAAACTTTGATATTAAAGTAAGGGGGATTATTAAATGGATTTTAGAATGGATAAGGAACATCTTCTTCTTCAACAAATGTATCGTGCATTTGCAGAAAATGAAGTAAAACCTTTAGCTAAAGAAGTAGATGATACTGAAGAAGCTCCAATGGAAAATATAAAAAAGATGGCTAGATATGGTTTCTTTGGTATACCATTTCCAAAGGAATATGGTGGACAAGGTGCTGACTATTTAGCTTATGCTATGGCAGTAGAAGAACTTTCAAAAGTTTGTGGAACAACAGGAGTAATAGTTTCTGCTCATACATCTTTATGTGCGGCTCCAATATATGAAAATGGAACAGAAGAACAAAAGAAAAAGTATTTACCAGGCTTATTAAAAGGTGAAAAACTTGGTGCTTTTGGTCTTACAGAACCAGGAGCAGGTACAGATGCTGCAGGACAAAAAACCACAGCAGTTTTAGATGGCGATGAATATGTACTTAATGGATCAAAAATATTTATTACTAACGCTGGTTTTGCTGATGTATTTGTTATTATTGCTGTAACAGATAAAACTAAGGGAACTAGAGGAACTTCTGCTTTTATTGTTGAAAGAAATACTCCAGGATTTACAGTAGGAGAACCTGAGGCTAAGATGGGTATTAGAGGTTCATCAACAGCGGAACTTGTATTTGAAGATTGTAGAATACCAAAAGAAAATTTACTAGGCCGTGAAGGAAAAGGCTTTGGAATAGCTATGAAAACTCTTGATGGTGGTAGAATTGGAATAGCTGCTCAAGCTCTAGGAATAGCTGAAGGTGCTATAGATGAAACAGTTCAATATGTTAAAGAAAGAAAACAATTTGGAAGAAGAATTGCTCAATTCCAAAATACTCAATTCGAATTAGCCAATATGAAAACTAAAGCTGATGCAGCACAATTATTAGTTTATAGAGCTGCAGATATGAAACAAAATAAAGAAAAATACTCTCATGCAGCAGCAATGGCTAAATTATTTGCCGCTGAAACAGCTTCAGATGTGACAAGAAGATGTTTACAACTTTACGGAGGATATGGATATACTAGAGATTATCCAATTGAAAGAATGATGAGAGATGCTAAAATTACTGAAATTTATGAAGGAACTTCAGAAGTTATGAGAATGGTAGTTGCTTCATGGATGGGCGTAAATTAATTGGAGGTAAGCGTAATGAAAATAGTTGTTTGTATAAAACAAGTTCCAGATACAAATGAAGTTAGACTTGATCCGGTTACTAATACTCTTATTAGGGATGGAGTACCTAGTATCATAAATCCAGATGATAAATCAGGTCTAGAAGCTGCATTAAAAATAAAAGATCAAGATCCTGAAAATGTTAATATAACTGTTGTAACTATGGGACCACCTCAAGCAGAAGCAGTTCTTCGTGAAGCTTTAGCTATGGGAGCAGATGATGCTATTTTAGTAACAGATAGAGCTTTTGGTGGAGCTGATACATGGGCTACATCTTGCACTTTAGCAGGAGCTTTAGAGCATCTTGAATATGATTTAATTATTACAGGACGTCAAGCGATTGATGGAGATACTGCACAAGTAGGTCCTCAAATGGCTGAACATTTAAACCTTCCACAAGTAACTTATGCTGAGGGTCTTGAAGTTGATGGGGATAAATTAATAGTTAAAAGACAATATGAAGATAGATACCATCTAGTAGAAGTTAAAATGCCATGTGTAGTAACAGCTTTAGCTGAACTAGGGGATCCTAGATACATGACTGTTGGAAAAATCTTTGACGCTTATAAGAAAGATATTAAGGTTTGGGGCTTAGATGATATAAAAGATAAATTAGACCTAGCTAATATTGGACTTAAAGGTTCTCCAACAAAAGTAAAAAAATCATTCCCAAAACAAGGTAAAGGGGAAGGCGTTATTTTAACTGATCTTACAGCTGATGAAGCAGCTCAAGCAATTGTAGCTAAGCTTCAAGAGAAGTACATTATCTAAGGGGGAGAGTCTAAATGTCAAAAGATGTATTTGTATTTATAGAACAAAGAGATAATACTCTACAAAAAGTAGGGCTAGAACTTTTAGGGAAAGCCAGAAAGCTTGCAGATGATCTTTCACAAAAAGTTGTTGCTATGCTTCTAGGAGAAGATGTAAAAAAAGAGGCAGAAGTTCTTTTAAGACACGGTGCAGACAAAGTAATCGTTGTTGAAGATCCTATGTTAAAAGAATATGTCACAGAACCATATGCAAAAGCAATTTATGAAATAATAAAAGAAAATGATCCAGAAATAGTTCTTTATGGAGCTACTTCAATTGGACGTGATTTAGCACCAAGACTTGCTGCAAGAATTCATACAGGACTTACTGCAGATTGTACAAGCCTTGAAATAGATGAAGAATCTAAGAATTTAATGATGACACGTCCTGCTTTTGGTGGTAACCTTATGGCTACAATCCTTTGTGAAAACCATAGACCTCAAATGGCAACAGTAAGACCAGGAGTAATGCAATCTATAAATAGAGAGATTGAAGATGGTGAAATAATTGAGAAAAAAATTGAATTCACTGAAGCTGATATGAATGTTAATATCAAAGAAATAATAAAAACTGAAAGTAAGAAAAAAGATATTACAGAGGCTAATATTCTTGTTTCTGGGGGACGTGGAATTGGTGGACCAGAAGGATTTAAACCTCTTGAAAAACTTGCTAAACTGTTTGAAGCTGAAATTTCTTCTTCCAGAGCAGCTGTAGATGCTGGTTGGATTGAAAAAGATCATCAAGTAGGTCAAACTGGTAAAACTGTAAGACCAGAAGTTTATTTTGCACTAGGTATTTCTGGAGCAATTCAACATTTAGCAGGTATGGAAGAATCAGATTTAATAATTGCAGTTAATAAAAATGAAGATGCTCCAATCTTCTCTGTAGCTGACTTAGGGGTAGTTGCAGATATTAATTCAGTTCTTCCAAAATTAACAGAAGCAATTGAAAAAGCAAAAGCTTTAAAAGCTGAAATAGATTAATTAAATTATAAAAGAGTTGTTACCTTATTATAGGTGGCAGCTCTTTTTTTATTAATTTATATTCAAAAGTAATTTATAAAATATTTTAAAATACATATAATTTAATGATTTAAATTTTTTACTTGACTTATAAAAAAAGAGGTGTAATAATATAAATATACCAAGTAACAAAAAATAAGTAAGGAATGTTTTATAATCATGTATAGAATTATAATTGGGAGGAATTATGTTAAGGAAATTAGATAACAAAAATATGGGGAGATCAGATTTAGGATGGTTAAGAAGTGTATTTCATTTTTCATTTTCAGAATATTACAATCCTGAAAATATAAATTTTGGAGTTTTAAGAGTCATAAATGATGATTTAGTTAAGCCTAATACTGGGTTTGGGCCACACCCTCATAGAGATATGGAGATAGTATCTTATGTTGTAAATGGAAAACTTACTCATAAAGATAGTATGGGAAATGAAAGCACTATTACAAGAGGACATGTCCAATATATGAGTGCAGGTACTGGAGTTGTTCATAGTGAAGAAAATTTTGGAGATGAAACTTTAAGATTTTTACAAATTTGGATATTTACAAATAAAAATAATTTGACTCCTAATTATGGAGATTATAGATTTAATTGGGAAGATAGAAAAAATAAATGGCTACAAATTGTATCAAGTGTTGATGGAGATGCTCCTATAAAAATCAACCAGGATGCAAATATAAATGTAATAGAATTAGACAAGGGAAAAGAAATTGATTTTACAGTAGCTAATAATAGACAAGCATATTTAGTTCAAATAGAAGGTGAATCTGAAATTAATGGAATTGAATTAAATATGAGAGATGGTTTAGAAATTGTAGAAGAAAATATAAAAATAAAGGCTAAAGAAACATCTCATATATTAGTTGTAGAGATGGAAAAAGAATAAGTAAAACAAAAAATAATAAAGATCAAATTCAAGGAGGAATAAAAATGAATTTTTATGAAGCAATAGAAGCAAGAAGAACACATTATGGAATTAGCAATGAACAAGTGGTGTCAGATGATAAATTAAAAGAATTACTTGAACGTGTAATAAAACATACACCATCTGCTTTCAACTCTCAAACAGCTAGAATTGTATTACTATTAGGTGAAAATCATAAGAAGCTTTGGGATATAACAGAAGTAGCTTTAAGAAAAATAGTTCCTGAAGAAAATTTTGCTCCAACAGAAGAAAAGATTAATTCTTTTAGGGCGGGTTATGGAACAGTATTATTTTTCGAAGATACTGATATAGTAAAATATTTACAAAATGAATTCCCACTATATAAAGATAACTTTCCAATCTGGTCAAAAGAAGCAAGTGGTATGCACCAATTTAATGTATGGACTTCTTTACAATTAGAAGGATATGGGGCATCTTTACAACATTATAATGAACTTATTGAAGAAGAGGTAAAAAAAGAGTGGGGACTACCATCTAGTTGGCAAATGAGAGCTCAAATGCCATTTGGGAAAGCAGTAGCTACTCCGGGAGAAAAAGAATTTAAACCTTTAGAAGAAAGAGTTATTATTTAATTAATATTTTTAGTAAAGATAAAATATAGTATTTATTAATTATTTTCTTTACCTATTTTTAAAAATTTTGCAATTTCTACAGTTCTTTTAGCTTGATGTTTAACGGCAGCTTCCACATCTTCAACCATGCCATCATTAGCAGTTACAGAAGTACCATATGGGTTACCACCAGCAACAAATAGACTTCCATCAGTGTATCCAGGTGGTACAATAATTGCTCCCCAGTGCATCATAGTGGTATAAATTGAGCGGATTGTTTCTTCTTGTCCGCCATGTGGGTTTTGAGCAGAACTCATGGCTGAAACAACTTTATTTATAAGTTTTCCTTCAGCCCATATACCACCTTGCAAGTCTATAAATTGTTTTATTTGAGATGCGACATTACCAAAACGTGTTGGAGATGAAAATATTATAGCATCTGCCCAAATAAGATCATCTGAACTTGCATCTTTAATACCTAATTCATCCTCTTTTTCTACTTTTGATTTCCAAGCAGGGTTATTTTCAATTGCTTCTTTTGGAGCAAGCTCCTGAGCTTTAACCATTCTTACTTCAGCTCCAATTTCTTCTGCTGCTTCTTTAGCCCAAGAAGCAAGTTGTAAATTTGTACCTGACATACTATAGTAAACAATAGTAAGTTTAATATTTTCCATAAAAATCCTCCTAATAATTTATTTAAATAATATAAATAGTAACTTCAATTTTAATATACCCTATTAATAATTTAATTTCACAATAAAAAGTTAAAATTAATTTTGATTAAGTTACAAGACTAAAAGGGTATATATTTTTATAATAATAAAATTTACTTTTATATATAAAATTGACTAGATTAATTTGAAAGAGTATACTAAAAGTAGATTGCATGCAAACTATATAGGAGGAGGTTGATGTTAAATAAAGAGTTTCATTTCATGATTTTAAAATGTTTTCAAAATTCTAATCACCTAATAATGAAAGAAGTTAATAAATTAGGTCTATTTTCAGGACAGCCTAAAATTCTGGAGTATTTATTAGAAAATAATGGTGCAAAATCTATAGAAATAGCTTCTGATTGTGCGCTTGATAAATCTACTGTAGCAAGTATTTTATTGAGAATGGAAAAAATGAAATTGATAAAAAGAAAAATAAATGATGACGATAAGAGATGCTTTAATATTTATTTAACTGATTTAGGGTATTTAAAAGCTAAAAAAGTAAAAGAAATAGTTAAAAAAGTTGATGAGTGCGCAATGAAAGGAATTCCTGAAAAAGAAAAAAGTATTTTTTTAAAAAATTTAGATAAAGTTATCAATAATTTATACAATGAAGATACTTTATAAAAATTTATGGAGAGAAAAATGACAAGTGATAGGATGGAAGCTTTCAGTGATGGGGTTTTAGCTATAATCATAACGATAATGGTTTTAAAATTAAAAGTACCTGAAAGTAATGATTTAAATGGAATAAAAGAAGTTCTTCCTATTTTAATAGCTTATATACTTAGTTACCTATATGTAGGTATTTATTGGGCTAATCATCATCATTTATTAAGTACTGTAGATTTAATATCTGGTGGTATATTATGGAAAAATTTACATTGGATTTTTTGGATGTCCTTAATTCCAACAACAACTGAGTGGGTAGGATTAAATCCTTTTGAAGATTTTCCAACTATTTTGTATGGAATTGTACTATTTATGTGTGCTGTATCTTATAATATGTTACAAAGTTCAATAATAAAAATAAATGGCAAAGATTCATTATTAGCTAAAAGTATAGGAAGAGATTTGAAAGGGAAGTTATCTATTTTGTTTTATGCTATAGGAATAATATTTTCTTTTTATAATCCCACTATTGCTTATTTACTATATGCCTTAATAGCTATAGCATGGATTATTCCAGATATAAGATTAGAGAATATAGTGTATAAAAAGTAGATGAAGTTAACTTTTAAAGTAGAGGTTGAAGTTTATTGTGAATAAAGAAATTTTAAAGGAATACAAAACAGATGGTTTGACCATATACTGGCGACCAAATATATGTCAACATGCGGCCAAGTGTGTTAATGGATATCCAGAAGTGTTTAAACTAGAAAGAAGACCTTGGATAAAACTTGAGGGAGCATCCCTTGATAAAGTGGTTAATATAATAGATACATGTCCTTCTGGGGCATTAAGTTATAAGAGAAAGGGGTAAGGTAATGATAAAAGTTGTATATGAAGCAGAAAATAAAAGAGCAGCAGCTTATGATGAGGATAAAAATATTGGAGAAAGCACCTATTCTAAATCTGATAAAGTATGGATAATAGACCATACTTTTGTTGAGGATGGATATGGAGGACAGGGAATAGCTGGGAAACTAGTATATGAATTAGTTAAGCAAGCTAGAGAACATAATGTAAAAATCGTTCCATTATGTCCATTTGCTAAAGCTGAATTTGATAAAAAGTCTGAATATTCAGATGTTTTATCAAAATAGAAGATTAAAGGAAGAAGATGTTAAAATGAAAATTTTAGCCATAGTCGGATCTTTAAGAAAAAACTCATATAATAGACAATTAGCTAAAGAAGCAGGTAAAATTTTAAATGATATGAATATAGAATTTGAAATTTTAGAGTATTCTGATCTTCCTTTATTTAATGAAGATATTGAATATCCTGAATTAGAAAGCGTAAAAAGAGTAAGGGAGAAAGTAGAATTGGCAGATGGAATTTGGTTTTTTACGCCAGAATATAATAGGTCGTATTCTGGCGTATTAAAAAATCTTATGGACTGGATATCAAGGCAAAGAGAAGGCAAACCAGATTTATTAAAAAACAAAGCAGTTGCAATAAGTGGTATGACAAGAGGTATGACAGGTACACTCTTATCACAATATAATCTGGTATCTTTATTAAGTCAATTAAATATGAATATTATGAATTCTCCGAGACTTACAATTCCTAATGCTAAAGAACAAATAGATGAGAATGATAGAGTGAGGTTAACGAAAAGTTATAAGTATCTGGAAAGACAAGCTATTAGTTTTGTTGATTTTGTAAACAAATCCAATGCTTAAGTATAGGAAGGAGGATAAAAGTTATGTTGCTAATAAAAGAATGGGAAAAAGAAAAAGATACATTACACCATTTAAGTCAAATTTTAGGTAAATATAAACTATCTAGTAGATTTAAAGAACCTCAGTGGGCTCATGTAATATTAGATATTACAACAAAAGGGTTTTCTACTGGAATTTTATTCTACAATGAAGGTAGTTATGAAATTTCTGTTAATTTAAGAGATCATAAAATAGAAGTATCTACTGATTTTTCTACTACAAATATTCCATTGGAAGATGGGAAATCTATAAAATATTATGATGAGAAAATTGAAGAAGCTCTTAAAAAAGATGGAATTGTAATTGAGATAAATAAGGATCCTCAAGAAACTGTTGATAAAACTCCATTTAATGAAGACATAATACACCATCACTATAATAAAGATATAGGAGCAAATATTCTTAAATTAATGCATTTTGCAGTAAAGGTTGAAAGTAGATTCTTAAGTAAATATCGCGTAAGGAAAGTTCAACCAGGTTTATTTTGGGGTACATTTGATATATCTTGCTTAATAAATTATAATCAAATGCATAAAAGTTTTAATGATAGCAAAATTATTGAAAGTAATGCCTTTGATGAACATTTTATAGAGTTTGGTTTTTGGTTTGGAGATGATAATTTTAAAGGGCCTACATTCTTTATATTACCACATCCATTCGTAGATGAAAGTTTTAGTTATAATATAGAACTTCCAGAGGGAGCATATTTTGATAGTAAATTAGGGGAATTTATATTAGAAAATGAAGATATATCTGATGAAGAAGCTAAAAAAACAATAGATTTCATGGAAAAAGGCTACTATATTTTTAGACAATATCTTGGATGGAAAGATGTAGAATATTGTTCTATTCCTTTAAATATTAAAGATAATCAATTAGAGAGAAATTGTAATTTTTAAAGAAATATATTATTGATCAATCTAAATAATATATGCTAGAATATGAATTAATTTTATTAATTAATAAATATTGTAGATTATAAAAGGATAAAAGTTACTAGAGAGTTTTTCATCTAAAAAGGGAAATAAATGGGAAGGTAAAAATGTTACAAAATATTTTAAAATATATTCAAGAAAATTATGTTAATATATTAATGCAAGCTAAGGATCATCTTTTAATTAGTTTTTTCTCAGTTTTTTTAGCAGCTCTTATTGGTATAGTTTTTGGATATATGGCTTCAAAATCAAAAAAGAAAGAAAGCTTAATTTCAGGACCTTTTCAAACATTAAGAGTCATACCTTCTTTAGCTTTATTGGCCTTATTTATTCCAATAATAGGAACGGGGGTACTTCCAGCTATAATAGCCTTAACTATATTAGCTGTACCTCCTATCTTACTAAATACAATAGTAGGATTTAAAGAAGTTCCTTATTTTATGATAGAAACAGCTAGAGGAATGGGGATGACAAAAAAAGAAGAACTTTGGAAAGTGAGGATTCCTTTAGCTATACCAGTAATTTTATCAGGAATTAGAACAGCTATAGTAGAAGTGATAGCTAGTGCAACTCTTGCAGCTAAAATAGGAGCAGGAGGACTTGGAGAAATAATATTTACAGGCTTAGGTTTAAATAGGACAGATTTACTTATTATAGGTGGAGTAGGCGTAGGGCTTTTATCTTTAGGGAGTGGTTTATTATTTGATTTATTAACAAAAAAGATTTTAAAGTATAAGTATGTTTAAATATTAAAAATTAAAAAGGAAGATATATATGAATAAAAATAAAATATTAAAATTAATCGGGACTCTTTTGATGGTAGCTTTATTGGTTACAGCTTGTTCTAATGGTGGAGAAGAAGCAACAAAAAAAGGTGAAGAAAAGGCAGTTATAAAAGTCGGTTCTAAGGATTTTACAGAAAATGAAATAGTTGCTGAATTATATGCTCTAGCTTTAGAAGATGCAGGATATGAGGTAGAGCGTACTATGGATATAGCTTCATCTGTAATTCATACAAGTATTACAAATAAAGAAATTGATTTATATCCTGAATACACAGGAACAGGTCTGATATCAATTTTAAAAATGGATCCTATGACAGATCCGGATGAAGTATATCAAGCGGTTAAAGATGGATATGAAAAAGAATTCGATATAAAATGGCTTGATTATTCAAAGGCTAATGATGGACAAGGATTGTTTATAAGTAAAAAAGCTTCCGATGAGTACGGAATTTTAACAATTTCAGATTTGCAAAAAAATGCTGATAAATTACGTTTTGCTTCTCAAGGAGAATTTGATGAAAGAGAAGATGCTCTACCAGCATTAGAAAAAACATATGGCGAATTTAATTGGGAATCATCTAAGGTTTATGATAATGGTTTAAAATACAATGTAGTAGAAAATGATGAGGCGGATGTATCTCCAGCCTATACAACAGAAGGAATGCTTTCTAAGACAGATAAGTTTGTATTATTAGAAGATGATAAAAAAGTTTGGCCACCATATAATTTAGCACCAATAGTTAGAAATGAGGTTTTAGAAGCAAATCCTGAAATAGAAGAAATATTAAATAATGTAAGTAAAAACTTAGACACAGAAACAGTTACAAAATTAAATGCAAAAGTCGATGTAGATAAAGAAGAATATGAAGAAGTAGCAGCGGAATATTGGGATAGCATAAAATAAGAACACAATAAGGACAAAAAATGATATCTATAGAATATGTTAATGTATGTAAAAAATTTAAAGATAGTGACTATTATAGTGTAGACAATGTGAGTGCGAAAATAGAAGAGGGAGAATTTATAACAATTTTAGGTTCTTCGGGTAGTGGCAAAACTACTTTATTAAAGCTTACTAATCGTTTATACGAGCAATCCGGAGATGGTAAGATACTTTTATTTGGAGAAGATATTAAAGATAAAAACCCAATTGAGTTAAGGCGTAATATTGGCTATGTAATACAACAGGTAGGTCTTTTTCCACATATGACAATAAGAGAAAATATATCCACAATACCTAAAATATTAAAATGGGATGAAAAAGAAACTCTAGAAAGAGTAAAGGAACTTTTAGATCTTGTTGGTTTAAATCCAGAAGAGTATATGGATCGTTACCCTTCACAACTTTCAGGAGGACAGCAACAGCGTGTTGGACTTTCTAGAGCTCTGGCAGTTCGTCCAAAGATTATGCTTTTAGATGAACCGTTTGGTGCTATTGATGCCATAACTAGGTTGAATTTGCAAAATGAGCTTTTAAGAATTCATGGGGGAATAAGAAAAACTTTTCTTTTCGTAACTCATGATATAAATGAAGCTTTTAAATTAGGAGATCGTGTTATGATAATGGATAAGGGTAAGTTACTGCAATTTGATAAACCGGAGGAAATTGTAAAAAATCCAGCGGATGAATTTGTAGATTCTTTAATTTCCTCTGCTCGAAATCAAGAAGAATTTTGGAAGGCTTTTCAATGATTGAGTATTTTATAAAATATCCAGATAAAATTATAGGGCCATTACTAGAACATATTCAGTTAACCTTTATAACTCTATTTTTTTCAATATGTTTAGCTATATTATTAACAGTATTTAGTGTAAAATTTAAAATTTTTGAAAATTTTTTACTACAATTATTTTCTGTGATATATTCTATTCCATCATTATCGCTTTTTGCCATACTAATGCCCATAACAGGATTAGGTAAAACAACAGCAATAATTGTTTTGACTATATATAATCAGTATCTTTTGCTTAGGAATTTTATTACAGGAATTAATGAAGTTAATCCTAGTGTATTAGAAGCCGCTAGAGGGATGGGGCTTTCTGATCTTCAAGTATTATGGAAAATACAAGTTCCATTATCAAAAAGAGCTATATTTTCTGGAATTAGATTAGCTGCTGTTTCTACAATAGGTATTGGAACTATTGCAGCGACTATTAATGCTGGAGGTCTTGGTAAGATTTTATTTGAAGGTCTACGTACTATGAATACAACTAAGATTCTATGGGGAAGTTTACTATCAGCTATAGTTTCAATTGGGATTAACTTTATATTAAAAAAAGTAGAAGAAAATTATGAAATAGAAACATAAATATAAGAATTATATAAAGAATAAATTTTGATCAAAATCTATAGGTTTAAGCCTATAGATTTTTTATTTAATAATTAAATTTTGAAAATTTTTTGTGAGAAACAATATAAAAGAGTAAGTATCTTTATTAAAGATACTTACTTTATTCTATTTACTATGGTATGATATTTATAGGTGATAAAAGATATGGAGAAATATAATTTATGCCCAAAATTCGAAGATGCTTTTGAATTATTGGGGAAAAGATGGACTGGTTTAATTATAAGAACTTTATTAAATGAACAAAAGCGTTTTTCAGATGTTTCAGCAGCTATACCAAATATGAGTGCTAGAATGTTAACAGAAAGGTTTAAAGAGTTGGAAAGCTCTGGAATTGTTACTCGTAAAGTTTATCCAGAGACTCCAGTTAGAATTGAATATGAACTTACAGAAAAAGGCAAAGATTTAGGAAATGTGATGGATGAAATTCAAAAATGGGCTGAAAAATGGGTATAGGGATGAATGGCTCAGATAAAAGTCATATATCTAGTTAAGTAGAAATATCTATAAAGATATATGATATAATTATAATATAAATATAAAAGTGACATAAAAATTTAGAGGTGCGTTTTGTTAGAATTTCAAAAGTTTGGAAAACTTAAGATAGACGAGGAATTAAAAGAATATACGAGTTTTAAAATAGGTGGTAAGGTTAAAGCATTATTATTTCCTGAAAATGAAGAAGGGTTAGTAGGTGCTATAAAATTAGCAAGAGAACAAGGTATAAAGTATTTAGTTTTAGGAAATTGCACAAATATTTTAGCTGATGATAATGGATTTGACGGACTTATAATACTGCTTCAAGGTGTATTAGATAAAATTAAAGTTAAAGATAGTTTTATAGAAGCTCAATGTGGAGCAAGTCTTAGAAGTATAGGAAACAAGGCCCTTGAATATGGTTTAAGTGGTTTTGAATTTGCACATGGAATTCCAGGAAGTTTAGGTGGCGGCGTAATAATGAATGCTGGAGCTTACGACGGAGAATTAAAAGATATCATATATAGTGTTAGGTTACTAGATAATGATGGGGATATAAAAGAATATTCAAATACTGATATGAAATTTTCTTATAGAAATTCTATAGCTCAACAAAAAAGTTATATAATATTAAGTGCAATTTTTAAACTTGATAAAAAAGATAAACTTTTAATTAAAGAAAAGATGGATGACCTATGGAATAGAAGGCTTTCAAAACAGCCTCTTGATTTACCATCAGCTGGTTCAACTTTTAGAAGACCAAAAGGTTATTTTGCGGGGAAGTTAATAGATGATAGTGGTTTAAGAGGTTTTAGACACGGTGGTGCCATGATAAGTCAAAAGCATTGTGGTTTTGTAGTTAATATAGAAGAAGCTACATCTAAAGATGTAAAGGAATTAATAGAAACCGTTCAAAAGGTAGTATATGATAAATTTGGTGTAAAATTACAAAGAGAGGTTAAGTTTGTTGGGGGGAGTTATGGAAATTCTGATAATAACAGGCATGAGTGGAGCAGGTAAGTCTCAAGCTTTAAACCAGCTAGAAGACTTAGGCTATTTTGCAATGGATAATCTACCACCACAACTATTAAATAAATTTCCTGAAATTTCAATGAGTTCAGGAAATTTTAATAAAATATGTATAGTGGTTGATGCAAGAAGTGGCAAATTTTTCCAAAATTTCTCTCGTTCCTTAGATGAATTAAAATCTTTAAATATAGATTATAAGATATTGTTTTTAGATGCTAATAAAGAAGTTATAGTAAATAGATATAAGGAACTTAGGAGACCCCATCCTTTGAGTAATTCTATAACAAAAGGGTATGATATTGAGAAGGAAATACTTAAGAGTATAAAAAGCAGAGCAGATTATATTATAGATACTTCTAATTTAAAACTCAATGAGTTAAGGGAAAAGATATTCAATATTTTAAATATGGAAAAAAATGTTCCCATAAAAATTGGTGTAACTTCTTTTGGATTTAAAAATGGAATATTATTGGATGGAGATTTAATATTTGATGTTAGATTTTTGCCCAATCCTTTCTATATACAAGACTTGAAATATTTAAATGGTGAAAACGAGAAAACTAAAAATTATGTTATGAAATTTGATGTAACAAAAAAATTTATTGATAAGACTTTAGATATGTTAAGATTTTTAATTCCTAACTATATAAAAGAAGGTAAAGGCATTTTATCTATAGGGATTGGTTGTACAGGAGGATTTCATAGGTCAGTGGTAATAGCTAATGAAATAGGTAAAGAACTTAAGAAATTGGGATATGAAGTTATTATAAATCATAGGGATGTTGACCTATGAGTAAAAAGGTGGTTGTAATAGGTGGTGGAACTGGAGTAAGTTCTATATTAAAAGGTATAAAAAAATATACAGATCAATTAACAGCAATAGTTACCATGGCTGATGATGGTGGAGGTTCTGGAATATTAAGACAAGATTTAGGTATTTTGCCCCCGGGAGATGTTAGGAATTGTATGGTTGCTCTTTCTAGTACCGAAACTGTTATGGAAAAATTATTGCAATTTAGATTTGACAGTGGAAGTTTAAAGGGACAAAACTTTGGGAACATATTAATAGCAGCCTTGTGTGGAATTTATGGGAGTTTTGATTCAGCACTTATAGAAATGGAGAATGTATTAAACATAACTGGAAAGGTTATACCAGTAACTCTAGCAAATATTCATCTGGAGGCTGAGTTTGAAAATGGTGATAAGTGTATAGGAGAATCTATAATACCAAATATGGCCTATAAATTAGATACTAAAATAAAGAAAATGAGTTTATTTCCTGAAATACCAAAAGCTAATCCGAAGGCGATTAAAGCGATAGAAGAATCTGAGCTTATAATCTTAGGTCCAGGTAGCCTTTATACATCTGCAATTCCAAATTTAATTGTTGAAGGAATAGTTGATTCGATAAAAAGCTCAAAATCTAGATTAATATATATACCAAATATTATGACTGAAAAGGGTGAAACTACTGATTTTACAATAAGAGATCATGTAAATGCCATATATGAACATTCTTTTAAAGATATTATTGATTTAATTATTATTAATAATAAAGATATATCTCAGGATTTGAAGGAAAAATATTCAAAAGAAAGAGCTGAAAAGATAGAAGTAACAAATGAGGATTTAGAGTTTTTACAGTCAAGCGGAATAAAGGTTATAGTTGGTGATTTTTTAGAAGACAGAGATGATGCAGTTAGGCATAGTGGTAGCAAAATAGCCGCAAAATTGCAGGAGCTATTCATCTTGTAAAAATAAAAGAAAAATGATATTATTTACCTAATAAGACAGGAGTGTTGAAATGAGAAAGTATAGAAAAAGAGAGCATATAGAGAATTATCTCCGTACAAATTATGTAGGAAACCCTCTTTTTGATGATGTATTTCTATATCATAATTCTTTGTCCGAGTGTGATTTTGATGAGATTAATACAAGTAAATTATTTTTAAATAAAAAAATAGACTTTCCTTTGATGATAAATGCTATAACTGGTGGTAGTGATTTTTCTAATGAGATAAATTTGGAATTAGCAAAAGTTGCTAAAGAGTTTAATATTCCTATGGCAGTAGGTTCACAGACTATAATCTTTGAAGATAAAGATTCAAGGAAATCTTTTGAATGTGTAAGGGAAATTATTGAAGATGGGATAGTAATATCCAACCTAAGTGGTCATGCTAATTTAGAAGAGGCCAAAGAAGCTATAGATTTAATTAAAGCTGATGCTTTACAAATTCATTTGAATCCAGCTCAAGAATTAGCTATGGATGAAGGGGATAGGTCTTTTAAAAACGTTTTATCTAATATTGAAACTATAGTTAATGGAGTAAATATACCAGTTATTGTAAAAGAAGTAGGCTTTGGAATATCTAAAAAAGTAGCACAGGATCTTTATAATTCGGGAGTTAGGTATATTGATGTATCAGGATATGGGGGTACAAATTTTTTTGAGGTTGAAAATTTAAGAACTCCTGAAAATGATTTATCTGAGTTATACAGTTGGGGAATTCCTACAGCTATGAGTTTAATAGAAGTTAATTCTTTACCATATAAAGATTTAAAAATAATAAGTTCAGGTGGAGTAAAAAATTCTTTAGATCTAACTAAGAGTATAGTGTTAGGAGCTGATCTAGCTGCCATGAGTGGTGAAATATTAAGTTATTTAGTTCATGGAGGTATTGACTATACTATGCAATATGTTGAAAGTATTATTTATAAAGCAAAGATGATAATGATGTTAACTGGATCAAAGAATATAGAAGAATTGCAAAAAACAGATTATAGAATAACTGGTAAATTGAGAGAATTAGTTAGTTTTAATAAATAAGAATGATATTGTATTTGATACAGTATCATTCTTATTTATTAAAAAAATTTATATATATAAATTAAGATTTATTAATAAAAGAGATAAATTGGGTATACTATACTAAGTATAACTAAGGAGGGTAATATGATGTATGATTTAATAATATTAGGAGCAGGACCAGCTGGATTAACAGCAGGATTATATGGAGCTAGATCAAAGTTAAAAACGCTTGTGATAGAAAAGGCAATTGAAGGAGGGCAAATTTCTGCAACCTCTGATGTAGAAAACTATCCAGGAGTTAAAAAAATTCAAGGAATAGAACTTGCTATGACTATGAAGGAACAAGCTAAAGATTTTGGTGCAGAATTTGTAATGGATGAAGTTTTAGATGTTAATCTGACAGGAAAAGTGAAAAAAATAAAATGTAAAGATAATGAATATGAGACTAAAGCTGTTATAATAGCTACTGGAGCCCAACCTAGAAAAATAGGTTGTCAAGGAGAAGATAAATATTCAGGTAAAGGAGTATCCTATTGTGCTACTTGCGATGCAGCTTTTTATGAAGGATTGGATGTATATGTAATAGGTGGTGGAGATAGTGCTATAGACGAAGCTCTATTTATATCTAAGTTTGCCAAAAATGTATATATAATTCACAGACGTGACGAGTTAAGAGCGAGCAAGAATTTACAA
>JBQDBK010000010.1:8443-12748 GCA_052090825.1 Peptoniphilaceae bacterium | reverse complement strand
TTTACAAGACAAAGCCTTTAAAAATGAAAAATTTCACTTTATTTGGGATTCGACAGTTGATGAAATAAAAGGAGATAAAATAGCCAATGAAATGGTTATTAGAAACTTAAAAACAGGTCAATTAACAACTATTAAAAAAGATGAATCTTTTGGAATTTTTGTATTTATAGGATATACTCCAGAAACTCGTATTTTTGAAGGTAAAATAGATATGGAAAAAGGATATATTATAACTGATGAAAATATGAATACTAATATTCCAGGAGTTTATGCGGCAGGAGATTTAAGAGTTAAAGATGTAAGACAGGCTATAACAGCTTCGGCAGATGGAGCAATTGCTGCGGTATCAGCTGAAAAATATATAGCTGAAGAAGAGGGAACTCTTTATGAAGGTATAGTTGAAGAAGAAAATTAAATATTTTATAGTTTGATATTTAATAATTTCTTTGCTATAATTAAGTTAATTTTATAAAACGTTGATAAGGAGTAGTAAAGTATGCTTAAATTAAAGAGAACCTATGGTTGGTGTGAATAGGTATTTAAGATATTTGAATCCGCCTTTGAGTTTTTTTATTTAAAGTGAGCCTTTAGGCTAATTAGGGTGGCAACGCGGGTCTTCTCGTCCCTTTGGGATGAAAAGGCCTTTTTTTATTTAAAATTTTGGAGGTAAATATGTTAGACATTAAGTTTGTAAGGGAAAACCCTGAAATAGTAAAAGAAAATATAAGAAAAAAATTCCAAGATGAAAAACTTCCACTAGTTGATGATGTTATAAAAATTGATAGGGAATTAAGAGAAGTTAAAACTCAAGGAGATGACTTAAGGTCAAAAAGAAATAAAACTTCAAAAGAAATAGGAAGTTTTATGAAGAATAAAGAATTAGATAAAGCAGAAGTAGCAAAAACAGAAGTGAAAAATATAAATGATCAGTTAGAAATATTAGAAGAAAGAGAAAGAATCTTATCAGAAGACCTTAAGAGTAAGATGTTGGTGATACCACAAATAATTGCTGATACAGTTCCAATAGGAAAAGATGACTCTGAAAATGTAGAGTTAGAAAAATTTGGAGAGCCACTTGTGCCAGACTTTGAAGTACCTTATCATATAGATATTATGGAGAGTTTAAATGGAGTTGATCTAGATGCAGCTAGAAGAACTTCAGGAAATGGATTCTATTATTTAAAAGGTGACATAGCAAGATTACACTCTTCAATTTTATCTTATGCTAGAGATTTTATGATAGACAGAGGATTTACTTACTATATACCTCCATTTATGATTAGATCAGATGTTGTAACTGGAGTTATGAGTTTTGCTGAAATGGAAAATATGATGTACAAAATAGAAGGCGAAGATTTATACCTTATAGGAACAAGTGAACATTCAATGATAGGGAAGTTTATAAATACAATTACAGATGAGGCAGATATGCCACAAAATTTAACCTCATACTCACCTTGCTTTAGAAAAGAAGTAGGAGCTCATGGTATAGAAGAAAGAGGAATTTATAGAATTCACCAATTTGAAAAACAAGAAATGGTTGTAGTTTGTAAACCAGAAGATTCTGAATATTGGTATGAACAATTATGGAAGAACACAGTTGACTTCTTTAGAAGTTTAGAAATACCAGTTAGAACACTAGAGTGTTGCAGTGGAGACTTGGCAGACCTTAAGGTTAAGTCCCTAGATGTTGAGGCATGGAGTCCAAGACAAAAGAAATATTTTGAAGTAGGTTCTTGTTCAAACCTTGGAGACGCCCAAGCACGCAGACTTAACATAAAATTAAGAGGAGAAGAAGGAACATACTTTGCTCATACTTTAAATAACACAGTTGTAGCACCACCTAGAATGTTAATAGCCTTTTTAGAAAATCTTCTTCAGGAAGATGGAAGCATAAAAATTCCAGCCCCACTACAAATGTATATGGATGGAAAAAAAGAAATCAAACCAAGTAAATAATAATAAAAAGATGGATTTTAGTCCATCTTTTATTTTCCAAAAAACATAGTAAACTTAATATGTAAATAGGTTGACTATACTTTATTAGCTTGCTATATTTCAATAGGAGGAAAGAATATGAAATTAAAAAAATGTCTTTAATATCTATTTTAGCAAGTATAATTATGATTAGTGGAATATTTAAAATTCCAAGCCCCATAGCAGGTTCGGAATTCCAAATGTCAGCGCCAATAGCAGTTATAATCGCGATGATATTTGGATTTAAAATTTATATATGCGCAGGAATAATAGCAAGTATTCTATCCTTTGTTCTTGGAATTACAACTATATCAGGAATAATAATAGCAATGACCTTTAGATTTGTAATAGGATTTCTTATATGGATCATAGGACAAAGTAAAATTAGCTTAACAATATCAGGACCTATAGGAACAATAGCTGCAAGGTTAACTTTAGGACTATTATTTAATTTAAATATAGCAAGTTTAATAATTGCAGCGATTCCAGGAATCTTATTTACAGTAATTCTTAGCAATTTATTGTATGAAAAAATTTATAAAATAGTTATGATGACATCTTATAGAGAATTTATACATAGAAAGAAGGAGTTTCAACTTGAAATATAGTGTAAAAATGAGGGCATCTAAAAATATAAATGGAGATGATGTCCATATATCAGGAGCAGAAAAAATAGTTAATTTAGATGATTTATATAAAACTGTTGAGAAGCTACAAAAAAGAGCTATTAACCACGAAAAAGGGGAACCTGATTCTATAAATATTAAAATTGAAAAAATAAAAGAAGAAGATATATTAAAATTAAAAGCCTTAAAAGTATCAATGAAGGATGTTGAAAGTATAGAAGAAGGAATAGAATTCTTATTAGATTTTTTAATTAGTAAAAATATAAAAAATCCAAAAAAGATAATAGAACTATTAAAAAATACTAAAAATATGAGAGGTGCTATTATTTTAGATCTTAATAGTTTTAAGAGATTGGAAAAATCCTAAAAGAGGGGTGAGGGTAACATATATGGATTATGAAAATTCAAAAATAGAAGATTCTTCCTGTAAGAATCATTTTTCAGAAGCTCTTGCCTTAGCCACTAAAGTAGTTAATGCGCCTGGTATTTTGGCTGAATTATGTATATCAGATGATCCAAATTATATTATAGGATATGTTGCTAGCAAAGAAGATGGCTATATTCGAATTAGTAAATTAAAAGAAAAAGGTTCCGATAAAGGAGCAAGAATTTTTTTATACGATGGAGATATAGATAAATTAGAAGAAACTATAAATTATTTAGAAAAGAAGAAGGTATTAATTTATGAGTAATAAATTTGACTTTATAGATAAAGAACTACTTAATATAAAAGAAAACAATTTACTTAGAATTCAAAATACATTCTCTACTGGACAAAGACCTTTTAGTAAAATTAATAATGTTAATATGCTATTGTTCTCCTCAAGCAATTATCTCTCTTATTCAGAGAATGCAGATATAATAAAGAGATCCTACGAACTTGTAAATTTATATGGTTTAGGTTCTGGGGGATCTAGACTCACTAGCGGTAATAGCGAATTACACGAAATGTTAGAAAATAAATTATCTGAATTCACAAAATATGAATCTTCTTTATTGTTTAATTCAGGATATACTGCAAACCTAGGAGTTATATCTTCTCTATTAGATGAAAACAGTATAGTCTTTTCTGATATTAAGAATCACGCCTCTATAATTGATGGATGCAGATTATCTAAGGCTAAAATAGTAGTTTATAATCATAACGATATGAAAGATTTGGAAAGTAAATTATCAAAAAATATAAATAAAAGAAAATTAATAATATCAGATGGAGTATTTAGTATGGGTGGAGATATTCTACAATTAGATAAGTTTGTAGAATTAGGAAATACTTATAATGCCTTAAGTATAGTAGATGATGCTCATGGAATTGGAGTCTTGGGAGAAAATGGTAGGGGCATTTTAGAGCACTATAAGTTTAAATATTTTCCAGACCTATTAGTTGGATCCTTAAGTAAGGGAATAGGAGTTGAAGGAGGTTTTGTTTCTACTTCAAGTAAATTAAAAAATTTTTTAATACACAAGGCTAGACCCTATATATTTTCAACTGCTCTAAGTCCATTTGTGGTATCTTCATCCTATTATGTTATAGAAGACTTATTAAAAAGCAATAAAAAAGTTAAAAAATTACAAGAAAATGTATCTTTTTTAGTAAAAGAACTAAATAAGGTAGGATTTGAAGTATATAGCCAAACACCTATAATCATAATAAAAATAGGAGATGAAAATATTGCAGAAAAGATTTTTAGCGAATTAATGA
>JBQDBK010000010.1:0-8433 GCA_052090825.1 Peptoniphilaceae bacterium | reverse complement strand
ATACATGCCCCTATTATAAGATTTCCAGCAGTAAGAAAAAAAGAAGCTATTTTAAGAATTAGTTTAATGAGTGATCATAGAGAAGAAGATTTAAAATACTTAGTTAAGAGATTAAAAATTTTAAAAGAAAAATATAAATTGTAGACTAATATAGTTATTATAGGGTATAATAATTTTAACATAAAAGAAAAATTTGTTATATTGCATTGGGGAGTAGCTAATAAATTTTCAGTCGTCAATTCGGTTAAGGCCCGGCTGAAAACCATAATTATGGTAGCAAGACCACTGCTTCTATTAGAAGTAGTGGTCTTTTATTAATGTAAGGAGGAAAATAATGAGCTGGTATAATAAAAAACCAGATGAAGTTTTCAAAGAGCTAGATAGTTCAAAAAATGGGTTATCTGAAACTTCAGTAAAAAAAAGGCTAGAAAAATATGGTTTTAATGAATTAAAAACCGAAGATAAAAAACCTTTTATAGCAAAATTGGCAGAACAATTTTTAGATCCTATGATTATTATTTTAATAATAGCAAGTATTGTATCTGCAGTTGTGGGAGAAGTAGTAGATTCTGTAATAATAATAGCAATAGTTATAATTAATGCTGCACTTTCTCTTTATCAAGAAGGAAAAGCGGAAGAAGCAATAGCTTCATTACAAAAAATGTCATCTCCTAAAGCTAAAGTAATAAGAGATGGTAAGTCTATATATATAAATTCAAATGAGATAGTTCCAGGAGATTTTGTAATCTTAGAAACTGGAGATATAGTTCCAGCAGACTTAAGATTAATAGAAAGTAAAAATTTAAAAATAGACGAGTCTTCTCTAACAGGAGAATCTGTTCCTGTAGAGAAAGATGCAGACGTGGTTTATGATGGCAAGATGGAAATAGGGGATAGAGAAAATATTGCCTATTCTTCTACTATAGTAACTTATGGTAGAGGGTCAGGACTTGTAATAGAAACTGGAAGTAATACTCAAATTGGAGAAATAGCTACTTCAATTCAAACTGTAGACAGAGAAGCGACACCACTACAAAGGAAATTAGCAGGACTTTCCAAAACCTTAGGCTTATTAGTTATAGGAATTTGTGCGGTAGTTCTATTAGTGGGAATTTTTTATAATCACGATCCCTTAGAAATGTTTATGACAGCAATATCACTTGCGGTAGCAGCAGTTCCAGAAGGATTACCGGCCATAGTAACAATAGTATTGTCAATTGGTATGAGTAAAATGGCTCAAAGACACGCCATAGTAAAAAAACTTTTAGCGGTTGAAACACTTGGAACAACTACAGTAATTTGTTCAGATAAAACAGGTACCCTAACTCAAAATGAAATGACAGTAGTAAAGGCTTTTGCTGATGGGAAACTTATAGAAGTTTCAGGGACAGGCTATAACCCTAAAGGAGAAGTAAAGGCAGAAGATGGAACAGATGCTAAAGATATAAAAGCTCTTGAAATTTTAGCTCATATAGCAGGTTTAACAAATGATGCTCAGCTAAAAATTTCTGAAGATGAAGCAAAAATAATGGGAGACCCTACTGAAGGGGCACTACTTACCTTTGCTGAAAAAGCAGGTTATTCCTTAGAAGAATTAAACTCTAAGTACGCTAGGGATGGGGAACTTCCTTTTGACTCTGGAAGAAAAATGATGTCTACAATTCACAAAGGATATAAAGAAGGCAAGATAGTATCTTTTACCAAGGGAGCACCTGATATCATCCTAGATAATTGTAAATATTATTTTGAAGCTGGAGAAGTTAAAGAGTTAACAGCTAACAAAAGAAAAGAAATAATGGAAATAAACTCTTCCTTTGCAACTAAAGCATTGAGAGTATTAGCCTATGCCTATAGAGAATTTGATAAGTTACCAAGTGAATTAAATTCAGAAAACCTTGAAAGAGAAATGGTTTTTGTAGGTTTAACAGGAATGATTGACCCAGCTAGGCCAGAAGTAATACAAGCTATAAAAGAATGTAAAAGTGCAGGTATTGTTCCTATGATGATAACAGGGGACTACTTAGAAACAGGTCTTGCCATAGCAAATGAACTTGGAATTTCCAATAATAGGTCTCAAGCCATTACAGGAAAAGAACTTAATGAAATGAGCGATGAAGAGCTAAGACAGATCGTAAAAGAAAAAAGAGTATTCACAAGAGTTTCCCCGGAAAATAAAGTACAAATTGTAAAAGCCTTAAAGGAAAATGGACATATAGTAGCCATGACTGGTGATGGAGTAAATGATGCTCCAGCAATTAAAAAGGCAGATATAGGTATAGCAATGGGAATTACAGGTACAGATGTGGCTAAAGATACAGCTGAAGTAATATTAACAGATGATAACTTTGCAACGATAGTAAACGCAGTTGAAGAAGGTAGGGTAATTTACTCAAATATTAAAAAATTTGTAGGATTTTTACTATCTTGTAATATAGGAGAGGTTTTAATAGTATTATTTGCTATTCTTTTAAATCTTCCGGTACCATTATTGCCAATACAATTATTGTGGTTAAACCTAGTAACGGATTCCTTCCCAGCTCTTGCGCTAGGAGTTGAATCAGGAGATCCAGATATAATGGATGAAAAGCCAAGGGATCCAAAGGAAGCATTATTAGATTCAGAACTAAAAATAACAGTTGTAGTTCAATCAATAGCAATAACCATATCAACCTTAGGAGCATATTTTATAGGGCTTAAATGGTATGGAGATACAGGAGCAGGCCTAGTTCAGGCGAGAACAATGGCATTTACTACACTTATTATTTCAGAATTATTAAGATCTTATTCGTCTAGATCGATAAAAAATACCCTATGGAGTATAGGAATATTTTCAAATAAAAAATTAGTATTAGCAACACTATTTTCACTATTTTTAACATTAATAGTTGTTTATATACCTTTCTTATCAGATATATTTAAACTATTACCACCAAGAATAGAAGAATTAGAAGTAATAATAGTTGCTTCCTTTATTCCTCTAGTACTTGGAGAAATACAAAAAGTAATAAGATTTAGAAAGAAAAAATAAAGAATATAAAATAAAAGGGCTCTATCTTTAAGTACTACTTAAAGATAGAGCCCTTTTATTTTATAAGTATTTACAAAGTAACTATAAATTTTTTACAAACATATGACATAATGGTAGTGTTTTTAAAGGAGGTTATATGAAAAAAATTATAAATTTACTCTTAATTTTAATTTTGGTATTGATATATTTCTATGGGTCTAATGTAAATTATGGGAATCCAGTATTAAATCAAAGTACAGTTACTTATCTAAAGGCAAAAGTGGTAAAGGTAAAAAATGTAAAGCTAGAAAAGCGATACGGAAATTTAAAAATAGGATTACAAGAAATAAAAGTAAAGATATTAGATCCTAAATACAAGAAGCAGGAAATTGAAATAAAAAATAATTTATCAAATACTCATTCTATTTATGTGGAAGAGGGAGACAGGGTAATAGTATTTGCAGATGAACCCAAAGGAGTACAACCCTATTATTCTTTATATAATTATGATAGAACTTTGCCATTTTTATTAGGAATATTTTTATTTATAGGATTGCTATACTTAGTAGGTGGAAATAAAGGATTAAAAAGTGCTTTAGTTTTAGGGATTAGTATATATATAATAATCTTTTTTATGATCCCTAAATTATACACTGGAAGCTCGCCTATGGTCACAACTATAATCACTTGTATATTATGTAGCATTTATTCTTTTGTGATTTTATATGGTTATTCTATCATGTCTTTAGTAAATTTAATTTCAATAGCTATAGCTTTTATTATTGAAGGCTTATTATTTTATTTAGTATCTATAAATTTACATTTAAATGGGTTTAACTTAGATGATATAGAAGGTTTATTAGTAATAAATCAAATTACAGGATTGCAAATAGGAGGTTTACTTTTTGCGGGAATTGCAATATCTACTTATGGAGCAGCAAAGGATATATCAGTATCTGTAAGCTCTTCCTTACTAGAAATAAAAAATATAAATAAAGACTTAACTTTTAAAAGTTTATTTATATCAGGGATGAATATAGGCAAAGATATTATAGGAACAATGGTGGATACTTTAATATTTGCATTTTTGGGAAGTGCAATTTCAACAGTTCTAATTTTTATCTCTTATGGAGTTAAGTTTAACCAGTTGGTAAATTCTAATTTTTTTGCAATAGAAATTGCTAATGGATTTATTGCAACAGTAGTATTGGTTCTTATGGTTCCTATAAGTGCCTATATATCTTCTCTGCTGTACGCATCAAAAAAATTAAACTAAAAAGTTATAAATATAAAATATTTACAAAAACAAAACATTGACAATATATATTTATGTAATACTTGCTAAGGAATAAAAAATATAAAAATAGGGGGAAAAAAATGAAAAGATTAAATAGTTTTATTTTAACTTTGTTACTTACATTTTCAATTTTAACAAATTCACTTATGGCACAAGGTTATTATGAAAATGAAGTAAGTATAAGTAATTATGAGGGCGATAAAATAGAAGAACTTACTTCAGCAGGTGGAAGTGAACTTACTCTTGAAGAGGAATGGACATATTTTGATGGTGAAGAAGATCCGGGTATAAATGAAGATTATTATTATAGTTGGGCTACTTATAAGTTTTCAGATAGGGTAAGTCCTAAAAAAGCTAAAGCGCCATTTGGAGCTAAAAAAGGAGAAGCTTATAATAAAAATGAGTTTTCATCTAATACAACTCTTAATCAATATAAGAGTAATGGGGATGATATTCCAGCTTATTTTTTCATAAATAAATTTAATGCAAAGGAAGTTGGATTAAAAGATTTAGAATTTACTATACATTATGATGATGCAGCTATTGTATATATAAATGGTGAAGAAGTATGGATGGGGAACACAGATAATAGCTATAGTTCAAATATGGAATATGGCGCACTTAGAGCTGGCGGTAGTCCTAATAAAGAAACTGTAACTATAAATTTTGATAAATTAAAAGATGTTTTAAAAGAAGGAGAAAACATAATAGGAGTTGAGCTTCATCAGGCGAATGAAACTAGTTCGGACATATATTTCAACCTGTTTGATTTAAAGTTAAAGGATGCCAAATTACCTGAAGAAAATGAATATAGATATCCTATAATGACTATAGGAGCTACTGAAAATGAAAGAAATTTCACTTGGTATAGCGGTTCCAAGGAACAAGGTTATTTTGAAATAACTAAAGCTAGTGATTCGAATTTTGAAAATTCAAGAATAATAGAAGGAAAAACAAATGAGAATAATAATACTTCCATTTATTCCAATAGCCAAGTAGAAATAAAAAATTTAGAAGAAAATACCGAATATATTTATAGATTTTGGAATGGAAATTTAAATAAATCTAAAGTATATAATTTTAAAACTCAAGGACCAAAAGATTTCAGTTTCTTTTTATTAGGAGATCCACAGATGGGAGCCGGATCACTATCTAGGGATCTGGAAGGTTGGGATAAAAGTTTAAAGAAAATGAAAGAAATAAATCCAAATTCATCATTTCTTTTAAGTGCAGGAGATCAAGTTAATATTTCTAGGGATGAAGAACAATATTCTGCTTTTATAGAAAGACCTGATTTAGAAGGATTAACCTTAGCTACTGTTATAGGAAATCACGATTCTTCAAATAATGCATATTCTCAGCATTTCTCATTACCAAATGTACAAAATGAAGGAGCTACAAACGCAGGTAGTAATTATTATTTTGTTTATAATAATACTTTATTTATAGATATAAATTCAAATAATAGAAGTATTGCAGAACATAAAAAAACTATAGAAGACGCTAAAGAATTTGCAAAAAATAAAGATATAAAATGGACTATACTAACCTTCCATCATTCCATATATTCAGTAGCATCTCATGCTAATGATTGGGACATTTTAAACAGAAGAAATGATATAGCTCCTTTAGTAAAAGAATATAATATAGATGCGGTGCTTATGGGTCATGATCATGTATATGTGAGAAGTCATTTAATGGATGGAACAGAGCCTATAATAGAATATAAAGAAAATAATGAAGTTCCAAGTGAATATAAAGATCCAAAGGGGGCCTTATATCTAACTGCGAACTCTGCCAGTGGTAGTAAATTTTATAAAATACAGAATCAAAAGTTCCCATATTCAGCAGTACAAAATCAAGAAAAGACACCTAACTTTACAAATATAGAAGTAACAGATAATTCCTTTAAAGCTACAACATATAGGAGCACAGATGGTAGTGTGGTAGACGAGGTTACTTTAATAAAAAGTTCAACAGAAAAAGATGCAGATAAATATAGTCCAGAAGGGAAAGATATAGAAATAAAGGAAAATGGAGTAGTAAATCCATCTGATTTAATATCTAACAAAGAAGATTTGCCAGAAGGAACAAGCTATAAATTTGCAAATTCAGTAGATACAAGTGAAGTAGGAGAAAAGGCAGTAAAAGTAATAGTAACCTACCCAGACAATAGTACAGACGAATTAGAAGCAAAAATAACAATTGTAAAAGTGGTTGTAGAAGAAAAAGATGCAGATAAATATAGTCCAGAAGGAAAAGATATAGAAATAAAGGAAAATGGAGTAGTAAATCCATCTGATTTAATATCTAACAAAGAAGATTTACCAGAAGGAACAAGCTATAAATTTGCAAATTCAGTAGATACAAGTGAAGCAGGAGAAAAGACAGTAAGAGTAATAGTAACTTACCCAGACAGTAGTACAGACGAATTAGAAGCAAAAATAACAATTAGAAAAACTTCAAGAGATAATGGATCAAAAGATGGATATATAATATTCCCAAAATCTAATTCAAAAGATGTAGAATCTAAAGATATTGACAAGTTGAGCAAAGAGATAATAGAAAAATATTCTAATAAAAATATTACAGATATAAGTGGACACTGGGCGGAAAAAGTAATTATAGAAGTAGTAAATAAAAAAATTATGGATTTAGATAATAATAAATTCAATCCTGATGAAGCGACAACAAGAATTGATGTGGTAAAAGCTTTAGCTAGAATAGAAAAAATTAATCCTAAAGAATATAAAGGTTCATCCTTAAATGATATAGAAGCGAATTCGGAAGAAAGTGGATATATAAATTGGGCTATAAAAAATAATATAATAGATGGTTATGAGGATGGTAGTTTTAGATCTCAGAATAATATTACAAGAGAAGAAATAGCGAAGATTTTAAATCAATATGTAATTAACTTGAAAAAAAATTATCCATTGACTAAAGAAATATATTTTAAAGATGAAGAAGATATTTCAAATTGGGCAAAAAAAGATGTTAAAGAAGCTACAAAAAGAGGATTATTAAAAGGAAGAGCTAATGGTGATTATGATCCAAAAGCAAATTTAAGTAGAGCAGAAGTAGCTCAAATAATTAAAAATATCTTAGATAAATAATTAAATTAAGATAGGTATGAAAAATTGTTTTTCATACCTATCTTAATTTTTTAATATAGAAGTATGATGAAATTATAGATTTAAGTAAATAACATTTAAAAGTAAGGGAATATTTTCTTAATCTAACAGAAAGTATTCACTTAATAGATTTTTATTAAATAAATTCTAAATTTATTAAATTTTAAAAATATTTAAAATTGATATATAATATAGGTTAAATGAAAGGTGGACGTTAGGATGGAATTTATAAAAAAATATAGACATATATTAATTTTACTTTTATTTGTATTATTATTTGGGAAACATTTTATTAGACCAGTGGGGGTTTTAAGAGATTTTACTGGAGAAGGAAAGTCTGAAAGCATAATTGTAAAGGACTACAAAAATCAGTGGGAAATAGATAAAAAAAATTATGATAAAGTAGAAGCTATGCTACTAGACCAGAGTGCCAGAAAGGTTGATACTCCTCTAATGAGAAAGGCCTTTAACAACGCTATAACCATAATTTTTAAAAGCAATGATAAAGAATATGAATATTCTTTTATATCAAATAAAAAAATGAAAGCAAGCTATTGGAAAGATGGTATTTATCACGAAGAATATTATAGGTTGGTAAGAGACTTTGATTTTAATAGTTTAAAAGCCTTGTATTAAAATTTGGAAGAATTCTAAGAGTTATAGTTTAAATTCCAGCAAATAAATAATTAAGAAATATTTGAGAAAATCGTTTTTATTTTTATAAGTTTATAAAAGAATATTAGACTTTTAAAAATAAAAAATCTTAACTTACAAACTGTTTAGGTAAATGTAATAGAGGATTATTTATGTAATTTCTAGCTAATAAAAATTCATAAAACTCTTGAAAAAATATATAGAATTTGATAAAATAATTTAATTGTGAAAAAAGCTTGACAATTATAGCTAATAGATATATACTAAGCTAATAGATATATACTAAGAGAGTAGTAAATAAGATTTATTAAATTGATTTAAAGTTTTGATTATTCAAATAT
>JBQDBK010000009.1:0-71412 GCA_052090825.1 Peptoniphilaceae bacterium | reverse complement strand
CTGATAAGCGTGAGGTCGGTGGTTCGAGTCCACCCAGGTCCACCATAAATATAAAAAGTCCGATGTTTGAACATCGGACTTTTTATATTAGATTACTAATTGATTTTTTTAAAATATATTCTATTAACTGGATAACATTCCCGTAAAGTATTTTATCTAAATATATAATAAATATTTCTTTAGGAGAATTTAAATTACTTTTATCTACTAGACTTGGATAGTCTTTAGTCAGTAGATATTTACACTTTCTTTTAGCATCATAATAATTTTCATTTACTTCAATATTTATAATGAGTTTATGATTTTCTATATTTAAATTATAATTAAATTCATTTACACTAATATAGTAATTTAAATTAGTAGAACCACTTATGTTTATGAAATTATTTTGAAATTGGATATTTTCAATTAAAAAGTTATTATCATATAGACTTAAGGTTAATTTATTTTCTATATATTCAATAACTTCCATAGATTTGAGCAAACCTAGTAAGTCATCTTTATTGTGATTTACTAAGTTATCTAATAAGTTTTCATCCTTTGTAATTAAATATTCTCTATACATATTAGAAATATCCTTGCCACTAATGAAGCTTTTTCGATAAAAGCCTATAAATTTTTCTATATCTTTTAGTCTATATCTTTCTAAATTAAGGATATATTTATAATTTTTTATATACCTATATAAATCAATACTTTCATATTGAAAAGTTCCTAACTTATACTTAGATATTTTATTTTTTATAAAGGGAAGATCAAATGATTCTCCATTATAAGTAATAATATTTTTTTTATTAAAATCAATAGATTTTAAAAGTTCAGCTTCTTCGTCAAGACTATCTAAAAAATATATTTTAACTTTACTATCAGATTTTATTTCTAATAAACCTATAATAAATATTATATCTTTTTCTCTAGAAAGGCCTGTAGTTTCAATATCTAATATTATATAATCTTTGTATTTATTAAGAATATATTTATTTTTTATATTTATATCAAATAAAAATTTTTTCATTCATATAACCAACTTTAAATTATTTTAATTCTATCTTATAATAATAGTATATATAAAAAAAGGGTGATTTTGTGTTTAATTTAATAAAAATAAAAAATAGTTTTATTAAAAATGGTTTCAAATGTGAGGTTTTTGAAAATAGACAGGAACTTTTAAAAGAAATTATCAAAGAAATTGGGAAAGATAAATCTATTGGGATTGGTGGATCTGTAACTTTAGATGAAATTAATTTAGTAGATTCTTTAAAAAAAAATGGAATTAAATATAATTGGCATTGGGAAAGTAATGATTGGAATTCTGAAATGATGAAAGCAAAAAATAATGATTATTACATAACTTCTGCTAATGCTATAACTATGAACGGTGGAATATATATTGTAGATAGGTTTGGGAATAGAATATCTTCAATTGCTTTTGGACATAAAAAAGTGTTTTTTGTAATAGGAAGAAATAAAATTGTCAGTACTAAGGAAGAAGCTGTAAATAGAGTATCAAATATATCAATACCATTAAATAGCAAAAGAATTGAAATGACATCAATTGAGAACAATAAGAAAAAAGATTTTTCATCAGATGATGAAACTAACAATATGGAATTATACATAAGTTCAGCTTCACCAACTCAAGAAACTTATGTTTATTTAGTAAATGAAGAGCTGGGTTTTTAAACATTGGAGATGAAAATATGATTTATTTAGATAATTGCGCAACGACTAAACCTAGAAGAGAGGTTATAGAAGAAATGGTAAAGGTTTTGGAAACAGGCTTTGCCAATCCCTCATCTCTTCATAGTTTTGGACATGATATAGAAAAAAAAATAAATGTTGCTAGGCAACATTTGGCTAATTTATTAAATATAAGTGATAAGGAAATATATTTCACATCTGGAGGAACAGAAAGTAATAATATAGCAATAAACGGACTGATAAAAAAGAATAAGCGAAATGGAAACAAGATCATAACAACATCAGTAGAACATTCATCTGTAATGAAGAAAATACTAGAGTATGAAAAGTTAGGTTATGAAGTTATTAAGATAGGTGTTGATGAAAAAGCTAATATAGATTTAAATAAGCTATATGAAAGTATAGATGACTCTACTATATTAGTTTCTTTAGTTCATGTAAATAATGAAATAGGGACAATTACACCTATAAAAGATATAATAAGTAAGATAAAAGAAATTAATAAGGATGTCTTTGTTCATATAGATGGAGTCCAGTCTTGTGGCAAACTTCCAGTTAATTTAGAAGATATAAATTGTGATAGTTATTCTTTATCAGGACATAAATTTTATGGTCCTAAAGGTGTTGGTGCTTTATATATAAAGAAAAGCATAAAGATAGATCCTCTTGTTTTAGGTGGAGGTCAGGAAAATAATCTAAGATCTGGTACAGAAAATGTTCCTGGGATAATTGGTATGGGAATAGCAGCTAAAATAAGTAGTCAGAATTTTAAAGCTGAATATAGCTATATAAAAGATTTGAAAGAATATTTGCTTGAAAGTTTAAATAATTCTTTGGATGACTTTATAATTAATAGTCCAAAAAATTCATCTCCTTATATTTTATCAATATCAATTAATAATATAAGAGCAGAGGTTTTATTGCATTATTTAGAACAAGATAATATATATGTATCAACTGCTTCAGCGTGTACATCTAACGGAACAAGAAAAAGTAGAGTTTTGGAAGAAATGGGTCTAAGTAATTCTTATGCGGATGGAACAATAAGGATTTGCTTAGCTAATTATATAACAAAGAAAGATATAGATATGTTTGTGGAAAAACTAATTTCTTATACAAATGAAATTAGAAATATTATGAAAAGAGGATAAATTGGATAGAGTAATAAGTTTAAGTCTTGGAGAAGCAATTTTAAAGGGTAAAAATAGAAGATTATTTGTAGACAAGATAATAAGTCATGTAAGAAGAGCAATATCTGATATAAATTACAAGAAAATTTATAAAGATATGGGTAAGATATACATCGAGGCTGATGAGGAGTTCTTAGAAGATATAATAAAAAGGTGCTTAAATATTTTTGGTATAGTTTATGTAACTCCATCTATAAGAATTTCAAAAGATATGGAGGAGTTTGATCGAGCTGTTTTAAAAATTGTTGAAGAAAGTAGAGATTCCACTACTAAAACTTTTAAAGCCCATAGTAAAAGATCGGATAAGAGTTTTAAGATTGAATCAATGGCATTAAATCAAAAAATAGGCGGATTAGTTTTAAAAAATACAGACCTGAAAGTAGATGTTCATAATCCGGATATATTTGTATATTGTGATATAAAAGAAGATATTTATATCTATTCTAAAAGATATAAGGCTAGAGGAGGCCTGCCAGTTGGAACTAATGGTAGAGGTTTACTTTTATTATCAGGAGGTATTGATTCTCCAGTAGCAGGTTATTTAATTGCAAAAAGAGGAGTAGAAGTGGACGCTCTTCACTTCCATTCATATCCATTTACATCGGAGAGAGCAGAAGAAAAAGTTCAAAATCTTGCAAAGATAGTATCTAGATATTCAGGTAAAATGAATATATATTCGATAAATCTTTTACCTATACAAAAAGAGATTAATAAAAATTGTCCTGAAAATGAAATGACTATAATATCTAGAAGATTTATGATGAGAATAGCTAGGTGTATAGCAAAGAAAAATGGGTATAATTCACTTATAACTGGTGAAAATCTTGGACAAGTAGCTTCTCAAACAATAGATGGTTTGAATGTTACTAATTCAGTTGCGGATATGTTAGTTTTCAGACCTTTGATAGGCCTAGACAAGGTTGACATTATAGGTATTGCAAAACAAATTGGAACATATGAAACATCTATTCAACCTTTTGAAGATTGTTGTACAGTATTTTTGCCAAAACATCCTAGCCTAAAACCTCAATTAGAAGATATTGAAAGATCAGAATCTTTTTTAAATGTTGAAGAATTAGTAGATGATGCTATTAAAAATTTAAAAATAATAAAAATTAATCAGGAGGATTAAAATGAAAAAAACACTTGGTATATTTTTAGGAATAATTATATTAGTTGGAGCTCTTGTAGTTGTACCAAAATATAATAAATTAGTGAGCTTAGACAATGAAGTAGATGCAGCTTATTCTCAAATACAAGTTGTAATAAAAAGAAGAGCTGACTTAATTCCCAACTTGGTAGAAACAGTAAAAGGTTATGCAAACTTTGAGAAAGATACTTTTACAGAAGTCACAAAAGCTAGATCTAGAGTTAATGAAGCTTCTAGCCCGAAAGAGCTTGCAAAAGCGGATGCTGATTTAACGCAAGAGATAAGAAATTTAAATATCTCAGTTGAAGCTTACCCTCAATTAAAAGCTAATCAAAACTTTTTAGATTTACAAGCACAACTAGAAGGAACGGAAAATAGAATTTCTACTGAGAGAGAAAGATATAATAAGGTAGTTATGGAATATAACAAAACTGTAAGATCTTTTCCAATGAATTTATTTGCTGGCATAATGGGTTTTGATACTAAAGAGTATTTTGAAGCTAGTCCAGAAGAACAAGATGCCCCAGATGTTAAGTTCTAGAGGGTGATAATATGAATAAGAAGAGGGTTATATTTCTAGCTCTTAGTTTAGTATTTCTTTTAAGTTCTAACTTATTTGCTAAGGATTTAGAAGACTTATTAATAGACCCAACACAATCTAATGGATACGTATACGATGAACTTAATATATTAGATGAAGAAACTCTAAATTATATTAATAGAACTAATAATGACTTGCAAGAAAAAACAGGTGGGCAAGTAGCCATTGTTATAATAAATTCTTTACAAGATTATACAATAGAAGAATATTCTACAAAATTATTTGAAAAGTGGAAAATTGGAGATAAAGAAAAAAATAATGGTGTATTATTTTTAATAGCTGTAAATGATTTAAAAATGAGAATAGAAAGTGGATACGGGTCAGATGATTTTATACCAGATGCTTATACCAGTAGAATAATAAGAAGTGTGGCAAGTATATTTCCTGCGGGAGAAAATAAAGTAAATAGTGAAAATATTATGGACTTTAGAAATGGTATTTTAAATGGATACAATAAAATACTATCTTATTATGAAAAAGAATATGGTGTAAAAATAGAAGAAAAAGAAGGAAATATTAATCAAAATAATGACAGTGATGAGCTTGCTTTTAGAGATATAATAAAATTAATAATTTTAACAATAATATTAAGCTATATTTTTAAAGGACCTAGAAGAGGGCGTAGAAATAGAAATTATAGAAATTTTCCACCTTATTTTGGTGGAGGATTCGGAGGATTTTCCGGTGGAAGTAGTGGAGGATTTTCTGGTGGAGGTTTCTCTGGTGGAGGAGGATCTTCTGGTGGAGGAGGCTCTTCAGGAGGATGGTAAATTAATTGAATAATAAATAAAAAACATGGTATTCTTTTATAGGATAATCATGTTTTTTATTTTAATAAATTTTATAAATTTAATTTATAAAACAAGAAATATTATTTATAAAATATGTGTTGACATAAATAATGCTTCTTAATATACTTATATAGAGTTTAATAAAGTAAGTATAATGTTTAATATTTGATTATAGGTGGTAGAAATGGATATTGGTAGTAAAATTAAAGATTTAAGAGTCAAAAATTACTTAACTCAAGAAGAACTGGCTGATAGATCAGAATTAACAAAGGGATTTATTTCACAAGTAGAAAGAAATCTAACATCTCCATCTATAGCCACTTTAATTGATATTTTAGAGGCTCTCGGGGTAACTCCTCTAGAATTTTTTAATGAAGTCGAAGAAAAAATAGTTTTTAAAGATGAGGATTATTTTGTATCTAAAAGGGATGAATCTTATAAGATAACATGGATAGTGCCAAATGCACAAAAAAATCATATGGAGCCTACAATTCTTGAAATAGAAGGAAATTCCAGGACAAGAGAAGTACCTCCTTTTGACGGAGAAATATTAGGATATATAATAGAAGGTAGCATAGAATTAGTATATGGTGAAGAAATATTCCATTTAAAGAAAAATGAAACTTTTTATTTTTCTGCCAATAAGGTTAGTTGTTTAATTAATAAAAATAAAAAATTAGCTAAGCTTATATGTATTAGTTCGCCACCAAATTTTTAAGGGGAGAAATTATGGATAATATTGTAATAGATTTAGTAGATATAAATAAAAGGTACGGAGATAATATAATATTAGAAGATTTTAACTTAAAAGTTAAAAAAAATGAATTTGTAACCCTTTTAGGTCCAAGTGGATGTGGTAAAACCACAACTCTTAGAATAATAGGAGGCTTCGAAAATCCTGATAGTGGGCAAGTTATCTTTGAGGGAAAAGATATAACTAAATTAGAACCCTATGAAAGAAAAATAAATACAGTATTTCAAAAATATGCTCTTTTCCCACATTTAAATGTATTTGAAAATATAGCTTTTGGACTAAAAATAAAAAAAATGGATAAAAAAATTATAGATAAAAAAGTTAAGGAAGTATTAAGAATAGTAAATTTAAATGGATTTGAGAAAAGAGGAGTTGAATCTTTAAGTGGAGGACAACAACAAAGGATAGCTATAGCAAGGGCATTGGTAAATGAACCTGATGTTATTCTATTAGATGAGCCATTAGGAGCTTTAGATTTAAAGTTAAGACAAGAGATGCAGATAGAATTAAAAAAAATACAAAAGAGTGTAGCAACTACCTTTATTTATGTTACTCATGACCAAGAAGAAGCTTTAACGATGTCTGATACTATTGTAGTTATGAACAATGGTAAAATACAACAAATGGGTAGCCCTATTGATATATATAATGAACCTAAAAATGCTTTTGTAGCTGACTTCATAGGAGAAAGCAATATAATTCCAGGAATTATGCTTGAAGATTATAAGGTAGAATTTTTAGGACATGAGTTTAAATGTGTAGATAAGGGATTCAATCAAAATCAAGAGGTTGACATTGTAATCAGGCCAGAAGATGTGGAGATTGTTAATGAAGGAGTATTGAATGGAAGAGTTTTATCTCAAGTTTTTAAAGGAGTTCATTATGAAATGGAAGTTGACATAGAAGGTTATATTATGTTAGTACAATCTACAATATCAAGCGAGATTGGAAATAGGGTTGGAGTTGAAATTAAACCTGATTTGATCCATGTCATGAATAAGGGGAATGAAATATGAAAAAATATTCTTATGTATATATACTATGGTCTATAATTTTTATAGTCTTTCCACTTATTTTAATTTTAATCTATTCATTTAATGGAAATACTGGACCTGGATTGGATAATTATGTTTTTTCTATAAATAATTTTAAAAAATTTTTTGAGCCTTTATATATAAGAATATTATTTATATCTTTAGGTGTATCTTTATTATCTACAATTGTTTGTTTATTAATAGGTTATCCAATAGCATATATAATATCTAGAATGACTGAAAAAGTTAGAAATAATTTAATACTTCTTTTTATTATACCAATGTGGATGAATTTTTTGCTTAGAACTTATGCTTGGTTAACTTTGCTTGGAAATAATGGATTACTCAATAAATTTTTAGAACTTATAGGATTGGCGCCATTAGATATAATGTATAATATGAAGGCCGTTATGATAGGTATGGTATATAATTTTCTACCTTTTATGGTTTTACCAATATACACTGTTTTATTAAAAATAGATAAGAGCTTAATTGACGCTGCGAAAGATTTAGGGGCAAATAATAGGACTGTCTTTTTAAAGATTATTTTACCTTTATCTATCCCTGGTATAATAACAGGTATAACTATGGTATTTATACCAGCTATTTCAACCTTTGTTATATCTAATTTATTGGGTGGAAATAGATTCTATTTAATCGGGAATCTTATTGAGCAACAATTTACTTTTACTGGGAATTGGGCATTTGGATCTGCAATATCTATAATATTAATATTAATAATGTTAATTTTCCTAGTAGGGTCTAATATATTTTCAAAAAATAAAGACAAGGAAGGGAGTGGTGGATTATGGTAAAAAAATTTATAGATAGATTTTACCTTAGTTTGATATTTATTTTTCTTTACGCTCCCATAATTGTGCTAATGGTCTTTTCTTTTAATAATTCTAAATTAAAGGGGTCTTGGTCTGGATTTACTTTAAAATGGTATAAAGCTCTTTTAGAAAATACTGCTATTTTAGAAGCCCTTTATAATACTTTATTAGTGGCTATAATAGCTACTGTAGTTTCAACAATATTGGGAACTTTTGCAGCCATCGGAATTTCTAATATGAAAGGCTTTAAAAGAGAGCTTATGCTTGATATTAATTATATTCCGGTTTTAAATCCAGATATAGTTACAGCAATATCTTTAATGGGTTTATTTGGATTACTTAGCGCCGCTGGATTAATAAATTTTGGTTTAACTACAATGATAATAGCTCATATAGTATTTTGTACTCCTTATGTTATACTATCTGTTTTACCAAAATTGAGACAAATGGATAAAAATACTGTTGAAGCCGCCATGGATTTAGGAGCAACTCCTTTTTATGCTTTAAAAAATGTAGTTATTCCTCAAATTAAGCCGGGTATTTTTACTGGAGCGCTTATGGCTTTTACCTTATCAGTAGATGATTTTGTTATAAGTTATTTTACTACAGGACAAGGAGTATCTAATTTGTCAATAACTATATATTCTATGGCAAGAAAAAGTATAAATCCTTCTATAAATGCTATTTCTACAATAATGTTTATGTCAATTTTAATTTTGCTATTAATAATAAATAGAAGAAATATCAAACAAAATATAAAAAGTGAGGTATAAAAATGTTTAAGAAAAAAGTAGTTATCTTAATTGTTATTTTAAGTTTAGGCTTATTTATTGTATCCTGCGGAAAATCTAAAACTAACGGAGAAAGTATTAATGTATATAATGCAGGAGAATATATTGATGAGAGCACTATAAAAGACTTTGAAAAAGAAACTGGTATAAAGGTTATATATGATACTTTTGCTTCAAATGAAGATATGTATATAAAAGTTACTCAATCAACCTCTGCTTATGATGTCTTAGTTCCATCAGATTATATGATAGAAAGATTAATTAGAGAAGATCGTTTACAAAAATTAAATTATGAAAATATTCAAAATTTTGAAGGAGTTTCAGAAAATTTAAAAAATCCTGCATATGACCCAAACAATGAGTATTCAGTACCATATTTTTCTGGAACTATAGGAATAGTTTATAATAGTTCTATGGTTAATGAGGACTTAGATTCTTGGAACGATTTATGGAATGAAAAATATAAAAATCAAATAATTATGTATAATTCTCAAAGGGATTCAATTGCAATTGCTCTTAAAAAATTGGGATATTCTATGAATTCAACAAACGAAAAAGAATTAGAAGAAGCTAAGGAAGCATTAATTCAACAAAAACCTTTAGTTTATGCATATTTAACAGATGATGGTAAAAATGTTTTAGTTCAAGGGGATGCAGCTATTGGAGTTCAATATTCTGGGGATGCAGCTCTTATGATAAATGACAATCCTGATTTAAAGTATGTTATTCCTAAAGAAGGATCAAATTTATGGATAGATGCTTTTGTAATTCCTAAGAATGCAAATAATAAAGAGGCTGCAGAAAAATTTATTAATTTTATGTGTAGACCTGAAATAGCGGCTAGAAATGCAGAATATTTATTAGGGTATACATCGCCTATAGAGAAAGTTAAAGAATTATTACCAGAAGAAATTAAAAACTCGGAAGTTGCATATCCAGATTATGAAAAATTAAGTTCTTTAGAAGTATATAAGGATTTAGGGGATTTTGTATCTCTTTATGATAAAATTTGGACTGAAGTATCTGCAACAATGGAAGATAAGCTGTAGCTTATCTTCTTTTTTAGTTTATTATTTTAATTTATTGTGTTATCATATAAATAATAAAATGTTTTCATAATGGAGGTAGAATATGAATAATAAATTTAAAAACTTAATTTTATTTTGTATATTTATTTTAATTTTATTCATATCCACATTTACTAATCAATTTAGTACAACATCAATTTGGAGCCAGTCGAATGATATAAGTGCAGAATTTAGTGGGCTTTTATTTAAGAATCCCACTGACGTTTCAAATTTGACAATTGAAAGAAGTGTGGTTAAAGATAAAAAAGAGAGTTTAATTAAATATAATATTGAGTTTTTACATCAAGGAAATGATTCTAACTTAAGAATATTAGGAAGTCCTGTAAGACAAGTTTTTTTTAATGACAATATAATTCCAAGTCATAGTGAGGTTACCCTTAAAGGTGATTATGACAAAGTAAATGAAAAATTATTTAATGAAAAGCTTTCTTTAAGAGATTCTTATAAAAAAACTGAAGACTATGAGTTTAAATCTAATTCTTACATTAGAGTACCATTACAAGAAGAAGAATCTACATATTCTTTCACTCTATATTACAAGCCCAGAGATTTAATTTATAATCAAGATAAAAAAGTAGCATCTTCTTCAGTATTTATAACAAATGCAAAGGTGGATAAGTTTACTAATTCTCAGAAAATGGGAGAAAATGAAAATCCTACTTTTAATGAAGGTGGTTTTTATGTTAATGCACAAGAGTTAAAAGATAATTCGGCCATATCTAAGATATCGTTATTAAATAATATAACTTCAATTCTATTTATAATATCTTTAGTTGGGGTATTAGCTATAATTTGGTTAGACAAAAAAAGCTTATCAAAATTATATATTCCACTTTTTATGGTAATTATTTTAACTTTTTATAGATTTTTAGGAATAGGCGCTTCGACTTTAGCTATATTAATAATATTACCGATAATTTCTTATTTAGGAGCATGCATAGCTAGATTAATGGAAAAAACTACTTTAATTTTAACTAAGAAAGAATTAAAGCAAAATTTAGCTTATACTATTTTATTCTTCTTATTATTACTTATAATAGTAGTTATACCAAGAGCTATATAAAAAAATGTATTTTAGGATACATTTTTTTTTAATGTAAAAATTTTAAGCTTTATGATATTATATAATTGGTGATAATATGAATACAATTATATCTCTAGATTTAGATGGAACTCTTTTAGATGATAATAAAAGTTTAGATGAAACTAATTTGGTTTATATAAAAGAGTTAATGAAGCAAAAATTTAAAGTTATTATAAATACTGGAAGAAGTTATAATTCTGCTTCCAGTTTTTTTAAAAATAAAGTAAACATAGATATTATATCTAATAATGGAAATATATGCAGGAATACCTCAAATGATGAAATTATTTTTATAAATCCAATAGATAAAGCAAAAGCTTTAGATATAATAAGTAAGTGTAATAACAAAAATATTTATCCTTTATTACATGTAGATATGTATTCCGAAGGGAAAGATATAGCAGTAGTGAAAAAGAATGTTAAGGAGAATGTTTCTAAATATATAGAAGTTTTTGGAAATAGAGCACACTTTATCAGTGATTTTTCTTATTTAGAATCACCTATACTATCAATAATTTTTGCCGGAGATTATGAAGACTTGCTTGAGTATAAAATTAAGTTTGAAAAATTATTTGATGACATGAATATACACTTGATGGAAGTAAAAAATAGGAAGGTTTATATTTTGGAAATTTTAAATAAAACAGGTGATAAGTGGTGGGGAATAAAGAGATATTTAGAGTCAAAAAAATTTCCAAATTGCAAAATAATAGCAATAGGTGATGATTCTAATGATCTTAAAGTTATTGAAAATTCAGATATAGGTATTGCAATGATAAATGCTCAAGACTTTATAAAGAAAAAATCAAATTTAATAACAAAAAAAGATAATAACAACTTAGGAGCAATAAGGGCTTTAGATTATATTTTAAAGATTGGTGGAATAAATGAATATTAATTGGTATCCAGGACACATGAAAAAAACTATAGAAGAAATTCAAAAAAAATCAAAATTAGTAGATTTTTATATTGAAATTATAGATTCTAGAATACCTATAGCTAGTAGGAATCCCTTGATAAAAGATGTTTTGTCTAATAAGAAAAGCTTGCTAATATTAAATAAGTCTGACTTATCAGAAGAATCTCAAAATGATAAGTGGATCCAACATCTTTCTAACAATGGTAATAAAGCTATTTTATATAATTCAAATAAACCTAATGTAAATAAAATAATAAGTGAATCTTTCAATTTAATGAAAGAAGAAATAGCAAGATACCAAGAAAAAGATTTGAATATGGGACCTTTAAGAGCAATGATAGTAGGGATTCCGAATTCTGGTAAGTCTACTTTCATAAATGGTATTTCTAGAACTAAGGCTGCTAAAATTGGTAATAGACCTGGAATAACAAAAACAAATCAATGGATAAAATTAAATCCTAAACTACATTTATTAGATACGCCAGGAGTATTATGGCCTAAATTTGAAAATCAAATTTTAGCTAGAAATTTGGCTTTTACTGGAGCTATAAAAGATGAAATAATGGATATTGAAACACTTTGTATTCACTTAATAGAAAGATTAAATGATTTAGATAAAAACTTTATAGAAGATAGGTATAATATAAAAATAGATGGTCTTAGTCCTGTAGAAATAATGGGAAAAATAGGACAGAAAAGAGGGGCTATACTTAAGGGTAATGAAATAGACTATACTAAAGTTGCTAATTTAGTTTTAGATGAATTCAGAAAAGGTATCTTAGGTAAAGTAACCTTAGATAGGTTATAAATTTTTTATAAATGGAGCTATATTAAATGGAAGAATTTGAAATAGAATTTTTAAAGGAAGGTTATAAAACAATTGTAGGGATAGATGAGGTAGGAAGAGGTTCTCTATTTGGTGATGTTGTTGCTTGTGCTATAATAATGCCTTTAGAAAAAAGAATAGATGGCATAGCAGATTCAAAAAAACTTTCAAAAAAGAAAAGAGAGACATTATATAAATTAATACTGTCAAACTGCTTAGCTGTAGGAATAGGTAGAATTGATTGCAAAACAATTGATGAAATAAATATAAAAAATGCTACACATTTGGCGATGATTCAGGCAATTGATAATTTAAGAGATAAAAATGGAGATAAAATTACTCCAGACTTACTTCTAATTGATGCTGAAAAAATAGATACAGATATTAGGCAAGTTCCAATAATAAAGGGAGATGACAAGTGTTATTCCATTGCCTGCGCATCTATAGTTGCAAAAGTATATAGAGATAAATTGTGTCTAAACTGGGCAAAAAAATATCCTAACTATGGACTAGAAAAACATATGGGTTATGCTACCAAATATCACAGGGAAGCTATTAAAGCATATGGGCCTAGTGATATGCATAGAAGTACCTTTGTTAAAAAAAGGAATGAATGGTAGTGGATAATAAAAAATTAGGCAATATAGGAGAAGAGATAGTAGCTAGATATTTAAAAAATAAGGGATATAAAATTTTAGAAAGAAATTATAGAGCTATAGGAACTGATATAGATATAATTGCCATGGATAAAAATATTTTAGTTTTTATAGAAGTTAAGACCAGGAGTACAAAAAAATTTGGGTATGCTTTTGAAGCGGTAGATGAGAAAAAAATAAAAAATATAATACAAACTTCTTTAAGTTATATCATGCTTAAAGGTTTGGAAGATTTTCAAGTGCGATACGATGTAATAGAATTTTATATAAAAGATGATGTGATCAATCATATTGAAAACGCTTTTGAATTTGTCTAAGGAGGAATATTATATGTTTTATAAAGTTAAAACCTGTTCTTTAGAAGGATTAGATGGATATTTGGTAAATGTTGAAGCAGATCTTAGTAATGGGCTCCCCAAGTTTTCTATTGTTGGATTAGCTGATGTGGCTATAAAAGAATCTATAGAGAGGGTGAGAGCTGGTGTTAAAAATAGTGGATTAGAATTTCCTTTAAAAAGAATAACAATCAATTTATCACCAGCTAATCTAAGAAAAGATGGTTCCCAAATGGATTTAGCTATAGCTATTGCAATTTTAGGAGCTAATGAAGAATTTAATAATATAAAAGATGAATACATATATTTAGGAGAATTATCTTTAGATGGAAGTATAAATGCTATAAATGGAGCTTTAGCTATGGTTATTTCTTTAAGAGAAAAGGGATTTAAAAATTTTATAATACCTGAAGAAAATAAAAAAGAATGTGCCATTATAAATGATGTTAATATTTATCCAGTAAAAAATTTAAGAGAAGTAGTTGAGTTTTTAAATGGAAATATAAAAATTGAAAAATACATTGAAGAATTTATATTTACTAGAGAAAAGTTTGGTATAGATTTTTCAGACATGAAAGGACAAGGTTTTCTTAAAAGAGCTTTAGAAGTTTCTGCTGCTGGTAAACATAATTTACTAATGATTGGAACTCCAGGAAGTGGTAAAAGTATGGCAGCAAAAAGATTTCCAACTATTTTGCCTAAATTAAATTTTGATGAGGCTATAGAGGTTACTAAAATTTATTCAATAGCAGGTTTATTAAAAGAAAATAGTTTAATTAGTCAACCTCCTTTCAGAGAACCTCATCATACATCTTCAGCTGTATCTCTAATAGGAGGAGGAAGAATACCAAAACCAGGTGAAATTTCTTTATCTCATAATGGAGTTCTTTTTTTAGATGAATTGCTGGAATTTCCTAAATCAGTATTAGAAGTATTAAGACAACCTTTAGAGGATAAGACAATAAATATCTCAAGAGCAAATGCAAGTATAACTTATCCTGCTAAGTTTATTTTAATTGCTGCTATGAATCCTTGTCCTTGCGGATACTATGGAGATGAAAATCATCGATGCAAATGTACTATGTATCAAATAAACAGATACTTATCCAGGATATCTCACCTTTTAATTAGATAGAATTGATATAATGTTGAAGTATTAGCTGTAAAACATGCCAATTTATCAAGCGATACAAAAGAGGAATGTTCAGAAGATATAAGAAATATGGTTTTACTTGCTAGAAAAATTCAAAAAGAAAGATATAAAAATATAAATATATCATCTAACTCAGATTTAAAAGAAAGTCAAATTAATAAATTCTGTAAATTAAGTGATAAATGTAAGAATATTATGAATATTGTTTTAAAAGAATATAATCCTACAATAATAAAATGAAATATCCATCTAAAACACTACCTTTATCTTTTAGGTTTCCTTTAAGAAATAGAATAATATCGGGATTAGGAGATATTGTAATTGTAGTAGAAGCTATGGGAAGAATCGGATCTTTAATAACTGCCAGGCTTGCTACAGAACAAGGAAAAGGAATATTTGCTGTACCAGGGAATATAAACTTTATATATTCAAAAGGGACAAATTTATTAATAAGAAATAGAGCTAGAATTTTTACAAGTATGGATGATTTAATTGCCATTAACTTAAAAGAAGATATATCATTTATAAATAGTATAGTAACTATTTTAGAACTTAAAAACATAGTTAAGTCAACAGGATATAAAGTTAATATAAAAATATAAAAGCCCTTAATTAAATTTAACTAAAATAAGTTAATAAAAGTATTTATTACAAATAAATTACAAAATAATTACAATATAGATTTTTTGATTTTTTTCTGGTAGGATATTTTCTTGAGGTGAAAAATGAAAAAAATAATAACAGCACTTATGATAATTGTTTTATTTTCTACAAGCGTAGGAGCTAAAGAATCTATACAGAAACCAAGTAATTTATCGGTTAGTAAAGAAGGCAAAACTTATATATTAAAATTTAAAAATAATTATAATGAAGAAAAATATAATAAGGCTAAATTCATTATAGATGTTAAGTCTGATAAAGAAGATTGGATAAGTAAATCTAATAAATTTATAAATAAAAGTTATATTAAAAAAGATTTAATAGAATTAAGAATAGATGATAAAGAATTATCAAAACATTTATCAAGTAAAGCTAGGAATTATAGTTTTAGAGTAAAAAAAGTTATAGACAATAATACCAGTAATTATTCTTATCCTGCAAGCATAGGAAGCATATCAATTTTTAATAATTATAGTGATTGGGCTTATGAAGATCTTATGTTGGCTCAATCTTATGGATTATTTTCAGAAGACATAAGAAAAGATGTTAAAAAAAATATCAATAGAGTTGAAATGGCTGAATTAATAGTAAAAGCGTCTTCTAAACTAGGGTTTCCAAAGGTTCATGATTCAAATATTATTTATTCTGATATAGATAATATTTACACTAGAAATGCTAAAACATTAGGATTAATGTTAGGAATATCAGAAAATAAATTTAATCCAAGTGGGAAAGTAACTAAGGAAGATTTAGCAATTATATTAGATAGACTAGTTAGAAAAAGTAATGTAAATTCAAAATCTAATAAAGAAATTGCTGATATTAATTTAGCTGAAAATTATGCTAAGAATTCTATAGTAAGCGTAGTAAATAAAAATATATTACTATTAGAGAATAAAAAATTTAATCCTAAAAAAACTATAACAAGACAAGAAGAAATAGTTGCTTTAGTAAGAATAGTAAAAGAACATTAATTAATGTTCTTTTTTATTTACATAAATTTATTTCAAATATGATATATAATATAAATTTATGTTATAATATTTTCGGGAGGACTTATGAAAAAAATTATATTTGATTTAAATCCTTTAGGTTCATTTCTTTTGTCCTACGAAGCGTATAAAATGTATTTCAATACAAAATATAATAAAGACATATATATTTATACGAGAAACGAAGAAGGAACTTATAATAGAATTGATGAATTAATAAATGAAAATAGTATAAAAAATAGAGTAATTACTTTTGTTGATTTGGGTTCTAGCGTACATAGTATTCCCTTTGATGACAATATTAGGGTTACTCCTATAGATGAAAGTTTAGAGGAAGATATAGACCTTATAAAAATAGTTGAAGAGCTAGGGGAAAGAGCAAGTTGGAAAAATTCTTGTCTTAAAGTTGTTGAAGTAGAAAATAATTTGTAAAAAAAAGCTGATTTTAAAATTATAATTTTAAAATCAGCTTTTCTATTCTATTTTTAGAACTAGAAGATATAGTAATATTTAAATTATCTATTAAGATATTTTCACCAGTTTTAGGAAATCTATCAATTTTTTCAATAATATAACCTGCAATAGAATCACTTTCTATAGATTTTAAATCTAAATTAAGATAATGATTTAAATCATTTAAACTAATGGAACCATCTATCAAATATTCATTTTCATTAATTTTAATTATATCTTCATCTTCTTCTACATCATATTCATCAGCAATTGAACCAACTATTTTTTCGATCATATCTTCAGTTGTTATCATTCCTTCTGTGCCACCGTACTCATCAGTTACTATAGCAACTGATATTTTTTTATGTCTCATTTCATTAAATAAAGGACCAATAGGCTTGTATTCAAAAGTATAAAAAGTAGGTTTCAATATATTTAAATTATCTTTTAGGGATGAATTGTTATCTAGCAAGATCAAGTCTTTAACATGTAAAATACCTATAATATTATCTATATCATCTAAGTATACTGGCATTCTTGAAAAAGATTCTTCTTTAATAATTTTTATTATATCTTTATAAGATGAGTTGGCATCGATAGCTATTAAATCTGTTCTAGGCGTCATGATATCTTTTGATAATGAATCTTTAAAATCTATAACATTTTCTATAATGAATGACTCACTCTTATTCAGTATCCCTTCCTCCATTCCTAATGATACTGCATCTATAAGTTCATCTTCAGTCATCTTAGGATGTTTGTAGTTTTTGTCTCCGCCTGTAATTTTTATAAAAAATTTTGAAATTGATTCTATTATAAAAACCAAGGGCATTGAAATTTTATTAAATAAAAATAAAGTATTGCTATGTTTTAAAATTATTTTTTCTGATCTCTGAGTTCCTAAAGCTTTTGGTACAGTTTCACCAAGAGTTATGATGATAATTGGAGAAAGTATCGAAGCAATAATTATCCCATTATTTCCTAAAAGAGCATAAAAAATTAATGAAGAAGAAATAGCAGTTAAACTATTTGCAAAATAATCAAGTATTAATATTGTAGAATAGACTTTTGGATCATTGTAAAGTTTATTTATAATTTCAAAGTCTTTAGCTTGATTTTCTAGTTTTTTTATTTTGTTTGTTGATATTGAAACATAAGCATTTTCTATTAAAGTAAGTTCAAAAGAAAGAGCTAAAGAAATTATAAATACAATTATATGAATATAATAAAGATTACTCATTTATACACCTCAAGTAAATTATATATTTCTAATTTGTCTTTGTCAAAGAATAGAAATTAATTCTAAAAATTATTAGTGAATTTCAATAAATTTATGTTATAATCAAATAGAATTTAAATCATAGTGAATTTGTAAGAATTATATATAATTGGGAGGAAATTAATGTCTAAAGAATTACTAAAAGTAAAAAATTTAAGTGCTGGAATAGAAGAAAAGCAAATTTTGCATAATATAAATTTGAATATTAATTCTGGGGAAGTTCACGTTATAATGGGACCTAACGGCTCTGGAAAGTCAACATTAGCCAATGTTATTATGAATAATCCTCAATATAAAGTTAATGAAGGTGAAATATATTTTGAAGGTGAAAATATAACAGAATTATCCACTGATAAGAGAGCTAAAAAAGGTCTTTTTATGAGTTTCCAAAATCCAATGGAAGTTTCAGGAGTTAGTGTAGAAAATTTTATTAGAACAGCTAAATCTACAATAGAGGATAAAAATATTTCAATTTTAAAATTTAAAAAAGAATTAGAAAGAGAAATGGATAAATTATCTTTTGATCGCTCTTATGCCAATAGATATTTAAATCAAGGATTTTCAGGTGGAGAAATGAAAAAAAATGAAATTCTTCAAATGATTATGTTAAATCCTAAATTGGCAATACTTGATGAAACCGACTCAGGTCTTGATGTAGATGCTACTAGAATAGTATCGGAAGGTATAAAGAGATATCTAAATAAAGATAATGCTGTTTTAATAATCACACATCACAAAGACTTAATAAGTGCAATAAAACCAGATTATGTTCATGTAATCATAGATGGGTCTATTGTAAAAGAAGGAAAAAGTGAACTTGTAGATAAGATAGAAATAGAAGGATTTAATTGGATCCGAGAAGAGGTGAAATAATTTGCCTAAGAATACTAGAAAAAAAACAAATATAGTAGAAATGAATAGGGGAGTATACGATATAAAGAATAAATTTACTTTCCGCTCAAAAACAGAACAGGGTTTAACTAAAGAAATAGTAGAACAAATATCTAAAGAAAAAGATGAGCCTCAATGGATGCTTGAGTATAGGTTAAAAGCTCTTGAGATATTTAATAATAAGGTAAATCCCAACTGGGGACCAGATATATCGGAAGTTAATATGGATGAAATCACAACTTATATAAGACCTGATAGTGATCTAACAGATGATTGGAAGAATGTACCTGACGAGATAAGAGATACTTTTGATAAACTAGGAATTCCAGAAGCTGAAAAAGATGCTTTATTATCAGGTGTGGGGGCTCAATATGATTCTGAAGTTGTTTACCATAATATTCAAAAATATTTATTAGATCAAGGTGTTATTTACACAGATTTTGAAACAGGACTTAAAAATTATCCTGAAATAGTAAAGAAGTATTTCGGTAAATGTATAACCCCAAATCTTCATAAGTATTCAGCACTTCATTATGCTGTTTGGAGTGGAGGATCTTTTGTTTATGTTCCTAAGGGAGTAAAAGTTGATGTACCTTTACAATCTTACTTTAGATTAAATGCTCCAGGAGCAGGTCAATTTGAACACACTTTAATAATTATTGAAGATGATGCCTATTGTCACTTTATAGAAGGATGTTCAGCTCCAAAATATAATGTTGTCAATCTTCATGCGGGAGCGGTTGAACTTTTTGTTGGAGAAAATTCAACTTTAAGATATTCCACAATAGAAAATTGGTCTAGAAATATGTATAACTTAAATACAAAAAGAGCTATAGTTGAAAAAAATGGAAAAATCGAATGGGTTTCAGGTTCTTTTGGATCAAAAGTTTCTATGCTATATCCTGCATCTGTATTAAAAGGAGAAAATGCAAAATCTGAATTTACTGGTATATCTTTTGCCGGCGAAGGTCAAAATATTGATACTGGTGCTAAAGTTATACATCTAGCACCTTATACAACTTCTACAGTAAATTCAAAATCAATATCAAAATCTGGTGGGGTAGCAGTATACAGAGGTTTAGTTAAAGTTGCTAAAGATGCTCATCACTGTAAAAGTTCAGTTTCATGTGAGTCATTAATGTTAGATAACGAATCACGAGCAGATACTATACCTGTTATAGATATAAAAAATAAAAATGTAGATTTAGGGCATGAAGCTAAAATTGGAAGAATTTCAGATCAAGTAATATTTTATTTAATGAGCAGAGGAATTCCAGAAGATGAAGCTAAAGCTATGGTAGTAAGAGGATTTGCTGAACCAATAGCTAAAGAATTGCCTATGGAATATGCAGTTGAAATGAATAATTTAATAGGACTTGAACTTGAAGGTTCTATAGGTTAGGAGGTAAGTAAATGAAAAAAAATATAGTAGCTAATGAACTAACCTTTAAAACTTTTAATTCTTTGGATATAAATGGAAGCTCATTGGAACTACCTGAACTAAAAAGAGTAGATTTTTCTGAATTAAGTGATGAAAAAAGAGATATAGATGAATTTAAAAACAAAGATTATGGAGTTTCAAATGAATTAGTAAAAATAAATGAAGAATTTGGAAACCTATATAAATATTATAATGCCACAAAAGAAAATAGTGTTAATGAAGTGTTTAATATAAAAATCAATGATGAAAAGAATTATCTATATGATAATCATCATATAGTTGCCGAAAAAGGCTCTAAGTTAAACCTTTTGATGAATTATACTAGTGAAGGAACAACTAGAAAATTTAGGAGTTCTATAATTAAAGTGTTAGCAAAAGAAAACTCAGAAGTGAACTTATTTATTATACAAGATGAAAAAGATAATCAACTAAGCTTAGAATCAGTTTTTATAGAAACTGAGAATAATTCTGTAGTCAATATAAGTCAATATGAGTTAGGATCTAGTGAAAACTACACTAACTTGCAGGCAAACTTAGTTGGAGAAGAGTCAAATTTAAACGTAGATAGTATATACTTTGTTTATAAAGATAATTATTTAAATATGACTTATAATATATTTCAATATGGGAAAAATACAGAGTCTAATCTTCTTGTAAATGGGGCTTTAAAAGACAACGCTTATAAAGTCTTTAAATCAAATTTAGACTTTAAAAAAGGCTCTAGTTTTAGTAAGGGTTCAGAAGAAGAATATGCTATTTTATTAGATGAGGATGTGACTTCTATATCTGTACCAATATTATTATCTCACGAAGATAATGTTGAGGGTAACCATGCAGCTAGTGCTGGTAGAGTAGATGAAGATTTAATGTTTTATATTATGACTAGAGGATTTGATGAGAAAGATGCTCAGTCCTTAATTATTCAATCCAAATTTTCAAGTGCAATAGATAAAATAAAAGATGAAGAAACAAGACGAATTTTATGGGATAGAGTCTTAGAAATAGTTAGGGGTAATTAATATGTTAACTAAAGAAGAGGTTAAAAAAATAAGAAAAGATTTTAAATTTTTGAACTCTAGTGAAAAATATATATACTTTGATAATGGAGCAACAACTCAAAGACCTGAGCAAGTAATTAATTCTATAAATTATTTTTATAATTATAAAAATGGAAATCCTCATAGAGGAGCTCATAAATTTGCTGTAGAGTCAACAGAAGTATATGAGAATGCTAGAAAATCAGTGGCTGAGTTTATAGAGGCCAAATCTTCTAACGAAATTGTATTTTTAAGAAATGCTACTGAGGCTTTAAATTTAATAGCATATTCATGGGCACTTGAAAATCTAGTAGAAGGTGATGAAATATTATTATCTATAATGGAACACCATTCAAACCTAGTTCCATGGCAATATGTTGCTGAGAAAACAGGTGCAAAATTAGTTTATCTTTATATAAATGATGATATGCAAATAGAAGACAAAGAATTCAAATCTAAAATTAGTAATAAAACAAAATTATTTACAATTACAGCTGCATCTAACGTGGTAGGTACAATGCCGGATTTAAAAAGATATATTAGTTATATTAGAAATAATAATAAAGATACTAGAATAATAGTAGACGGTGCTCAATATGTACCTCACCATAAAATTAATGTAAAAGAATTAGATTGTGATTTTTTAGTTTTTTCAGGACATAAAATGTTATCTGCTATGGGAATTGGCGTTTTATATGGAAAAGAAAAAATTTTAAATAAAATGAAACCATTTATGTATGGTGGGGATATGATTGAATATGTTTATGAAGATAAGTCAACATTCTTACCATCACCTCAGAGATTTGAAGCTGGAACGGCTAATGTCGGCGGAGCTAAGTCTTTAGAAGAAGCTATAAAATATATAGAAAATATAGGCATAGAAAATATAGCAGAATATGAAAAATCTTTAACTAATTATGCTTATAAAAAGATGAAAGAACTTAATTATTTAAATATTTATACAACATCAAATGAGATGCGATCACCTCTAATATCTTTTAATTTTAAGGAGGCTCATCCTCATGATGTAGCTTCTATTTTAGATAATTATAAAATAGCCATTAGATCAGGGCATCATTGTGCACAACCACTTCATAGAAAGATGGGAATGAATTTTTCGTGTAGAGCTTCTTTTTCATTTTATAATACTTTTGAGGAGATAGATTATTTTATAGAAAAGCTTGAAGAAGTTAGGAGAGTGATGGGAATTGAATCTTAATGATATTTATACTGAATTAATATTAGAACAAAGTAAAAATAAAAGAAATAGAAGAGATTTGGAAAACCCAACACATAAAGAGTTGGGGCACAATCCAAGCTGTGGAGATGAAATAACTCTACAGTTAAGAGTTGGGAATGATCATATAGAAGATGCTTCTTATACTGGTATGGGATGCGCTATATCGCAGGCTTCGACATCTATTATGGTTGACAATATTAAAGACTTGTCAGTTGAAGATGCAATAAATATGGCTAATAAGTTTATCGCTATGGTCAAGGGTGAAATATCTGATGAGGAAGAGTTGGAAGATTTAGGAGACGCCATAGCTTTTGAGAATATCCAAAACTTACCAGCTAGGGTAAAGTGCGCTGTTTTACCTTGGTATACATTAAAAAAAGTACTTGAAAATAATGAAACTGAAGCAAGTTTTAGCTCAGAAGGGCATGATCATTAATGAAGTTATCTACTAAAGGGAGATACGGACTCATGGCGATGTATAGACTATCCCTAAATTATGGAAAAGGTCCAATGTCAATAAGTGATATATCTAAATATGAAAAATTATCAGAAGCTTATTTAGAACAATTATTTACTCTTCTAAAAAAAGCCAAGCTAGTAAATTCTATAAGAGGAGCCTCTGGTGGATATGAATTAAGCAAAAAACCTGATGAAATAAAAATAGGTGATATTTTAAATGCTTTAGAGGGTGACATAGCTTTTTCATGTTCATCTATGAGTAATAAACCAGAATGTAGAAATATAAGTGATTGTCCAACTAGAGGAATTTTAGATAAATTGCAAACTAAGTTAGATGAAGTATTAGGGTCTATGACTCTTGCAGATATGTGAGGTATTTATGGGAATTTATCTTGATAATTCAGCTACAACTAAATTAAAAAAAGAAGTATTAGATGAAATGATACCTTTTTTAACAGAAGTCTATGGTAATCCTTCAAGTGTTCACAGCATTGGCAAAGAAGCAAAGAATTCTTTAGAGGAAAGTAGAGATAAAATATCTAAACTATTAGGAGCAAAATCAAAGGAAATATTCTTTACTTCTGGCGGAAGTGAAGCAGACAATTGGGCATTAAAAGGGGTTTCAGAAGCAAAAAAAGATAAGGGGAAGCATATTATTACAAGCTCTATAGAGCATAAGGCCATAAATTCAACTTGTCAATATTTAGAAAAGCTAGGTTATGAAATAAGCTATATAGATGTAGATAAGTATGGGGTAATAAATTTAGACTCTTTAAAAAAAGCTATTAGAGAAGATACAATTTTAGTATCTATAATGTATGCTAATAATGAGATTGGTACTATAGAGCCTATTGAAGAAGTAGGAAATATTTTAAAAAGTAAAGGAATATTATTTCATGTGGATGCTGTTCAAGCTCTACCTACTATTGATATTAATGTAAATAAATTAAATATTGATTTAATGAGTTTGTCTGCTCATAAAATAGGTGGGCCAAAGGGTATAGGACTTTTGTATATTAGAGAAAATACAAAAATTAATAGTTTCATTCATGGAGGAGATCAAGAGAGAAAGAAAAGAGCTGGTACTGAAAATCTTGCTAATATAGTAGGTTTTTCGAAAGCTTTTGAGCTTTTAAAATCAAAAAAAAATAAAGTTGATTATATAAGAAATTTGAGGGATAAATTGGAAAATGATCTTTTAAAATTGAAAGGTGTACATTTAAATGGACATCCAGAAAAAAGATTAGTGGGAAATTTAAATATTTCTATAGAAAATATAGATTCACAAGTCTTGTTAATGTTACTTGATCAAAAAGGAGTCTATGTTTCTAGTGGTTCAGCCTGTACAGCAGGCAGTTTAAATCCTTCACATGTATTAAAAGCTATAGGTAGAAATGATGATTTGGCAAAAAATTGTATTAGAATTTCAATAAATGAAGAAAATAATTTAGATGAAATTTTACAAGCTTCTGATATAATTAAAGAAACAATAAATAGATTAAGGAGTTAATGTATATGAAAACTATTAAATTACCAGTGACGGAATTTAACTCAATAACTCCAGAATTTATAGGAGTAATAGCTGCAATCTTATCAGTAATATTATTATTTTTAACTATTTATTATTTAATTAATATTGGAAATAGATATATAGATAAGTCTCTTAGAATTGATATAAACTTGGGATTTGTAATTAAAATTTTTGCAGCTATTGCTATCCTATACTTAATAGGAGTTATATTTAAAAAATATCCTATAGTTAAGGATACCTTTTGGGCTTTATTTGCTGCAGTAATTGTAGCCTTTGTTATGAATCCTATAGTAACTTCCTTAGAGAATAAGGGGATAAAAAGAAGTTATGGAGTAATTATAGTTTATCTAAGTGCTTTATTGATTTTTACTATATTACTTATTATAGTTATTCCTAAAACTATACAGGAAGTATCGAATCTTCTAAAAAGTGCTCCTGCTGTAATTGAAATGAGTGGTAATTGGTTTTTAAATATAACTAATAAAATCAATAATTCATTTAATTACGATTTACCATATAGTTTGGATGGCAAAAAAATAATAGAATCTATTCAAAATACTATAAATGGTTCTCTTGAAGTCATTCAAGGGCAATTATTAGATAGCTTAAAAAGCTTTGCCAGTGGTATGACAATGGCTTTTTCAAAAGTTATAAAGTTTATATTAGTTTTTATCTTCTCTTTTTATTTTGTAGTAGATAAAGAAAAATTTAAGAATAAAATAATTAGAAATTTACCATCTAAAAATAAAGATAATATAATATATGTATCTAAAAGAATAAATCAGGCCTTATTAGACTTCATAAAAGGAAGACTTTTAATGGCAATATTTGTAGGGTTTGCAACTATGGTTTATCTTTTAATTTTAGGTGTTGATTTTGCAATTGTTATAGGTTTAATAACTTGCATAGCGGATATAATTCCATATGTAGGACCTTTTTTAGGGTTTATTCCTGCTATTCTATTTGCCTTTATAGAATCTCCATTTAAAGCTCTATGGGTTGGTATACTTTTTGTTTTATTACAATGGGCAGAAAATAATATAATAGCTCCTAAATTATTAAGTGATAAAACGGGGCTAAATCCAATGCTTATACTAATTTCTATAATTATTGGTGGAGGTATGTTTGGGGTATTTGGAATGATACTTGCCGTACCTGTTACTTCTATTATAGTTATTCTTTTAGATGTAATTAAAATAAAGTACAGTAGAGATAATAATAAAGTTGTCTGAATTGACAAAATTCTACTTTATAATTATAATTTTATTAACAAAGTCTTCCTCCCTTTGATGGGAGGATTTTTAAGGTGGAGAGGTGTATTATGAAGAATCTTAAGTTACATGAAATTAGATCATTATATTTAAAATTTTTTGAATCAAAAAATCATTTAGTTTTACCTAGTTTTTCTCTTATTCCTAAAAATGATAAATCCTTATTACTAATTGGTGCAGGAATGGCCCCAATGAAAAAATATTTTACAGGAGAACTTACTCCTCCTGCAAATAGGGTTACTACTTGTCAAAAGTGTATAAGAACTGGAGATATTGAGAATGTTGGGAAAACAGCTAGACATGCTACTTTTTTTGAAATGTTAGGTAATTTTTCTTTTGGTAATTATTTTAAAAGAGAAGCTATTAGTTGGGCTTATGAGTTTTTAACTAAAGAAATAGAATTGGATCCTGAAATTATTTGGGTAAGTGTTTATCATGAGGATGATGAAGCTTATAAGATATGGAATGAAGAAATCGGAGTCCCTAGTGAAAGAATAGTAAAATTAGGAAAAGAAGATAATTTTTGGGAACTAGAAGTAGGTCCATCAGGCCCTTGTTCTGAGATATATATTGACAGGGGAGAGGAGTATGGTTGTGGTTGTCAAGATTGTAAACCAGGATGTGAATGTGACAGATTTATAGAAATATGGAATTTGGTATTCACTCAATTTGATAAAGATGAAAAAGGAAATTATCATCCTTTATCGCATCCTAATATTGATACTGGAATGGGATTAGAAAGGCTTGCAACTGTATTACAGGGAACTGATAATATTTTTGAAATTGATGCTATAAAAGATATTATTAAAGCAATTGAGAATAAAGCAAACTATAAATATTCAACAGATAAGAAAAATGATGAATCTGTAAGGGTTATAACAGACCATATAAGAGCTATGACTTTTATGATATCTGATAGTATTAGACCTTCTAATGAAGGAAGAGGATATGTACTTAGAAGATTAATAAGAAGAGCGGCAAGACATGGAAGAAATTTAAATATAAAAGGTAGTTTTTTAAGTGAGTTATCCAATTTAATAATTGATTCTTGGGGGAAAGATTATTACCCAGAGCTTAAAAGGAATAGAGAACAAATTATAAGCGTTATAAGAAATGAAGAAGAGAAATTTTTAGAAACTTTAGAATCTGGTATGGAAATTCTTGATTCTTATATTTTAGACTTAATGAATAGCAATAAAAATTTATTAGATGGAGAAAAGGCCTTTAAACTATATGATACTTATGGATTTCCAATTGATTTAACAGAAGAAATACTTGAAGAAAATAAATTATTGTTAGATAGAGATGGATTCAATAAGAATATGGAACTGCAAAGGGAGAGAGCTAGATCAGCTAGAGAAGATTTAACTGATTCAGGTTGGTCTAATAATTCAGATTATGAGATTTTTCAAGGAATTAAAAATGACTTCATTGGCTATACAGAGAATGTAAGCGTATCTAATATACTTATGATAGTTAAAATTAATAATGAGGTAAATGAGTTAAAAGAAGGAGAAAAGGGTATTATTATACTTGATAAAACTCCTTTTTATGGAGAATCTGGTGGACAAGTTGGAGATACTGGTAAAATTAAGTCAAGTGATTTTACAGCTAGAGTTTTAGACACTAAAAAAACCAAAGATGGTGTAATTCTTCATATAATAGAAGTTGAAGATGGAATTCTTATAAAGTCTAAAGTTACTGCTGAGATAGATGAATATAGAAGATTAAATATTAAACGAAATCATTCTGTAACACATTTACTTCACAAGGCTTTAAAAGAAGTTTTAGGAGATCATGTGAATCAAGCTGGTTCTGAAGTATTAGATGATAGAATGAGATTTGATTTTACTCATTATGAAGCCCTAGATCAGGAAGATTTAAAGAAAATAGAAAATAGAGTAAATGATAAAATTTTTGAGTCCTTGGATGTTAAGACTGACATTAAATCTCCGAAAGAAGCTTATGAGCTTGGAGCAATAGGTTTATTTGAAGAGAAGTATGGAAACAAGGTGAGAGTTGTTTCAATGGGAGATTACTCAACAGAACTTTGTGGAGGTACTCATGTAAGAAATACGTCTGAAATTCTTATGTTTAAAATTATATCAGAAGGTGGCATTTCTTCAGGTGTAAGAAGGATAGAAGCTATAACAGGTCCTGGAGTATATTCCTATTTAAATAATTTAGAGAAATTGAGAGATGATACTACAAAGATTTTAAAAACTAACAAAAATGACATTATTTATAAATTAAGAAGTTTAATGACTTCAATAAAGGAATATGAAAAAGAAATAGAAGAATTAAAATTTAAAAATGCAAAAGATGAAATAGATGATATAATTAAATCTGTTAATGTAGTAAATTCGATTAATTATGTTACTTATAGATTTAAAGGTGTAGATGTAAATACTTTAAGAGATTTAGCGGACGAAGTCAGAGAAAAAGTAGGATCTATAGTGGTATTATTTGCTACTGAAAATGAAGACAAATTAAACTTTGTATGTGCTGTATCAAAAGATTTAGTAGCTAAAAAAGTTTCAGCTGGTAATATTGTAAAGGAAGTGGCTAAAATCGCTGGTGGAGGCGGTGGAGGAAGACCTGATATGGCTACTGCTGGAGGGAAAGACCCTTCTAAGATAGATGAAGCTTTATCTTCAATCACTGATCTTCTATAGATTAAGTTTTTTAAAATTAATATCTATGTTATAATTGTTTAGGAGGGTTATATTATGGACGATAAGAATTATGAAACTCAAGTTTTTGAAAAATTAAATTTAGAAAGAGATAAGTATAAAAGTGTCTTAAAAGAAGTATATTTTGCTTTGTCCGAAAAAGGATATAATCCAATAGATCAAATTATAGGTTATATATTGTCTGGAGATCCAACTTATATAACTAGTTATAAAAATGCAAGATCTCTTATACAAGAAATTGAAAGAGATGAATTATTAGCTGAATTATTAAAATCCTATTTAGATTAGTTAAAACGATGAGGTGGATTTATCCATCTCATTTATTACATATTGAAAAAATAGAGCCAATATGTACCTTGGATGAGGTTGTGGTTATATGAGAATTTTAGGTCTTGATGTAGGAGATAAATGGATTGGGGTAGCCTTAAGTGATGAACTAGGCTTTACAGCTCAACCACTCTTAACAGTAAAAAGAGACTCAAACAAACAAACATATGAAGAAATATTTAAAATTATAAAAGAATATGGTATAAAAAAAGTAGTTGTTGGATTGCCTAAAAATATGAATAATACTCTAGGTCCTCAAAGCGAAAAAGTTAGAAAATTTTCTGATAAACTAGGGAATAAGTTTAATGTAGATATTATTTATATTGATGAAAGAATGACTACAATGGCTGCTAATAAAATATTAATAGAAGCAGATGTAAGGCGAGAGAATAGGAAAAAATACGTAGACAAGATAGCTGCTACCTATATACTTCAAATTTATTTAGATAGTAATTAGGAGGAAGTATGGATAAACATGTTTTTTATGATGAAGAAGGGAATAAAGTAGAATTTATTATCAATGCTAAATTTAGTATTGATGACACAGATTATGTTGCTATGGAATCATGTGATTCTTTAGATAATATGATTTATATTCTAAAAATTCAATCTGATAAAGAGGGAAATGAATTTTTAGTAGGGATAGATGATGAAGAACTAAATGAAGCTAAACAAGTTTATGAGGAACTAACTAGCGAGAATGAAAATTAGTAATAAATGGTTTGGAGGTGAATCTTATGGATTATAATACACAATATGTAAAAGATATATTAAAAGAAAATGGATATAAATATACCAATCAAAGAGCCGAAATATATAACGTTTTTTTAAAACATCCAGATGATCACTTATCTGCAGATGATGTTTTTGAATATGTTTCTAAAGAATTTCCAGAAATCGGTATAGCTACAGTTTATAGAACTTTAATGCTTTTTGAGGAGCTTAAAATTTTATATAAAATTAGCTTTGATGATGGAGTTGTTAGATATGAGATTAAAAATTCTGAGACTAAGCATAGACATCATCATTTAATATGTTTATCTTGCGGAAAAGTGACAGAAGTAAAAATAGATTTATTAGATTCACTAGAAGATGAGATAGAAAAAGATGAAAAATTTAAAATAGTTGACCACAATCTTAAATTCTATGGTTATTGTAAAAACTGTAATACTAAAAATAAGGAGAATATGAATGAGAAACAGTAATAAGTTAAAAATTATTCCTCTTGGCGGAATGCACGAGATAGGAAAAAATTTAACTCTAGTAGAATATAGAGATGAGATACTAATAATTGATTGCGGGATGACTTTTCCTGAAGATGAGATGTTGGGAATTGATATAGTAATTCCTGATGTAACTTATTTAATAAAAAATAAAGATAAAATAAAAGGGCTTGTATTAACTCATGGTCATGAAGATCATATAGGAGCGATTCCTTATATTTTAAAAAAGATTAAAATGCCTATTTACGGTACACCTCTTACTATAAGTTTATTGACTAATAAATTGAAAGAACATAATTTGGGAAAGGTGGATTTAAATGTAGTTAAGGCTGGAGATAAAGTGAAACTAGGCAAGATGGAAGTTGAATGGATAAATGTAAATCATTCTATTCCAGATGCTTGTGCCATAGCAATAAAGACTCCACTAGGTTATGTTTATCACTCTGGAGATTTTAAAGTAGATTTTAATCCAATATTAGGAGAAGTGATAGATCTTCAAAGGATTGCTCAAATTGGTGAACGTGGTGTTATAGCTATGATTGGGGAATCAACCAATGTATTAAGACCTGGATATACCATGAGTGAATCTAAGGTAGGGGAAACTTTTAATAGGATATTTTCTGAAGCAGAAAATAATAGAATTATAATTGCAACTTTTGCTTCTAATGTTCATAGAGTTCAGCAAATTATAACAGCTGCAGAAAAATATAATAGAAAAGTTGTTCTTTCTGGAAGATCTATGTTAAATGTAACTGATGCAGCCAAAAAGTTAGGGTATTTAAAAGTAAAAAAAGATACTATAGTGGATATAAAAAACATGGGTAAATATGATGATTCTGAGTTAGTATTTATAACAACTGGTTCACAAGGAGAACCAATGAGTGCTTTAACAAGAGTGGCTTATGGGGAGCATAGACAGATAAAGTTAACTCCTAATGATGTAGTTATTTTATCAGCAACTCCTATACCTGGAAATGAGAAAGATGTTTCAAAAATTATTAATAAATTATTAGAAACTGGAGCAAAAGTTATTTACGAAAGCTTAACTGAGATTCATGTTTCAGGTCATGCTTGCCAAGAAGAATTAAAACTTATATTAAGTCTAATAAGACCTAAATATTTTATTCCAGCTCATGGAGAAGTTAGACATTTATTTGAACATGCTAGAATTGCAGCTTCCTTAGGAGTAGAAAAAGAAAATATTTTTATAATGAATAATGGAAATGTTTTAGAAATTTCACAAAAAGATGCAAAATTAGTAGCTGATGTTCCATCTGGAAATATTCTTATAGATGGATTAGGAATTGGTGATGTGGGTAACATAGTTTTAAGAGATAGGAAGCATTTATCAGAAGATGGTCTTATAGCTGTTGTCGTTACAATTTCTAAGAAAGAGGCTAAGGTTATTTCTGGGCCAGATATTATTTCAAGAGGTTTTGTGTATGTTAGAGAATCGGGAGATTTAATGGATGATGCAAAAAATGTAGTTAAGAATACTCTAAGTAAGTGTGATAAAAATACTATAACTGATTGGTCATCACTTAAAAGTAATATTAGGGAAGATTTAAAAGGATTTTTATTCCAACAAACAAAGAGAAATCCAATGATTCTTCCAATAATTATGGAAATTTAATTAGGGAATCGAAAGATTCCCTTTTTGTGAGGTTAAAATGGGATATATAAATTATGATTACATTGAAAATTATATCAGAAATTTAATACCAGAGAAAAAACATGAATTTTTGGAAATGAGAAATTATGCTAAGGAAAATCATATACCTATAATAGAAGAAGAATCAGAAGAATTTTTAAAGTTTTTAATTTCTATACAAAAACCTAAAAAAGTTTTAGAATTAGGAACTGCTATGGCTTATTCAGCTATAGTTCTTACAAGTAGTCAATCTAGTATTGAGTTTATGAAGACTATAGAAATTAGGGATGATATGGTTGAATTAGCGAAAGAAAATATAAAAAAATTTTCCTTAGAAGATAGAATTGAAGTTGTTCATGGAGATGCTTATGAAGTATTAGAAAAAGAATTTGAAAAATATGACTTTATTTTTATCGACGCTGCTAAAGGACAATACCAAAAGTATTTTAATTTAGCGATTAAAAATTTAAATGAAGATGGAATAATAATATGTGACAATGTTCTTTTTAAAGGTATGATTGCTAATCAAGAACTAGTAAAAAAAAGAAAAATAACTATAGTAAAGAGACTTAGAAAATTTTTAAAAGATATAGAAACTGATGAGAATTACATTTCATCAGTTGTTCCCATAGGAGATGGAATGTTATTAGTAAGGAGAAAATTTTAAATGAAAAAAGTAGAACTTTTAGCCCCTGCTGGAGATTTAAATAAACTTAAAGTTGCTATTGATTATGGTGCAGATGCAGTATATTTAGGAGGAGAAAGTTTTGGTTTAAGAAAAGCTTCTAAAAATTTCAATTTAGATGATATAGCCAAAGGAGTAAAATATGCTCATGATAGAAAGAAAAAAGTTCATGTTACTTTGAATATAATTCCACATGATAATGATATAGAAGGTATTGAAAACTATGTTACAAGCTTGTATAAGGTAGGGGTTGATGCTGTAATAGTATCAGACCCAGGTATGTTTATGAGGATTCATAATACAGTTCCCGATTTAGATATTCATATATCTACACAAGGATCAGTTACTAATTCATCAACTGTAAAATTTTGGAGTGAGATGGGAGCAAAAAGAGTTGTACTTGCAAGAGAATTATCTCTCAAAGAAATAGAGGAAATTGTAAAAGATTGTGGAAATGAAATAGAGGTTGAAACTTTTTTACATGGAGCTATGTGCATGTCTTATTCAGGAAGATGTTTATTATCAAATTATATGACAGGGCGGGATGCTAATATGGGCGATTGTTCCCAAGCTTGTAGGTATAAATATTATTTAGTTGAAGAAAAAAGGCTGGGAGAATACTTTCCAATAGAAGAACATGAAGATGGTTCTTTTATAATGAATTCAAAAGATCTATGTATGATAGAGCATATTGACGATTTAATCAATATTGGGATAAGTAGTTTAAAAATCGAAGGAAGAGTGAAAAGTGAATATTATTTAGCTACAGTAATAAAATCATATAGACAAGCTATAGATTCTTTTTATGAAAATAAAGAAAATTATAAATTTGATCCTCAATTATTAGAAGAAATAAAAAAAGTGAGTCATAGAGATTTCACTACAGGTTTTTTTTATGGAAAGGCTAATAGAGATTCACAAGTTTATGAAACAAATTCTTATATAAGAGGATATGATTTTGTAGGAATAATATTAGACTATGATAATGAGACAAAGATAGCTACAGTTGAACAAAGAAATAGGGTATTTAAAGGTGAATCTGTTGAAATATTTGGTCCTGAAATTAAATTCTTTAGTCAAAAATTAGATTATATGACAGATGAAAAAGATAATCCTATAGATGTTGCAAATAAAGCTAAACAAATATTTAAAATAAAAGTGAAAGAAAAAGTTAGTCCAGGTTACTTTATAAGAAAGAAAAATAAATAAATTTCTTGACAAATATCAAGTTTTGTACTATACTTATAACAAATTATAAGAAGAAGTCCGCTTCTCACCTTAGCTTAAGTCATAAGGTTATTTAAGAATAGTTATGTAATATATTCTTGCGGGCATTTTTGTGTCCGCATTTTTAATTTTAACGGAGGTGCTTAGAAATTAAAGAACTTCAAATTAATGAAGAAATAAGAGATAAGGAAGTTAGACTTATCGATGAAGAAGGAAATCAAGTTGGTATAGTTGCAAAGAACAGAGCTTTAGAAATGGCTCAAGACAAGAGATTGGACCTTGTTAAAATTGCTCCAAATTCAAAGCCACCTGTATGTCGTATATTAGATTATGGAAAATATAGATATGAGCTTATGAAAAAAGAAAAGGATGCTAAAAAGAAACAAAAAGTTATAAATGTAAAAGAACTTCGTTTAACACCTAATATTGAAGAGCACGATCTTAACACTAAAGTAAACCATGCAAAAACTTTTTTGAAAAATGGAGATAGAGTAAAGGTTGCAGTTAGGTTTAGGGGTAGAGAAATGGGCCATACTGATATCGGTAAGGAAGTACTTGATAAATTTGTTGAATTAGTTTCTGAGTATGGGATTGTGGACAAAAAAGCAAAGATGGAAGGTAGAAATATGGTTATGTTTTTATCTCCAAATACTGATAAATAGGAGGATGTAACTATGGGTAAAATGAAAACTCACAGAGGTACAGCTAAGAGATTTAAAAGAACTGGATCTGGAAAGTTAAAAAGATTTTCTGCATTTAAAGGTCATTTAACAGGCAAAAAATCAGCAAAAAGATTAAGAAAATTAAGAAAGTCTAGTATAGTAAGTAAAGGTGATCAAAAAAGAATTGATCACATGATTCCATAAGTAGGAGGTAAATAATGGCTAGAATTAAAAGGGCGGTTAATGCCAAAAAAAGACATAAAAAAGTATTAAAACAAGCCAAAGGATATTTCGGAGCTAAATCTAAATTATTTAGACCAGCTAACCAAGCAGTCATGAAATCCTTAAGCTATGCATATATTGGTAGAAAACAAAGAAAAAGAGATTTTAGAAAACTTTGGATAGCTAGAATTAATGCAGCAGCAAGAATGAATGGAATGAGTTATTCTAAGTTTGTTAGTGGATTAAAAAAAGCTAATGTAGAAATTAATAGAAAAATGTTATCTGAGATGGCTATAAATGATCCACAAGGATTTGCAAAATTAGTAGAGGTTGCAAAGGGAGAATAATAAAGTTCCTACGGGAGCTTTATTTTTTTCAGGAGGCGTAAATGAAGTCTAAAATTAAATCTTTGATTTCTAGATATATTAAAAATCCACCTTTATTATTGGGAATTTCTTTTGGATTAGTAATATTAATAGGTACTCTTTTATTAAATTTACCTATTGCTTCGGTAAACAAAGAATCCGTTGGATTTATAAATGCTCTTTTTACATCGAGTTCAGCAACCTGTGTTACTGGATTAACTGTTGTAAACACTGCTAATCACTGGAGTTTATTTGGGAAAATAGTTATACTTGTACTTATACAAATTGGTGGATTGGGAACTATGGTAATGTTCTCTATGATTGCAGTAATTTTTAAGATGAAAATTGGATTAAAACAAAGACTTCTGATTAAAGAACAGTTAAATACAAGCACTTTGTCAGGACTTGTAAAGTTGAGTAAGTATGTTATAACTATAACTTTCATAATAGAAGCTATAGGGGCTTTATTGTTTTCTACTGTTTTTATACCTCAATACGGGATAAAAATAGGAGTATGGTATTCTGTATTTCACGCTATTTCAGCTTTTTGTAATGCGGGATTTGATATTTTTGGGAATTCTATAGTTGGATATAATACTAATATCTTAATTAATTTGACTGTTATTGTTCTAATAATATTAGGAGGTTTGGGGTTTACTGTATATATGGATATATACAGACATCGCAGATTTAATAATTATAATGTTCATACGAAGATGGTTTTAATTATGACAGTAATTTTATTGGTTATAGGGACACTTTCGTTTTTTTTGATTGAATATTCTAATCCTAGTACTATTGGGAATTATTCTTTAAGAGATAAATTTTTGATGTCCTTATTTCAATCTACAACTACTAGAACAGCAGGTTTTAATTCCATAAATATATCTAAGATGCAAGATTCATCAGCTCTTATAATGATAATATTAATGTTTATTGGAGGAGCTTCCGCTTCTACAGCTGGAGGTATTAAAGTTAGTACTTTCGGGGTACTATTATTTTCTGCTTTATCTGTTGTTAGAGGAGATAGAAAAATTGTTTTTGCAAAAAGGAACATTCCAATTTCTACTGTTTTAAAAGCTTTAACAATACTGTTTATTTGTATGGGCTTAGTTTTATTTGTGGCCTTAGGTTTGTCAATAGTAGAGAGTGGTAGATTTACTTTCTTAGATATATTATTTGAATCAGTATCTGCATTTGGAACTGTAGGTATAACTAGAGGAATAACAGATTCTTTACATGACGCTTCTAAAATTATTTTGTCATTAACTATGTTTATGGGAAGAGTTGGTCCAACAACATTAGCAGTTGGAATAATGAAAAAAAGAAAAGTTTCAAATATAAAGTACGCAGAAGGCAACATTATAGTTGGATAAGGAGATAATTATGAAATCATTTGTAGTTTTTGGTTGTGGAAGATTTGGATCTACTATAGCTACAACACTTACAGATCTTGGAAATGAAGTATTAATAATAGATATAGATTATGATAAGATTCAGGCTATTGCTGATGAAGTTACTACTGCTATACAATGTGATGTTCTAGATGAAAATGCAACAAATCAATTAGGTTTAAAAAATTTTGATACAGCTGTAATAGCTATAGGTTCTAACTTAGAAGCTGCCATAATGGCCACTTTAATTTGTAAAGAGTCTGGAATAGAATATATACTAGCTAAAGCAAAGACTACTAGGCAGGGTGGAATACTTAGAAAAGTAGGAGCTGATAAAATAATTTTTCCGGAAATAGATATGGGAAATAGGGTTGCTCATAATCTAACATCAAATAACATACTAGACTATATTCAGTTATCGCCAGATTTTTCTATAGCTGAAATGAAAGTTCTTCCAGATTGGATAGATAAAACTATAGAAGAGTTGCATATAAGAAATACTTATAAAGTTACAATTTTAGCTATAGAAAGAGGAGATGAAGTAAAAGTAGCTCCTTCAGCTAAAACAAGTCTTAAAGAGAATGATATTCTTGTTATATTAGGAAAAGATAATATAATAAAAGAAGTTGAAAGAGAACTTAAATAGTTTTATTTTAATTTTTAAAGGGTATAAAATAGTAGGAGGCGATAATTATGATAAGTATGGAAAAAATAGATTATGTTATTAATGTAACAGGTGCATCATATGATATAGTTAGATTGGCTCTTTTAGATTCTGATGGAGATGTGGATTTAGCGATTAAATCTATTAATTCATCAATAAGTTTATTTACGTCAAGTGAAAATAATGGAAATACAAAGAAAGATTTTATAAATTTTGAAGATATAAAAAAAGCTATAAAAGATATTTGGGAAAAAGGTAATGCTAGTAAGTTAATCGTAGAAAAAGACGGAGAAACTGTTCTTTCATTATCTTTAACAGTTTCAGCAATAGGCGTTGTCCTTTCTCCACTTGCTGCAATTTTAGGCTTTGGTATAGGTTTAGAAAAAGATTATGAATTTAAAATTATTATGTCCAATAAAGAAGTTATAGATTTAAAAGAATATATTAGATCTATGAAAAAATGATAAAATAATTATTTGAAAATATTTTTATAATATGATAAAATAATTAATTGAGATTACTAGAAGGAGTTGTTAGGTATGAAAAAAGATATTCATCCTGAATATAAAGAAGCTACTGTAACTTGTGTTTGTGGGAATACTTTTAAAACAGGTTCAGTAAAAGAAGATTTAAAAGTTGAAGTTTGTTCTGAATGTCATCCATTCTTCACTGGGAAACAAAAGTTGGCTGACCAAGGCGGACGTATTGAGAAATTCAATAGTAAATATAAAAGAAATAAGTAATGGTTGGCTAGTAGCTAACCATTTTTCACTTTAGGAGAAATTTTAATATATGAAGATAAGTAGTAATTTTAAAACTACAATAGGAGGGCAAGCTCTTATAGAAGGGGTTATGATGAAAGGCCCTTCAAAGTTAGCCATAGCTGTTAGAAAGCCGGATGGAGATATAGAATTAAAGGTCGACAAGTTAAGAGATATCTCTGACAAATATAAAATATTGAAGCTACCTATATTAAGAGGAGCATATAAACTAATAGAAGCTATGACTATAGGGGTTAATGCTTTAACATATTCAGCTTCTTTTTGGGAAGAAGCTGAGATAGATAGAAAAGATGGTTTTTTAGATAAAATTTTTAAAGATAAAAAAGATTCAATTATAACTGCTATAACTGTGCTAGTATCTTTTATCATAGCTAGTATTTTATTTTTTATTTTACCGAGTATGATTGCTGGACTCCTAAATAAATATAATCAGTCAAGTATAATTTTAAATCTAGTAGAGGGATTATTAAGATTTATAATATTTGGAATATATTTATATTATATTTCAAAATTAGAAGATATAAAAAGAGTCTTTATGTATCATGGTTCAGAGCATAAATCTATAACATGTTATGAAGCAGGTGAAGAGTTAACAGTAAAAAACGTAAAAAAATACCCCATAGTTCATCCTAGGTGTGGAACAAGTTTTTTATTCATGGTTATGATGATAAGCATAGTGGTTTTAACTTTTTTTGGATGGCCATCTCCAATTATTAGAATCTTATCAAGGCTGTTAGCTTTTCCTTTAGTAGCAGGTATATCTTATGAAATTAATAGATTTATAGGGAAAAGTGATTCTAAAATTTGTAAATTATTTGCTATTCCAGGGTTAAAAATCCAGTCTCTTGTAACGGTAAAAGAACCCGATGAATCAATGATTGAAGTAGCTATAGCAAGTTTAAAATCAGTACTTCCTGAAAAGGGAGAGAGTGATATATGGAAATAAATGATCTTATAAAAAGCGGTTTAGAATATTTGAAAGATAATCGGTATTCCAATTCGTCTATAGAAGTTAGAAATATATTAGCTGATATATTAGAAAAAGACATTTCTTATCTTTTAGTTCATGGGGAAGAAAAGGTAGGAAAGAAAGAGAAAGATAAATTTTTTCGTATTATGGAAAAAAGAAAAAATGGAGAACCTTTGGCTTATATTTTAGGTTCAGCACATTTTTATGGTAGAGAATTTAAAATAAATAAAAAAGTTTTGATACCAAGAAAAGATACGGAAATTAGTATCGATGTATTAAAATATATAATTGATAAAAATAATATAAAAAATTTACTAGAAATAGGAGTTGGTTCAGGAATAGTTTCAGTGACTATGGGACTAGAAAGAAGTCATATAGACTATACTGGAGTTGATGTATCTGAAGAAGCCATAAATAATACTATAACTAATATAAATAATTATAAACTAGAAAATATAAAAATAGTTCAAAGTGATATTTATTCAAATATAAATGAAACATTTGATATAATATATTCAAATCCACCATATATAGAAAGTGTAGAAATAGAAAACTTACAGATTGAAATTAAAGATTTTGAACCCAGATTAGCTTTAGATGGGGGAAAAGATGGATTATATTTTTATAGAAAGATTATTAAGAATTTAGATAAACATTTAAATAAAAATGGATTTTTAGTTTTAGAAATAGGATATAATCAAAAAAATTTAATTACAGACTTATTAGAAGATTATAAAACTTATTGTTTTAAAGATTTATCTGGAAATGATAGAGTATTAATAGCGACTAAAGGAGAAATTAATGTACGAGAATTTAGAAGTATTTGAAAAAAGATATAAAGAACTTGAAAATGATTTAATGGATATGAATGTTATTAACGATTCTAAATTGTACCAAAAAACAGCTATAGAACACGCTGAAATTGAACCTATAGTTCTTAAGTATAGAGAATACAAAAATGTTGAAAATCATCTAAAAGAAAATAAAGAAATGTTAGGAGAAAAATTAGATGATGATTTAAAGGAATTAGTAAAAGAAGAAATCAAGAGTGATGAAGAAAACTTAGCTAAATTAGATGATGAGTTAAAAATTTTGCTAATACCTAAAGATCCTAATGATAGAAAAAATGTAATAGTAGAAATAAGGGCTGGAGCAGGTGGAGACGAAGCTGCTCTATTTGCTGGCGTTTTGTTTAGACAATATATGAGATTTGCTGAAAGAATGGGCTGGAAAACCGATATAATGGCTACGAATGAAATTGGTATAGGTGGTTATAAAGAAGTAATATTTATGATAATTGGAAATGGGGCTTATTCTAAACTTAAATATGAATCAGGTGTTCATAGAGTTCAAAGAGTACCTGAAACTGAAAGTTCTGGAAGAATACACACGTCTACTGCAACAGTAGCTGTTTTACCTGAAGCAGAAGATGTGGAAATAGATATAGATATGTCAGAAATTAAATTTGATGTTTTTAGGTCTTCAGGTAATGGTGGTCAGTCAGTAAATACAACAGATTCAGCTGTAAGATTGACTCATTTACCAACAGGAATAGTAATATCTTGTCAAGATGAAAAATCACAATTAAAAAACAAAGAAAAAGCTATGAAGATTTTAAAAACAAAACTCTTTGATTTAAAACAACAGGAACAAAATGATGAATTATCTAACCAAAAAAGGTCACAAATAGGTACAGGAGATAGGTCAGAAAGAATAAGGACTTATAATTATCCTCAAGGTAGGGTTACAGACCATAGAATAAATTTAACACTTCATAAAATTGATGATATAACTGATGGTGACTTAGATGATATAATAAATGCTTTGTCAACAAGTGACCAGGCAGAAAAACTAAGCGTTGTCAGTTGATTTTCTTAATATTCCTTGAATATAATTAAAAATTTAGATATAATATATTAAAATGGTGTAAAATTTAAGGGGGTAAAAAAATGAATCAAATGACAAGTGAAAATTTAAGATCAGCTTTTGGTGGAGAATCTCAGGCACATATGAGATATATCATATGGGGTGAAGAGGCTGAAAAAAATGATTTTAAGAATGTTGCAAGACTTTATAAAGCTACTTCAGATGCAGAAAGAGTTCATGCTACACTTCATTTTAAAGCTTTAAAAGATGTTAAAGGTGATTTTCCAGTAGTTTCCATGGCAGGATTTGGGATAGGAAATACTTCTGAAAATCTTGAAGCTGCAAGAAATGGAGAATTATTTGAAAGTAACCAAATGTATCCAGCCTATATAGCTGTTGCAGAAATGCAAGAAGAAAAAGAAGCTATAAAAGCAATGAAATATGCAGTAGATGCAGAAAAAGTTCATGCTGAAAAATATAAAGAAGCTAAAGAAGCAGTAGATCAGGGAAAAGATTTAGAAATAGATAAAATATTTATGTGTCCAGTTTGTGGATATATAACTTTTGATGAAAATGAAGAATCATGCCCAATATGTGGAGCTAAATCAAAAGTATTTCTTGAATATTAATAAAAAACTCTTGTCAAGGACAAGAGTTTTTTATTAATAAATTAAAAGTTAAATTAAATAACTAATTTTATAAATCTTATGTTTTAAATAATATAAAAAATATGTTAGATTATACATAATAACTAATTTAAATAATATAATTCTTGAAGAGTTTTTATTTTGTTGATATTATAGATGAAGTTAATTTAAAACATTAAGGAAGTGTAAATTTGGTTAAAAATTTAGTGATAGTTGAATCGCCAACTAAAGCGAAAACTATAAAGAAAATGTTAGGGAAAAATTATAAAGTTGTTGCTTCAGTTGGACATATTAGAGATTTACCAAAAAGTAAATTGGGAATAGATATAGAAAATAATTTTGAACCTAAATATATTAATATTAGGGGAAAAGGTGAATTGATAAAAAGTTTAAAAAAAGAAGCTAAACAAGCAGATAAAATTTTTTTAGCAACTGACCCAGATAGAGAAGGAGAAGCTATATCTTGGCATTTGAGTTATATTTTAGGAATGGACATAGATGATAAAAGTCGGGTTACTTTTAATGAAATAACAAAAGAAACAGTGAAAAAACAAATTAAAAATCCTAGAACAATTGATATGGATTTAGTTGATGCTCAACAGGCTAGAAGAATATTGGATAGACTAGCTGGTTATAAAATAAGTCCTTTATTATGGAAAAAAGTGAAGAATGGATTATCTGCTGGTAGAGTTCAATCGGTTGTCTTGAAGTCTATTTGCGATAGAGAACAAGAAATTGACGACTTCGTTTCAGAAGAATATTGGACAATAGAAGCGGTACTTAAGAAAAATAGAAAAGCTTTTAATTCAAAATATTATGGAAGTATCCAAGGTAATAAAATAGTAAAAAAAGAAATAAAAGATGAAGAAGAAGCAATTAATATTTTAAATAAAATTGATAAAAATAATTTTATAGTAAAAAATATAAAAGAAGGTAGTAGAAAGAAATCACCAGCTTCACCTTTTACAACATCAACTTTGCAACAAGAATCATCAAAAAGACTTAATTTTTCAACTAAAAAAACTATGATGGTTGCTCAAAGCCTATATGAAGGTGTTTCTTTACCGAAAGTAGGACAAGTTGGTTTAATAACATATATGAGAACAGATTCTACAAGAATTTCAGATGAAGCATTGAATAATTTAATGAAATTCATAGAAGAAGAATATGGGAAAAATTATGTAGGGGCAAGAAAAGTAGCAAAGAAAGCTTCTAATATTCAAGATGCCCATGAATGTATAAGACCAACTGACGTTAGTAAAACCCCATATAGTATAAAAGATTCTTTATCTAAAGATGAATTTAAACTATATTCTCTTATATGGAAAAGATTTGTAGCATCTCAGATGAAAGCAGCCCTTTATAATACAATGAGTTTAGAAATTATTTCTAACTTAGAAGTATTTAAATCTTCAGGATCTCAAATAACTTTTGACGGATTTTTAAAAGTATATGAATTTTCCACAGAAAAGGACAATATATTACCGAATTTAGAAATTGATGATGTATTACAAGCTAAGGAAGTAAGTAAAATACAACATTTCACTCAACCTCCAGCAAGATATAATGAAGCTAGTTTAATAAAAATGTTAGAAGAGTTAGGAATAGGAAGACCTTCAACCTATTCACCAACTATTAGCACTCTATTATCTAGATATTATGTAGTAATAGAAGAAAAAAGATTAATGCCAACAGAACTAGGGTTAACAGTAAATGATATTTTATGCGATAATTTTAGTGATTTAATAAATGAAAAGTTTACTGCGAATATGGAAGATAATTTAGATAAGATTGCTGAAGGAAAAATGAAGTGGCAGGATTTAATTACCTTATTTTATGAACAGCTAGAAAAAGATTTAAAAATAGCTGAACAAAGTATAGAAAAAGTAGAGATTAAAGATGAAGTAACAGACGAAATTTGTGAAAAATGTGGTAGGAATATGGTAATTAAGATGGGTAGGTATGGCAAGTTTTTAGCATGTCCTGGTTTTCCAGACTGTAGAAATACGAAACCATTAATTGAAAAAATTGATGTTAAATGCCCTAAATGTGGCGGAGATATAGTAGTAAAAAGAAGTAAAAAAGGAAGAAAATTTTTTGGATGTAATAATTATCCAGAATGTGATTTTGTTTCATGGAATAAACCTATAGATAAAAAATGTCCTAAATGTGGAGATATTTTAACTGTCAAACAAAATAGAAATTCAAAGATTATAAAATGTAACAATAAAACATGCGACTATAGAGAAAATACTAATGAAGAATAGTAGGGGGGTATATTTCCTACTATTCTTTTTAATATTCTTGACACTATATTGTACTTTATGGGATAATCTTAGTAGTATAGTAAATTATAAATCATAACTAATATGACTTAAAAATAAAGCAAAATAATTTTAATTTTACGAGGTCTATAATATGGATATTTTATTTGAAAATTTACTAAAAATAGTAGATAAGAATATTTCTTATAAATACAATGTTGTTCCTAAATCTATAATAGATGATAAAGTTATATTTTGGATAGCTGAATATAATAAAAATACAGAAATTTCGTTAAAGTTAATTTTGAAGAAAGATGTTGGATTTGATAAGTGTTCTTTTGATGAGTTAGAGATTTATAGAAGAAATACATATCCAAAGTCAGATTTATCAAATATTAAAAATTTATTAGATGATTTTTCCCTTTCTGCAATAAAGAACGAAGAGACTTTTCAAATAGAAAATACAAATTCTAAAATTATAAAGTTTTTAGATGAAATAATTAGTTACGCTATAGAAAACAATTCTTCGGATATACATATGGATGCTTATGAAGACTTTTCAAAAATAAGAATAAGAATAGATGGTGTTCTTAAAGATTTAATAGAAATAAATAAGTCGATTAGTAGATTGATGATAAATAGAATTAAGGTTTTAAGTAATTTGGATTATACAGTTAAAAATATTCCTCAAGATGGGAGATTTACTTACAATTATGGGAGTAAATTAATAGATATAAGAGTTGCAATAGTTCCAACTATATTTTCTGAAAAAGTAGTTTTAAGGGTTTTAAATAAAAAAGATGCAATATTAACTAAATCGGCAATAGGAGTAAAAGGTTTTCAGGAAGAATTGATTGATAAAATGATAAGTCAACCTAATGGTTTGATTTTAAGCGTGGGTCCGACAGGATCTGGTAAGACAACATCATTAATAACTTTTTTAAAGGAATTACAAAATGAAGAAACAAATATAATAACTATTGAGGATCCAGTAGAATATAAAATTGAAGGGATAAACCAAATAGAAATAAATGAGCAGGTGGGGATGGATTTTAATTCAGGTTTAAAGTCTATATTAAGATTAGACCCTGACAAAATAATGGTAGGTGAAATAAGAGACGTTAATACTGCTAGAACTGCTTTAAGAGCTTCAATAACAGGACATTTAGTTTTAAGCACACTTCATGCCAATGATTCTCCATCAGCAATCTATAGACTAAAAGATATGGGAATAGAAAACTATTTAATTTCAGCTGGAGTAGTTGGAATTATATCTCAAAGACTGGTTAGAAAATTATGTAAATGCAAAGTTAGAAATAAATCTTATGTGGAATTATATAATGAGACTTTAGATGTATATAAAAATGTAGGATGTAAATATTGTAATAATGGATATAATGGAAGAATAGCTGTATATGAAATTTTAATATTAAATGATAAGTTAAAAGAAGCTATAAATAGTAATATAAGTTTAGAAGAATTTAGAAAACTTTGTATTAAAGAAGGAATGGTGACTTTAAAAGAATCCATGAGAAATATTTTATTAAATGGAGTTACAACTGTCGAAGAGGTTTATAAAAATATAGTTACTATAGGTGAACTATGAGATTTACATATAAAGCTTTCGATAAAAATAAAAAAATTATTCAAGATACAATATATGCAAAGGATGAAAATGAAGCTAAAGATAAGCTTAAAGATATGTCACTTAGACCAATTAGCATCAAAGAAAGTATAGAAATTAACAAAAAATTACATCTAAATATAAAAATTTTTAATAATAATGATATATATTTATTTTTATACCAACTTTATGTGCTAATAAATTCTAATATTAGTATAGTGAATACTTTTGAAATTATTTCTAGTAACTATAAAGGAAAGAAAAAAGAAATAATATTAAAAATATATTCTGATTTATTATCAGCAGAAGAATTAAGTGATTCACTTAAAAACACTGGAATATTTCCAATATTTTTAATAAACATGATTAAAATTGGAGAAAAATCATCTAATTTATCTAATGTATTGTATAATTTATCTCAATATTATAAAAAGAGAACTATCTTTGAAAATAAAGTAAAAAATGCATTAACATACCCAGTACTATTAATAATAGTAACAATAATAATAGTTAATTTCTTGGTTTTAAATATATTACCAACTTTTGCAGAAATTTTTAAAGATAATGGTATGGATTTACCATTATTGACAAGAATTTTGATAAATAGCTCAAGTTTTATATTACATAATATACTTTTTATAATTTTTCTTATATTTATTTTAATAATTTTTTTTATGTTATATTTTAGTACTATTAAAGGAAAACTATATATTGATAGTTTAAAACTAAAAATCAATGTATATAAAATCATATTAGTGAAAAATTTTCTAAGTCAATTGAAGTTTTTATTAAATTCAGGAACAAATATACCTGAATCAATAGAGGTAATTATAAGTTCTACTGAAAATTTAGCTTTAAGAAAATGTTTAGAGGAAGTATTGAAAGATTTATATAGAGGAGAAAGTTTATCAAGAGCTTTAGGGAAATATAAAATATTTTCAGAACTTGTAATATCTATGATAAAAGTTGGAGAAGAGTCTTCTAACATGAAAGATATAGTCTCGTCTATAGATGAATTATTAGAATATGAATTGGAAACTAATCAGCATAAATTTATTGTTTTGATAGAATCTATTATGATATTAATAATATCAATATTTATTGGATTTATTCTTATATCTATAGCTTTGCCTATGTTTGATTTAGTGAATAATTTTAACTAGAGAGGTGAAAAATGAATAAAAAATTAAAAGCTTTTACTTTGGTTGAGCTTGTTATAGTTATAGCTATAATTTTAATTTTAGTTTCTATAGCTATACCAAGATTTAGCAAATCAAATTTAACAGCACAAGCAGCGGCTCATAATGTAAATGTAAAAGAAATAAAAAATGCTGCAATAATGTACTTAATAGAAAATCCGGAAAATAAAAGCGACATTTCAATTAATGATTTAAAAGATTATTTTGAAGGAAACATTCCTAAACCTGCTAAAGCTTTAAAAGATGGAGAAAATGATTTTAAAATTAGAGTAGACACAGATGGGAATATTACTGTATCCCCTGGTGAGGTTAAAGTTGAAGGAAAAGAATTAAAGGAAATAAATAGTAACTGAGGTTAGTATGAAATTTTTAATTTTTATAATAGGTTCTTGCATAGGCTCTCTTATGGGAGCCTTTATTTACAGGAGAGAAGATATAAAAACTTTTTTATTTGGAAGGAGTAGGTGTGAAAATTGTGGAAGTATAATACCTATATATTTAAATATTCCAATAATAAGTTATTTATTATTAAAAGGAAAATGTAATAAATGTAATTCTAAAATTTCTTTTTTAAATATATTGATTGAGATAATCACAGGAATGATTTTTCTATTAATTTATGAAAAATATGGATTAAATTTATATTTTTTTATTAGATTATTAGAAGCTTGTATTATAATTATAATCTCGTTTACAGATTTAAGAATTAAAGAAATTTATATTTTTGATATTATAATTTTACTGTTTTTAGAAATATTCTATAAGTATATAAGTAATAGTTCATTTCTTATATCTATTTTATCTTTGTTCACATTATTATTAGTTTATTTTATAATTTTTAAATTCACACATGCTATGGGAGAAGGAGATATCTTATTTGGAGCTTTATCAGGATTTTTTTCTAATTCTTATTTTGATGCCTTAATAATATTTAGAAATACATTTATATTTGCTGCAATAGTTAGTATAATATTAATAGTTAGTAAAAAAAAGAATAAAAAAGATGCTATAGCCTTGTGTCCATATATAGGAATGAGTATATTAAAGGTGATTTTATGAAATTATTTAAAAAGTATAGACGTTTAACCTATATAATAGTAGAAGATTTATCTTTTAAAATAATAAATGAAGAGAGCTCATCAGAAATAGACATTCCAAGAAAGGTAATAGAAAATAGTTTAATACTGGATAAGTCTCATTTATATTATATTTTAAAAAAATATTTTGAAAATAATGATAGCCTGGATAATTTTGTTTTATTATTTGTTACAGATAAAATTTTAAATATAAAATTAAAACTACCTAAAATTTCTTTAGAAGATTTAGACTCTATGATTTCTTATGAAGTGGAAGAGGCTTTGCCTATAAATTTAGATGAGTATATAATTAAGTATAAATATTCAAAATTAGATAATGCTATAAATTGTGATATTAGATTATTTCCCAAGGATATATTTAATGATTATTTATATATTTTTGAAAAGTTAAATAAAGATCTATTAGGTATTTATCATATATTAGATGCTTTAAATGTAAAAAATAAAACTTTTGTTTATTTTGGCTTATCTAACATAATTATAGATAATAATAATGTTAATAGATCTATTTTTTATAATGATTTCACAAAACTATTAGAAGAATATGAATTAAATTATAATCAATTTAAAGATATTTTGAATTTAAAATATACATATATTGAAGAAATAAAAAAAGAAAAATTAATAAATAAATCGAAAATATTAATTTATAAAAAAATAAATTATATCTCTGAATTATGTAATAAAGAAAATATTTTATTTATAGGGAGTGCATCTCTAGATTATAGCAAAGACTTATTTGAAAATTTAAATGAAAATAATAAAATTGATTTTGAATTAAGTAATAATGATATGCTTTTAGATAATAATTTCAATTTTCTTAAATCAAGAAAAAAAGAAAAATTAAACTATATTATTCCTCTTATTTTAGCTTCAATTATAATTTCCAATAGTCTATATTTTACTTATTTAAAAAATGTATTGAATAATAATTATAATTTGACCAGAAAACTGGAGTTAAACTTAAATAAGCTAGATGAAAGTTTTAATACTAATGAATTTAGAACTTTAAAAAATAAAAACAAAGAATTAATAAAAATTAGAAATGAAAATAAAAATTTAGAAATTAATAAGAAAAACAATCTGATATTTCATAAATTATTTTTAAAATTTGAAGATAGTGTAAATGAGAATATTTTATTTACAGAATATTATTTTGAAAATAATTTAGGTTATATTTCTGGTATATCAAAAAGTAAAAAGAAAATCGATGAAGTAATGGAAAGTATTAGCTATAATAGCGAATTAATAGAAGAAGATATTTATGATGGAGTTATAAATTTTAAAATAAAAGTAGAATTGGAAGATGAGAGATGAAAGTAGGAAAATTATCAAATGTTCAATTAGAAGAATATATTTTTAGTAATATAAGCTTAAAAAGAAAAGAAGTTTTAACAAGTGCTAGCATTGGTATAGATAATGCTGTTTTAGATATAGGTGATGATTTGGCAGTTTTATCTATTGATCCTATAACAGGATCTACTAAAGATTTAGGAGTGTTGGCAGTTAATGTTTCTTGCAATGATATATCTTGTCAAGGAGCAGAACCTGTTGGTATTTTATTAAGTATACTATTGCCTCCTGAAGCAGAGTTGGAAGATCTAAAAAAAATTATTATAGATGCTAATAAAGAAAGTAATAAACTTAATTTAGATATAATTGGGGGGCATACTGAAGTAACAGATGCTGTAAATAAGATAGTTGTAACTTCTACAGTTTTAGGAAGAGTCAAAAAAAATACTTCCTTAAATTATAAAAATATAAATTCTGGTGATATAATTGCTATATCAAAGAGCATAGGTATTGAAGGAAGTTCTATTATTTATTCAGAGAAAAAAGAAGAATTAAGAAATATTTTGAGTAAAGAAGAAAAGTATGTTATTGAAAAGTTTAAAAACTCATTATCAGTTTTAAAAGAATCAAAAATAGCTATGAAAAATAATGTTAAATTTATGCATGACATAACAGAAGGTGGAGTCTATGGAGCTTTACTTGAGGTGAGCCATTTATTAAACAAGAGAATAGAAATTAATAATGATAGTATACCTATAGAAGATGTGACTATGAAAATAAGTGATCATTTTAATATAAATCCATATAAATTAATTTCTTCAGGAAGTATGTTATTTGTACTTACAAAAGAAGATTTTATAAAGTTAAAAATAGATGCAGTTAAGGAGAATATAAGCATAAGTGCAATAGGTATAGTTAAAGAAGGTAAAGATTTATATATAAAAGATAAAGATAAACTAATAACTGAAGTTGAATCTGATGAATTATATAAAGTAGTGTAAATTTCATTGACTTTAAAAAATCTATGCTGTATAAATAATCTAGGAGGATTTATGAAAAAAACTATTTTATATTTAATATTAATATTATTTTTTGTTACTTCAAATGTTGAAGCTAGTTCTAATTTTAAGGTAATTATTAATAATAAAAATGTTAAGGTAAGTGATGTGAGTGTAGTAGTAGATGGTAAAGAGATTAAATCGGATTTTAAACCATACAACTTAAATTCCAGAACTTTTGTACCAATAAGAGAATTGACAGAAGGACTTGGAGCTAATGTTAAGTGGGATAATAAAATAAAGAGTGCAACTATAGAATTAAATAATAAAAGGATTAAACTAAAAATTGATTCTAATATAGTATATGTAAATGATAAAAAAATTAAATTAAATAATGATTCAGTGCCGAGATTTGCAAAATTCAATGAACCTAAAGTTGAAACAAAAACTATGGTTCCATTAAGATTTTTATCAGAAGCAATGGATTATAAAGTGTCGTGGAATGGAGATTCTCAACAAGCAATAATAAGTACTGTAAAAGTAAAAGATAAAGAAAGCGTCTCTAAAGTTAATTCTACTTCTGATGAGAGTAATAATTCTAATGATAAAAATAAAAATGATTTAATTAAAGAATCTAAGCCAGTTGTTGAGACTGCAAATAAAGCTAAATCATCATTTATATCCAATACAGAAAAAATAGAAACAAATAAAGTAGAAGATAAAGATAATAAAGAAGCGTATAAAGCAGCAGGTTTGACAATTGAAGATTTAAAAGAAAACAAAGAGAAAAGAACTATAAGTAAAAAGATAAAAGCTGAAGGTCCTATTACTATAGTTATAGATCCTGGACATGGAGGAAAGGATTCGGGAGCTATAGTTGATTCAGGTCTTAAGGAAAAAGACTTAAATTTACAAGTAGCAAAGATATTAAATAATAAATTAAAATCTAGGGGTTATGAAACCATAATGACAAGAACTGAAGATGAGTATATTAAATTGTTAGATAGGGCTAGTGTATCTAATAAGTTAAATTCTGAATTGTTTTTATCCATACACTTTAATAGTTCTGACAATAGAGAAGCCAAAGGGATAGAAGTCTTATATGCATCTGAATCAAAAGTAATAATTAAAAGTACTGAACAAAAGTATTTTGCAGATGAATTGTTAAAAGCTTTATTAGAAGAGACAGAAAGTAATAGTAGAGGAATAAAAAATAGACCTGACTTAGTTGTTTTAAATAAGACCAAATCAGTATCAGCCTTAGCTGAGCTTGGATTTATGTCAAATCCAGATGATTATGATAAAATAATAGATGAAGAGTATATAGAAAAATTAGCAAATGGATTATTTAAAGGAATAGAAAATTACAAAATAAAATATATAGAAAACAATTAGATATTAGTAAAATAATAAGAGGTTTTAGCCTCTTTATTATTTTGGAGGTAAAATGCGTAAATATAGGAAACATGATCAAATAAGAGAAATAAAATTAAATTTAAATTATACACCTAATCCACAAGGTTCGGTTTTAATAGAAGTTGAAAATACAAGGGTAATTTGTACAGCTATTATAGAAGACAAAGTTCCGTTTTTTCTAAAAGGGAAAAGATTAGGGTGGTTATCTTGTGAGTATTCTATGCTACCAGGTTCTACTCATTTAAGAAAAATTAGAGATATATCTAAAGGTAAAATTGATGGAAGAACTCAAGAAATACAAAGATTAATAGGTAGAAGTTTAAGATCATGTATAGACTTTTCAAAAATTCCTGATAAAACTATTTGGGTAGATTGTGACGTAATATCTGCTGATGGGGGGACCAGAACTGCCAGTATAAATGGAGCTTTTATAGCCATATCTCTTGCTATCAAAAAAGCGATTAAAAATGGGACAATAAGTGAAAATCCAATAAAAAGTCAGGTAGCAGCAATAAGTGTTGGAATTGTTGATAATAAAAAACTTCTAGATTTAGATTATAAAGAAGATTCTAAGGCAGATGTTGATTTAAATGTTATAGTAAATGAAAAATTAGATATAATTGAAATCCAAGGAACAGCTGAAGGTAAAGCTTTTTCAAGAAGAGACTTAAATGATTTGTTAGATTTATCAGAAATAGGACTTAAAAAAATTCTTGATTTACAAAATAAAGCTCTCTTAGATAAAGAAAGTTTAGTTTTATCAAGCGATAATTTAAATAAATTAAGAGAAATGAAGGAAATCATGAAAGATTTACCTATAAATATAATTTCTAAAACAGAGGCTAATTTAGGAGGTATAGAGGTTGAAGAAGTAAAAAGCACTCTAGAAGGGAATGCTAGATTAAAGGCTCGTGCCATAAAAGAAAAAACTCCTTATAGTGTTATCGCCGATGATACTGGGCTTTTTATAGAGGATTTAAATGGTGAACCTGGAGTATATTCAGCTCGTTATTCGGATTTAAATAAAGATGAAGATAATAGGGATAAAGTATTAAAAAAGTTAGGAGAAAGCAAAAATAGAAATGCCTATTTTAAAACAGTATTAATATATATCAATTCCGATGGTAAAGAATTTAAATTTGAGGGTATATGTAGAGGAAGAATAGCTTATAAGGAAAAAGGTTCAAATGGATTTGGTTATGATTCTATATTCATTCCGGACGGTTATAATAAGACTTTTGCAGAAGTTTCAAGCATTGATAAAAATAGAATAAGTCATAGAAATATTGCTTTAAATGAATTTAAAGATTTTTTAAATAAAAAATATAAATTTAAATAATATCAGGAGGGCTTTAAATGTCACTTGGGAATATAGTTGCAGTTAAGAAAGTTGATGGAAAAAAGGTAGAAAAAAACTTAACTATGAGATGGTTAGAAGATAAGGATTTAGACCAAGTATATGAATTGATGGAAAAGATATATTCTAATTTAGAAAACAAAGAACTTTTTATGCTTGAACCAAAAAAAGAAACTTTTCAACCTTATCATAAATCGGGTAAAATTTTGGGCGTTTTTGATGACGAAGATAATATTGTTGCCGAAAGATATATTGTCATTATGAATAGCGAAGAAAATCAATTAGCTGAAGATATAAATCTTCCCTTGGAAGAAAGATCTAATATTATTTACTTAAAATCTACTATAGTCGATCCTCAATATACTGGGAATAAACTGCAATTTACTACATTTAAATTTGTAAAAGAATTGTATGAAGAAAAAGGCTACAGAAAGTTCATGTCGACTATATCACCTTATAATTTATTTAGTCTTCAAAATGCTTTAAATGGAGGATTGAAAGTAAGAGCACTTAAAAGAAAATATCCTACTTCTGACAAACCGAATGGAGTTTACAGATTTATAACTTTTCTAGATGAAAATATTAAAGAGGTAATGTTAGGAGATGAAATATATATAAAAAGAGACAATATAGAAAGTCAATTAGATATTTTATCTAAAGGATATATAGGCATAAGTTTAAGTGAGGATAAAGATTTTATTATATATGATAAAATTAAAGAAAAGATTGAACTTTTGTAATTAATTATTGACTAAAGCTTGTAAATTTGTTAATATATATATGTTGCCGATAATTATGGTGGGTATGGCCTAGTTGGTTAGGGCGCAAGATTGTGGCTCTTGAGATCGTGGGTTCGAATCCCACTATCCACCCCATATAAATTAGCTACATATATATAAAAAATCCTAATTAATACTTAACTATGTGTTAATTAGGATTTTTCTTTGTAAAAATATATTTATCAAAGAATAAGGAGTAAATATGAATTATTCGATATACGGTTTATTTTATTAATTTGTTTAAGTTTTGAGGTTATTTTAAAAAATTTATAAGTTTTTCTATTTCTAAATCAATTTATAGAATTGTAACTTATTAAAATTCAAAATTATAAAACAAATGATATAGAAAGTATTAAGAAAAATCTTTTAAGTAATTTAGTTTTTTTATTTTAGCTTGAATGAAAATACTAAATAAATATAAATTTTAAAGGATATTAACTAAGAATTTTATTCGTTATTCTATTGTCTACTATTTTTACTATTATAGTTATATTAAATTTTGTAGTCTATATATAAAAAAGATTAAAAAATACTTGATAATATATACTTTGGAATAATCTTGACTTTTTTAACTTATGAACTAGTTTTTAAAATGAATAAAAGATATAAGATTTCTATTTTTAATTCTTTATTATTTATAATATTAAATATTTTATTTTTAAAATAATTTAATATTGAATATAAAATATACTATTGGAAGAAATTATACTTTATTTATAATTGTTTTTATATTACCTAAATTAATAACAACTACTATAGGTGCTTATTTATCAAAATAATTATGTGGGTAAAATCTGTAACAGTTTTATTAATTATAATAAGAGGTGATTTAGGTTATTGATTGCCTTTGTATTGTTAAAACTATAATAATTACTAATAATATACTTCAGTAATTGTTATAGGAACAGTTTTGCATGTGATAGAGAGTCTAAGGGTTAGAAGTATAAGACACTATGAAGGGTATTTCTATAGCTTTAAAAGAAACTGTACTTGTAAATATATTTCTTATAGCTATTAAATTTTTATAAATTTTATATTATAAATACTTCTTATGAATTATTGATTTTTATTATATTTTACTATATATTAATTTAAGGATGGAGGTAAAAAAATTGAGATTATTATTTGATTGTTCTGGTGTAGATAATGCTCCTATAGAAGTTGTTAAAGGAGCTTTAGAAGCCAGAGAAAGTTTAGATATAGATGTATCACTAATTGGCATAAAAGATGAAATAAAAAAATCCATGGAAGAATTAGATTATCATATGGATTCAGACATTGAGATAATAGATGCTAAAGAAAAGATAGAAAATGAAGATGAGCCAACTTTAGCTTTAAGAAGAAAGAAGGATTCTTCCATAGTAAAAGGCTTGAATTTATTAAAAGAGGATAAATATGATGCTTTTATATCTTGTGGAAGTACAGGGGCTCTTTTAGCTGGAGGACTTTTTATTGTTGGCAGGATTAAAAATATAAAAAGGGCTGTTTTGCCAACTTCTATACCTAGTCTAAATGGTAAAGTGATGGTTATAGATTCTGGTGCAAATATGGATTGTGATGAAAATTTGATATTACAATTTGCAAAAATGGGTTCTATTTATTTAGAAAGCCTTGGAATAAAAAATCCTAGGGTTGGATTATTAAATGTTGGAACAGAAAAAGGTAAAGGTAATAGCTTAGCTAAAAAAAGTTACAATCTTTTAGAAAAAGCTAATTTAAACTTTATAGGGAATATAGAAGCTAGAGATGTTACATTAGGTGTTTGTGATTTAGTTGTATGTGACGGATTCGTAGGAAATGTACTTTTAAAAAACACAGAGGGAGTAGCAGGATTTATTTTTAAAATGCTAGAAAATGAAATAAAAAATTCAGATATAAATAAGAATAGTTTAAATGATATAAAAAAGATTTTGGGAAATATAAATAAAAAGCTTGACTATAAAGAAATTGGTGGGGTAATATTACTTGGTCTAAATAAAACTATAGTTAAAGGACATGGAAGTTCTGATGCTAGAGCTATAAAGAATGCTGCAAAAGCAGCAGTTGAAGCCAATAATAAAGATATAATCAATAAGTTGAAAAATAATTTTATAGGAGAGGAAATATGAAAGAGAGAATATTAGAATTAATAGCAGTTCAATTCAATAGAAATGTAGAAGAACTTGAAGATGACATGACATTTGAAAATGATTTATCAGCAGATTCAATTGATATCGTAGAGTTAGTTATGAGTATTGAAGACGAATTTGGTATTGAAATAGATGATGAAGTATTAAGTAAGATGGAAACAATTTCTGATGTCTTAGATTATGTTGAAGAAAACATACACTAATAATAAATCAGTAGATTTAGAAGAATTTTCAAGAAGATTAGGTTATAAATTCTTTGATCAAAATCTACTGATTATTGCTTTGACACATTCTTCTTATTTAAATGAGAATAGAAGTAGGAAAGTATTAAGTAACGAAAGACTTGAGTTTTTAGGAGATGCTGTTCTTGATCTTGTTATAGGAGAATTCTTTTATCACAAATTTAAAGAATATAAAGAAGGGGATTTATCTAAACTTAGAGCTCAGGTTGTCAATGAGAATAGTTTATATGGTATTGCTAAAAAATTATCTTTAGGTAATTATATGAAATTTGGCAAAGGTGAATTAAAAAATAGAGGAAAGTTAAAAAGTTCAATATTATCTGACTGCTTAGAAGCAATTATTGGAGCTATTTACGTGGATAGTGATATTAGCAATGCTAAAAAAGTTATTTTAAATTTATTTCAAGATGATTTAAATAAATTAGAGTCTAAAAAAGATATTATAGATTATAAGTCTATGTTACAAGAATATATACAAAGACATAAAAATTGGAATGTTAAATATATTATATACGATGAAAAAGGGCCTGATAATAATAAGGTTTTTTATTCTAAGATAATACTTAATGGAAATATATTTAGCTATGGGGAAGGTACAAGTAAAAAAAAAATCGCAACAAAATGCAGCGTATAAAGCTTTAAAGAAGTTTGGTGAATTAGATGAATAAAAAAAATATTATACCCATATTCGTTCCACATTTAGGATGTCCTAATGATTGTGTATTTTGTAATCAAAGGAAAATAGCTTGTGAGCAAGAAACAATAGACAGATTTATGGTAGAAAACATAATAGAAGAATATCTAACATATTTTCAAGATAAACAAAATGTAGAATTAGCATTTTACGGAGGATCATTTAGTGCAATAGATATATCTATTCAAAATGAATTACTTTCAGTTGCCAAAAAGTATAAAGAGCTAGGAATTATAAAAAAAGTAAGAATATCAACAAGGCCAGATTGTATTAATCAAGATATTTTAAAAAATCTCAAAAATTATGAAGTTGATACTATAGAACTTGGGGTTCAAAGCCTAAATGATGAAGTTTTATTAGCCTCTAATAGAGGACATAATACACAATGTGTTTACGATTCGAGTAAACTTATAAAAGAATTCGGATTTAAATTAGGACTGCAACAAATGATAGGGTTACCAAAAGATGATTTTAAAAAATCTTTTTATACAGCTAAAGAATTTGTTAAATTAAAACCCGACTTCGTTAGAATTTATCCTGCTTTAGTAATAAAAGATACTAAAATGGAAGAAGATTTTTTAGAAAATAAATACAATCCTTTGACTTTAAATGAGACAGTTTTGATATGTAAAGAAATTTTTAAATTATATACCTTAAATAATATACCGATAATTAGAATAGGATTACAAGCTACAAATAACATTCAGTTAGGGGAAGATGTGGTATCAGGGCCTTTTCATCCATCTATAAGACAAATTATAGAAGGAGAAGTATTATTTGATGTTCTAGAAGAATATTTTATGAATATTAATACTGAGAATTTAGAACTAACTATAAATGCATCAAATAGAAACATTTCAAACTTATCTGGACAAAAATCTAGTATAAAGACTAAGATTTTACAAAAAATGAAGTTGAAAAAACTTAAATTAATAGGTGATAAAAAAATTGGAGATGAAATTTTAATACTTTATTATAATTCAAAAGAAGTTAAAATAAAAATTAGAAATTATATGAAATTGGAGAAAAAATGTATTTAAAAAGCTTATATATTCAAGGATTTAAATCCTTTGCAAAAAAAACTAAAATTGAATTTAATAATAAAGTAACTGGAATAGTTGGTCCCAATGGTAGTGGTAAAAGCAATATAACTGATGCCATAATGTGGGTTCTTGGAGAAAATAGCGCTAAAAGTTTAAGAGGATCTAAAATGGAAGATGTAATTTTTTCAGGAACTGATAATAAAAGACCATTGTCTTTGGCTGAAGTAACAATAGTATTTGATAACTGTGATAAAAGTTTACCAATAAAATATAAAGAAGTTTCTGTTACTAGGAGAATATACAGATCAGGAGAGTCAGAGTTTTTAATTAATAATACTAAGTGCAGATTAAAAGATATAAAAGAACTTTTTATGGACACTGGAATAGGGAAAGACGGGTATTCTCTAATAGGACAAGGAAAGATAGAGAGTATATTGAGTAATAAGCCTGAACAAAGAAGGTCTGTCTTTGAAGAAGCTGCAGGCATATCAAAATATAAAATGAAAAAGCTTGAAAGCGAAAATAAATTAAAAAAAACTGAAGAAAATATCTTAAGACTAAATGATATAATTTCTGAAATTGAAGATAGAGAGAAAGTTTTAAAAAAAGAGTCTGAAAATGCTAAAAAATATAAGAGTTTATTTAATGAGTTAAAATCTTTAGATATTACATGGTCAAAGATGCAAATTTCTAATGAAGAAAAATCTATAGAAAACTTGGAGAAAAAGTTAGAGTTAGTAAACGAGGAATTTAATTATAAAAATAAACAACTAGATATTAAAAATAAAGAGATAGAAGATTTTGAAAGAGAATTGAATCAATTAGATATCTTAATAGAAGAAAAGCAATTAAATAAATATGAAATAAATAATATTTTAGAAAAAAGTAATTCTAGAAGAGAAATTTTAAAAGAAAAAATTAACAACTCAAAAAATGGCCTAAACGAAAAAAGAAAAAGTATAAAATTTTTAAAAGAAAAAATTAACGAAAGAAATATAGAAAATAAAGAACTTAACATTTCTTTAACTAATAAATTAGGTAATAAAAATAGTTTGAAAAAAAGTTTAGAGTCTCATAGAGTAGAGCTTAAAGGAAAAGTCTTAGAATTAAAAAATTTCGAAGAAAATCTCGCTTATACAAACCAAGAAATCTTTAATCTACATAAAGAAAAATCTGATTTAGAATCTAAATTAGAATTAAATAAATCTTTATCTAAAGATAAATTAAATAGAGTAGGAAATTTAGATAAGAATTTAAAAGTTTTAGATCAAAACAACGAAGATATTATCAGTAGTTTAAACGAAATAAAGAAAAAACTAGATAACTTTAAAATTTTAGAGAATCAAAAAGAGTTAATATCAAAAGATTTAAATAAAGAAATTGATTATAAAAAGAATGAATTAAGTAAAATTAAAAGTAACTTAACTTTATCAAAAGAAACTTATGAAAGGGAAAAAGCTAGGTTTATTGCTTTAAAAAGCATATCTGATAATTATGAGGGATACAATAAGAGTGTAAGATCTTTTATGAATATTTGCAAAAAAAGAGGCTTATTTAAGAAAGATTTAATTGGGCCTATAGCAGAGAATATTAAGGTAGATAAAAAATATGAAAAGGCTATAAGTATTGCTCTGGGAGCTAGTTCTCAAAATATTATTATAGAAGATAGTAATTCTGCAAAATCAATGATAGATTTTTTAATAAGAGAAAAACTTGGTAGAGTTACTTTTTTACCTTTAAATTCAATGAAATATATAAAACCTAATTTAAATTTAGGTAATTTTAAAGGTATAATAGGTTTTGCTGATCAATTAGTACAATACGATACTAAATTCAATAATGTTATTAAATTTTTATTAGGTAGAATTATTATTGCAGATGATTTTAAAAACGCAAATGAATTTTCAAAATCTATTAATAGAAGCTATAGGGTAGTGAGCTTAGAAGGTGATAGTTTAAATATTGGAGGATCTATTACTGGAGGTTCTATAGCTAAATATAGTAGCGAAATAATAAGTAGAAAAAATGAGCTTGAAAACTTAGAAACTAAGATTATAAACTTAAAAAATGAATATGAATTTAATAATAATCAATTCATAAAACTTGAAGAAGAATTGAACTCTTATGAGACGAAACTCAAAAATACTCAAAAAGAATTAATGAATTTAAAAAATAAAATAATTAATCTAGAAAATAATTTAGAAAGCTTACTGAAAAGTAAAGATTCTAATTTAAAATATTTAAATAGCTATAAAGACGAGAAAAGTAAGATTTTAGATTCTATAAAAATAGATAATAAAAATATAGAAATATTAGAAAAAAAACTTACATCTATAAATGAAAATATAATCTTCAAAAGTAATAATGATAATAAAACTAAAGAGGATTTACATGCGTTAAGAGAAGAATTAGAAGAACTTAGGAAAAATGAAAATGCTAAAGATGTAATTTTAATAAAACTAGATTCAGAAATAAAATCTTTAAATAAAGAAATTGATAATAATAATAATTTTAATAATATAGACAAGGAGAAAATAAAAGAAATTAAATTAGAAATTGATAATCTAGAAAAAGAATTAGTTGATTTAAATAAAAGCATAGAATCTACATTTGTAGACTCAGAAGAAGAAAAAAATAAGATTTTAGACTTAGATAATGAAATAAAATTTTTGAAAAAAAATAGAGAAAATAAAAATAAAGATAGTAAGAATCTAAGGACTGCCATTGAAGAATTAAGGAAAAATCTTATAAATACTGAAAGAAAATCAATAAAATTAACAAGTGATATAGAAAAGAATAAAATAAATATTCGCAATATATATGATAAGATTATAGAAAAATATGAGGTTGATATAAATCGTGTAAAAGTAGAACAATTTAATTTAAATGTAGAAACCTTAAATGATGAAATAAAGAAATTAAATGCAAAAATTAAAAACTTAGGAGAAGTTAATCTACTTTCTATTGTAGAATATGAAGAAATATCCAAGCGTTTAAGTTTTAATATTGAACAGAAAAAAGATTTATTAGACTCAAGAGATGAAATCATTTCAATATTAAAAGAATTAGAAATTGAAATGAGAACAAAATTTAATGAAACCTTGAAGGAAACAGCTAAATATTTCAATGAAATATTTAGAATATTATTCAATGGTGGTCAAGCAAAAATTGAGGTTAATGATGAAGACTTATTAAATAGCGGTATAGATATAAAGGCGCAACCGCCTGGTAAAAGATTTCAATCTTTGTCACTTTTATCAGGTGGCGAGAGGTCATTAACAGCTGTATCTTTATTATTTGCTTTATTAAAAGTAAGACCAGCACCTTTTTGTATATTAGATGAAATAGATGCTGCCTTAGATGATGCCAATATAAAAAGATATGCTGATTATTTGATGACACTTAATGACATTCAATTTATAGTGATAACTCATAGAAAGTTAACTATGGAAATAGCAAATGTATTATATGGTGTTACTATGGAAGAAAAGGGAGTAAGTAAGATTATATCAGTTGAGTTGAAAACAGGAGGTAATAATGTTTAAGTGGTTAAAAGATAAATTTTCAAAGGATAATAAAGAAAAAATAGAAAAAAGCTCCGAACTAGAAAACAATAACTATAATGAAGAAAGTCTTGTAGATATAGAAAAAAGTGAAAAAACTGTCAAAAAGAATTATGAAGAAAATAGTGATAAAGTTGAATCTGTAGAATCTTTTATAGCAAAAAAAACTTTTTCTGATACAAATATTGATAATATAGAAAAAAATGAAAATAATAACCTATCAGAAAATAAGATAGATAAAGAAACTAATGGAAATGAAGAAAGTAAAATTGAAAGAAAAAAAGATGATGCTAATTTATCTAAAGATAAGATGGATAATGAAGCTAAGATAAATAAGGAAAGTATAGTTGAGGAAAAGGGATATGATGCTAATTTATCTAAAGATAAGATAGATGATGAAACTAATACAAACAAGGAAAATATAGTTGAAGAAAAAAATTCAGAAAAAAAGTTATCGATTTTTCAAAAGCTTAAACAAGGATTAAACAAAACTAGGAATGAAATGGGTGTAAAATTAAACACTCTATTGGGTTCTTATGTGAAAATTGAAGATGAGATGTTAGACGATATAGAAGATATACTTATTTCAGCAGATGTGGGGATGAATACAACTATGAAAATAGTTGATAATCTTAGAGAAACTATAATAGAAAATAAAATTAATGATCCTAAAATGGTAATGCCACTATTAAAAGAAGAAGCTAAAAAGTTAATGGAAACAAATATGAGTTCTGACTTAAGTAAAACAAGTCCTACTATAATTTTGGTAGTTGGGGTAAATGGGGTAGGAAAAACTACTACAATAGGAAAGTTATCTAGTAGATTTAGAAATGAGAATAAAAAAGTTTTAATAGCAGCTGCTGATACTTTTAGGGCTGCAGCAATTGATCAATTAAAAGCTTGGGGAAATAGAGCTGAAGTAGAAGTAATATCACATAGTGAAGGAGCTGATCCAGCAGCTGTAATTTTTGATGGAATATCCGCAGCAAAGTCTAGAAAAGCTGATATATTGATATGTGATACAGCAGGTAGACTTCATAATAAAGCAAATCTAATGAAGGAACTAGAAAAAATAAATAGAATTATCAATAGAGAGTTTCCTGAAGCTAATAGAGAAACTTTACTAGTTTTGGATGCGACAACAGGTCAAAATGCTATAAACCAAGCCAAAACATTTAAAGAAGTTTCTGATTTAACAGGCATTGTATTAACTAAACTTGATGGCTCTGCTAAAGGTGGGGTTGTTATAGCTTTACAGAATGAATTGCAAATACCTATAAAGTTAGTAGGTGTTGGTGAGGGTATAGAAGATTTACAAGATTTTAATAGAGATTCTTTTATAGATGCTATTTTTGATTAAGAAAGGATATGCATATTTTGAACTTAACAAGAGCAGCTTGGATGGAAATAAATTTAGATAAACTAAAGAATAATTTAAGTAAAATCAAAGAAAACACTAGTAATGAAAGCCAAATAATAGCAATTGTAAAAGCAAATGCTTATGGATTTGGAGCTAATAAAATAGTTGAAACTTTAATAGAGGAAAATATCAATTTTTTTGCAGTTGCAACTCAGTCGGAAGCTTTAAGCTTAAGAAAGATATATGATAATATAAAAATTTTAATTTTAGGCTACACCCCTGAAAATTTAATAGAAGAATGTATAATTAACGAGATAACCTTAACAATTTATAGTTTAGAGCAGGCTATAAAATTAAATAATACATCAAAAAAGTTAAATAAAAAAGCTAATATCCATTTGGCCATAGAAACAGGAATGAATAGGATAGGTTTTATAGTAAATGAAAATAGCATAGAAGAGATTAGGAAAATATCTAAATTAGAATATTTATATATAGAAGGTATGTTTTCTCACTTCGCTGCTTCTGATTCAAACAGGTCTTATACAGAAAAACAGTATCTAAAATTTAAGGAAATGATTAATTTATTAAAAAATGTTAATATTTCAATTCCAATAAAACATATTTGCAACTCACACGGAATTCTAAATTATAAAGAATATAATTTAGATGGGGTTAGACCAGGAATAATACTCTATGGATCTACTGAAGGTATTGAAAGTAAGTATGAAGGTTTTGATGTTGAATATATTTGTGAAATAAAGGCTAAAATAGCTAATTTAAAAACTTTGCCAGAAGGAGAAAAAATAAGTTATGGTTTAACTTTTGAAACTAAAAGTCCAACTAGTGTAATTGCAACATTGCCAATAGGTTATGCAGATGGTATATTACGTCAACTTAGTAATAAAATTCAAGTATTAGTTAATGGTGTTAGATGCAATCAAGTAGGTAGGATCTGCATGGATCAAATGATGATAGATGTAAGTGATGTAAATTGTAGCTTAGATGATGAGGTTGTTATAGTTGGCAAAAGTGGCGATGAAAAAATTGATATTTTAGAGTTAGCAAGGAAAGCTGGAGAAATTGCAACTTCCTATTCTTGTCATTTTTCTAAAAGACTACCAAAGGTGTATATAAAAAATGGTAAAGTAGATGAAATAGTAGATGAAATAATGTAGCGAGTATTGATTAATACTTGCTATATTTTTTATAAATAATAATAAAAATTGTTGACAACAATGATGTAATTAAGTATAATAATTAAGGTCAATGAAAAAGCTTGACCGATAAATTTGTGGTGATATAATGATAGATGAAGTAATTGAAATTAATATGCTATTAGATTTTTATAAAAATTTATTATCTATAAAACAAGAAAAGGCTATAAGTATGTATTACACTTATGATTATTCTTTAAATGAGATTGCAGAAGATTTAAATATCTCAAAACAAGCAGTTTCAGATAATATAAAAAGAGCAGAGCAAAAATTAAGATTTTTTGAAAAAAATCTTAATTTATTAGAGGAATTTAAAAAGAAAAAAGATAATAGACAAAAGTTAAAAATATTAATGGATCGTCTTTTGAAAAAATCTAATGATATAGATATTAATACTTTTAAAGAAATATATTCCATAATTTTTGATACAGAGGAGGTGTATTAATGGTATTTGAATCACTTTCTGATAAATTACAAAATACACTATCAAAATTAAAAGGTAAGGGTAAAGTTTCTGAAAAAGATATAGATCTTGCCATGAGAGAAGTAAGACTTGCCTTATTAGAAGCAGATGTAAACTTTAAAGTAGTTAAAAATTTTGTCAAAAAAGTTAAGGAAAGATCTTTAGGGCAAGAAGTACTAGACTCTTTAACACCAGGACAACAGGTAATTAAAATAGTAAATGATGAGTTAAAAAAGTTGATGGGAACAGAAGAATCTAAAATAGACTTTTCAAAAAAACCTACAGTTATTTTAATGAGTGGTTTACAAGGAGCTGGTAAAACTACTACTTCAGGAAAGTTAGCTAACATGTTGAAAAAATCAGGTAAAAGACCATTACTAGTCGCTTGTGACGTATATAGACCTGCTGCAATTAAACAATTACAGGTAGTGGGAAACCAAGTTGATGTTCCTGTATTTTCCATGGGAGATAAAATAAATCCTGTTGATATTTCAAAAGCTGCCCTAGAACATGCAAAAAAAAATAATAATGATGTTATATTAATAGATACTGCAGGTAGGCTTCATATAGATGAAAATTTAATGGATGAATTAAATCAAATAAGCCAAGCAACTAACCCTTCAGAAATACTTCTAGTCTTAGATGCTATGACGGGGCAAGATGCGGTGAATGTTGCAGAAACTTTTGATAGTAAATTAAAGTTAACAGGCGTAATACTTACAAAACTTGATGGAGATGCAAGAGGGGGAGCTGCTTTATCAATTAGAGCTGTGACTGATGTTCCCATTAAGTTTGTAGCAACAGGTGAAAAACTTGATCAAATTGAAACATTCCATCCTGATAGAATGGCAAATAGAATTCTTGGAATGGGAGATGTTTTAAGCTTAATTGAGAAGGCTCAAGCATCTGTTGATGAAAAAAAAGCAGCAGAATTAGAGAAAAAAATAAGAACTCAATCCTTTAATTTTGATGATTTTTTAGATCAAATGGAACAAATGAAAAATTTAGGACCTATTGAAGATATTCTAGGAATGATACCTGGAATGAATAATAAGATGCTAAAGAATATAAAAATTGATGATAAAGAATTTTCTAGAGTAGAGGCTATAATAAAGTCTATGACTAAAGAAGAGAGAGAAAAACCTGAATTGATAGATATATCAAGAAGGAAAAGAATTGCAAATGGAAGTGGAACATCACCTGTTGAAGTTAATAAATTACTTAAACAGTTTAAAGATTTAAGAAAAATGATGAAACAGTTTGGAAACGTGGGTAAATCCATGAAAAAAGGCAAGTTTAGAATGCCATTTCCGTTTTAATAGTTGAAAATTTATTTTTTAAATAAATTTAGTTTTTTTATGGAGGTGAATTTAATTGGCAGTTAAAATTAGATTAAGAAGAATGGGCGCTAAAAAGAATCCTTTCTACAGAATAGTAGTAGCAGATTCTCGTAGCCCTAGAGATGGAAAGTTTATTGAAGAGATTGGTTATTATGATCCATTAACTAAACCTAAAAGAGTTGTAGTTAACTCTGAAAAGGTTAATGATTGGATAAAAAAAGGTGCAAAACCAACTGGAACTGTAGATAGATTGTTTAAAGAAAACAGTATTTACCAAGCTGAAGAAAAATCAGTTGAAATAGAAGAAAACTTAGAAGAAGCTAAGTAATCTCTTATGGAGGAATAGAATGGTTGAATTAGTTGAATATATTGCTAAATCTTTAGTTGAATATCCCCAATCCGTAGAAGTTAGATCTACAAGAGAAGAAAATGAAATAAAAATTTTTTTGAAAGTAGATCAAAGCGACATGGGAAAAGTTATAGGTAAACAAGGTAGGATTGCAAAGGCTATTCGATCTATTTTAAAAGCGATTTCTCTTAAGGAGAATATAAAGGTTAATTTAGAAATTGAAGAAATTAAGTGATTTTACAGTAATTGGAAGAATTATTAATACTAGAGGAATAAAAGGCGAAGTTAAAATCTATCCTCTAACAAGTGATATGAATAGATTTGATAATTTAAAATCTATATATGTAGGAGAAGAATTAGAAGAACTAAAAATTTCTAAAACTTCAAAAGATAATAGGTTTATTTATATAAAATTTGAAGAATATGATAACATTAATAATGTTTTATATTTAAAAGATAAAAATATTTATGTTCATGATAAAGATAGAATTAAGTTGGAAGAAGGAACTTATTTTGTAAGTGATATTATAGGATGTAAAGTTTTTGATTTAGACAATATAGAGTTAGGCAGTATTGTTGATTTTATTGATAATCCAGCTAATGATATATATGTATTAAGAGCTTTAGATGGAAATGAATATTTAATTCCAGCAGTATCAGCTTTTATTAAAGAGATTAATATAGATGATAAGACTATAGTAATTGATCCTATAGAGGGGTTGATTGGTTGAAGTTTAGTATTTTAACACTTTTCCCGGAATTTTTTGATAAACTATCTAATTATAGTATCATAGGCAAAGCCATAAAGGATAAAAAAATAGAAATAAATCCTGTTAATATAAGAGATTTTTCTGAGAATAAACACTTGAAAGTTGATGATTATCCTTACGGTGGAGGGCCTGGCATGTTAATGGCAGTTGGTCCAATTTACAGAGCCATAAATTCAGTAAAAGAAGATAGTTCTAGGGTGATTTATTTATCAACACATGGTAAAAAATTAAATCAGGAAAAATTAAATGAACTTTCTAAATTAGATCATATTATTCTTCTAAATGGACATTACGAAGGTATTGATTATAGAGTAGTCGAAAATTATGTAGATGAAGAGATATCAATAGGAGATTTTGTTTTAACTGGAGCTGAGATTCCATCTATGCTAATAATTGATGGAGTTACAAGATTAATTCCTGGAGTCTTAAGTAGTGAAGAATCCTATTCTAATGAATCTTTTTATAATGGGTTATTAGAATATCCTCAATATACAAGACCTAGAGAATTTAATTCCTTAAAAGTTCCAGATATACTTTTAAGTGGAGATCATGAAAAGATTAAAAAATATAGAACATATATGTCTTTAAAAATAACGCTTGATAAAAGACCTGATTTATTAGATAGATCAAAATTAAGTGATTATGAGAATAAAGTTTTATTAGAAATAGAAGCTGAAAGGAGGTAAGCATTTTGGATATTATTAGAGCTATAGAAGCAGAACAAATAAAAAAAGATTTACCAGTTATTAATGTAGGGGATACAGTACAAGTACATTATAGAATTACAGAAGGTAGTAGAGAAAGAATTCAAGTTTTTGAAGGAACTGTTCTAAAGATTCAAGGAAGTAGTTCAAGAAAAACTTTCACAGTAAGAAGATTATCTTATGGAATAGGAGTCGAAAGAACTTTTCTTTTGAATTCTCCAAAAATTTCAAAATTAGTTGTTACTCGTAAAGGTAAGGTAAGACGTGCAAGATTATTTTATCTTAGAGATAGACAAGGTAAAGCAGCTAAAGTTAGAGAAAAAACAAATTATTAGAATAAATAGCACCTTTAATGTAGCTTAATTTTTACGTTAAAGGTGCTATTATTTTTACATAACTAAATAATACTTAATATGTAGTAATATATAAGTTCTTTTCTTCTTTAATTTTAATTGAATAAGCTATATAATATATGTAATAAGAAAACGAGGTGGAATAATGAAAAAGATTATAATAAGTTTACTTAGTATTATTATTATACTAGGAGGAGTTTTATCTATTTACTATTTAAATTCTAGAGCTTCAGGAGAAACTTCTTCTAAATATAAAGAACTGAGCTTTATAAGTGGAGATAAAGACATAGCTAAAGAAGATTTTGATAGGATAGATGGACAAATATATTTATCCTTAGATTATATAAAAGAAAACTTAGATGATACTGTATATTATGACAAAAATGAAAATATTATAACTTTTGTCAACGATTCTGGGACCAAAAGAGTAGAGATAGGAGATAATGTTGATTTTGCAATATTAAATGGTAAAAAAATAGGTTTAAGAGATCCTATTATAAAAAATAATAATAAAATACTAGTTCCAATTGAAATATTTATTCATGATTATCCTGTGAAATTATCATATGATGGAGATAAAAAACTTATAATACTAGATTTTATAAATAATGAAAAAGCGATAGGTATATCCACAGGTAATGGACTTAATATTAGAGAAAAAAATAGTGTAAAATCTCCTATAGTTTCTATTCTTCAAGATGGAGATAAAGTGTATGTTTATGGAGAAAAGGGAGATTTTTATAAAGTAAGAGAAATCAATGGATATGCAGGCTATATAAAGAAGAATTTATTGGAAGTAAAGTTTCCAAAAAATAGGTTTCAAAATAAAATAGAAGAAAAAAAAGAGGCTAAAAAGCCTCTTAATTTAACTTGGGACTATACTTATGCTAGGCAAAGTGATGAGTCTATAGCTTCTATAAGAGATATAGAAGGGTTAGATGTAATCTGTCCTACTTGGTTTTCATTAAAGGATGGTAATGGAAATTTAATAGATAACGGAAGAGTTGAGTATGTAAATAAATATAATAATTTGGGAATTGATGTTTGGGCTTGTTTAGATAATTCCTTTAAGGCTGATATAACTCATGAATCTTTATCTAGCACAAGAAAGCGAGAAAAAATAATTTCTCAAGTTTTTTATTTAACAAAATCTTATAATCTAAAAGGAATAAATGTAGATTTTGAACAAACTAATATTGAAGATAGGGATTTAATAACTCAATTTGTTAGAGAATTATCAGGTGTATTTAAAAGCAATGATTTAAAAGTTAGTGTAGCAGTTACTCCGATAATAAGTCAAAATGTAAAAAATGAACCTTATGATAGAGAATCTTTAGCAGAAATATGTGACTATATAATGATAATGGCCTATGATCAGCATTGGGCTAGTTCTGATGTGGCTGGGTCGGTTGCAGAATATAAGTGGGTTGAAGGTAATATAAATAATATGTTGAGGATAGTTCCAAGAGAAAAATTAGTTTTAGGAATTCCTCTTTATTCAAGACTCTGGCACGAGGGAGAAGATAAATTAAATTCAAACTCTATATCTATGAATCAGGTAAAAAAAATAATAGCTACTAATAATATTAAACCAAAGTGGCAAGAAGATATAAAACAATATTATGCAGAATATAAAGAAAATGGTAAAAATTTTAAATTATGGATTGAAGATGTAAAGAGCTTAGAGTGGAAAACTTCTTTAGTTGCTAAATATAATTTAGCAGGAGTTGGTAGTTGGAGAAAAGGCTTTGAAACAGAAGATGTATGGAAGATGATAAATGAAGTCTTACCCAAATAGGATAGTTGACAAAAGAGATATACTATTATAAACTTAAATCATCTATTTATTTTTTATTTTTAATTTTTAAAGGAGTGTTTAAAATTTTATCACAAACACATAAATTAGTAGCAAGAAAGATTCATAATATAATTTTAGAAAAGTACAATTTAAATTTAAATATAGATAAATTACAGTGGGGATCCATAGCACCGGATATTTTACCTTATTATAAGTTAAAAAGGCATTATAAAGAAGAAAGTTTAGACTATATAAGTAAAGAGATTATAGCTTTAATTTATTTATATAGATATGCTAATTTAAATGATGGTATTAATAAATTATTATTAAATCATTTAAGTAAAAAAATAGGTATAATTTCTCATTATTTATGTGACTATACTTGTTTTCCACATGCATATAGAATGACTTTTGTGGGAAATATGAAAAGTCATATGATATATGAATCTGACTTAAATATATACTCATCAAACCATGAATTTAAAGAAATAAATTTACCAATAGATAATTTAAAAATAGAAAATGAAAGTAAGAAATTGCTTCAAGTTAAAATAAAAAATTATATAGATAAGATAGTTGAAAGTTATGTAAATAATCGTAAAGGATTTTCTGATGATTTAGATTATGGATTAAAGCTAAGTAGTGAAATATCTTGTTTTATTATTGAAGTAATTCTTAATTACTCTGAAGATATGCAGTATCAATTTATTTAGTTTAAAATTTCTCTCATCTAGATGGTGAGAGAAATTTTAATTAATACAAAAATACTTAGGAGGTATTATGAGAAATAATTCAGAAGTTGTGTCTTTAAATTTAAAAGAAACTCAAATGGCAATAAAATCATTAAAAGACTATTTTCAAAGAGATCTGGCAAATACTTTAAATCTTGCAAGAATCTCTGCACCTTTAATAGTAAGACCAGAAACAGGATTAAATGATAATTTAAGTGGCGTAGAAAAAGCTGTGGATTTTGATTTTAGAAACTATGGGATAAATGTTGAAATAGTCCAATCTTTAGCAAAATGGAAAAGAAATGCTTTGAAAGAATACAATTTCCATTGTTACGAAGGATTATATGCTGATATGAATGCATTAAGACCAGATGAAGATTTAGATTGCATACATTCTGTATATGTAGATCAATGGGATTGGGAAAGAGTTATAAAATTAGAGGATAGAAATGAAGAGTATTTAAAATCAATAGTTAGACAAATTTATGAAGTATTTAAAAGATCAGAAGAATATATTAACCAGGTTTATCCTTTTGTTCTAAGCAAAAAACTTCCTGAAGATATATTTTTTATTGAATCAGAGGAATTATATAAAAAATATCCAAATATGACTTCTAAGGAAAGAGAAAATGCTATTTGTAAAGAAAAAAAGGCTGTTTTTATAATGAAGATAGGAGGAAAACTTTCAAGTGGGGAAGCCCATGATATGAGAAGTCCGGATTATGATGATTGGAATTTAAACGGAGATATATTATTCTACAATCCTATTTTAGATAGTGCTATGGAATTATCTTCAATGGGAATAAGAGTAGATTCTAATTCTTTAAATGAACAATTAAAACTATCAGATAAAACTGAACGTTTGAAAATGGAATATCACAAAAATATTATGAATAATATTTTACCTTATACAATAGGAGGCGGAATAGGGCAATCTAGACTATGTATGTTTTTCCTAGAAAAGAGACATATTGGTGAAGTTCAAGCATCTGTATGGGATGATAAAACTAAAATAAAAGCAAAAGAAGAAGGAATAATTCTTTTATAAATATAAATTTATATTCATAATTAGTTCTTCATAATTATTAATA
>JBQDBK010000008.1:0-87806 GCA_052090825.1 Peptoniphilaceae bacterium | reverse complement strand
CTATTGTTCCAATATTAACGTGTGGTTTATTTCTTTCAAATTTTTCTTTTGCCATTTTTTAAAACCTCCTAAGATTAACTTATTTTTTCTTTGCTGCTATCTCATCTGCTATTGATTTTGGCACTTGTTCATAATGATCAAATTGCATTGAATAGTTTGCTCTACCTTGTGTGTTTGAACGAAGAGATGTTGCATAACCAAACATTTCTGCTAAAGGTACATAACAAGTTACAATTTGTGCACCGTTAACTAGTTCCATTCCTTCCATTCTACCACGTCTAGAGTTTATGTCTCCTATTACATCTCCCATATATTCTTCTGGAGTTGTAACTTCAACTTTCATAGTTGGTTCAAGTAATACTGAACCTGCTTTTGAAAGCGCGTCTCTCAAAGCCATTGAACCCGCAATTTTAAATGCCATTTCTGATGAATCGACATCATGATAAGAACCATCATAAAGTGTTACTTTAATATCAAGTACTTCATATCCACCAACAATACCAGATTGTAAAGCTTCTTCAATACCTTGTTGTGTTGGTCCTATAAATTCTTTAGGAATAGCTCCCCCAACAATTGCATTTTCAAATACAAATCCACTACCTGGCTCAAGTGGTTCTATTCTAATCTTAGCATGACCATATTGTCCACGTCCACCTGACTGACGAGCATATTTAGCTTCTCCCTCAGCATGTTTTGTAATAGATTCTCTATAAGATACTTGAGGGTTACCTATATTAGCTTCAACTTTGAACTCTCTTAACATTCTATCTACTATGATATCTAAGTGAAGTTCTCCCATTCCAGCTATAATAGTTTGTCCTGTTTCTTCATCTGTATATGTTCTAAAAGTTGGATCTTCTTCAGCTAATTTTTGAAGAGCAACTGCCATTTTATCTTGTGAAGCCTTGGTTTTAGGCTCTATAGCTACAGAAATTACTGGTTCTGGAAATTCCATGTTTTCAAGTATAACTTGTTGTTTCTCATCGCAAAGTGTGTCTCCAGTAGTTGTATCTTTTAATCCAACCGCTGCTGCAATTTCTCCAGCATATACTTCATCTACTTCTTCACGCTTGTTAGCATGCATTAAAAGTATACGACCAATTCTTTCTCTTTTACCCTTACTTGAGTTCATGACATATGAACCAGCTTTTAAGGTACCTGAGTAGACTCTGAAATAAGAAAGCTTACCTACATAAGGGTCAGTAACAATCTTAAATGCTAAAGCCGCTAACGGCTCATTATCGTCAGCTTTTCTCTGAACTTCTTCGTCTCCATCAACTGATGTGCCTGTAACTGGAGGAATATCAAGTGGTGAAGGAAGGTAATCCACTATTGCATCTAGTAATAATTGAACACCTTTATTTTTATAAGATGATCCACAAGTTACTGGTGTAATTTTTACAGCCAATGTTCCTTTTCTTATAGCACTTTTTAGAAGTTCTTTTGAAATTTCTTCTCCTTCAAGATAAGACATCATAAGTTCTTCATCAAACTCTGCCACTTTCTCAATTAAGTTTTCTCTATGAGTCTCTGCTAATTCTTTATATTCATCTGGAATTTCTGTTATTTCTATTTCTGTTCCATCTTCATTTTTATAAACTTCAGCTACCATTTCAACAAGATCAATCATACCTATAAATTGATCTTCTGCTCCCATTGGCACTTGAATTGGAATTGGATTACCTTTTAGTCTTTTATCAATAGTCTCAACTGATCTAAAGAAATCGGCTCCAGTTACATCCATTTTATTTATGTGAGCAATTCTTGGTACTCTATATTTGTCTGCTTGTCTCCAAACAGTTTCTGATTGAGGTTCTACCCCACTTTTAGCATCAAATAAAGCTACTGTACCATCTAGAACTCTAAGAGATCTTTCTACCTCTACAGTAAAGTCAACGTGTCCAGGAGTATCAATAATGTTTAATCTATGATCTTTCCAAATAGCTGTTGTTGCTGCTGAAGTAATTGTTATACCTCTTTCTTGTTCTTGGGCCATCCAGTCCATTTGCGCTCCACCTTCATGAGTTTCCCCAATCTTGTGGATTTTTCCTGTGTAGTAAAGAATACGCTCAGTTGTAGTAGTTTTACCCGCATCAATGTGGGCCATAATACCTATATTCCTTACTCTTTTTAATGGTATATCTCTAGCCATCTGGCTATACCTCCTTTACCATCTATAGTGAGCAAATGCTTTATTAGCCTCTGCCATCCTATGCATTTCTTCTCTTTTCTTAACGCTTGCTCCTAAACCATTAGATGCATCTAAAATTTCTTTTGCAAGTCTTTGATCCATAGTTTTTTCACCTCTGGCTCTTGCATATTTTACAATCCATCTAAGTCCTAGAGTTTGACGTCTTTCTGGTCTAACTTCCATTGGGACTTGGTATGTTGCTCCCCCAACTCTTCTTGCCTTAACTTCAAGTACAGGCATTATATTATTTAAAGCTTTGTGGAAAACTTCAAGAGCATCCTCTCCTGTTGATTCTCCAACTACTTCAAGTGCTTTATATACAATTCTTTGAGCTGTTCCTTTTTTTCCATCAAGCATGACATTGTTTATTAATTTTGTTATTACAACATCTTCATAAACAGGATCAGCCATCACTTCTCTTTTTTGGATATGTCCTTTTCTTGGCATAACTTCCCTCCTTAACAAATTATAGTTGATTCATTGGTACTCGGTTTTACCCGTAAAGCCAAAAATCTATTTAAAAGTATTTTAAATCAATTTTTATTTTTTCGGTTTTTTTGTACCGTATTTAGATCTAGCTTGTTTTCTATTATCTACTCCAGCTGTATCTAAAGTTCCTCTAACAATGTGATATCTAACCCCTGGTAAGTCTTTTACTCTTCCTCCACGAATCAATACAACACTATGTTCTTGTAAGTTATGTCCAATTCCTGGTATATAAGCCATAACTTCATATCCATTTGTTAAACGTACTCTGGCTACTTTTCTAAGAGCTGAGTTAGGCTTTTTAGGTGTTACCGTTCTAACAGCTACACAAACCCCTCTTTTTTGTGGACAGTTAACTTCTGTCTCTTCTTTTCTAAGTGAGTCATAGTTTACATCTAATGCTGGTGATTTTGATTTAGTTTCTACTTTTTTTCTACCATTTTTAACTAATTGATTAATAGTTGGCACTAAGGCACCTCCTCTTATATTATTTATATTAAAACTACTGCTATGCAGGATTAATATCAATTTCACTTACTAATTTTTATCATTAATAAGTTCTTCCGTCTTTTACTTAATATCTGCTTTTCTAATACACCATTAAGACTAGCTGTCTAGCTAGTCTTAATGGATGATATCAAATACTTAAATATTTTATCACTCACTTATACCTAAGTCAACCTCATTTTTATCAATAATTTCTGAATTTTCCAATATTTCGAAGTTTTCTTTAAGCTTATCACTTACAGATATTTGAACTCTTTTGTTTTGTCTAACTCCTGTACCAGCAGGAATTAATTGACCTATTATTATATTTTCTTTAAGTCCTTTTAATTCATCTGTCTTTCCTTTAATAGCAGCATCGGTTAAAACTCTAGTTGTTTCTTGGAATGAAGCAGCTGATAGGAAAGACTCTGTTGCAAGAGAAGCTTTAGTAATACCTAATAAATTAGGATCTGCTTCTGCAGGTTTTAGCCCTTTCTCACGCATTTCTTTATTTACATTTTTAAATTCACTAGCATCTACAAGTGATCCTGGTAAAAATTTAGTATCTCCGGCTTCTATAATTTTATATTTAGACAACATTTGTCTTACAATTATCTCAATATGTTTATCATTGATATCTACACCTTGAAGTCTATATACTCTTTGAACTTCTTTTATTATATATTCTTCAACTCCCTCAGGCCCCTTAACACGAAGTAAGTCTTGAGGATATACAGAACCTTGAGTTAATTCTTGTCCTTTTTCAACATAGTCTCCATTTTTAACCTTTATTCTAGCTCCATATACTATATTGTAGGATTGTCTTTCCCCGTCTTTTGAAGTTACAATAACTTCACGCTTTCTATGTTGTTCTTTTATTTCAACAGTACCATCTATTTCAGCAATTACTGCAAGCCCTTTTGGCTTTCTTGCTTCAAACAATTCTTCTACACGAGGAAGACCTTGTGTGATATCAGCTGCTGAAGCTACCCCACCTGTATGGAAAGTTCTCATTGTAAGCTGAGTTCCAGGTTCACCAATTGATTGAGCAGCTATAACTCCTACCGCTTCACCAATACCTACACTGCTTCCTGTAGCAAGATTTCTACCCTAGCAGTGGGCACATCCTCCAGTTTTAGACTTACATCCTAAAACAGATCTTACTTTGACCTCTTTTATCCCAGCATCTACAATAACTTGTGCATCATCGTCTGAAATAGAAGTGTTTATGGCAACTATAATTTCTCCAGTTTCCGGATCAATTATATCTTCTGCAGCATATCTTCCTTCAATTCTATCTTTTAAACCTTCTATTAATTCTTTTCCATCTTTAAAGTCTTTAGCAACTATATATTCATCAGTTCCACAGTCTTCTTCTGTTATTATAACTTGTTGGGAAACATCTACTAACCTACGTGTCAAATATCCTGAATCGGCTGTTCTAAGGGCTGTATCTGCAAGTCCCTTTCTTGAACCATGGGCAGACATATAGAATTCTAATACTGAAAGTCCTTCTCTAAAGTTTGATTTTATAGGAACCTCTATTGTTCTTCCAGAAGGAGAGGCCATAAGACCACGCATACCTGCTAACTGTCTGATTTGATTTTTTGAACCTCTGGCTCCAGAGTCAGCCATAATATAAATATTATTAAGCTTATCGAAACCTTTCATTACATAATCAGTTAGATCATCTGTTGCACCATTCCAAATATCAATAACTCTTTCATATCTCTCTTCGTCAGATATCAGACCTCTTCTGAAGGCTTTTTCATATTTTTGAACTTCTACATCAGCTTTTTTTAGAATTTCAGGTTTTATATCAGGAACTTCTACATCGGCCATTGAAATTGATACGGCTCCAATTGTTGAATAGTGGTAACCCGCCTCTTTAATATTATCTAATAACTTAGCTGTTTCTATATTTCCATGTTTTTTATAGGTTTTTTCTACTATATTTCCTAGAATCTTTTTATCTACAACCCTATCGATTTCTAAAGAATATTTATCTTCTTTTCTATTTACAAAGCCAAGATCTTGTGGAATAAAGGAATTTAGTATAAATCTACCTACTGTAGAATAAACAATTTTACCATATTTATCACTTTCATCAGCAAATCTTCTTACTCCAACCTTACTTTGTAAATGTAAATATCCACAAGCATAGGCTTGCATCATTTCATCATGATCTTGGAATATCATAGAGTCGCCCTTTAGCTTGTCTTTTCTATCAATTGTCAAATAATAGCAACCTAAAATCATATCCTGAGTAGGTGTACTTATTGGTTTGCCATCCTTTAATCCTAAGATGTTGTTTGTTGAAAGCATCAACAATCTAGCTTCAGCCTGAGCTTCAGTTGATAGCGGTAAATGAACCGCCATTTGATCTCCATCAAAATCGGCGTTATAAGCTGTACAAGATAGAGGATGAAGCTTAATGGCTTTTCCTTCTACTAATACTGGTTCAAAGGCTTGAATCCCAAGTCTGTGAAGTGTAGGCGCACGGTTAAGAAGAACTGGATGATCTTTTATAACCTCTTCTAGTACATCCCAAACTTCTGGTTTTGTTCTTTCAACCATTCTCTTAGCACTCTTTATATTATGGGCCAGCCCTCTTTGTACTAACTCTTTCATTACAAAAGGTTTGAATAGTTCAAGTGCCATATTTTTAGGAAGTCCACATTGATAAAATTTCAAATCTGGACCTACTACTATTACAGAACGTCCTGAATAATCAACACGCTTTCCTAATAGATTTTGTCTAAACCTACCTTGTTTCCCCTTTAGCATCTCTGATAAAGATTTAAGCGGTCTGTTTCCTGGTCCTGTAACTGGTCTTCCACGTCTACCATTATCTATTAAAGCATCTACAGCCTCTTGTAACATCCTTTTTTCATTTCTTACAATTATTTCTGGAGCATTAATGTCTAATAGTTTCGCAAGTCTATTATTTCTATTTATTATTCTTCTATATAGGTCATTTAAATCAGATGTTGCAAACCTACCACCGTCAAGTTGGACCATAGGTCTTAAGTCTGGTGGAATTACAGGAACAGCTTCTAGTATCATCCATTCTGGTTTATTTCCAGAATGAATAAAGGCTTCTATAACTTCAAGTCTTCTAGAGATTCTCACTCTTTTTTGTCCTGTTGCAGTTTCAAGTTCTTCTGTTAATTCTTTGGATTCTGCCTTAAGATCTATTTTTCTAAGAATCTCTCTTATGGCTTCAGCACCCATCTTAGCTTGAAAACTATCGCCATATTGTGACTTGTATTCTCTATATTCAGTTTCTGTTAATAATTGTTTTAAATATAAAGGCGTTTTGCCCTCTTTTACATAAGTTACTATATAAGATGCAAAATAAAGAACTTTTTCTAAGGCTCTAGGACTCATGTCAAGAACTAGACCCATTCTTGAAGGAATTCCTTTGAAGTACCAAATGTGTGATACTGGAGCTGCAAGTTCTATATGACCCATTCTTTCACGACGCACCTTTGCCTTAGTAACTTCAACTCCACATTTTTCACAAACTACGCCCTTATATCTTACTCTCTTATATTTCCCACAATTACATTCCCAGTCTTTTGTAGGTCCAAAAATCTTTTTGCAAAAAAGTCCCTCTTTTTCTGGTTTCAAAGTTCTATAATTAATTGTTTCCGGTTTTTTAACTTCTCCATAAGACCATTGTCTTACTTTTTCTGGAGATGCAAGTCCGATTTTTATTGAATGAAATAATTCATGTTCGCTCAAGGAGCACTCTCTCCTTCCATTAGTAAATAAATTACTATTACTCTACGCTAGGATTATCTTCTTTGGAAGATAAGTCTTCCTCAAAAGCACCTTCAAATTCTTCTTCATTATCTTCTATATCTTCATCTTCAGAATCAGCCTCTACAGCTTCAGATGAAATCCTCTTTATGCCCGTTGGAGCAACTGGAGCAGCTGTAGTTTCTATGAGCTCTTTGATTTCATCCTTATTATCTGAAATATTGTCAATTCTATCTAAATCGTCCTCGTCAGCTTGAAGATCTATTTCTCTATTTTTATCGTCTAACACTGTCATTTCAAGAGCCAAAGATTCTAATTCTTTTATTAAAACCTTAAAGGATTCAGGCACCCCTGGTTGAGGTATGTTTTCTCCCTTAACAATAGCTTCATAAGTCTTAACTCTACCAACAATATCATCGCTTTTTACAGTCAGCATTTCTTGAAGAGTATAACTAGCACCATAGGCTTCAAGAGCCCAAACTTCCATCTCTCCAAATCTTTGTCCACCAAATTGAGCCTTACCTCCAAGTGGTTGTTGAGTTACAAGCGAATATGGTCCTGTTGATCTAGCATGAATTTTTTCATCTACCAAATGATGCAGTTTTAGCATATACATGTAACCAACAGTTACAGGATGATCAAAAGGCTCACCAGTCCTACCATCTCTTAGCTGAATTTTACCATCTGCAGGATAGTCTGCTAATTTTAAAGAATCTATGATATCTTGCTCATTTGCACCATCAAATACTGGTGTAGCAACATGCCATCCTAACTTTTTAGCCGCTAATCCCAAGTGAACTTCTAATACCTGACCTATATTCATACGAGAAGGTACTCCTAGTGGATTTAAAACTATTTGTATAGGTGTTCCATCTGGCATATAAGGCATATCTTCTGAAGGCATAACCCTAGAAATGACCCCTTTATTACCGTGACGTCCACACATTTTATCTCCAACTTGAATTTTCCTCTTTGTAGCTATAAATACTCTTACCATTTCATTTACACCTGGAGATAATTCATCACCAGCTGCTCTTGTAAATGTCTGAACATCCACTACTATACCAGCTTCACCATGTGGTAACCTTAAAGAAGTATCCCTTACTTCTCTTGCCTTTTCTCCAAAAATAGCACGAAGTAATCTTTCTTCAGCTGATAATTCAGTTTCTCCCTTAGGAGTAACTTTTCCTACTAAGATATTTCCAGGATTAACTTCAGCACCTACTCTAATGATTCCTCTCTCGTCAAGATCACTTAACATGTCATCTCCAACATTAGGAATATCTCTTGTGATTTCTTCTGGTCCTAACTTTGTATCCCTTGCTTCAGACTCATATTCTTCAATATGAAGTGAAGTTAAAGTGTCTTTTATAACAAGATCTTTATTTACTAACATAGCATCTTCATAGTTGTAACCTTCCCAGTTCATGAAAGCTATAAGAATATTTTTCCCAAGAGCCATCTCACCTAAGTCAGTAGAAGGTCCATCAGCTATGATTTCGCCTTTTTTAACCATGTCACCTTCTCTTACAATAGGTCTTTGGTTAATTGTAGTACCTTGGTTACCACCTTTAAACTTGTGTAGTTTGTATTTATCTACAACACCATCTCCAGATCTTTTTAATTGTATTTGCGTTGCATCTACTTTTGTAATTTCTCCATCATCAGTTGCTACTATAACTACTCCTGAGTCTTTTGCTGCCCTATACTCTATTCCAGTTCCTATTATAGGCGCTTCTGTAGTCAATAAAGGTACAGCTTGACGTTGCATGTTAGCTCCCATAAGAGCTCTATTAGCATCATCATTTTCCAAGAAAGGAATCATAGATGTACCCACAGCTACTATTTGTTGAGGAGATACATCCATATAAGTTATTTCTTTATAATCAAAGATATCTACTATACCCTCATGACCTCTGGCAACAACTCTCTCATTTAAAAATTTATTATTTTCGTCTAACAACTCATTTGATTGAGCTATAACTTGTTCATATTCAACATCAGCTGTTAAGTATACTATTTCATCAGTTACAACTCCTTCTTTATTAACTTTTCTATATGGAGTTTCAATAAAACCATATTCATTAATTCTTGCGTAGGTTGTAAGTGATGTTATAAGCCCAATGTTAGGTCCTTCCGGCGTTTCTATTGGACACATTCTACCGTAGTGTGAATTATGGACATCTCGCACTTCAAATCCAGCTCTATCTCTGCTTAACCCACCTGGCCCTAGTGCAGAAAGCCTTCTCTTGTGTGTTAATTCTGATAGTGGATTATTTTGATCCATAAATTGTGATAATTGTGAAGAACCGAAAAATTCTTTTATAGAAGCTGTTACAGGTCTAATATTTATCAAAGACTGCGGAGTTGTAGCTTCTGCATCTTGGACAGTCATTCTCTCACGAATAACTCTTTCCATCCTAGATACTCCAATTCTAAATTGGTTTTGCAAAAGTTCTCCAACAGATCTAATTCTTCTATTTCCTAAATGGTCAATGTCATCTACATTACCAACTCCAAGGGATAATCCAAATTCATAAGAAATAGATGAAATAATATCATCTACCGTAATATGTTTAGGACTTAATAAATTTATATTTTTTCTAAGTTCTTCTTTCAAAGCTTCTTCATCATCTGAAAATTCTTCTACTATTTCTTTAAACAAAGGATAGTAAACTTTTTCTTTAAAGCCTAATTCTTTTAAATCAAAATTTAATTCAAAATCATCAGGATAAGAAAAATTATTACCTACAACTTTAACATCTCTGTCCACTTCCCCATCAAAGGAAGCTTTTATAGAAACTGTTAGCTTGTTAATTCCTGCTCTTTCTATTTCTTTAGCCAGTTCTTCTGTTATAAATTCTCCTTCACCAACAAGTACTTCTCCTGTTTCAGGATTAACAACATCTTCACTTGAATAATGATTTGTAATTTTTTCAGAAATACCTAACTTCTTATTAAATTTATATCTACCAACATGAGCTAAATCATATCTCCTACTATCAAAAAACATATTTTCAAATAGAGAAGTTGCAGATTCTATAGTTGGCGGTTCACCTGGTCTTAATTTTTTATATATTTCTATTAGAGCTTCATTTTTATTAGAAGTCACATCTTTCTCTAAAGTTTTTAAAAGTGCTTCACTTTCTCCTAATAATTCTTTAATTTCAAGGTCTGACTCAACTCCAATAGCTCTTAAAAGTATTGTTATTGGGATTTTTCTAGTTCTGTCTATTCTAACATTTATAACCCCCTGAGCATCAGTTTCATATTCAAGCCATGCCCCACGATTAGGTATTACAGTTGCTGAATATAACTTTTTCCCAGTCTTGTCAGTTTCAACCTTATAATAAGCTCCTGGACTTCTGACTAACTGCGATACTACAACACGTTCAGCACCATTTATTACAAAAGTTCCAGTAGGAGTCATTAAAGGGAGGTCTCCCATAAAGACTTCTTGTTCTTTTACCTCTCCAGTCTCAGTGTTGATTAATCTAACTTTGACCTTAAGAGGAGCTGAATAATTTGTATCTCTTTGCTTAGATTCGTCTACATCATATTTTATTTCATCAGATATATAATAATCGACAAATTCTAAAATCAAGTTACCAGTATAATCCTCAATAGGAGATACATCTTCAAATACTTCTCGTAACCCATCTTTTAAAAACCATTCAAAAGAAGAGGTCTGCACCTCAAGAAGATTTGGTAGAGATAATACCTCCGGTATTCGAGAAAAACTCATTCTTTCTCTCTTCCCATATTTCACAGGATGTGCCATTAATTTATTCACCCCTTAAATTTCTACGACAGGTTTCCCTGCTATCCAATTTAGAGAACACTACGCCACTCTAATTATTATTATGCAATTTATAATATTAACATTTATAGCTAGTTTTTGCAAGTGTTTTTGTAAACTTTTTTATATTTACTCTATTTATATCTCTAGGATTTTACTTATTAAGTACAATTATAATGTTAAAATATAAAGTTTAATAGGAATGTATGGTAAGTATTTATAGTTATCAAATTTTTGCTCAACTACTTATAAGTAATTTAATCCACCTATAAATAAAAATATAGAGAAATATAAAAAAGAATTTTCCCTAGCAACCAAGTCCCAGACTTGTTTTTTAATGTAAAAGACATCTTAAAAAATAAAAAAGCTTGGGAAACAAATTATATTTCCTATTTAATTTACGAAAATAAAAAAATTTTTATCTCTTACAGCTTTTTTCTTTTATATAGATGGAGTATATACAATATTTTTTTGACTACAGCCTATGATAAATCACTCAGATTATCTTCAAATTCATTAATATTTAGTCTACTTGTAACACCAATATCATCTTTTTCCTTTGCTATTTTCTTCTGGAAATTATCTAAAAAATAGATTCTATTAAACTAATTAAATTTTTTATTATAATTTAATCTAAGTTAACATGAAATCAAACTTTAGAAACCTTAGTTCTTGTTGGATTTTTCATCATAGGACTTTTACTGGTTAATTTAACAAATAGATATAAGAGATATAAGTAAGTAAAAGCTTAATATCCTTTAAATTTGGGTAAATAAGATAAAATAAACTTATTAGGAGGAAATTATGAATAACTCTGAAGATATTAAAGAAAAAGATGATCATAGAGAAAAGTTAAATTTTTTTATAAAAAATAATCCAACGGCTATGCTAACAACAATATCTATGGATAAAGGATTAGACTCTAGACCCATGAATACAGTAGAAGTAGATTATCTTGGGAACATATACTTTTATGTTTTACTAGACTCACTAATTAATAAACAAATCCAAGCCAACAACACAGTTCACTTAAGCTATTCAAATAAAGACTATTTATCTATTACAGGATCTGCTGAAACATCTCTAGATAAAACTTCTATGGAAGCTTATTGGGATAATGATTTAGAAGACCTTTTAGGCATTAAATATGATGATCCTAATTTAGCCTTATTAAAAGTTATACCTAAGCATATTGATTATTGGGAATCAGCTAATACCCTTAAAACAGCTTTTAGTTTTTTAAAATCTAAAATTTCAGATAGTGAATCTGACCTAGTTAAAAAAATAACTATAAAATAAAACCCAGGATATCCTGGGTTTTATTTTATAGTTATTTGATTTTATTTTTGAATTTTCCTATAATTTCATAGACTTCATCTACTTTTAAAATAATAAGCATAAAAAGATAAATTATACCTGCTATAAGTATTCCAGCAATAAGACTTGAAGTTGATCCAAGTCTATTAAGCAATATATTATAAACTAACTTGGATATAATACCCATTAGTAAAGATGATATTATTATTTTACTCAATTCTTTAAAGGATTTTTGACTAAAAAGTCCATTTAGCTTTTTTCTTAAACTAAAAATCATAAGTAAAGCCCCAATAATAAAAGAAATACTAGTCGCAAGAGCTAACCCCTTTATTCCCATAGGACCTACTAATAAAAAACTTAGTATAATATTTAACCCTACCATTATTACAGAATTTATAACCGGAGTCTTTGCATCTAAAATAGCATAGAATGCTCTCGATATAATTTCTCTAAATCCTATTCCAATTATACCAAAGGAATAAAAAGATAAGACGCTTGCAGTTATAAAAGCATCATTTTTAGAAAATTCTCCGCCTACAAAAAGTAATCTTACTATAGGCTCAGAAAAAATATATAGACCTATAGATGCAGGTATTACAAGTAAAGCCATAGTTATTATAGAATCACTTGTCTCTTTTTTTAAACCCTCTAAATCTCCCATGGCACCAAGCTTAGACATTTGAGGATAAACAGCAGTAATTATTGAAGTTATAACTATTCCAGTTACAAAACTCTGTAATTTATAAGCATAATTCAATGAAGATATAGCTCCTGTAAAAAGACCTGAGGATAATGATTTTGAGATAATAAAGTTAAGCTCTATTACTGATGTGGATATTAAAACAGGTAAGATAATCTTAAAAAGCTTTCTCAACTCTTCATCTTTTAAATCAAATTTAAAAATGTGTCTATAACCGGATTTTCTTATATAAGGTATAAATATTATATATTGAAATACAAATCCTATTAAAATTCCCCAAGCAAGATAAAAACTACCTAGTTTATAACTGATAGCCATAGCTATAATAATTATAATATTCATAATAATTGCATGGCATACAGAAACTATAAACTTCCTCTTTATTTGAAGATAGGCTTTAAATATAGAAAAAACAGATGTGGCACACAAACTTAACATTGAAACTCTAGTCATAAAAACTGCCAATTCAAATTTTTCTGCCTCAAATCCTATTGCCATAAGTCCAACTAAAGGCTTGGCAAAAATCAAACCTACTATAGATATAAGAAAAGTTATTACAAATATGATATTAGACAAATTAGCCGTAAACTTGTCCGCTTCATTTTTAGATTTCTTTTCTTCTATTTCGTTATATATTGGTATGTAGCCATTAGCTGTTGCACCAGATATTACGTTAGTAAAGGTCATTGGTATTTGAAAGGCAATTAAAAATACATCCGCTATCATACTAGTACCAAAAAAATGTGCCAAAGCTTTTTCTCTAGCCAATCCAAAAACTTTTGAAATTATAGTAACAATCATTAAAATATATGATGTCTTCATTTAATACTCCTTATCTATTGATATCTAACATTGTATCAAATTTAAGTAGTTTTTAATATAAAAGGCCTAGATTATTATAAAATATTTTTAATTTCCTAATTTAAAATATTGAAGTATTACTCTTCATATAGTAAAATATTCATAATTTAAATGAGGTGATGTAAATGATTATAGGAATATTAAAAGAAATAAAAGAACAAGAAAGCAGAGTTGCCGCTACTCCAGTAAGTGTAAAGGAATTAATCCAAGCTGGAAATAAAGTATATGTTCAAAGTGGAGCAGGTTTAAACTCTGGATTCTCTGATCAAAAATATATTGAAAATGGAGCTGAAATTTTAGAAAAAGCTGAAGAAGTTTGGGCAAAATCAGAATTAATTTACAAGGTTAAAGAACCTATTGAGTCTGAATACAAATATTTAAGAGAAGACCTAATAATCTACTCTTATTTGCACCTATCAGCTGATGAGAAGTTAAGTAAGGCTTTGATAGATAATAAAGTTACATCTGTAGCTTTTGAAACAATTCAAATAGAAAAAACTCTTCCTCTTTTAAAACCTATGAGTGAAGTTGCTGGTAGAATGTCAGTGCAAGAAGGAGCTAGGTATTTAACTAAACCTCAAGGAGGCAAAGGAGTTCTTTTAGAAGGAGTTCCTGGAGTTTCTCCTGCCCATGTTGTTATTATAGGAGCAGGCGTTGTAGGAAATGCAGCAACAAGAATGGCTGTTGGAATGGGAGCAAGAGTTACTGTAATTGATATTGATGTTGAAAAGCTTGGTAAATTCATTGATATTTTTGGAGGAGCAATTGAAACTCTTTATTCAACTCCAAATAATATTGCATCTGCTGTTAAATCAGCAGACCTTGTTATATCTACAATATTAATTCCTGGTCATAAAACTCAAAAACTTGTAACTGAAGAAATGATTAAAGAAATGGAAGAAGGCAGTGTTATTGTGGATGTTGCCATTGACCAAGGTGGATCAACAGAAACAACATCAGGACACCCAACCTCTCACAAAGATCCAATCTTCATCAAACATGGAGTTATACACTATGCCGTAACAAACATTCCTGGAGCCGTAGCTAAGACTTCAACTTATGCTCTTTCAAACGCAACTACAAAATATGCAAAACTTATAGCTAAATATGGTTTGAAAAAATCTATAGAAATAAGTCCTGAAATTGAAAGTGGTATAAATACCTTTAAAGGTAATGTAACTTATAGAGCTGTTGCTGAAGATTTAGTTTATGAATATAAAGATATAAAGGAATTATTGTAAAAATTATTTAGTGTTTTTAATTATAATTTTTCTATATGCTTATAAATAAAAAACTTATTTAATTTAATATAGTTTTTAGAATTATATAATAGAAAAAATCTCCTTACGATAAATATCATAAGGAGATTTTCTAATATATCATTTTACTTAATTTTGAATTTCTATTCTTTAGCAAAACTTTTATTAACTGCTCGCCATCGTTACTATTTGGTCTTATCATAATTATGACGCGATAACACCCAGTAAAGTTCTAATATAATATTGCTTAATGCAACAAAATTTTTTATTCAAGCTCTGTAACTATTTCTTAAAACTTGAAACTATATGTTTTGAACATATAATAAGACGGTAGTACTACCGCCTTATTATTTTCAATAAATATTATATTTTAAACTTGTATTTCATAGAATTTGCAAATCGCACAAGCATAAGCATGACAGGAACTTCGACTAAAACACCTACCACAGTAGCTAATGTTGCTCCAGAAGATAAACCAAATAGTGAGATTGCAACAGCTACTGCAAGTTCAAAGAAATTAGATGCTCCAATCATTCCGCAAGGAGCAGCTATAGAATATGGTAATTTTGCATAATATGCCATAGCAAAGGTTATTCCAAAAATTAATAAAGTCTGTAATATAAGAGGCACAGCAATTAATAATATATTTAATGGCTGTTCTATAATTTTTGTTCCTTGGAAAGAAAAAATAATTATTAATGTTAATAGTAGACCTACCATAGTATATTTATCAAAGGCTGGAATAAATTTTTCATTTAGAAAAGCTTCCCCTTTATTTTTAATGATAAAACTTCTTGTAATAACACTTAGACTTAGTGGAACAACCATAAAAAGTAAAATCGATAGAAGCAAAGTTCCCCAAGGTATATTAATATTTCCCATCTTTAATAAAAAGCTCACAATAGGTATATAAGCAATTAGGATGATTAAATCATTACTAGCTACTTGAACAAGTGTATAGGCACTATCTCCCTTTGTTAATTTACTCCATACAAATACCATTGCTGTACATGGAGCTGCACCTAATAATACTGCCCCTGCTAAATACTCAGAAGCTAACTGCCTACTAATAAAACCTCTATAAATAACAAAGAAAAATAAGCTGGCTATTAAATACATAGTAAAGGGCTTAACAATCCAGTTCATAAACCATGTAATAAATAAACCTTTAGGATTTTTTCTAATATCTTTAATACTTTTAAAATCAATCTTGAGCATCATCGGATAAATCATAATCCAAAGCAAAATAGTAGTTGGAATAGATACATTATAAAATTCTAATCTACCTAAAACTTCTGGAATGATCGGAATAAAACGACCAATCAAAACACCAATAACCATACAGATCAAAACCCAAAAAGTCAAATTTCTTTCAAAAAAACTAATTTCTTGTTTTTTTCAAATGTTATCCCTCCTTGATTTCTTCAATTAAATCTAGGACTTTACTTTCTATTGTTTCAATAACTTTTATAAATTCTTCATCCGATTTTCCTGTCGGATCATCAATGCCCCAATCTTCTTCTTTATATTTAAATGGAAGAATTGGACAAACTACATTACATCCCATGGTTATTAAATAGTCTACTTCAGGGAGTTCATCTATTAATTTAGGTTTTTGATTTTCTTCCATATCGATATTGTGTATGTTTCTCATTAACCTTACTGCGTCTTGATTAATTTTATCTTTTACTTGTGTACCTGCAGAATAAGCATTTAGATACTCTCCTCCGTATTTTTTTGTTAATGCCTCCGCTATTTGACTTCTACATGAATTATGCACACATACATATGCTACACTTTTTTTCATTTTATAATCCCCTTGTTTTTTTTATTAAATTTATACATTCCTCTTTGTCTAATACTTTCCCATAGCTTACAAGCTTATTGTCTATAATAAGTGCCGGAGTTGACATTACACCATAAGAAGCAATTATTGAAAAATCTCGAATATGCTTTATTTCTTCTTCAATGCCTAAGCTATCTAAAGCCTGCTTTACATTGTTTTCTAGAGAATTACATTTGTTGCATCCAGAACCTAATACGTAAATTCCATTTTCTTCCACTTTATTTTCTTCTTGATTTGATATTTGATTTTTTTTCTTAAATAACATTCTATTCCCTCCTAGATAAATAAATATTGAAATATATTAAATAGATATCCTATTAATATAATGCCTATCGTTGTAATGCTTATAAAGATATATAATAACTTTGGTTTTATTGCTTTTCTAAGCATAACCATTGATGGTAAACTTAAAGTTGTTACCCCCATCATAAAAGCTAAAACTGTACCAAGCATGGCTCCTTTTGAAAGCAAAGCCTCTGCAATTGGTATGGTTCCAAAAATGTCTGCATACATTGGTACTCCAACAAGTGTTGCTAAAATTACGCCGAAAGGATTATTACCACCCAATACTTTTTCAATTATTGTTTCTGGAATCCAGTTATGAATAACCGCGCCGATTCCAACACCAAGTAAAATATACGGAAATACTTTTTTAAATGTTTCAACTACTGCACTCTTTGCAAAAAGAATTCTCTCTCTCTTTCCAATTTTTGCCTCTTCTACTTCCATTGACTTTGGCGCATTTAAAATAAATTCTTCAATTTCATTTTCTAATCCTAACTTCTCAATAATCATTCCACCCACTACAGCAATTAAAAGTCCAAGGAAAACATACGCTATAGCAACTTTAGCTCCAAAAATACTCATAAGTAGCACCAGAGAACCAAGATCAACCATTGGTGATGATATTAAAAAACTAAATGTAACTCCTAATGGAAGTCCTGCAGATGTAAATCCAATAAAAAGTGGAATAGACGAACAAGAACAAAAAGGGGTTACCGTTCCCAAGAGCGCAGAAATAATATTTGCCCATATCCCCTTAAACTTTGATAATATTTTTTTACTTCGTTCTGGTGGAAAATAGCTTTGAATATACGATATAACAAAAATCAATGTGCAAAGTAATATTCCTATTTTAATCACATCATAAATAAAAAATTGTAATGATGCCCCCAATTTTGATGTTAAATCTACCCCTATAAGCTCTAATAAATAACCAATTGAATCATTAAGCCATTTCATTCCTAAAATTTGATTTTGAATAAATTTACCTATAACTAACATTGCAACGTCTCCTAACATATCAATTTTTTTTGATGTATGTTTTGTTTTTTTAGTCATCCGATTAAGGATGACTATTCTTTATATATTTGTATACTCATGTAATAAGCGTATAGCTTTATCTCTTCCTTCTTCGCTAATACTATAGTTTATCCATTTTCCATCCTGTCTTGCAATAACTATTCCTGATTCAATCAATATTTTCATATGATATGATAACCCTGATTGTGATAACTCAAGTTCTTCAAGAAGAACACACGCACATTTTTCTTCACTTCGAATCATATCAATTATTTTTAGCCTTTTTGGATCACAAAAGGCTTTAAAGACCTCAGCATCTTCTTTGTAATTTTTCATAGCAAACCTCACATCAAATTTTCTTGATGTATATAATATAACACTTCTTAATTAAGCTTTCAATATCGAATCAAAAAAATTTGATTTGATACTGATATCACTTATTTTTTATAATCTCCTATATAACTTCCGTCTAAAAAAATAAGTCAAATCTAAATTCATTTAGATCTAAGTCAATAATTAGAGATACTAATATTAGTATCTTCAATATCAACACTTTCATTTTGCACCTTTCTACCCGATTCTTTCAATACTATAAACTTTTTTAAAGTAAATTTACGAATTATAAGCTAACACATTTATTTATATATAATTTTAATAATATTTTGTGTAACTTACTTATGTCTTCTTTTATTTTCAACTATAACAAAAAATAAAAGCTCAATAAAATAGATCTTTTACGAGCTTTTATTTTAATTCTATTTTTCATTGCTTTTAGTTTTGTTTAAATACTTATAATTCTTAAAAAACTTTTATACTACTATTTTAATCTATGAATCGAACCTCTACTAACCCCTATCATCTTTCCAGTAAACTTATATATAGCATCTGATATAGAGGGTTCATGCCCTATTAAAATATAATTTTCATCTTCTTTTAAATCTTTTATAAAATCATCATATCTATTCCCCGCAGAAAGTTCTTCTTTAATTTCATAATTACATTGAAATACATTAGAAAAAATTTCAGCAGTTTGTCTAGTTCTAACTAAGGGAGATGTATATAAGTTAAAATCCTTTAAACCAAAAGTTTCTTTAAACTTTTCAAAATCTTCTCTTAATTTAATCTTTCCTTCAGTTGTAAGCTCTCTAGAAAAATCTGATTCTGCATAGGACTCTGCTATGCCATGTCTTATTAAATATACGCTCATCTTTTTAAATTATAAAAACTCTTCATTCCTCTATACTTAGCTGTTGATCCTAGTTGATCTTCAATTCTCAATAATTGATTATATTTAGCAACACGCTCAGATCTAGCTGGTGCTCCAGTTTTTATAAATCCTGCATTAGTTGCAACTGCTAAGTCTGCTATAGTTGAATCTTCAGTTTCTCCTGATCTATGAGAGATTATAGCTGTCATATTATTTTCCCTAGCCAAATTAATAGCATCAATTGTCTCAGTTAAAGTTCCTATTTGATTTAACTTTATTAGTATAGAGTTTGAAACATTTTCATCTATTCCTTTTTGTAGTCTCTTAGTATTAGTTACAAATAAATCATCACCTACAAGTTGAATTTTTTCGCCTAGAGTTTGAGTCATATAAGCCCAACCTTCCCAGTCATCTTCATCAAGTCCATCCTCTATTGAAGCTATTGGATAATTTTCACATAATTCTTTATAGAAATCTACTAATTCTCTAGATGAGAACTTTCTTTCTTCACCCTTCATATAATAAACTCCATCATCATAAATTTCAGAAGCTGCAACATCAAGAGCTAGAACAATATCTTCTCCTGCTTTTAAATTAGACTTTTCTATAGCTTCTAAAATTACATCTAAGGCTTGTGTATTACTTGAAAGATTTGGTGCAAATCCACCCTCATCTCCAACTCCTGTAGAAAGCTTTCTTTCTTTTAAAACTGATTTTAAGTTATGGTATACATTTACTCCCATATTTAAAGCTTCTGCAAAACTTTCTGCCCCTACTGGCATAATCATAAATTCTTGAATATCAACGTTATTGTCAGCGTGTTCTCCTCCGTTTAATATATTCATCATAGGCACTGGTAGAGTTTTACCATTAACTCCACCAATATATTCATATAGAGGTATTCCAAGCTCATCAGCTGCTGCTCTTGCTACAGCTAAAGAAACTCCTAAAATGGCATTAGCTCCTAATTTACCTTTATTCTCACTTCCATCTAACCTTATTAAAAATTCATCTATTCCTATTTGATCAAGAACATCAAAATAAATTAACTCCTCAGCTATTTTTTCATTAACATTTTTTACTGCATTTAAAACACCTTTGCCAAAAAGTCTATTTCCACCATCTCTTAATTCTACAGCTTCATGAACACCTGTTGAAGCTCCACTTGGAACTATAGCTCTTCCAAATCCACCTTTTTCAGTTCTAACTTCAACTTCAACTGTAGGGTTTCCTCTAGAGTCTAAAACTTCTCTTGCATATACATTACTAATAAAACTCATATTATTTCTCCTTTATAATTAACGACTTACCTGTCATTTCTTCAGGTTGAGACATATCTAACAAATCTAAAATTGTTGGAGATAGGTCACAAAGTGCCCCTTCTCTTAATTTTACATCTCCTGCACCATATAGATAAAGTGGCACAAGGTTTGTTGTATGACTTGTCATCTTTTTACCATCATCTGTTATCATAACCTCACAATTGCCGTGATCCGCTGTAATTATAGCAGCTCCACCTACTTCATCTAATTTATCCATAATTCTTCCTAAACAAGTATCCACTGCCTCTACAGCTTTAATTGCTGCTTCAGTATTTCCGGTGTGTCCAACCATGTCAGGATTAGCATAATTTAAAATTATACAATCATAATGTTCACTATCTAATCTTTCTATAACATTATCTGTAACTTCATATGCACTCATTTCTGGTTTTAAATCATAGGTAGCAACCTTAGGCGAATCTATTAAAACCCTATCTTCTCCCATAAACGGAACCTCTCTGCCTCCATTAAAGAAGAAAGTTACATGTGCATATTTTTCTGTCTCTGCTATTCTTAACTGATTTTTACCATTAGTCGCAAGAACTTCTCCTAAAGTATTATCTGGTATAGTTTCCCCAAAAGCAATATGGGTATTAGGAATAGTCTTATCATATTCTGTCATAGTTGTCATATGGATCTCATTAAAGGCTTTTCTTTCAAATTCATTAAATCCAGGATCAGAAAGCGCTCTTACAATCTGTCTTGCCCTATCTGGTCTAAAGTTGAAGAATACAACAGAATCATTTTTTTCTATTTTAGCTATAAATTTTTCATTTTCTTTTATATATCCAGGAATAATAAACTCATCAGTTATGTCCCTTTCATAATTTGATTCAATTAGCTCTCTTGAGGAATTATATCCTTCACCTTGTCCTAAACTTATTAGATCGTAATAAAGAGAGGTCCTCTCCCATCTCTTATCTCTATCCATAGCATAGTATCTACCACCAATTGATGCTACTTTTCCTATACCTATTCTTTGAAGCTCTTCTTCAAGCTCTTGTATATCATCAATTCCCGCATGAGGGTCAACATCTCTTCCGTCCAAAATAGCGTGAATATAAACTTCTTTTAAGCCCTTATCTTTAGCCATTTTTAACAAGGCAAATAGATGACTTAAATGAGAGTGGACTCCACCTTTTGAAACTAGTCCCATTAAGTGAAACTTGGAATTGTTTTTCTTACAATTTTCCATAGCTTCTAATAAAGCTTCATTTTCATAAAATTCCCCACTTCTGATAGACTGATTTATCATTGTTAATTTTTGATATATAACCCTACCTGAACCAATATTTAAATGACCAACTTCAGAATTCCCCATTTGTCCCTCAGGCAAACCAACCGCCTCACCTGACGCTTCAAGACTTGATTTAGGACCTTCTTTTAATCTATCTAAATTAGGTGTATTTGCACATTCTACAGCATTCCCTATATAATTTTTACCTATTCCAAATCCATCAAGAATAATCAACATTACCGGTTTCATGATAAATCACCATAATTAATTAAGTTTTTAAAATCTTCACTTTTAAGTGAAGCTCCTCCTACTAAAGCACCATCAATATTCTCTTTAGCCATAAGCTCAACTACATTATTAGGTTTTACAGAACCCCCATAAAGAACTCTTAAATTTTCAGCTTTTTCTTCTGAATATATATCTCCTAAAACTTTTCTAATAAAGGCACACATAGCTTCTGCATCATCACTATTACAAGTTTTACCTGTTCCTATTGCCCAAATAGGTTCATAAGCTACTACAATATTTTCAATATTTCCATCTATATTCTTTAAAGAGCTTTCAACTTGGTCTTTAACTAAAGCTTCGTGTTTGTTAGCATCCCTAGTTTCTTGATCTTCACCAACACAAAGAATAACTTTTAAGCCTTGCGATAAGGCTCTTTTGATTTTTTTATTTACTATTTCATTACTTTCCTTAAAATAAGTTCTTCTCTCTGAGTGGCCTATAATAACATAAGATACTCCAAGATCTTTAAGCATATTAGTTGAAACTTCACCTGTGTAAGCTCCATCTTCATATTCTGATACATTTTGAGCGCCAAGCTCTATACTAGAATCTTTTAAAATTTCCCCAGCCGCATCTATTGAAGTAAATGGCGGGCAAATAATCGCCTCTACATTGCTATCTAATTCATATTTCACTAAGTCTTCTAACATCTTTTTAGCGTCAGAAGTGTTTAAGTTCATTTTCCAATTTCCTGCTATAATTGATTTTCTCAAATTAAGCCTCCTCTATACATTCAATACCTGGTAGAGCTTTTCCTTCTAGCATTTCAAGGCTAGCTCCTCCACCCGTTGAGATATGAGATATCTTATCTTCTACTCCGGATTTTTCAATAGCCGAAGCAGAGTCTCCACCACCTATAATAGTAGTAGCATTTTCTAAATTAGCTAATGTTTTGGCTATTTCAAAAGTACCTCTAGCAAAGTCTTCATATTCAAAAACACCAGCTGGTCCATTCCATATCACTGTCTTAGCTCCTTTTAGAGCTTCCTTTATTATATTTATAGATTTTTCTCCTATATCAACACCTTTAAGATCCTCTGGTATAGAGTCGAAATCCACTATTTCTTTTTTTACCCCATTTTTTATCTCAGCTACCACTAAAAAATCAACTGGCAATATAAGTTCAACGCCTTTTGCCTTAGCTTTTTCCATAAGAGATTTAGCAAGCTCTAGTTTATCATTTTCAACTAAAGATTTTCCTATTTCATAACCTTGAGATTTCAAGAAAGTATATGCCATTGCTCCAACTATAATTATCTTATCTACTTTTTCAATAAAATTTTCTATTACTCCAATCTTATCTGAAACTTTTGCTCCACCTAAAATAGCCACAAAAGGTCTATTCGGATTTTCTATAGAACCTAAAATGTAACGTCTTTCCTTTTCAACAAGAAGGCCTAAGGCTGAAGGTAATTCACTAGCTAAACCTACATTTGAAGCATGGGCCCTATGGCTAGTTCCAAAGGCATCATTTACATAAATATCTCCTAACCCAGCCAACTCTTTAGCAAATGACGGATCATTTTTTTCTTCTCCTGGATTAAATCTTGTATTATCAAGAAGAGCAACTTGACCTGCTTTTAAGTCCTTTAGATCTTCAATAACTTTTTTAGATACTACATTTTCGTCTGGAACAAACCTTATATCTTTGTCTAAAAGTTCTCCTAATCTTTTAGCTATAGGTTCCAAAGTAAGTTCAGAATTAAATTTGCCCTTAGGTCTTCCCAAGTGGCTTAACAATATAACTGAACCCCCATGATTTAATATATATTCTATAGTAGGAATACTTTTAACAATTCTTGCATCATTTGTTATTTTTTTCCCATCTAGAGGTACATTTAAATCAGCCCTGAGCAAAACTCTCTTATTATTAAAATCAAAATCTTTTAAAGTTTTTTTCATCTATATTCTCCTTATTAAATAAATAAGCGAAGACCAAGATAGGTTCTCGCTTTAAAATTAAAGTTTTTCTGATACAAGTTTAGTAAGATCCACAACTCTTTGAGAATAACCCCACTCGTTATCATACCATGATATACATTTTACAAGTCTATCTTTAACAATTGTTAATTTAGCATCAAATATTGAAGAATGAGGATTTTGAACTATATCAGAAGAAACATAATCTTCTTCTACGTAGTCAAGAATTCCCTTCAATTCATTTTCTGCCGCTTCTTTCATAGCTGCATTAACTTCTTCAACTGTAACATCCTTGGATACTTCAAAAGTAACATCTACAATTGAACCTGTTGGTACTGGCACTCTAACTGCCATACCAGTTAAAATTCCTTCAACTTCTGGAAGTACCTTAGCTACTGCTTGAGCTGCTCCTGTAGTTGTTGGAACCATATTTTCAGCTCCCATTCTAGCACGTCTCATATCCTTATGAATTGCATCGTGGATTTTTTGGTCATTTGTATAAGCATGAATTGTTGTCATTAATCCTCTTTCAATACCAAATTTTTCTAAAACTACTTTTGTTACTGGAGCAAGACAGTTAGTTGTACAAGATGCATTAGATATAATATTGTGAGTTGCTGAATCATACTTATCATCATTAACTCCCATTACTACAGTTAAATCCTCACCTTTTGCTGGTGCAGTAATAATAACTTTTTTAGCTCCAGCTTTTAAGTGTCCTTCTGCTTTTTCTCTTTGAGTAAAGGCTCCTGTTGATTCAATTACTATATCAACTCCTAATTTACCCCACTCCATATCTTCTGGATTTTTACCATCTAAAACTGTAATTTTTTTACCATTTACAGTGAATCCATCTTCTATAACTTTAACTTCACCTGGATATCTTCTGTAGATAGAATCATATTCAAAAAGATGAGCATGTTCTTTTATTTTTTCGCTTGCTTTTAAATCTGCAATATGAGTGATTTCATATCCTGGATTTTCTCTTAATGACCATCCTCTTAAAACATCTCTACCTATTCTACCAAAACCCATAATAGCTACTTTAACTGACATAATATTTACCTCCTAGTATTAATAATACAATTAGCTGCACTTTCATCTATAACTAAAATCATATCTGATCTTAGTGCCGAAACAGATATTATAGCCTGCGCTTTTTCTGCTCCAGCAGCCACTCCAATAACTTTTGGAATGTTTAAAAACTCTTCCATAGTAATTCCTATACTTTGGGAATGATATACTTTTCTACCATTTAAGTCAAAATAGTATCCAAAAGCTTCTGCAACCGCTTTATCTTCTAAGATTTTATTAGATATATTTTTATTTATACCCCTTCTAGCTAACATTACATCAGCTCTTCCTATACCAAATATTAAAATATTAATTTTTTTAAATTTTTCATATACTTCTTTTACTTCTGAATTCTCAAGAAGCATATCCATAGTTTCTTTGGATAAGCTATCTGGTACTGGTAGCATCTGATATTGACCATTTAATTTCGAAGCCATCTTAGATGCTATGGAATTAGCTTGATAGGACACATCTTTCCCTAAAGATCCCCTAGCTGGAATTACACTTATATTAGATTTTTTCTTATATTTTTTTATTTGATCTGCTACAATGCTAAGAGTTTTTCCTCCTGTAACCCCTAAAATATCTCCATTTTTTAAATTAGAATCTATAATTTCAGCTGAAGCTGAGGCAAGGTTTGTATAAAAACTCTTATCTTTTGATATATCTCCTCTTGTAACCACTACTTTTTCAACTTTTAGAAGTCTTTTAATCTTTTCTCCTAAACTAGTGAGACTATTTAATTCTCTATATTCCGTGAAAAAAATTTCTAAATTATTTTTACCCTTATCATTAATAGTAATACCCGACGGGCTTACGGAAACTAGTTCTAAATCTTTTAATTTCTCAATCTCAAACCTTACTATCCTTTCTGAGATTTTCAAATTATTTGATATAGTTCTTCTACCTACAGTTCCTTTTCTATTAAGATAGTCTAATATTTCATAACGTCTTACAAAGATTTCTCTAATTTCTGGCACAAAAGAAGCAAATTTTTCTATTTTCATATAGTCCTCCATTTGTCCCGCATATCAAATTTTGTTCCCACTTGAGGTAAAAAAATTAAACCTCTTATAATTTATAATATCATAGAGAGGATATTTGTCAATATTTTAAGTTATACTTATAAGTATTTAAATCAAAAAATTTTTAATTTATAAAGCTAGGAAATTTAATCTTCTAGATAATTCTTAAATCTTGTAAAGATCTTATAATAATCTTCAGAAAAAATGCTGTCTTTATTCCAAAGGAAAGTAAAGTCATGTCTTATCATAAAATCAGATAAGGGTATTTGCACCAAAGTACCTTCTTTAATTTCTCTTTCAACAGCAGATTTATATAAAAATGATATTCCACAATCATAAATTAACAAGTCTACTATAGCGTGTATATTTTCAACTTCAATAATATTTTCAAAATCAAGAATAGATATATTCTTTAAAGCCAGACTTCTGGTTAAGATTTCCCTAGTTCCAGATCCTATTTCTCTTGTAATTAATCTTTCAGACGTTAAGTCATTTAAAGATTTAATTTCTTTAGCAAAGTTATGGTTCTTTGATGCAACAGCTATATATTCTTCTAACTTTAAAATACATATATTATAGTCATGAGATTTAAAATATCCTTCAACAATGGCAAAGTTAATGTAACCTTCTTGCAATTCTTTTAAGAGTGTTTGAGTATTTCCGTAACGAATGTGAAAATTAACTTGAGTATTATCTTTTATAAAATCTGGGATTATTGGCGCAATAATATATTCTCCTATAGTCATAGTTACTCCAAAGATTAAGGTTTTTTTATTTTTTAAGCTTTCCTCCATTTTATTCTTTAAGGCAATCTCATCGCTTTTCATAGTTTTTAAAGCTGAAAGTAGAACTTTCCCACTACTTGTAAGTTTTAAATTTTTTTTATCTCTTTCAAATAAAGTAGAGTCATACTTCTTTTCTAAATATTTTATATGCTGAGAAACTGCTGGTTGTGTCAAATTTAAAGCTCTGGCAGCATAAGTAAAATTCATATATTCACAAACTTTTAAAAAAGTATCTATCCTGAAATCAAGCATATTTCCTCCTAAACATTTTTTCTGCCATAAAAAATATTTATGGTAACATCAATATATCTAATTTTAAATAATTATTAAACCATTATATAATAAAAAAAGATTTATTTTAATATATAAGTAAATAAATTTTAAAAAAGCTTCTTTTTAATGATTGAAAAGCTTAAAAGTATGATAGAAATTATATTTTAGCCTATATTAATTTTTTAAAGTTTAATACTTATATGAGATAAAAATAGGAGTTTCTAAAACTTATAAAACTTTTAGAAAAACTCCAAAAATTTATTTATATACTTAAAGGAGTAGATTATGTTAGAAATAAAGAAAAATTGGAAGGGTTTATTATTATGTTTTTTATTGGCTATTCCTTGCCATTTTTTAGGAAAATCCTTCCCTGTAGTAGGCGGAGCTGTCTTTGCTATATTAATTGGTATGGTATTGGGTGTTTTTATTAAAGATAAAACCCCCTTTCAAGACGGAATAAAATACACCTCAAAAAAAATCTTACAATATGCAGTAATTTTATTAGGTTTTGGAATGAACTTAAAAATAGTTTTAGAAACAGGAAAGCAATCTTTACCCATTATAATTTGTACTATTTCAACTTCCTTGATAGTTGCTTATATTCTTTATAAGAAAATAAAGGTTTCTGATAATATAGCAACTCTTATTGGAGTAGGATCTTCTATATGCGGAGGGTCTGCTATTGCTGCAACAGCTCCTGTTATTGAAGCAGATGAAGATGAAATAGCTCAAGCAATTTCTGTTGTATTTTTATTCAATGTACTAGCAGCTTTAATTTTCCCTAGTTTGGGAAGTTTCTTAGGTTTTTCAACTACTTCAGGAGAGGCTTTTGGTATTTTTGCTGGTACAGCTGTAAATGATACTTCATCTGTTACTGCAACTGCATCCACCTGGGATAGTATGTATCAATTAGGTAGCCAAACTTTAGATAAAGCTGTTACTGTAAAATTAACAAGAACTTTGGCAATTATTCCCATTACTTTAGGCCTAGCTTTTTTAAGACTTAGAAAAGCAGGTGAAAAAAATAAACAAAAAGTTTCCCTTAAAAAAATCTTTCCTTTTTTTATTATTTTTTTTATAGGAGCTTCTATAATCACTACTATAGCTGTAGAATTCGGAGTATCAGTAGAGGTCTTTAACCCTTTAAAAGACTTATCTAAATTCTTTATTATTATGGCCATGGGGGCAATAGGATTAAACACAAATATTATAAAGCTTATTAAAAACCAAGGTCGTCCTATACTTTTAGGTATGGCTTGTTGGATTAGCATAACAATTGTAACACTATCAATTCAACACTTTATGAATTTATGGTAAAAATAAAGGAGTAAGAAATTTCTTACTCCTTTATTTTTTATTTAGTATATTTTCTTGCTTCTTCAAGTCTTTTGAAAAGTTCATCTTTCCCTAATAAGAAGATAATATTTTTAAGTTCCGGACCATGAATATTCCCAGAAATAGCTGCACGAACTGGCATATATAAATTTTTCCCTTTTATTCCTGTTTTTTTTTGAATTTTTTTCATAAGTCCACTGGCAAACTCCATATCAACTTTTGCAACTTCTAATAATTCTCTTGCAAAAGCATCAATAAGTACTTCCATATTTTCGCTTCTTAATTGCTCCAAAGCTTCATCTTCAGTTACCTCTAAATCTCCAAATAGGAAAGATACTTTAGAAGGAATTTCATTTATTGTATCTAAACTTTCTTTAACAGTATCAATTAAAATTAAATACCAGTCCCAATTTTCTCTTATCTTTTCTTCAGTCATAAGGCCTGATTCAACCATAGGCTTTACAGAAAGTTCAGCTACTTTTTCTAATGGATATTGCTTTATATAGTGAGAATTTACCCAATTTAATTTTTCTTTGTCGAAAATTCCTCCACTCTTACCAACTCTATCAAAAGTAAATTTTTCAACCATTTCATCTAAGGTCATTGTTTCTTCTCCATCTTCTGGAGACCATCCAACAAGTGCAAGATAGTTTACTAAACCCTCTGGTAAGTATCCCTTAGCTCTAAAATCTTCTACAGATACATCGCCCTGTCTTTTTGAAAGTTTTTTCCTATCTTTATTTAATACAGTTGGTAAGTGAACAAATTTTGGAGCTTTCCAGCCAAAAGCTTGGTACATAAACACATGCTTTGGAGTTGATGGCAACCATTCTTCCCCTCTTACAACATGAGTTATTCCCATTAAGTGATCATCCACTACAACAGCTAAATGATAAGTTGGAAAGCCATCAGACTTCATTAAAACTTGATCATCTATCTCATCTGTATTAATTACTACCTTACCTCTTACCGCATCATCAAAGCTAATATCCTTATTTCTAGGTAATTTAAGCCTTATAACATATTCTTCTCCAGCTTCTATTCTCTTTCTAGCTTCTTCTTTAGATATTCCCCTACATAAACCATCATATTTTGGAACTTGACCCTTTATTCTTTGTTCTTCTCTTAATTTGTCTAGTCTCTCTTTAGTACAAAAACAATAGTAAGCCATATCCTTATCTATCAGTTCATCAACAAATTTTTTATATAATTCAAGTCTATTAGATTGAATATAAGGCCCTGCTTCCCCTTTTTCAACTATCTTACCATCTTCTACAAATACACCTTCATTATATTCAATACCAGCCCATTTTAAAGAGTCTATTAAATTCTCAATAGCACCTTCTACAAACCTGCTCCTATCTGTATCTTCTATTCTAAGTATAAAATCCCCATTGTTTTTTTTAGCATATAAATAATTATAAAGCGCTGTTCTAAGACCACCTATATGCAAAAAACCTGTTGGACTTGGCGCAAATCTAACTCTTACCTTTTCCATTTTCTCCCCCTTAATTATAGTGATTCCAATTAACCTGAATTTAAAAAATATATTAAAATAAAATTTTTTACTTTACTAATTCATTTAAAATTTAATTACTTATATTATATTAAATATTCCTTTGAATGTAAATAAAAGCTAAGCCCTTAAACTTTAACTACATAAAAAAACAAATGACCTAGTAAAAGAATAAGTCATTTGTTTTCTTATAAATTAATTTTTATGTCCATCCCCACAAGAACCTGGACATCCACTACAATCTACTCCACAATCACAACCCTTAGTCTTTTTAGTATGCTTAAAGGCAAAATATAGAGCAGCTATTATTATTAATAATATTATTATTGTTGGTAAATTCATTCTATCACCTATTCCTTCACAGATCTATTGATTGGACTAAACTTATCAGCATATTTATTAGGTCTGAACAGTAAGTATAAATATACAATTAAAACAAGTATAGCTACTCCTGTCCAAATATTAAAGCTTTGTCCCTCAATTAAAATTCTACCAAATTGATATACCATTAAAGCTATAGTATAAGAAAATATCATTTGATATCCAATGGCAAATCTAAACCATTTTTTATCATTCATTTCGGACTTAATAGCTCCCAAGGCAGCAAAACAAGGTAAAGTTAACTGATTAAAGAACATAAAAGATAATATTGAAGCCGTTGTAAAGTTTGACTGAATTAAAGGTATTAATCCAGGATCATCAGCTCCAACTTCTCCTATTCCAGCAACTACACCATAAGTTCCTACTACTACTTCTTTAGCTACTAAACCTAAAATTGTAGCAACAGTTGCCATCCAGTTTCCAAATCCTAAAGGTTTGAAAATCCATTGTAGCTTTTTACCAATAAAGGCTAGCAAAGAATCTGTTGCATCATCATTAAATTCTACAAAATCAAAGTTTACTGATATATTTTTCAAAAACCATATAGCTACTGTACAAAGTAGTATTATGGTACCAGCCTTAATAATAAAGGCCTTACACCTATTTAAAGTTGATTTTAAAACATTTACAAAAGACGGAAAATGATATTCTGGTAATTCCATTACAAAAGGAGCTGGATCTCCATGAAATCTATTGGTTTTCTTTAAAATAACTCCAGATATAATTACAGCTAAAATCCCTCCAAAATACCAGATAGGACCATACCAAAAATGTCCTCCTAGAATAGCTCCAAACATAGCTATAATATCTGTTTTAGCCCCACAAGGCATAAAAGAAGCAACAGTAATTGTCATTCTTCTATCATTATCATTTTCTATAGTTCTTGTACCCATAATTCCAGGAACTGAACATCCTGTTCCCATTAATATTGGTATGAAACTCTTTCCACTTAAACCAAATTTTCTAAATACTCTATCTAGGATAAAGGCTATTCTGGCCATGTATCCTACATCTTCTAACACAGAAATTAGTAAAAATAAGGTTGCTATAATTGGTAGAAATCCTAGAACTCCTCCTACTCCTCCTACTATTCCATCAAGTATTAAAGATTGAAGCCAAGAAGCAACTCCCCATCCCTCTAAAAGAGATGCAAAATAACCAGCAACAATTTCACCAAAAAAAACATCATTTACCCAGTCTGTTACTGGCCCACCTACTATTTCTATAGCTACATAATAAATACCAAACATAAGTAGAGCAAAAAATGGTATAGACAAAAACCTATTTGTTACAAACTTATCTATCTTATCTGATGTAGAAAGTCCAATTCTTCCTTTTTTAACAGAATTTAATGTTATGGAATTTACAAACTGATACCTCTCATCTGTTATAATCCCCTCACCATCATCATCAAATTCTTCTTCAGCTTTTTCTATAATAGCGTCTACAAATTCAACTTCTTTAGGACTTAGCTTAACCTCATCTAATATCTTACTATCTTTTTCAAAAAGTTTTATGGCTATCCATCTTTTAAAAGGATTGTCTTTTAAGCTTTCTACATTTTCTTCTATTTGATTTAAATAAGATTCTACACTTTGAGAAAAAGCTTTAATTTCTACCATTTTCTTATTTGAACTCGCTTCTTTTCTAGCAACTTCTATTAGCTTGTCTAGATTTTCATTTCTTATGGCAGAAATTTCAACGACCTTACAGTTAAGATCTTTCTCAATTTTATCTACATCAATTGAATCTTTATTCCTTCTAACAACATCCATCATGTTTAAAGCTATTATAAGGGGTATGCCCAATTCTGATAATTGGGTTGAAAGATATAAATTTCTCTCTATGTTTGTTGCATCTACAACATTTATAATTGCATCTGGTTTTTCTTGTAATAAGTAATCTCTTGAAACTACCTCTTCTAATGTATATGGTGAAAGAGAATAAATTCCTGGTAAGTCTGTAAATTTTATACTTCTATCTTTTTTGTATTCTCCTGTTTTTTTCTCTACTGTAACCCCTGGCCAATTTCCAACATATTGATGGGATCCTGTTAAGCTATTAAACAAGGTTGTTTTCCCACTATTAGGATTACCTGCTAATGCTATAGTAATAGCCATCTTATCTCCTACCCTTCTTTTTAAAATAAATTAAATTTCTTCAATTTCAATTAGTTCTGCATCTTCTCTTCTTATTGTCAATTCGTAATTTCTTAAATTAATTTGAACTGGATCTCCTAATGGAGCAACTTTTCTAATATAAATTTCTGTGTTTTTAGTTAAACCCATATCCATAATCCTTCTTCTAAGTGGTCCAGTTCCATTTATTTTAATTATTTTATAGTTTTTACCTACAAGAGCATTTCTTAATGTCAAAATATCACCTTCCTTTATTTAACTACTATAGCCATAGCAATATCCTTGCCTATAGCCACTCTGGAATCTTTAATCTTAACAATTAAATTCCCATTATTTTCACTTACAACTTCAATTTTGGCTCCATTAACAAAGCCTAAATTTGCAAGATGCCTATCTTGTTGTAACTTTTGAATTTTTTTATCACGTATTTTTATAATCTCAAGCTCACTATTCTTAGGAGCCATCAAAAGATTTAGCATCTAGTCACCTCACTTTATATAAACTGCAATTACTATTAAAATAATTTCTAATTGATAATCACAATTAATTACCTGAATGCATTATACCACAGAGTTATTAACTTTTTAATAGTTAATTGAAAAATATTATTAATTAATTTTAAATATAAAAAAAGTTACCTAAAATTAGATAACTTTTAAATATGTAGCCATGAACCCACCCTCGAAATTAAATCACATACGGTACCCAAATAGTTAACTCAAATAAGGCACGCCTACGGCACACGCAAAATCTTGCTTAGTGCTGCTTCCGTCAAGACCTGACACGGTTCACAAGCATACGTTGCGTAGGACCCTATTCTCAACGCCACTTTTTTGGGGCAGACTACACAAAATAAAACCTCAGGTGGGAATTCAATCCTGCTACAGCGAATTGCAGGTAACAAGGCATCGCTAATTCCCCATCTATCATGGCAATGGCGGAGAGAGAGGGATTCGAACCCTCGATACGGTTTAGCCGTATACCCGCTTTCCAGGCGAGCTCCTTCAACCGCTCGGACATCTCTCCACACGCTTAGACTAATATTTTAACCTTTTTTTTATTTATTGTCAACATTATATAAACTTTATATAAAGCTTGTAAATCATATATACCTATCTTAGTAAATATATTCTTATCTAGTTATATATTTATATTAGATTCGAACTAGATTTAATGTTAATTATAGTTTATTCTATTTTATATATAAGAAATTTTTAGGGAGGGGTTGTATTATGACTACTAAAAATAAAATTTTAAAATTCTTAGAAGAAAATAGGGACCAATATATTTCTGGAGAAGATCTTGGAAATAAATTAAATATATCCAGAACCGCTATTTGGAAAGGAGTAAAAAATTTAAAAGAAGATGGTTATAAAATTAAGAGTTCTACTAATAAAGGATATAAACTAGATGAAAATTGCGATAAAGTTTCATCTTTTGGAGTTAAGTATAATTTGTCAAAGGATTTAAAAGATATAGATGTAATATACTACGATACTATTGACTCAACTAATACTGAAGCCAAACGACTTTTGTATTCTAAAAAACTTTCAAATTTCACAGTGATTATCTCAGATGAACAAAGTGCAGGTAGAGGACGTAGAGGAAGAAATTTTATGTCCCCTAAAGGAACAGGCATATACTTATCAATAATTATCTTCCCTAAATCAAATATAAATTTAGATTCTTTTGATTTAATAACAATTAAAGCAGCTGTTGCTGTAGTGGAAGCTATAAAAAACAAGACTGGTAAAAATCCAACTATTAAATGGGTTAATGATATATTCTTAAACAACAAAAAAATTTGTGGAATCTTATCTGAAGCTGATTCAGATTTTGAATCGCGCCATATAAAATCCATAATTGTTGGTATTGGTTTAAACTTTAACACAAATGACGAAGAATTCTCAGATGATTTGAAATCTATTGCTGGATCTCTATCTCCTGAAAATCTTTTAAGAAATGAGTTGGCCGGAGAAATTATAAATCAATTTTATAAAACACTTTATAAAATGAAAGACGATGAAGTTCTTAAACTTTATAAGGATGCATGTCTATTAATTAATAAAGAGGTCGAGTTTGAAAAAAACGGCATAAAATATGAAGCGCTAGCTTTAGACATTAATGATAAGGGTAATTTAATTGTCCAATTAAAAGATCAAACTTCCATGGTCCTAACTAGTGGAGAGATATCTGTTAAAGGAAAATGTTGAAATGTGAAAAAGATTTCCCAACTAAAGTTTTTATTATCAAAGCAAAAAGGACATCCTTAGATGTCCTTTATGTATAGCTGGGAAGAAAAAAGATGATTGAAGAATATTTCCTTCGTAGAAATATCCATGACTTAATATTAGCATACGAGTAAAACATTTGCAAGCGTTTTTTCTGATTAATTTATTATTTATTTAATAAATTAAATTGATTTATGCTAAAATATTTACAAGAGGTGATTTTATGTTAAAAGATGTTATTTTAGACAGAAGAAGTATAAGAAAGTATGAAGATAAAAAAATTGATAAAGAATTAATAGAAGAAATTTTAATGTATTCATTAATGGGCCCTAGTTATGGAAATGCACGTCCTATAGAATTTATAGTTGTTGAAGATAAGGAAACTTTAAATAAACTTGCTGGCATAGAAACTTTTGGTACTAAATATATTAAAGATGCGCCTACAGTTATAATTATTATTGCAAATACTGAGATTTCTACAACTTGGGTGGAAGAAGGTTCAATAGCTGCAAGTTATTTACAATTACTAGCTCAAGAAAATGGACTTAGTACTTCATGGATTAATTTAAAAGATGGTACTACATCAGACGATGAAGATATACAAGAATTCACTCATAAACTTTTTAACCTTCCTGAAAAATTTAAAACTCTATGCATGATACCATTAGGTTATGGCAAAGAGAAAGTTAGAAAAAGAGATGAATTTGATATTTCTACTAAGGTTCATTACGAAAAAATGTAATATATGGGGTAATTACCCCGTATATTACTTTTTTTTATTTATTCCATTATAAACTTCAAACACTTTTACAAAAACTAAATAGAATATTCCTGCAATAGGCCAAAGAATCCAGCTCCTTCCCCAATCATTAGTAAATAGACTATATCCTAAGTAAATAGCAACAATTAGTAACCAGTAAATACCAAAGCTAACCTCGAATTTATTGTTAAATTTCTTTTTCTCTAGTGTATAATCCCCTTTTTGTATTAACATTTCTAAGCTAGATACTTTCATAGAAGATTCTACAAAATTATAAACTGCAATTGCAACAACAAATAAAATTATTGCTACCATTTTATTTTCTGTAAATTCATCCGAATTTAAACTACCTACTATTATAAGAGGAATTAAAGATAAAATTATCGCCACTACACCAAGAGTAATTTTTATAGTGTGAATTTTTTTATAATTATCTAATTTTTCTTTAACTAAACCATAAACTCCATATTCCGTTTCAATGTTTTCTTTTTCCATATATTCAAACTTACCTAGTTCAGAACCTGAGTAAATAAAAATACCCACAGATAAAGCTACAATAATTAATAAAAGACCCGTTGCCAATCCTTCTCCTAAAAACTTATCATTGCCAAAACTTTCCATTAATAAAAAGATTGCAGGGGCTAATATAAGCATAGCCACCCCTATTGCTATTAGCCTAGAATACTTTTCTCTTATCTTCAAAAACTCTAAAGATTCTTTCATTGAAACTTTGTGTACTTCTAAATCAAGATATTCTTTATTATAGCTTGTAGTTTCTTCATTTGTAATTTCTTCTATTTCATCTCTTAGTAAATAATCAGTACTAACTTCAAAAATTTGAGAAAGAAGTAAAATTTTATTTAAGTCCGGTATAGATTGAGCTCCTTCCCACTTTGAAACGGATTGCCTTGATACATTTACTTTTTCTGCAAGTTCTTCTTGAGTCCATCCATTCTTTTTTCTTAAGTTAATTATTTTATCCGCTAATATCATTTTCAACTTCCTTTCTTTTTAATTTATTTAAACTTATCATTTTTGTTAGTTACTAAAAATAAATTAAACAAGACAATTTGTAAACCCTCAGTTGCATTGGCTTAAAATAGGCCCTTTTTAAATAATTAATCAATTTTTTATAATAAAGCTTATAATATTCTCATTATAAGCTTTATTATAAATTTTGTGCATAAAAATAAATTTTTAATATGTAATTTAAATTTTACAAATAAAAAAAGACTAATCAATTAGTCTTTTTTATAGATTTCCTAAAAATCGATTTATATTTCTCTACTCCTGGTTGATTGAATGGATTAGAATCAAATAATATTGAAGATATTGCACATGTATACATAAAAAAATATAATAGTTGCCCTAAATTATATTCATTTAATTCATCCATACAAATAGTAGCTGTTAATACTCCATTTTCTCTATGAGCCTTGTCTGTTGCTCTTAATACCTTTTTATTTATTTTATATAAAGAATAGTTTTTTAATCCCTTAAATTCAACAGGATCTATTTTTTCCAAGTTTATTTCTACATCATTTTTTTCTTTTTCAAAGTTAAGTATTGTCTTGAAAATATTTCCGGGTCCTTCTTGTAAATATTGTCCCATAGAATGTAAATCTTGAGAAAAAATCAAATAACTAGGAAATATTGCATCAGCTCTTTTACCTTCTGATTCTCCAAATAATTGAACATACCACTTTAATATAAATTCAAGATTCGGATTTGAACTTGCCAAAATTTCTATATTTTTTTTCTTTTTAAAATATGAATAATTCCTCCATATAGCATATCTTACAGGATCATTATCCAAAAAAGTTTTATTATCTAAGTAGTTTTTATAATCTTTTGCACCCTTTAATAGTGCTCTAATATCAACATCAGCTATTGCCATGGGTAAAAGCCCAACAGACGACAATACAGAATATCTTCCTCCCATATCATCATAAGTTACAAAATTTTTATATTTTTCTCTATTACATTCTTCCCTAAGTCTTCCACTAGATTTATTAGTTATAATATATATTCTTTCTTTATAATTCTTATATTTCTTTAATATATAATTCTTCACTAATTGAAAACTAATTAAAGTTTCTATTGTTGACCCTGATTTGGAAATAACTATAATGCAAGGATTAAAATTTTCTATCATTCTTAATATTTCTTGTATATAATTAGAAGAAATATTATTTCCCATATATATTACTTTAGTTTTACTTTCTATGTTATTAAGCATGCCCTTAACTGCTTCTATTACTGCTCTAGATCCTAAATAAGATCCTCCTGCACCGCACACTATTACAAGGTCATATTTAGATTTTATATCTTCTGCACAAGCCTCTATTCGACTTAAATCATCTTCTATTCTATCTATCTTCATCCAGCCAAGAAAATCTTTATATTCAGTTTCTAAAATTTTAATAGCTTCTTTAACTTCTTCTAACTTATCTTTTAAATAATCTTCATTTATATCTTCATTTATATATTTTAGCATTACCATACCTTCAACAATAGAGCTGTTATATCATCCTTTTGTTCTTGCCACATAAATTTATATACACTATCTCTTAAGGTTTTAAGTTCATCTATTTGGTTTTTAATAAGAATTGATTTAACCCTCTCTATTCCATATTCTTCTTTATTTATATTCCTAGTATCTACAAGACCATCAGTCATAAAAAGTAATTTATCAGAAACCTTCAATTCAACTTCATAATCTTCATATTCCACTTCAGAAAATATTCTAGAAATAGGATATCCACTTATCTCTAATTCTTTAACTTCACCATCTGAAACAAATATGGGACTTGGATAGTGTCCTGCATTTGAAAAAATAAATTTAGAACTTTTTCTATTGTATACACCATAAAAAAAAGTAAAATATAATTCTATATCTAAATTTAAAGTACAAAACCTAGTCCATAATTCTTTAATGGTCTTAGAAGGCGTAAGTAAAGTGTTTTTAGTCAAGGTTCTCATTACAAACCTTATAAACATTGTAACCATTGATGCTGCAAATCCATGTCCTACACTATCTGCTATATAAACAGCATAGTTGTCCTCATTTATCTTAAAAACATCGAACATATCACCACTTAATTTATTAGATGGCTTATAAAAATAATTTACATTTATATTTTCTAAAAAGCCTTTTTCAGGTAGAAGTGTATTTTGTATTTTTTGAGCCTGATTCATTTCTATAGTCATGGACTTATTTTTGTCCATAATTTCATTTAAAAGTCTTGTTTCTGTAGATATATTTCTAAAAACTTCTACAACTCCCAGTATCTCTCCTTCAGCTCCAATAATCGGAGAACATTTTACTGAAAATTGATTTTCTCCTATCATTTCTTCTCTTTGTATTACTTCTCCAGTTTCAAGAGTTCTTTTTGTTATATAAGGATTTAGGATAGACTGATCTATTTCGCATAAATATTTTTCATCATCATGACCTAATGCATCTTTCATGGCTTTATTTACATATATAACTTCATTTTTATCATTAATGATCCTAACTAAATCTACAATTGCATCAAGAATTTGAAAATTTAGCTTAGATTTACTAAATATATATTCACGATAATTAGAATTCATTACATCCACCCCTATAAAATTATAGCATATTAGCTATAAAATATATACTTATATAATTATTTAGGCCTTGGCCCATAATATTGATAATAGTAGGTTTTAATGCCTCCATTATACAATTTTCTATTTCTATTTGACTTCTTTTTAAAGTTTTTTTCAAAGTCTTCATCCGCTGTTATCACATAGACAGACCAAGTTTTAATAGTAGAGTATAGACTTGCTAGATTTTCTTCTAATTCTCTAACTTCTTCTATTTCTCCTATTCTTATACCATAAGGCGGATTTGTTATAATCACTCCATATTCATCTATTAAATCTAAATCTTTTATATCCTTTACAAAAAATTTAATGTCTTCTTCTAAACCTAAAATTTCTGCATTCATCTTAGCTATTTCAATTGCTTTATGAGATATATCAGTCCCATATAACTCTAAGCTCCTATCATAATCTATTTCACTATAGCATCTTGCTTTTTCTTCCTTATAGTAAGCTGAGTCCATAAAAATAAATTCTTCAGAGTCAAATTTTCTCATTAAGCCTGGAGCAATATTTTTCCCAATCATTGCTGCTTCTATTAAAATAGTTCCACTTCCACAAAAAGGATCCCAAAGAATTCTATCTTTATTCCAATAGGATAATTTCACTAAAGCAGCAGCTATAGTTTCTGTTAAAGGAGCTTTATAAGAAGCTTCTCTATATCCTCTCTTGTGAAGTCCTTCTCCTGATGTATCTAAAGTGATAGAAGCCATATCCTTAAGTAAGGAAACTTCTATTTTATATCTTTCTCCATCTTTTGGAAAATGCTCTATATCATGAAATGTCTGAAGTTTCTTTATTATAGCTTTTTCTGTAATTCTTTGACAATCAGATATTGAAAATAATTTTGACTTGTGACTTCTTCCTTGCACTAAAAAGTTCCCATTTTTTGATATTATTTTCTCCCAATCAAGGCTATAAACACCATCAAACAATTCTTCAAAAGTTTTAGCTTCAAAGTTTGACAACTCAATTAAAACTCTTTCTGCACACCTAAGTCTTAAATTTAAGATTGCTATATCTCTTAAATCTCCTATAAAACTTAACCTTCCATCACTTACTTCTATATCATCATATCCTAAATCTAATAACTCTCTTTTTACTATGGATTCTAATCCAAAATTCGTAGTGGCTATTATTTTTATTTTATCCATAAAACACCTCAATTTAATTATACCTTAAAAACTATTATAATAAAAAGAACTTAATATATATTAAGTTCTTTTTATTATTCATACCTAAGAGCATCTATAGGATTTAATTTTGCTGCTTTATTTGCAGGATAATATCCAAAGAAAACACCTATAACCATAGAGAAACCTACAGCAACTATTATAGAAGACACAGATGGTAATGTAGGTGATTTCATAAGGGTACTTCCTCCAAACCCTATTGCTCCGCCTAATAGTATTCCAAATATACCACCTATAATACATATTATTACACTTTCTATTATAAATTGAGATCTTATATCCTTATTTGTAGCCCCTAAAGCCTTTCTTATACCTATTTCTCTGGTTCTTTCAGTTACGGAAACTAAGAGTATATTCATAACTCCTATCCCCCCTACTAAGAGAGATATTGCAGCTATTGCGCCAATGCCTAGTTTGATTGTTGACATAACTGAATTTACCTGAGATATTGCCGATTCTATAGTTTGAGCTTGAACCTTTGCTACGAAATTATCTTTATAGTAATTTTCATTGAAAAAATTCTCAATTTCTTTTGCTGTTTCACTAAGAGTTTCTCTGCTAGCTGCATTAACTAAAAAATATTCATATTTTTCTTCAGAATTTCCATCTCCAAATTGCATATTTCCAACGCTTACCGGTATATAAACTGATGTTGGAGCATCTTCTGAATCTCCTCCAAATATACCAAAACTCATAGGTTCATACTTATAAACTCCTACAACTTTATATATTCTTAAAGATGAACCAGAATCAATCTCTACATCTGAGCCAAGGGCCTTAGATGGATCTGAATCAAATCTTTTTTCCACAACCTTATCTGATATAACAGCTACTTCTTTAACTTCATTTATATCACTATCTTCTAAGAATCTTCCCGTTATCATAGTTAAATTATTTGCTGATTTAGCTCCTGGACTAGTTGGTTCTATATTAACATTAACAGACTTTTTTCCTAAACTTACTTTCCCACTAGCTCCTCTAGAACTTAATGCAATTGAATCAATATTATTAGAAAATTTTTCTTGCATTTTATCTATGGCCAATTTAGAAAGATTATCTTTTTCTGATAATTCTTCCCATGTATGCCCTTCTCTCGGAATTAAGCTGACATTTATAGCCGTATTCCCAACACTATCAAAGCCTTCTGATACAGAATTCGAAAGTGCCCTACCTATTGTCCATATACCTATTACAGAAGATGTACCTATGATAATTCCAAGCATAGTTAAAAATGCTCTCATTTTATTTAGCTTTAATCCTGATAATGCAATTTTAATATTTTCAATTAAGCCCATAACTACTCCTCTAACCTACCATCTACCATTTTTATAATTCTTCCAGTTCTTTCTACTAATTCAATATTATGCGTTATCAATACTATAGTTTTTTTACTTTCTTGGTTTAGTTTATGGAATAAATCCATAACTATCTCACCTGTTTTTGAATCTAAGGCTCCAGTTGGTTCATCAGCTAAAATAATATCCGGATCATTTGCCATAGCTCTTGCAATAGCAACCCTTTGCTTTTGACCTCCTGATAACTCATTTGGATTATGTCCTTCCCTATCTCCCATTTCAACATCTTTTAATAATTTAAAGGCTCTCTCTTTTCTTTCTTCTTTTGGAACTTTTTTATACATCATTGGCAGTTCAACATTTTGTAAGGCTGAAAGTCTTGGAATTAAATTAAAATTTTGAAATACAAAACCTATCTTTTTATTTCTAATTAAGGATAATTCTCCGTCCTTTGCTTGATTTACATCTAAATCTCCTAAAATATAGCTTCCTTCTGTTGGCCTATCTAAAAGACCGATTATATTCATTAGGGTGGACTTTCCACTACCACTCTGTCCTATGATTGATACAAATTCTCCATAATTAATATCTAGAGAGATTCCATGAAGTATTTCAAGTTCATTTGGCTTCCCAATATAGTATCTTTTTACTATATCTCTCATTTCTATTACTTTCCCCAAATTATTCACCCTTTGCATTCTTCATATCTTTAGATTTTACTATTTGAACTTCTGTCCCAGGACTATAAGCATCTGTTGAATTTATAACTCTCAATCCACTTAATTTATTTTTAGAGCTTATTACTGTTTCAAACTCATTTTCTGAAGAAACAAATACTTCCATTTCTTTAATTACTTTTGTTCCTTTACCCTTGTCAATATACATTATGAAATTTTTATTATTCTTTTCATAAATCGCATTAGTAGGAATTGTAAATACGTCTTCTTGCCTATCTAATATATATTTAACTCTAACCGTCATACCCGGTTTGATTTCATTATTATCTTCTAAACTTATTGTAGTCTCATATAAGACTTCATTAGAACTAGTTTTGTTTTGTTGTGAGTTCGAACTTATAGGAGTTGGATTTATTGATTCAACCTCTCCTTTAAATACTTTATCTCTACCAATAGCATCACTAGTTATTTCAACTTCTGTTCCAACTTTAATATTATTAACATCAAACTCTTTTACTTGCGATTTTACAATAGTCCTATTAACTGTTTCTATTTTAGCAAGAAAATCCGTTGGAACTTGACCTTTTATCATATTAGATTCTGTTACTGTTCCTGATATAGGGGCTTTAATAAGAGTCTTATCTAAATCTTCCATTAGATTTTTTATGTCAATACTATTCACACTTTCATCAGAACTTGATTTTGCTATAGAAAGATTGTTTTTTAAAGCTTTAATTTCATCTTCTTCAGCTACTTGAGCAACTTTTAAAGCTTTTAAAGAATTATCGTAATTATGTTTTAAGTCACTTGCATTTTTCCTAAGAGTTTCTAACTGATCTGTCCTAGCTAAATCAGCAAGTCTTTCCTGCTCAGTTTTTGACGATACATTTTTATTTGTCGCTTTTAAGGCTTGGTCTTGTTGCTCTATTTCCATATTAGTTGGTTCTAACTGCTTTTCGGCATTTTCAACTTCTGCCTTATATTTAGCTAAGTTAGTTTGAGCATCTGCTAAATCTTCTTTTATATTAGCTAGGCTATTTTTTAAATCAGTTAATTCATTATTATTAGCTTCTATCCTAGAATTAATTTTTGCTATGTCTACTTGAGGTCCTTGAGCATCACCTAAACTTCTAAGCTTATTATTTAAATCAACTTCTTTTCTAACAATTTCATCTATAGCAATCTTAGCTTCTCTATTAGAAGGATCTCTACTTAAGATTTCATCGTAACTTTTTTTCTGTTCGCTTAGGCCGTCTAATTGATTTTTTATCATTGTTCTTTCTGCATCTATACTAGAACCAGAAGCAGATTGAAGTAAGGCCTGGTCTTCTTGAACTTCTTTACTTAGTTTATCTATTCTTTTTTCTATAGAGTAAGACCTATCTTTAAGCAAGTCAACTTTTTCATCTTCTCTGTTAGCTAAATCCTGATTTTCTGCAATAGTTCTTTCTAAAATATCGTATTTTTGTTTAGACTGATTAAAATTTAATCCCGCAGCATCTAAAGAATTTTCTATGTTTTTTGTATTGGCTTTTTCTTGTGCTATTTGTGGATCATAGCCAACTGCAATAGCCCTTTTATAATCTTCATAGGCTTTTTCTGCACTTTGCCATTGGTCATAGGCTGCAAGAGCAGCAGATGAAGCTGATGTAACAGAAGGATTAGTTCCATTTTTTTTATTTTTTATAGCATCATTTAATCTATCTTTTGCATTTTTTATTTGAGCTGAACTGGACTTTTTTGAAGATGCTATAAGCGCTCTTTTTGTTGCTATTTGTTGTTTTATAGTAGAATCATCTAGCTTTGCAATAATTTAATCTTTTTCAACCTTATCACCAACCTCAACATTAACTTCTGCTACTGGTAATTGCTTCTCAGCATATAGTTTTGCATCATTTTCACTATTTGCCTTGCCCGATTCATTTACTGCATTTAAAAATTCCTTTTCTTTTAATAAGGTAGTTTCTGATTCAGAAATTTCTACTCCACTTGACCTAGAAGATTTAAATAAACTAACTCCTAATAATAAGACAATAAGTGCTAAAAATCCTATCATAATTTTTTTATGTCCAAGTATGAAATTCTTTATTTTAGTCATATGTTCCTCCTTAGTTTTTATCTTATTATTAAGTATACTACAATTTTCTTGAATAAGTATTTAAGAATAGCAAGAAAATATTTAAGTTTTGTCTAAATTTTTTTTACTAATTTGTTAAATTATAGACACAATAAAAAGGACCACTAATTAAAGTGGCCCATATAGTCTTAATAATTTTTAAATTTCTTGTGAATTTTCCCAAAGTCCGTGTATATTACAGTAACTCATAGCATAAACTATACCCTTGCTATTAGCTTTGATATGAGCTTCAACAAATGGTTTTGTATAAATTTCATCCTCTCCATGAGCATTCGCTTCATAACTTGCAACTTCTATTGGAAATTTACCATTTTCTGCTTGGAAGAATATTTTTATCCATTGAATATGATGTTCTAATGTATTTGGATGCTCTATTTCTTCACCTACAACGGCTTTTATTACTAATTCTTCACCTTTTTCTTCTACATGTAATACAGGAACATGCTTTTCATTTTTCCAATCTCCAGATTGTACAGTTTCAGTTATTTTTTTCATTTTTTGTTACCCCCAATTTATATTTTACTTTTAACTTCTCTATTTTAAATATTACCCTTTTTTTCCTAAAACTACCAATTTAATAGGAATTTTTTTAAAATAATATTTCCTCCTAAAGTATACATTAAAAGACCTATTGGCTTTAAAAAAATTATAACTAAAGTAAATTTGAAGAAACTCATCCTAACAAGACCTGCAAATAAACACAATATATCATCAGGTGATATAGGAATTGCTATGGCCATGGCAAAAAATCTATCAAATTTTTTACCTTTATTTAAATATTTTGTGTATTTATTGAATTTCTTTTGACCTATTAATTTTCCTATAAATTCTACTCCATAATACCTGGCTAAAAAATAATTTATATAGGACCCTGTCACTATACCTACATAGTTATATATAGTTCCTTTTACAGGACCAAATATAAAAACTCCTCCTATAGAAGTTACTCCTCCTGGTATTATAGGAATAACCACTTGAACAATTTGTATTATTATAAATACTATTGGCCCCATTATTCCAATATTCTCTAAAAATATATCTAAATTTTTCTGAGACTTAAATATACCTTCACTTATTCCCCAAATTAAAAAGGTAATAGAAAAAAGTATACCCAAACCAGTGAGAATATTAATAAGATTTTTATTTTGCTTTAATATTCTTTTTATTTTGAACTTTAAATTATTCATAATTATCACTAGTATTGAGTATAACTTATAATTTTTTCTATTACCATAAAATTTAATTAAGTTTTTATTAAGATATTTCTAAAATTAGTTCCCACTTATTTCCATTATTTCATAATAAGCCCAAAAAGATTTCTTAACATCTTTGTATGGGTTTTTTGTATACTTATCTATATAATCTTTATTAGGAACTCTTTCCAAGACTCTATTTAAGACTTTAGCTACTTCAGCTCTTGTTATTTCTTGGTTAGGATCAAATTCCCCATTATTTCTTCCACTCATATACCCAAGAGAAGTTACCTTATCTATACTTTCTTTAGCCCAAAAAGATTCCTCTACGTCCTTAAAATTAAGAGCTTCTTTTAAACTTTCAGTTTCTGATATCTTAGCTATTAGATTAGCAAACTCAGCTCTTGAAATTGACTTCTCAGGCTTAAAGGTACCATCTTGGTAACCATTAATTATACCTGATTTTTCCATATAAGCAATTGCATCTGCATACCATTTATCCTGTTTTACATCTTTAAAAGATGTAAATTCTCCTGTTATTTTATCTCCACCACTAATCTTTGCTAGAACTGCTGCTATTTCAGATCTTTTTATGTTCTTTTCTGGTGAAAAGTTATCTTCAGAGTAGCCTGTCATAATAGGTTTTCTCAAATATTTAACTGCTTCTTCTAACTTATCTACAGCTTCTTTTATTTCATTTTCTTTTGGTTCTGATTTTATTTCTATATATTGCCCATTAGCTATGGCTGCAACAAGTCTTGCTGCATCCTCTTTATCAGCCTTTGAATAGTTTAATTTCTTAGCCATATCAATGCTATCACTTAATTTTTCCATAGACTTTAAATCTTTGGATTCCTCTACTGTTTCTTCTAGCTTATCGGTTTCCACAGCTTTTACAATAACTTTTTCATTAGATACTTTACTTTCTCCATTTAATTTATAAGTAGAACTAACAAGTAAAATATCTCCTACCTTTTGTCCCCTTAAGTTAATTTCAAAGTTCCCTTCTTTTGTTGCTTGGCCTTTTGCAATTTCCTTATTATCTTTTTTTACTAGTATATTTGCATTTGCCTTTGTATTTCCTTTCAGTTTAGATGAGGTGTCAAAATAATCTGAAATCTTTAAATTACCATCATCTCCTACTGTATTAGATGTAAAATCTTTTTGCTTTGAACCCTCTACACCCTTTTTATCTGTATATGTTAAAACAAATGAATTTTTAAAGTTATCTTCTGTTACCAAAGCTTTTTTTACTTGACTATTTATAAGAAGACTTATTTCTTTTTGTTTCTTTAATAAAGAAGTATTATTTACATAAAAAGTAACTAAATTTTGACTATTTGTTTCGACATTGGTTATTTTAGTATCAACTTCTCCTTTAATTTCTTTTATTCCTGTTAAATTAACTGAATTTATTTTTAAATTCGGATCCATTAAAACTGTTACAGCAAAAGACTTATACTTTTTCTCGAATTCTTCTGGCAACTTTAAATTTAACTTATATTCTAATTTATCTCCAGCCTTAGCCTTGTAAACTGCTGGCTGCTCCAATATCGCTTGTATATCTTCATTTGCATATACTGAACTTGTTGCAAAAACTAAGACTACAACCAATAAAATTTCAAATATTTTTTTCAAATTACCACCTCTTTATATTTAATTATAAATTAAATTTTTATAAACACACATTAAATTAATATTACAAAATATTTATTATTCTTATAGTATAAGGATTTTAAAGATATACTAGATTAATAAAACCCTGATTATATAATCAGAGTTTTATTAATCTTTAATTTAGTAAAGTTTACATAAGAGGTCCCACTATCCTTAATATAAATATTAAGGATAAAAGGATTATTACTGGTGATAATTCCTTTATTTTGCCTGTCAGTGACTTTAAGATTACATAAGCTATTATTCCAAAACTAATTCCTTCTGCTATTGAATAGGCAAATGGCATCATAACTATAGCTAGGAATGCCGGAACAGATTCAGTGAAATCATCAAAATTTATATCTTTAATTGGACTCATCATAAATAAACCAACCATTACTAAGGCTGCTGATGTTGCTTCTGGTGGAACTATTGAAAACAAAGGAAACAACAAAAGCGAAATCAAAAAGAAAAACCCTGTTGATAAAGCTGTTAAACCTGTTCTTCCTCCATCTGCTACACCACTAGCCGATTCTACAAAAGTTGTTACTGTACTTGTTCCAAGTAAAGCTCCCGCAGTAGTTCCTACAGCATCCGCCATTAAGGCTTTACTCAAGTTTGGCATGTCTCCTTTTTCATCTAATAAGCCAGCTTTTGTAGCAACCCCAGTTAAAGTTCCTACTGTATCGAATAAATCTACAAATAAAAATGTAAACATTACAGAAAACATTTCAATTGTAAAAATATTATTTAATTCCAACTTAAAGGCTATGGGCTCTATTGATGGCGGTAAGGAAAATATTCCATCTTGAGGTAAAGATGATACACCTAATAATAGGGCTAATATTGTTGATCCTATAATTCCAAATAATAAAGCACCCCTTATATTCTTTGCCATAAAAACAGCCATTATAAATAAGGCAAAGAAAAATACTAAAGAATTTTTAGTTAATAAATTACCTAAAGAAAGTATTGTCCCTTCCCCTTGAACTACAATTCCTACTCCACCAAGCCCTATAAGAGCTATAAAAAGACCTATACCTACTGAAACAGCTTTTTTTAAAGTTAAAGGTATAGCCATAAAAATTGCCTCTCTGACTTTAAATAAAGATAGTATCATAAATACTATACCTTCTAAAAAAACTGCCGTTAGAGCAAATTCCCAACTTTTACCCATTTGCATAACAACTGTATAAGTGAAAAAGGCATTTAAACCCATCCCAGGTGCTAAAGCAAAAGGTAAATTAGCATAAAACCCCATAATTAATATACCTATTATGGAAGCTATTATTGTAGTAGTAAAAACCGCTCCCTTATCCATCCCTGCTTCTGATAGAATTTTTGGATTTACAATTAAAATATATGACATAGTCATGAAAGTTGTTAATCCCGCCATAAATTCAGTTTTTACGTCTGTATTAAAATGACTGAGTTTAAATCTTTTTTCAAAAAAATTATTTTCCATTTCTACTCCTTTAAAATTTTATTTTCAAGTATAGTTTAATACACTTTTTAAATAAATTCCATAATATATTTAATATATTCAAATATAGATATTATGGGTATAATATTAAATTAAGGAGGAATTCCATGAATAATTATAAATTAATAAAAAAAGAGTTTGTAGAAGACGTAGCTTCTGAGGTTGAATTCTACGAACACAATAAAACAAAAGCACAAGTTCTAGTTTTAAAAAACGATGATGATAACAAAACTTTTGGTATAGGATTTAAAACTATACCCTCAGACTCAACAGGAGTTGCTCATATCGTTGAACACTGTGTACTTTCGGGTTCAAGAAAATATAAAACTAAAGAACCTTTTATGGATTTAATTAAATCTAGTATGCAAACATTTTTAAATGCTATGACTTTCCCTGATAAAACAATTTATCCTATAAGTTCTAGAAATGAAAAAGATTTTTATAATCTTATGGATGTTTATTTAGATTCAGTATTTTATCCTGCCATGTACAAAAATAGAAAAATCTTTGAACAAGAAGGTTGGCATTATGAATTAGATGATAAAGATGGGCAATTAACTTATAATGGAGTTGTTTATAATGAAATGAAGGGCGTATATTCTGACCCTCAAAATACAGTTTCTGATTCTATAACCTTTAATCTTCACAAAGATTCAACTTACGGTGTAGACTCTGGTGGAGATCCAAAGCATATAACTGACTTAACTTATGAAAATTTTTTAAATTTCCATGAGACTTTTTACCACCCTTCTAACTCTTATATATATTTATATGGAGATATGGATATGGATAAAGCCCTAAAATATATAGATGAAAATTATCTATCAGAATTTGAATATAAGGATATAGACTCTTCTATTAAGTTAAATAAAGGTTTTAAAGAACAAAAATTTGTAGAATCAACTTATAGTGCTTCTAAGGAAGAAATTGGGGAAAATAAAGATTACCTAGCTTATTCTTGGTCCATTGGACTTGCAAGTGATAAGCTTGACTTATTTATGAAAAACTTTTTAATTGAATTATTAGTTGAATCTAATTCAGCTCCTATCAAAAAAGCTCTTCTAGAGAAAAATCTAGGAGAAGATGTTTATGCTGAAGGTTCTTCTTCTCTAGCACTTGATTTTTCTATTGTTTCTAAAAATATTGATTCTTCTAGAATAGATGAATTTAAAACATGTATAGAAAAGACTCTAAAGAATATTGTTGAGAATGGGATTGATAAAAACCTATTAGAAGCGACTTTGAATAAGTTTGAATTTGCATTTAGAGAAGGTGGTGGAACACAACGTTCAATTTTATATTATATTAGAGCTCTAAATTCTTGGCTTTATGGAGCTTGTCCTATTGAATCCTTAAAAGGCAATGATTTAATAAAAGACTTAAGACAAAAAATGAAAGATGGTTTTTTAGAAACTTATATCGAAGACAAGCTTCTTAATAATTCTTTCTCTACAATTACTAAATTAAGTCCAGAACTTAATAAAAATAAAAAAGAAGAAGAAATTATAAAGAATAAGTTAAATGAATATAAAAATTCTTTAGACCAAAAAGAAGTAGAAAAAATAATTAAAGATGCTAAATCTCTTGTAGAATTTCAAATGGGCGAAGATACTAAAGAAGATAAAGATACTATCCCATCCCTTGATTTAAAAGATATAAAAGAAGGCGTTACTCATATTCCTAAAGAAATTACAGAAGATGATGGTGTAACTTATATCTTTAATGACCAATTTACAAATGAAATAGCCTATACAACTATGAGTTTTGACACTAGCCACATTACTAAAGAAGAAATTAAAAATATTCCAATTTTAACTTCTTTAATAGGGAAACTTTCTACTGAAAAATATAATTATAATGATCTTGACTCAGAGATATATAAAGTTTTAGGAGGTCTGTCTTTTACTCCTGTTAGTTATGTAGATTTAAAGAAAGATGACACCTTCTATCCAAGACTTAACTTAAGCTTAAAAACTCTAGATCTTAATTTTGAAAAGTCTCTAGATATAATCAGCGAAATTGTGGAAAACACAAAATTTGATAATAAAAATAGGGTTAAAGAATTATTGCTAATGGAAAAATCAGCAAATGAGTCTATCATACTTCAAAATGGACATATGATTATGATCGAAACTGTAAAAAGCTATTTCTCTAAACAATCCGCTTATAACTCTGAAATCAGCGGACTAGAAAGTTATTTTTACCTTTGTGATCTTTTAAAAGATTTTGATAAAAAGTGGGATAGTCTACTATCTTCCCTTGAGACACTTAAGAAATCTATTTTTAATAGAAATAATTTAGTTGTAAACTATACTGCTTCTAAAGATAGTTTTGAAAAAAATAAAGATTTCTTAAAAAGCTTTATTTCTAAGCTTGATAATGCTAAGTATGAAAAATACGAATATTTATTTAAAGCAGAAAAGAAAAATCAAGCTTTTACAACTTCTTCTAATGTTCAATATGTTTCAAAAGGTTGTAGATTAAAAGATTTTGGTCTTAAATATAAGGGTAGCTTTTCTGTCCTTTCAAATATACTTTCATCTGAGTATCTTCATTACAATATTCGTGCTAAAGGTGGGGCTTACGGAGCAGGTTCTAAATTAACTTTAACTTCTGATATAGTAACTTACTCTTACAGGGATCCTAATCTTTCCAAGACTATAGACGTTTATGATAATATGTATAAGTTTATTGAGGACTTAGATATTTCAGAAGAAGAACTTAAAAATTATATTATTGGTTCTATGAACACTTTTGATCCTCTTTTATCTCCCGCAGCAAAGGGAAGTGCTAACTTTTCTAGATTTATGACTAATATGACTGAAGAAGATTTAGCAAGATATAAAAAAGAAGCTATTAATACAAGTTTAGAAGAATTAAAATCCCTTTCTCCTATAATTAAAAAAGCTATGGATGAAAATTATCTATGTGCTATTGGAGGATCAGATGTAATAGAAGCTAATAAAGACTTATTTAAGGAAATTATAAGTTTAAGAAAATAGAATATTTAAGTAATAAAAAAATAACTTGAAATTATAATTTCAAGTTATTTTTTTAAATCAGATAATAAATTTTTTACTGATTTATTTAATACTGGATGAATAAAAAATGGTGCTATTTCTGCTAGAGGTTCTAGAACAAACTCTCTTTCTTCTATATAAGGATGAGGCACTACAAGGCTTTCTGAATAAATTACTTCATCATCTACAAATAGTATATCTAAATCTATTAATCTAGGTCCCCATTTTTCTTTTCTAACTCTACCCATTTCATCTTCTATATTATTTAAAATTTTAAGAAAGTCTTCTGGTTCTTCATAGGATTCTATTTCAACTGCACAATTTAAAAAATCCTCTTGGTCAGTCTTTCCCCAAGCCTTTGTAATATAATTTTTTGAAAGTTTCAAAATTTTACAAGAAGAATTATCCAATCTTTCTAAGGATTGGGATATATTCTTTTCTTTATCTCCTTGGTTAGTTCCTATAGAAATAAAATACCTTCTCTTTTTTTTAGAAATTTTAATTTTTACTGTCTCTAGAGGTAGGCCTATAGGTGCCCAAGGTTTTTTTACTTCTAAATCTACTTTCTCTACAATTTTATATTTCTCAAATATAAATTCTATTAGCTTATAAGCAGAAGTTTCTATTAAATCATAATTTTTTTCTTTAAACTTTTCTGTTATTTCTTGCGATAAAATTCCATAATGAACAGATGCTTCTAAGTCATTATAAAGAGCTGCTTTCTTCATATTATAAAATAAATTAACTGTTATTAAAAATTTTTGTCCTAATTTTTTTTCTTCTGTAAATACTCCATGATTGGCATAAACTTCTAAGTTTTTAATAGTTAAACAATCCATTTTCCCACCCTTTAATACTTGATTTCATGATTTTTCTTTTCATAAGACCAATTACATTCCTTATAAGCTTTACAATCAAAGCAAAGTCTTGATAACTTATCTGCCCTATAAAAAATCTCAAAAAATTCATCTTTAGAGTCTTTATTTCTATGAGAGGCTATACAAGCTAAAATCCTCTCTACTTCCTCTTTAGAAAATTTAGTTCTAGATAAAATATCTCTTGCTAAGTCAACAGATGCTATTTCGTGACTCACACTTTCTTCTATTTCAATAACCCTCCCCAAATCGTGAAGGAGGGCTGTTGAATAAATCATGTCTTTTGAAACTTTTATATTATTTTCTAAGGATAAAATATAACATATCCTAGCCACATCAAGAAAATGTTCTAGGCTATGTTTACAAAAAAATCTATTTTTTTCAAGCTTTTCTAATTTATTTTTGTATTCTACATATTGTTTATCAAAAAGAATAATATTAGTATTTTCCATTAAAGTCCCATCATTCTATAAGCTTCATTTTTAAGTTCTTTATCTTCTTCTAAAACTCCTCTTGATACTGATGTTACTGTAGAAGTTCCTGGTTTTTTTATTCCCCTCATGTTCATACACATATGCTCAGCTTCAACAACAACTAAAACCCCTTTAGCTCCTAAATACTCCATTATTGCCTCTGCTACTTCAAGGTTTAACCTCTCTTGTAATTGAGGTTTTTTAGAATATACATCTACAGTTCTAGCTAATTTAGAAAGTCCTGCAACTCTACCATTTGGTATATAAGCTATGTGGACCTTACCCCAGAATGGTAGTAAATGATGTTCACACATTGAGTGAAAAGTTATATCTTTTTCAACTACCATATTGTCATCAACTATTTCAAAGGATTTTGATAAATGAGTCTTGGCATTTTCTCCCAAACCTGCAAATACTTCTTCATACATTCTAGCAACTCTTTGTGGAGTTTCTAAAAGTCCTTCTCTACTAGTATCTTCTCCAATAGCTTCTAATATCATATTTACTGCTTCTTCTATTTTTTTCTTATCTATTTTTTTATTTTCCATTTTAACTCCTTTGTAACATGGTTTATTCTCTTTTTATTGATATATGAAATTTTTCTTAATTATAAAAATTATAGATGCTTTTATAAGAAAAATCTATGTAAATTTTTAACTTTATATTAAATATATAGCAAAAGTAAATTATTATACATATACCCTTTTGTAGAAATCTTTACATTACTTAATAAAATAAACTTCAGCTACATTATGTAAAGATTAAGTCTTTATATCGTCCAAGAAATCAAATTTTTTATAAAATTCTATACTTATTTATTTAAATTGGAGTTTTTAAGTTTATCTATAAGTTTATTATTATCTCTTTTTATCTCTTCAACTTTCTCAATTCCATCTATTTTTTCTGTGTATATAAATTGACTCAAATCGAAATACTTCATTAAAACAATAGCAATTATTAATATAAACAAGGTCTTCAATATAGATTTATTTATTAGTTTAATCATTTATACCTCTCACTTTAACTATTTAACCTGTCTTTTATATCATCGTAATTTGGCATGTACTTTTTAACTTCACTATAAAATTCTTTAGAGTGATTTCCTATTTTTAGATGTATTAATTCATGTAATACAACTGATTCTATTTCATCTATAGGTCTCTTGGCAAGAAATAAATTTAAATTTATAACTTTTCTTTTTGGATAGCAAGTACCCCACCTAACCTTCATTTTTCTAATATTAAATTCTTTTTCATAGAGCTTAGTTTTTTCATTATATTTTTTAAATATCCCTGGCAATATTTTATATAATTCTTTTCTATAAAGTTCTTCTATATCTTTTTCATTTTTTAAATCTTCTACCAAAATCTTATCCAATTTTTTACCAAATAAATATACTAGGGAGTCTTCTAAATTATTTCTATACAAAATATTTTTATCTCTCAATAACATCTTATTTATTAAAACTTCATTTTTTTCTAGAACGTTGTATATGTAGGTCTTAGAAAGTCGAATAGGCGCTGTTACTATAACAGTGCCTTCTTCTACTTTAAATTTTAAATTTTTAATTTTTTTTCTTTTTATAACAAGCTTATAATCCATTACAAAAGTGGAGACAATAGTCTACTTATTCCTTCCTTAAATTTCACTAAATTACTTCTGTTTTCATAATCTAACAAAGTAAGTTCTGTTGATTTTTCTAAGTCTTTTTTGAAATCTTCTACTAGAGACTTATTTAACTCTTCATCAAAAATAAAAGCATTTACTTCAAAGTTTAATTCAAATGACCTAATATCAAAATTCGCTGTTCCTACACTAGATAATTTATCATCACAACATATAACTTTAGCATGCAAGAAACCTCCTTCATAAAAGTAGGCTCTTACTCCCCATTGAAGCAAATCACCAATAAATGATAGTGATGCCCAGTGGACGAAAGGGTGGTCTTTTATCCTAGGTATCATTATATGAACTTGACAGCCTGAAAGAGCCGCAACTTTTATAGAATTTAAGATTCCTTCATCCGGTACAAAATAAGGAGTCTGTATATAGATGTTTTTTTTAGCTCTGGTTATAATCTTCTCATATCCATTTCTTATTGAATTAACCTTTGAATCTGGCCCACTTGTTACTATACACATATCTTTTCTATACTTATTGTTTATTTTCTCTTGATTTAATAAGCTTACAAATTGACCGTCTTCTTTATCAGATGCCGCCCTATAATCTAGGAAAAATCTGAATTCTAAACCAGCTACAGCATCTCCTACTATTCTAAGATGAGTATCTCTCCAAAACCCAAATTTTTTACTTTCTGACACATATTCATCTCCTATGTTAAAACCACCAACATAAGCAATTTTATGGTCAATTACAACTATCTTTCTATGATTTCTAAAGTTTATACGAGTATTTATAGTTTGAAATAGTCCAGGAAAAAAAACAGCAACTGATACTCCATTTCTTTTTAAATCTTTCCTATCTCTAGGTTTAAAGTTCCTAGCTCCCATTCCATCTACTAAAAGTTTAACCTCTACACCTTCTGAAGCTTTTCTCTTTAATAAATCTACAAATTTTTTTCCTATAGTATCTGATTTTAAAATATAGGATTGAATAAAAACTGTATTCTTTGCTTCTTCAATATCCTCAAATAATTTTTTAAAAAAGTCAGGTCCATTATTAAATTTAGAAATATCATTGTTCATATAGAGTATTTCATCTTCTCCCACATTGAACATTTCTACCATTTCTGTGAAATCTTTGGTCGCTTCATCCAATTCTAGGCTTTTATTTCGAATTGCATTTAATTGGTCTCTGGCTATTTGATTTACTTTTTTTAAGATTCTATTTTTCTTATCAAAGATTCTTTTTTTTGAAAGATCTTGACCTATTACCAAATAAAATATAAATCCAATTATAGGTATAAAATTTATTACCATTACCCAAAGCAAAGTAGAAACAGGCTTTTTTCTTTCAATAAAAATTATTAAAAGACTTAAAAGCATATTTAATATAAATAAATATCCATATAATTGGATAAATGCTAATAAACTAGAAAAATATTCTCTTAACAATCAAATCACCTTTATTTTGAATTTTTTTTATTTTTATATCTACTTTGGCTATTTAAAATCTTTTTTCTAATTCTAAAAGTTTTAGGAGTAACTTCTATTAATTCATCATCTTCTATAAACTCCAGCGCTTCTTCTAAACTCATATCTTCTTTGGGTGAAAGTTTTAAAGAATCATCTGATCCTGAAGCTCTGACATTGGATTGTTTTTTCGTTTTTGTTACAGAAACTTCTATTTCAATTCCTTTTGGCGATGCCCCTACTACCTGTCCTTCATAAACTTTTTCACCAGGCTCTATAAATAATGATCCTCTACTCTGAGCATTATTTAAACCATAAGCTGATGCTACTCCTGTATCAAAAGATACTATAGAAGCATCCATTCTTCTTGGTATATCTCCCTTATATGGCTCATAAGAATCAAATATTGTATTTAAAATCCCATTACCCTTTGTATCAGATAAGAATATAGACCTATACCCTATAAGACCTCTGGCTGGCATTTTAAATATTAGTCTAGCATACCCTCCATTGGATTCCTGCATTCCAACTAATTCAGCTTTTCTCTTACCTAATTTTTCAATTACACTTCCTGCATACTCACTAGAAACATCTATAGTAACAATTTCCATAGGTTCAAGTTTTTTCCCATTCTCTTCTCTGTATAGTACTTGAGGTTTTGAAATTTGAAATTCATAACCTTCACGTCTCATATTCTCTATTAAAACACTTAGGTGAAGTTCTCCCCTACCAGATACTTTAAAGCTATCTGTAGAATCAGTTTCTTCAACTTTTAAACCTACATCAGTTTGTAGCTCTTTCATAAGCCTTGCCCTAATTTGTCTAGATGTTAAAAATTTACCATCTTGACCTGCAAACGGTGAATCATTTACAGAAAAATTCATAGCTAAAGTAGGTTCTGAAATTTTTACAAAATCTATTGCTTTTGGATTACTTTCATCACATATAGTGTCTCCGATATTTATATCTTCAATCCCTGCTACAGCAACAATTGATCCAGCTCTAGCTTCTTTTACCGGAACCCTATTAAGACCTTCAAATTCATAAATTTCTTTTATTTTTACTTTCCTTGGAGGCTCATCTGTCATAGCATTTACTAAGACAATCGAATCATTTTCTCTATATGTTCCTCTATCTACCTTCCCAATTCCTATTCTTCCCGTATATTCATTATAGTCTATTGTAGAAATTAATAAACCAAAAGAATCTTCTTCATTTGCTTCTGGAGCTGGTATATATTTTATTATAGTTTCAAATAAGTCTTCCATTGTTTCTGTTTCTTCATCTAAGTCCAATTTAGCAAATCCAGATTTAGCTGATGCAAACACAAATGGACAATCAAGAGCATTTTCTTTTGCTCCTAAATCTATAAATAAATCTATAACTTCATCCACTACCTCAAGCGGTCTAGCTTCAGGTCTATCAATTTTGTTAATACAAACTATAACATCTAAGTCTAAATCAAAAGCTTTTTTTAAAACAAATTTTGTTTGTGGCATGGGGCCCTCAAAAGCATCAACTAAAAGGACAACCCCGTTTACCATCTTTAAAACACGTTCTACTTCTCCACCAAAATCTGCATGACCTGGGGTATCTATGATATTTATTTTTGTCCCTTTATAATTTATAGAGGTATTCTTAGAAAGAATTGTTATTCCTCTTTCTCTTTCAATATCATTTGAGTCCATTACTCTTTCATTTACAACTTGATTATCTCTAAATACACCTGATTGTCTAAGTAAAGCATCAACAAGCGTTGTTTTCCCATGATCAACGTGGGCTATAATAGCAATATTTCTTACATCTTCTCTTCTATTCATTTTTTATTCACTTCCCATTCTTTATCAAGTTATGATTATACCACAATTAAGAGCATTTCTATATGTTTTTTACCCAGTTTTTTATGTAAGACAAAAAACTCTAACACTTATTCAATATATCCATTAAATAAATTAGAGTTTTTTTACTACTGTTATTTCATTTTTATTTAAAATCAAATTATCTGTTAACGCTTTTACTAAAATCAAACCTCGCCCGGAGCTCTTTAAGTTGTTGTAATCATAATTATTCAAATCACAATCTATACCACAACCTTCATCTACTACTTTTATAATTATTGAACTTTCTTTTAATATAATATTTAAATGAACATATTTATCTTCATCTTTCTCATTTCCATGAATTATCCCATTGACCATTAATTCATCTAATATAAGTTTTAAATCAAACATAGTATCTTCATCAAATATATAATTTTCTAAATTACATAATATATTTTCTAGGAAATCTTTTAATTGTAGTAAATCACTACAGACGGATCCATTATATTTATATACTGTATCCATATCTCTCTACACTTCCTTGTCCTCAATTCATTTATCCTATTTTATAGCTACCCTCTTGATATGTCTTTAAACAGGGTAACATTTCAATCGATTTAATATTATACATTATTTTTTTAATATGTCTAGCTTTTATAATTTTTTAAATAAATATTCTTTAATTGAAATAATTTTATTTAATTGTCTTAATATAATTAAAATTAATGTATATTTATTTATTGATTTGGGTATATAATTATTAAATAAATTATTTACATTTGAAAGGAGATATTAATAATGAAAAAATATGAATGTACACTTTGTGGATATATATACGATCCTGCTTTAGGTGATGAAGATAATGGTATTAAACCGGGAACTTCTTTTGACGATCTTCCAGAAGATTGGGTTTGCCCTCTTTGTGGAGCAGGAAAAGAAGACTTTGAAGTTTACGAAGACTAATAAAAAAAGCCATCCTTAAGGATGGCTTTTTTTATTCATTTATTCTATTTATTATAGCTCCCAAACTTCTAAACTTTTCTTCTATATTTTCATACCCTCTATCTATGTGATATATATCAGATATTATTGTCTTCCCATCTGCCACTAAGCCTGCTAAAATAAGAGCAGCTCCAGCTCTTAAATCTGTTGCTTTAACATTTGCTCCACTAAGTTTTTTACCACCAACAACTATAGCTTGACGGTCATCAACTTCTATATCTGCCCCCATCTTTTTTAGTTCTTCAACATGCATAAACCTATTTTCAAAAACAGTCTCAATAGCCGTATTATTTCCCCTCAACTGAGTCATAAGGGCCAAAAATTGTGCTTGCATATCTGTTGGAAATCCAGGATAAGGCAGAGTTTTTATCCTAATGGCTTTTTTTTCTTCTGTTCCTATAACTCTAATTTTATCGTCTTCTTCTATAATTTCACAGCCAGCTTCTTCTAGCTTTGCTATAACAGGTTTCATATGAGAACTTATAATATTTTCTATTTCTATATCACCACTTGTTATGGCTGCTGCTACCATAAAAGTACCTGCTTCAATCCTATCAGGTATTATTTGATGGCTACATCCTTTTAATTCACTTACACCCTTAATTCTTATGGTAGATGTTCCTGCTCCTAAAACATGTCCGCCTAATTTCCTAAGAAAGTTTGCAAGATCAACAATTTCAGGTTCCATAGCCGCATTTTCAATCACTGTTTCTCCTTCAGCCAAAACAGCAGCCATCATAATATTTTCAGTTGCTCCTACTGATGGAAAATCTAAGTATATCTTATTCCCAACTAGTTTCTCACAACTTGCAGTTATGTCTCCAACATTATTTTCAATTGTAGCTCCTAAAGCTTCAAATCCTTTTAGATGTAAATCTATAGGCCTAGATCCTATATTACATCCTCCCGGAAGTGAGTTTACAGTCTTCTTCATCCTCCCTAGTAAAGGACCCATTACTAGGAATGAGGCTCTCATTTTATTCATTAATTCATACTTAGTTTCATATGAACTTAAATTCTTCGAATTTATTATAATTTTATTTTCTTCAATTTTATTTACTGAACATCCAAGACTTTCTAATACTTCAAGCATTATCTCAACGTCCTTTAGGGCTGGGACATCTTCAAGTAAGATATCTTCTGTCCCTAAAATAGAAGCTGCTAGAATTGGTAAAGCTGCATTTTTAGCTCCACTAATTCTTACTCTACCTTTAAGCTTTGGACTTCTTTCTACAACTATTTTTTCCAAAAATTCTCCTCCGAACTCTTCAATATATTTACATTATACCATAAATACCCTATTTCCTACACAAATAAATAAGCCTATTGCTAGGCTTACTCATTTGATTTTAAAGATTCTACCATATCAATTTTATTCAATTTTCTATGGAATATTAGCATAATTACAATACTTACTATTAAAGTTATTAAGCCTGCTCTTAAATAGCTATCTATTTTTAAGGTCGGATTAAACATCATTATATTAGGAGCAACTACTCTCATAACGTAATAGTGAAGCACTTTACCTACACCTAAGCCAATTATTATACCAATAATTGTAAGAATTCCTGTTTCCCTATAAATATATTTAGTTATTTCATTTGGCCTAAATCCTAAAACTTTTATAGTTGATATTTCTCTTAATCTCTCTTCAATGTTGATATTTGTTAGATTATATAAAACCACCATAGCTAATAGACTTGAAGCTATTGTAATTATAACTTGAACTTTAGTTATAGAATACATAAACTTATCCATTGTATTTTCTAAAACATTTAAGTCTAACACCGATACAACTGACTTATAGTTAGTGAAATCAGAAGCTATTTTTTCTAATTCTTTTTCACTTTTATCCATTTTTATATAATCACAATTAGATTCAAAATCCTTACCAAAGACCTTTTCATAATACTGTTTATCCATAAACAAATAATGACCTGTATACATTTCAGTTATAGCCTTGACTTCAACTTTATAGCTTTTATTGTCTAAATCCTTAAACTCTACTAGATCTCCAATTTCTAAATTTTTTATTTTAGCTAACTTTTCAGATATTACTGCTCCATTAGTAGGTAAGCCTATTTTTTCGTGAGATGACCTATCTCTTAAGATGAAGTAGTCGTCCATATCATTTTCTTCTTTTGGAACCACCAATAAAACATCTTGATTTATAGCGTCATATTCTAATACCAATCTATCCTGCAAAAATTCTTTATAGTCATATTTTTTATTTTCTAAAAATTCTTTATAGTTTTTATATGATTCTTCATCTATATCTCTATCATAAGTTACAGCTAAATTATATTTTTGCAATTCTTTAAATTGAATATCACCTATTCCACTTATTGAACCCTTTATTCCAAAACCCAGAACCAATAAAGCGGTACAGCCCATTATCCCTACTATGGTCATAATAACACGTTTTTTATATCTAAATAAATTTCTTGCAGTAACTTTATAAAGAAAACTCAACCTATTCCATATAAAAGGTAATTTTTCTAAACCTATCCTATTACCAGACTTAGGTGGCTTCACCCTTAATAACTTAGCTGCATTTTCTTTCAAGGATTTATTAACTGACATTTTAGCGGCTAAACCTGTGAATATTATACCTACAAAAATGGATAGTAACATTCTTAAAGGATAAAATTTAAAACTTAAATTATTTTCAAATATGGATCCAATAAAGTAAGCATTGGCTATTACTCTTGGTAGTATATAAGATCCTAAAAGTGCCCCTATGCTTCCTCCTATAATAGAAGCTACGGCTCCATAACTAAAGAATTTTCTAGATATCTCTTTATTTCTATACCCTAAAGCCTTATACGTTCCTATTAAAATTCTTTCTTCTTCAACCATTCTTGTCATAGTGGTAAAACTAACTAGCATTGAAATTAAGAAGAAAAATACAGGGAATATATAAGACAGTAAGTCCATCCTGTCAGCACCTTCAAAATAAGTATTCAAATAAAAATTATCATATCTTGGAGTAATATTATATCTAGGCTGTTTTAAAATCTTTAAAACTTTCTTTGCATCTTCAATTTTTTCATTTCCTTCTTTAATCTTTTTAGATGCCTCTTCAGATTGCTCTTCAAATTCTCTTTTTCCATCCTCTAATTCTTTTTCACCTTTATAAAGTTTAGAGCTTGCCTCATTTAATTCTTTTCTTGCTTTTCCTATTTCATTTTCAAATTCTTCTTCTGATTCTTTTAGGGTCTTCCTACCTTCTACAAAAGAAGTTTTACCTGCATCTAAGTCACTTTTACCTTCCAGATATTTTTCATAATTTTCCTGATATTCTTTTTTTCCTTCAGTAAAGTCTTCTTCTCCCTCAATTATTTCACTTTTTGCATCAGCAAGCTTTTTCCTAGCATCTTCTAATTCGTCTTTTCCTTTTTTTAAGTCTTCTTTACCTTGATCAAGCTTTATTTTATTAGCTTTATATTCAAGCTCACCTTTTCTTAATTCTTCAATTCCATTTTCTAATTGAGCTTGTCCATCTCTTATTTTCCCCTTGGCTGCATTTAATTTTTCTTTACCTAATTCGATTTCTCTTTGGCCACTTCTTATTTTTTTAACTCCAGCTTTAGCTTCTTTTATTTGTACTACAAGCCCTTCAATAGTCATACCATTAGGTAGGTTATTGTTTATCTCCTCTATTCCTTTTTCAAGAACCTCTTTACTTGCCTTTAAAGTTTCTAATTTTACTTTTTCCCTTTTTAGACTTTCTTCTATTGAGCCTAGCTCTGTTTTGAGTTTCTTTATTTCTTTTTCTAAACTTTCTCTTTGAACTTGGCTTAAATTAGGATCTTGTAATTAGGTTTCTATACTACTTATATTCTCATTAGCATTAGCTAAATTCACATTTAATGAGGATATATTTTCTTCTGTCTTTTTAATTTCCTCTGTTAATGGTTTATAATCAGCAAATAATTTTTCAGATTCCTCTACTAGAGTAGATAAGAAGTAAACTCTCTCCTCAACTTCATCAATTGATGCTCCCGGTAAACCTACTCCTCTTGCTAGTTCTTCAATACCATCATTTAATTCTTTCTCAGATTCAATAAGTTTAGCTTCATTTTTTGCTATTTCTCTTTGGCCTTCTTCAAGTTCTAGCTTAGATTTTTCTATTTCAGCTTGTCCTTCATCAAGTTTTTTTCTACCTTCTGCAAGCTGAGATTTTCCATCCTCTAATTGTTCTTCTCTTGCTTTTATTTCTCCTAAACCTTGCTCATACTCATCCTTGCCTTGCCTATATTTTGTTTTTCCCACCTGAAGATCTACTTTAGCTTTATCTAGTTTTTCTCTTCCTTCTTTTAATTTATTGTAACCTTCAATTAGGTCTTTTTCTCCCTTATCTATATCCTTTTCAGACCTATAAAGCTTATCTTTAGCCTCATCTAATTTAGATTTTCCCTTAGTATACTCTTTATTAAACTCAGCCTTACCTTCATTGTAGTCTTTCTTTCCTTCTTTTAATTCCTTTTCTGCATCTGTTATTTCTTCCTTGGCATCACTTAATTTATTTTCAGCATCTGCAATCTTATTCTGCCCTTTTTCTATTTCATCATCTATTTCCGATTTAATATTATTAAGCCTATCTTCCGGTCTAAATTTAAACTCTATATCTAAATTATTTTTATGAGATTTTACTTTTTCCCTATACTCCTTAGAAAAAGTTTCTAATCCCTTTGTATCCTTGTATTTTAGCCTTGCAAAAGTCGGATCTAAATTAAATTCAGAGGCAGATATATAAGCAATACCACTTATTTCCCCGAATCCTCTCAAGGATTGTCCCTTATCCTCATTGTTTGAATATTCAACACTTTGACAAAATCCAACTATCCTATAAGTATAATCTTTTAAATGATTTTCTTCTTCATCTAATAAGCTGAATTTATCAACTTCCTTACTAAAACTTATAGTATCTCCTAACTTAAAACCTTTTTTAGATAATTCTATATCTAATAATATTTCCCCACTAGCCTCAGGAGCTCTGCCTACATTAATTTTAGGTTTATTGATTTTATAAGGCATGTTTATAAGCTTAATTAAATCAGTCGAATCTACTATTCTTAAACTTAAATCAGTCTCAAAACCATACTCTATCTCTGATATACCTTCTTGTCTTTCAATTATGCCAATATCTCTATCTTCAAAACCTATTGGAGACATAATTAAAATATCCTCATAGTTTTGTCCAATAATTTTAGATTCCAAGGTATTTCTCATTGTTTTCCCAGTAACCATTAATCCTATAAAAACAAATACACCTAAGGCTACTATTATAACTATGGACATAAACCTAGAGAATGTTTTTTTTATTTCTCTTAAAGTATCTACATTTAATAAATTCAACAAATCACCTACCACTCAATGTCTTCAATATCAACAGGATTATCATTCACTGTAATATCTCTAACTTTTGAGTCTACTATTTCAATAACTCGGTCTGCCGTGGGGGCAATAGCCTTATTATGAGTTATAACTATTACTGTTGTCCCAAAACTTCTTGTAAGATCTTTTAAAATACTTAAGACTTGTTTCCCCGTCTGATAATCCAAAGCACCAGTTGGTTCATCGCATAATAAAAGCTTGGGATTTTTTGAAATTGCCCTTGCTATAGCAACCCTCTGTTGTTCTCCTCCAGAAAGTTGAGACGGAAAATTATTCTGCCTATCTTTTAAACCTACAGCATTTAAGGCTTCTGATGGATCTTTTGCATCCTTTACTATTTGAGTTGCTAACTCAACATTTTCTAAAGCTGTTAAGTTTGGAATCAAATTATAAAACTGAAATACAAAGCCCATATCAACTCTTCTATAATCAGTCAATCCACGTTGGTCCATTCTAGATATATCCTTACCATCAATAATGATTTCACCTTCACTAGGACTATCCATTCCACCTAAAATATTTAACAAAGTAGACTTTCCTGCTCCTGAAGGTCCAATTATTAAAGTAAATTCTCCTTTTTCAACCTCGAAACTTATATTATTATTTGCCATAATGACAGTTTCGCCCATGACATATTTTTTACTTAAATTTTTAACCTCTATAAATGACATATTATTCCCCTATACATAATATATATTAATTTATTATTAAATATCTATATTTGATAAAGCTTTACTTAATACCTCAAATGACCATGTTATATGTTTACCTAAAGAATTTGAAGCATCTTCATAATCTCTATCTTTTATATAATTTAATATTTCCACATGCTGCTCCACACTTTCACATATTGTATCTGTTAAACTGTATGCTCCATACTTATATCTTTCAATTTGACTTTCAATATATTTCATTAATTTTTTTATATAATTATTTGTTGAATTTTTTATAATTAAATTATGCAAGGCTGAATCTATTTTAACTAAATCTTGTGATACTATTCCTATCCCTTTTTCTTTTTTATATAAAATGCTTTTTAAGCTTTTTTCGATAGTATTTATTTCTGATTCACTTATTTTATTAATAGAACTTTTTAAAGCTAGAATTTCCAAAGTTTTCCTAACTTCATATATATCAGCTAAATCTTTAATTGATAATCCAACCACTATAGTACCTACTCCATCTATGCATTTCACATAATTTTCATGTTCCAATTGAACTAATGCTTTTTTCACTGGCGTTCTACTCATATTAAGTAAATCACCTACACTTTTCTCCGTTATTATTTCTCCATCTCTTATTTCTCCTAAAACAATTTTTTCTTTCATGTATTTATATGCTTTATCTGACAAATTCATTTTCTTTTTATTATTGATTGTACCCACAATAATACCTCCATAATTATTTAATATTATACCAATAAAAATAAAAGAACACAGAATAATTTTTAATATAATTCTGTGTTCTAAATTTAATTCAAAAAAGATTTAACAAACTGGATCTCTTGGCTTTTCATCTTTTATCATAGATATTAAATTCCCTATAGCATATTCTTTTAATAGCCTAAAAGATTCAATAGAAATGTAAGATATGTGGGGCGTTACTAAAATATTGTCACAATGAAGTATAGGATCATCAGGTTGAGGTGGCTCATTTTTTATTACATCTAATATAGCCCCTCCTATTATTTTTTTATTAACTGCTTCTATCAAATCCTCTTCATTTACTACCCTACCCCTCGATGTATTTATAATATAAGCATCTCTTTTCATTAAATCGAACTCACGTTTTCCTATCTTATCCTCATTTTCATCGCAACCTTTTAAATTAACGCTAACATAATCAGCATTTTTAAAACCCTCTTCCCAACCAACTTTCTCTACTCCATATTGGGAAATTTCTTCTTTAGATAAAAATTCATCATAGGCTATAACTTTTATTCCTATACTCTTAGCCTTAGCTGAAACGGCTTTCCCTATAGTTCCAAAACCAACTATCAATAATACTTGCTCACTTAATCTATGAACTTGCCTGTCTACAGCAAGAGCACCCCAACTTCCTTTTTTAACTAAATTATTAATATCAGAAGAGTACATGCATATCTTTTTATTTAAATTAAACATTGCTGCAAGAGTATAATCTGCTAAATCTTCAGCACAGTATCCTTGAATATTAGTAACTTTTATTCCATTATCCTTACAAGCTTTTATATCAATTCTATCATATCCACCACCATAAGTAGCTATCCCTTTACATTTTTCAAGCTTCTCTATTGTTTTAGCTGGTAAATAAGCATATACTTGGGCTAAAATCCCATCCGCTTTATATCCAAATTTTTCTAAATCATCGTAATAATCGTACCCTGATACTTTTATTTCAACTCCAGGAAAAGTATCCTCTAAAAATTTTTTTTCTAAATCATATTCTGTCCATTCTTCATCTATTATCCAAATTAACATCCTTTACCTCACTTTAAAAATATAGTAGTTAATGGTTCAAAGAAGGTTACTAGTATCAATACAACCATTAAAGCAAAAATCATCCTAATAATATGATGTGTCAAGTTTTCCATTTTTACCTTGGATACTGCTGATGCAACAAATAAATTTATCCCATATGGGGGTGTACAAAAACCTATTGCCAAATTCATTGTCAACATAATACCAAAGGTTACTGGACTCATCCCAAATTTAACAGCTATTGGTAATAAAATTGGAGTTAATATTATAGTTGCAGGTATATTATCAATAAACATACCAACGATTATTAATAATAAATTTATCATCAGCAATATTAAAACTCCATTATTGCTTAAGCTTGTTATAAAAGTAGCTATCTTTAAAGGAATTTGTTCCATAGTTAGTAATGCAGCAAAAGCTGTTGATAAACCTATCATAAAGGTTGTTGCCCCATTTACTACTATTGCATCCCTAAAAGCATTATAGGCCCCTTTAACATCTAACTCTTTATATACGAAGACTCCTATTATAAAAGAATATACCACAGATACAACTGCTGCTTCTGTAGGTGTGAACTTTCCAGAATATATACCACCTAGAATTATTATAGGAGATAAAATAGCCCAAAAAGCATCTTTAAATGCCTTTATTTTTTCTTTTTTAGTTTTTTTGAAATCAGATCCTTTATAACCTTCTTTTTTAGAGACTATATAACAAACTATCATTAAAGCTATTCCCATAAGTATTCCAGGTAAGAAACCCGCAGTAAACATTTCAGTTATAGAAGCCCCTGATACAACTCCATATATTACAAAAGGAACACTAGGTGGAATGATAACTCCTATAGTTCCCGCTGCTGCAGTTAAAGCGGCAGAAAATGCTTTACTATAACCATGGTCAACCATTTGTGGTATCATAAATGCCCCTACTGCTGATACTGTTGCTACAGCTGACCCAGATATAGCTGCAAAAAACATGCATACAACAATTGTGACCATACCCAATCCACCAGTTATATGTCCTATAAAACTTTCAAAAAAATCTACTAACCTTTTAGCTATTCCACCACTACTCATTAAGTTTCCTGCTAACATGAAAAATGGTATCGCTAAAAGAGGAAACGAATCTACACCTGCTACTGCATTTTGAGCAATCATAAGAGTTGGCATACTTGTAAATTTAATCATAGTAATTAGAGTTGCTATCCCGATAGCATAACCTATTGGTACACTCAAAAATAATAAGACAAAAAATATTCCAAATAGTACTAACGTTTCCATTTCATCCCTCCAATTCTATTTTATCTTTAACATTATCCTCTCCTTTAGATTCTTCAAACATACTATATAACACTTTTATACTCAGCATAAAAGAACTTATAGGTAAAGCAGCATATATATATATCAAAGGAATTCTCATACCTGAAGACAAAGCATTTCTAGCATTCATTGAATTCAATAGTTTAATACCTTGATATACTAGAAATACATTAAAAGATAACCAAATTAAACTTACAATAAAATTAATTATTTTATGACTTCTTTTAGATTTAAAAATAGAAAATATCAAGTCTACTTTTATATGTTCTCTTTTACTAAAAGCTACACTCGTCCCAAGCCATATTTGCCATATGAATATATATCTAGATAACTCTTCTGACCAAGATAGAGAAGCATTAAATAAAGTCCTCATTATTATCTGAAAAAAACTAAAAGTACAGTAACTCCTAAACTGAAAACTAAAAATCGTTCTTCTAAATAATTATATTTATCCAAAAATTTTTTCATGATAAAGCCCCTTTTTAATAGGCGGCTATATAAGCACCTATTTTTTAATTATATTTTTCACACATTTCAAATAAATCTTTTCCAAAGGAAGTTTCATATTTTTCATACATAGGTTTTAATGCTTTAGCAAATTCTTCTTTTTGGTTATCATTTAATCTATTTACTATAAGTCCACCTTCTTCTCCAAGTTTAGTTATTGCTTCTTCATTATCCTCTAATTCCATAGTTCTTTGGTTATCTACAAATTTTTTTGACTCTTCAATTATTATTTTTTGTTGATCTTGATTTAAAGAATCAAATTTTTGTTGATTCATAATTACTGCTAAAAAATTATGAACATGTTCATCCACACTTAAGTATTTTTGTACTTCATAAAATTTGTTAGATAGTATTAAAGATGGAGGATTCTCTTGTGCATCAACTGTTCCTTGTTGCAACCCTGTATATAATTCTGTGAAACTCATTGGAGTAGGATTTGCACCTAAAGTTTTATAAAAATCTATAAATATCGGACTTTCCATTACTCTCATTTTAATTCCTTTTAAATCTTCTGGTTTCTCAATAGGTCTAGAACTTGTTGTAGTACTCCTAGGACCATTATAACTATATCCTAAATTATTAATTCCTTGTTCTTTTAATTTCTCATTAAAATACTTTCCTACATCCCCATCTAATGCCGCAAAAGCTGAGTCTGTATTTTTGAAAATATAAGGCATATCAAGTATTCCAAACTCTTCTGTATAAGCTGTTAATACTGAAGTAGATGGAAGAGCTATATCTAATGTACCCATGGAAACTGATTCAGTAAGCTGTACATCTCCTCCTAAAGATCCATTTGGATAAATTTCAATCGTTAAAGTACCTTCGCTTTTTTCCTCTACATTTTCTTTGAACTTGACTAAAGCTTTATGCGTAGATCTATCTTCTGGCTCTACATGACCTATTTTAATAGTAATACTATCATTATTACTCTGAGCTTTATTACCGTTATCATTAGATACATTTTCTTTCTTCCCACAAGCTGTAACAAATATAGCGAACATTGAAATTATTAAAATTATATTCAAAAATTTATTTTTCATATTTTTCCTCCTTAAATCTATAATATAGAAATTTCTTCATTAGTTGCATCAAGTTTAATTTTATCTCCTTCTTTAATAGTTTCATAAAATTCTGAATCTACTTTATCTACCATTGGTATTTCAAACACTATAGCACTTGAAACCAAAACTGTTTCTGCTCTTTCAACAATCATTCCTGAAGGGTGATTATTTTTTTTCATTAGTTGAAATAATCCATCAGCCTGCACAACAGAGCTTCCCTTTCCACTAGGAAATACTAATATTTTTTTTGACATTGTTCTTCCTTTTAAATCATGTGCTGGCTCTAACATAATTCCGTTATCAGGATCTATTAAATAAAACATGATATCATCTTTTGATATAGTTACTTCAGCTTCAACACAACCCTCAGAAATTTTATGACATTTAAAAACTTTTTTCATTACTTTACCTCCCCTCTTATAGCTGCTTCTATGCAGGTATCTAGATCACGAATAATAAAATTAATTCCTCTTCTTCTCGGATAATAAGCACATTTAGGAGACTCTGTAACACCCGTTTTCCCTTCAAGAAACTTCCAAGACGGTTGATCCGGACAAGTACTTGGCACTATATGTGCTCCAGCTTCTTCTAATATTTCATCTAGACCCATTTGTTTTGCTATTTCTTTAACATGAGAAGATGTTAATATATACATTTCTTTACTTAACTTAATTCCTTTTATTTTTTCAGAAATATAAATTACCTCTTTCAATGTAAAGTGTGGACAACCAAACATTACAAAATCTATCTCTCTGTTTCCTTCTGCAGAAATTTCTTTTAATATTTCGTCAAAATCTTCATTTTTTATTACAACTCTTCTTTCAGGAGTTTTTCCTCCAAAAGCTGTTTCTAAATCTGGTGCCTCTGGTGTTAAACCTACTATGTGATACATATCATAAGCCCCTGATGTATTTAATTCTGCGCCTAAATTTCTTAATGCTTCAGGCCCAATATGTTTAGGTAGACCAGTAAACACAGGAATTCCTTTTCCTATCTTCTTGCCACACATACCTAACATGTGATAAGAATAATCATTTGTCATATCCGCCTCCACTTCTACTAATATATTTCCTTTCCTATTCTCATCAAATAATAAACCGTATTCTGGAACATATCCTGTTATTGCTGCAAATAAAGCTGAATTAGCACCTTCTCTATTAGTTCTTGCTCCCCAAACTGCATTTGCATAAGGTGTTGCACTAGATTCTGAAAAAGCTATTATTTCTCCATAATTTGGAACATTTGTATCTATGTATGGAGTGCAATTATAGGTTAACATAGCGCCTAGTTTCTTATATGCATTATGCGTCCTCTCCATCATTGAATAGTCTTCATCTGAAACTAAATTTCTATCTTTAAAATAAGATAAACTGAACCCGGGATTTACAGTAGGAGAAACCCTGCACTTTGCTCCTAAGCTTACCATTTTTTCTGCTAGCCATAAATCAGCATCTTGATTGCTCAATGCTACGTGAGCTCTTGTTATTGGAACCATTCTTTCAGCTCCAAACGATTCCCCTATAGCCACTTGTACCTTCATAGCTAACTGGGCACCTTCACCATACTTTCCATCCAATAAATCTTGTTGATCCTTATTTAAGTACATTCTACTCCTCCTAATCTAACCTTTGTGAAATCAATGACTACGTTTTCTTACATAGAAGTATACTACCGGTATACTTCTATGTCAAGCTTTTTTATTAATTAATTATTTTAATATTGCAATAAATTAAATATCAATTCAATAAAAATATTTATATATTTATTAAATACTTGAAATAATGGGTATAGATAAAAAAGGAGGAATCTGTATGAAAAAAATAGTAAATATTAGTGGTATGAGTTGTGAAAATTGCTCAGCTCATGTTAAAAAGTCATTAGAAGATTTAAATAATGTTAATGATGTTAAAGTTTCTTTATTTAAAAAAAGAGCTATAGTTGAAGGTCAAGATTTAGAAGAAAAAAACTTAATAGAAGCAATCGAAAAAGCTGGTTATAAAGTTGATTCTATAGAAGATAAAGAGGACTGAATAAAAGTTCTCTTTTCTTTTAAGTTTTAATATTAATAATATATATTAAGAAAGGAAGGCGATGCACTATGATAGAATTTAAAAATGTTTCAAAAATATATCCTGGTAACCAAATTGCATGCGAAGATGTAAATATAACTATTAAAGACAAAGAATTTGCATGTTTTATTGGCACTTCAGGATCGGGAAAAACAACTTGCATGAGAATGATTAACAGGATGACTGAACCTACTAAAGGAGAAATATCCATTGATGGTACCCCCATATCAAAACAAAACCCAGTAGAACTTAGAAGAAAAATAGGATATGTAATTCAGCAAATAGGTCTTATGCCTCACATGACCATTTATGAAAATATAATAATGGTTCCTAAGCTACTTAATTGGGACGAAAGCAAACTTAGACCAATAGCAGAAAATCTAATTAAAATAGTAGATTTACCAACTTCTTACTTGGATAGGTATCCTTCAGAATTATCAGGAGGACAACAACAAAGAGTGGGCGTATTAAGAGCCTTAGCTGCTGATCAAGATATTATTTTAATGGATGAACCTTTTGGAGCTCTTGATCCTATTACTCGTGATTCTTTGCAACAACTTGTAAAAAGATTACAAAAAGAGCTAGGTAAAACTATAGTTTTTGTAACTCACGATATGGATGAAGCCTTAAATTTAGCTGATAAAATAATAATTATGAGCGAAGGGAAAGTTATACAAGCAGATAGTCCGGAAAATATATTAAAAAATCCTGCTAATGATTATGTTAAAGAACTCTTAGGTGAAGAGAAATTAAATGAAGCCAAAACTTCTTATAATACTGTAGAGACAATTATGAATGAAAATCCTATTTCTATAGTGGAAGATAGCTCAGTTTATGATGCTATAAAACTAATGAGAGAAAAAAGAGTTGACACCTTATACATTACAGACAGTACAAATACTCTAAAAGGATATGTTGATATATTTGACCTAGGTAAGGAAGGAAAGAATCCGCTTAAAGTCAAAGAAATTATGAAAGATCCAGAGCCTATATATAACGATACTAAAATCATTGAAGCAATTCATAAATTTCATAAACTTAAAGTTAAAAATCTAGCCGTTATAAATAATGAGAGAAAATTAAAAGGAATATTAACCAGAGCCTCTATAGTTGATACCATTTATGACAACATATGGTCTGACCCAGAAGAAGATATTCTAGAAGAATCTGAACTAGCTTCTTCAGAAGAATTAAAAATGCTTACAAAAGAAGCGAAGGGTGATTCTAATGATTAACTATTTAAGTGAAAATTATTTAGAAATACTTTCAAAATCTGGAGAACATTTATATATCGCATCAATAGCCTTACTTTTAGGCATTTTATTTGCTGTCCCTATTGGAATTTTAATATCTAAATCTAAAACTTCTGCAACAGTTGTAATGGCTATAGCCTCTATATTACAGACTATACCTTCATTTGCTCTACTATCTCTTATGACAATAATAGGTGTAGGTAAGGTCCCAGCTATAGTTGCACTTTTTATATATTCCCTATTGCCAATTCTTAGAAATACTTATTTGGGAATCGATGGTGTAAATCCTAATATAGTTGATGCTGCTAAGGGGATGGGCATGACTCCTAAACAAAGATTATTTAAGGTTAAAATCCCACTAGCCACTCCAGTTATAATGTCTGGAATTAGATTAAGTGCTGTTTATGTGCTTGCATGGACAACTCTAGCTTCATATATAGGAGCTGGTGGACTTGGAGATTTTATATTTACAGGACTTAACAATTATATCCCCGAGATGATAATTTGGGGTACTATACCTGTAACTGCAATGGCACTTTTAACAGACTTCTTATTAGGCAAGTTGGAAGTTAAGCTTTCTCCAAACAAAATTAGCGGAGGTGTAAAATGAAAAATATAAAGAAAATTTTTATATTATTTATTTCTGTAATTACTCTTTGTGCTTGTTCTCTTCCCGGAGTAGGTGGAAGTACAAAAAACGAAGTAGTAATAGCCTCTGGTAATACTTCTGAGAGACAAATTTTATCAGAAATATTAAAACAAATGATAGAAGAACATACTGATTTAAGAGTTACCCTAGTTAACAATTTAGGTTCCACTACCCTTATTCATACAGCCATGCTAAAAGAAGATGTTAATGTTAGTGGTGGTATGTATACTGGTACTTCTCTTACAGGAGAGTTAGGTTTAGAACCCTTAAAAGATCCTAAGGAAGCCTTAAAGCAAGTTCAAGAAGAATACCTAAAAAGATATGATCGAATCTGGTATGAATCTTATGGTTTTGAAAATACCTATGCTTTTATGGTAAAAAAAGATTTTGCTAAAGAACATAATCTTACTAAGGTGTCTGACTTATCAAAATTAAAAGATAGCCTTAAAGTTGGCGTTGATACTAGTTGGCTTCAAAGACCAGGTGATGGATATGAAGGCTTTAAAAGCTTATATGGATTCTCCTTTGAAAATATTTATCCTATGGAAATAGGTCTAGTTTATTCAGCTATTAATAATGGCGGTATGGATGTGGTTTTAGGTTATTCAACTGATGGAAGAATTAACTCTTATGGTCTACAAACTTTACAAGACGATTTAAGGCTATTTCCTCCTTATGACTGCTCTCCAGTAGCAACTAAGGCTCTAATTGAAAAGTATCCAGAACTAGATACCGTCTTTAAAAGTCTAGAAGGAAAAATCAGCTCTGAAGATATGCAAAAAATGAATAAAGAAAGTGATGAAGACTTAATAGAGCCAACTAATATTGCTAAAAACTTTTTAGAAGAACATGACTATTTCAGAAATGAGGTGAACTTATGATTAAAGAGTTTATAACTTATTATACAATTAATGGCTCCTATGTACTTGAACAATTTTTAAAACACTTTTTAATTTCAATATATGGAGTTTTATTAGCTGCCATAATTGGAATTCCCTTGGGTTTTCTTATTTCTAGAAAGTATAAATTATCAAGTGTAGTAATTGGTTTTGCAAATGTTCTACAAACAGTCCCATCTCTTGCTATGTTAGCAATTTTAATGCTTGGATTGGGGATAGGATCTAACACAGTTATTATAGCTGTATTCTTATATAGCATATTACCAATTGTAAAAAATACTACTACTGGTATAAATGCTATAAGACCTGAAATAATAGATGCCTCAAAAGGTATGGGAATGACTAGAATGCAAAGTATATTTAAAGTAGAAATTCCTCTTAGTCTATCAGTTATAATGGGTGGTATAAGAAACGCTCTTGTTGTTGCAATAGGAGTTACTGCAATCGGTACTTTTATAGGAGCTGGTGGATTGGGAGATATTATCTCAAGAGGAGTTAATGTTGCCAATGGCCAAGCTATAGTTCTAGCAGGAGCTATTCCTACAGCAATTATGGCTATTCTTGCTGATTTACTTCTTGGTATGGTAGAAAAAAAACTTGCTCCGAAGTCTTATACTATTAAACCTTAAAAATATAGTAAATAAAAAATAGTGAAGTTAATTTAAATTAACTTCACTATTTTTTATTGTTAACTTTTCTACTTATTATAATTGACAATATTCTTTTGACTTGCTATACTTTTAAAAGAATTACAATAATTATTTGAAAGAGAGGTTAATTATTTGAATAAGAGAATTTCAATTCAAAATCTTACTAGAGCCTCTTTATTTGTGGCTCTTATAACAATTGGTGCTTACATACAAGTTCCCATCCCCAACCTACCCTTTACCCTACAATTTCTATTTACAAATCTTGCAGGTATTATATTAGGAGGTGTTCTTGGAGCAAGTAGTGTAGCTCTATATGTTTTACTTGGCTTAATTGGGCTACCAGTTTTTACAAGGGGAGGTGGACCAGCCTACATATTTATGCCAAGCTTTGGTTATTTATTAGGCTTTATACTTGGAGCTTATGTGGGTGGAAAGTTTATAGAAAATAATTCTATTACATTTAAAAACTTACTTATTGCTTCACTTATAAACTTGGCTGTGGTTTATACTTTGGGTATGGCCTATTTCTACTTTATTTCAAATTTTTACCTAGGAACACCTGTAGACTTAAATTTTCTATTTATCTATTGTTTTCTATTGGCTATACCAGGTGATTTATTTTTATCTATAGCTTCTGCTGTAGTTGGAGAAAAAGTTCTTAAAGCTTTGAATTTTAAATATTTAAGGAGTTAATTATGACAAAATCTATTTTTATTACTGGCACAGATACTGATATAGGAAAGACCTATGTCACTGGACTTATATTCAAAAAACTAATAGAAGAAAAGAAAAAAGCAATTTATTATAAGGCAGCCCTTAGCGGTGCTGAAAAAGTAGACAATAAACTGATCCCAGGAGATGCAAAATTTGTATGCGATATGGCTGGGATAGTTGTAGATCCTTCTAGTCTTGTATCTTATACTTATGAAAATGCAATCTCACCCCATCTTGCTTGTAAAATTGAAGGAAACCCTCTTAAACTAGAAAAAATAAAAGATGACTTCAACTATCTTTCTAAAAAATATGACTATATTGTCGTTGAAGGTAGTGGTGGAATTATATGCCCTATAGTCTTTGATGAAGAAAAAATACTACTAGAAGATATTATTAAAACACTTAATTTACCTACACTTGTTATAGCTGATGCTGGTCTTGGTACAATTAACCATACTGTTTTAACAAGTCACTATCTACAGGATAAAAATATAGAAATTAAGGGAATAATTTTAAATAATTTTGATGAAAATGAGCTAATGCATAGAGATAATTTAAGAATGATAGAAACTATATCAGGAGTAGAAGTTATTGGAACTTTAAAAAAGGATCAAGATAAGCTCGATATAGATATTGATAAATTATTGAAAATTTTTAAGGAGATTTAAAATGAATACTAAAGAATTACAAGAAAAAGATTTAAAATACGTCTGGCATCCTTGTTCTCAAATGAAGGACTATGAGGAATTACCACCTATAGTTATAGAAGAAGGTAAAGGAGTTATGCTCTATGACACAGAAGGTAAAGATTACATAGATATAGTTAGTTCTTGGTGGTGTAACCTTTTAGGACATAGAAATGAAACTATAAACAATAAAATTATTTCTCAACTTGGCAAAATAGAACATGTTATTTTTGCAAACTTTACTCATCGTGGAGCAATTGAGCTTTGCGAAAGACTTAGTAAACATCTTCCTAGTGGATTAAGTAAGTTTAACTTTTCAGATAATGGTTCTGCTGCTGTTGAATGCGCTCTTAAATTAAGCTTTCAATATCACTATCAAACTGGCAACAAAAATAAAACAAAATTTATGTGCTTAAGTGAAGGCTATCATGGAGAAACTATAGGCGCACTTAGTGTAGGTAGCTTGGACCTTTACGCTAAAATATACAATCCTATCTTAATCGATACAATCCACGTTCCAGCTCCAGACTGCTATAGGTGTCCTTTTAATAAAAATAGAGAAACTTGTAATACTGAATGTTTTAAATTTGCAGAAGAATATTTTGAAAAATATGGAAATGAAACTTGTGGAATCATAATTGAACCACTTCTACAAGGTAGTGCTGGAATGAAGGTATATCCAGCAGAATACTTAGTAAAACTTAGAAAAATATGCGACAAATATAATGTTCATTTAATAGCAGATGAAATAGCTACAGGCTTTGGTAGAACAGGTAAGTTTTTTGCTGTAGACCACGCTGGTATTTCACCAGACATAATGACTATATCTAAAGGTTTAACTGGAGGCTATATGCCAATGGCAATAACAATAACAACTGATGAAATCTATAATGCTTTTTATAGTGAATACAACGACCAAAAAGCCTTTATGCACTCTCATACTTATAGTGGAAATCCACTAGGATGCTCTGCTGCCCTTGGTGTTTTAGATGTACTCGAAAATGAGAATATAATTGAGAATAATGCTGACAAGGCAAAATGGCTTCATACTAGATTAATAGAAGAGTTTGGTAATCACAAAAATGTAGGTGAAATAAGACATATTGGTCTTATTAATGCTATTGAATTAGTCATTGACAAAGATAGCAAGGAAGCCTTTGATTCTAAGCTAAGAATAGGTTATCAAATATATAAAGAAGCCTTAAAAGAAGGTCTTTTACTACGCCCATTAGGGAATGTATTGTACTTTAATCCTCCTCTGATAATTACAGAAGAAGAACTTGATAGTGCGATTTCTAAAATGAAAAAAGCTCTAAACGCAATACTTCCTTATTGATATAATTAAATACTTTTCCAATAATAAGCTATAGACTTACACCCCTATAGCTTATTATTTTTCTTAACTTTATTAAGTAATTAAGATATAATCTTAATGGTGATTAAATGAAAAATGTACTTATTACCGGAGCAGCTAGGGGAATTGGAAAAGCAATAGCCCAAAAGCTATCTGATGAAAATAAATATAATATAATTTTAAATTATAATTCTTCTAAAAAAGAAGCTCTTTTGTTAAAAGAAGAAATCGAAAAAAAAGGATGCCAGTGTCTAACTATAAAAGCTGATGTGTCCAGCATTAAAGAAGTTAAAACTATGTTCAAGCAAATAGAAGAAATTTTTGGTGGAGTTGATATACTTATAAATAATTCTGCAATTTCACAAACAAGGCAATTTCAAGACTTAAGCTTTGAAGATTGGCAACATATATTCGATGTAAATGTTAATGGAAGCTTTAACACTATTCACTGTGCTATAGACTATATGCTCAGTCAAAAAAATGGAGTTATACTTAACTTTTCTTCAATATGGGGTTCTCATGGAGCTTCTTGCGAGGTATCTTACTCAGCTACAAAAGGTGCAATTGAAGCAATGACAAAATCTCTTGCATTGGAATTTGCTCCTTCTAATATTAGGGTAAATGCAATAGCTCCTGGAAGTGTGAATACTGATATGATGAGCTGCTATACAGATGAGGATTTAAAACTTATTTGCCAAGAAATACCTATGCTTAGAATGGCTCAGCCTAAAGAAATAGCTGAGTTAGTTTCATTCCTAATATCAGATAAAAATTCTTATATGACAGGGCAAATAATTTCTCCAAACGGAGGAATGTGCGTTTAAAAAACAAGGAAGTAGATATGACTAAAAAACTTTTTATACTTAGCAGCAATGCTGGAAGCATGAAACTTGATAAATTTGAAAAAGAAATAATAAATTGCTATAAAGACAATAATAGAAGTAAAGAATTAGAAATAATAAAAACCAAGGACAGAGATCATGCTAAAAAAGCTATTTTAGACTTTTTAAAAGACCTTTCTTCTAAGAAAATTTTATATGCTTGCGGCGGAGATGGTTCTTTAAATGAAATCTCATCAATTTTATATAATAGTGATGTGGCACTAGGACTTATTCCTATGGGAACTGCTAATGATTTTTCTAAAAATTTTAACTATTCTAACTTTAAATTAGAAAATACCTTTGAGCCTAGGATATCTAAAATTGATATGATAGAAATCAACGAACTTAAAGCTTTAAATATAATGTCTTTTGGTTTTGATACAAAAGTCCTAAGAAAAACTTATGAAATTTTAGATAAATTTCCATTTTTAAAAAATAAAGCTTTTATTTTAGGAGTAATCTTATCCCTTCCTAGTGTGGATGATATTAAACTAGATATAGAATTAAATTTAAGTAATGGTAAAAAAATTAGTCTTACAAAAAATTCCATGATTACAGCCTTATGTAATGGCGCTTACTTTGGAAATGGATTTTCTCCAGCTCCATTAGCTAAAATTGATGATTCTATTTTAAATCTAACTTTGCTAGAAAAGGCACCTTTAATAGAAATTTTTAAATTAATATATAGGTCTAAAAATAAGCTTCCTTTTAATAGTAATTATATTAAAGAATTTCAAGTAGACTCTGGAATAATTAAGTCTGATAAAGAAGTATATGCAAATGTAGATGGAGAAATATTTAAGACAGATACTTTTAAATTTAAAATATTAAAAAAAGCTATACTATGGGCTGATGTTAGCTCATAGTATAGCTTTTTATTTATTTTTTATTATTTTCTTTATCTATTTCCATTACAATTTTATTAATAAAATCTTCTAAATCAAAATTACCTCTTTGGGCTATCATCTCTAAATTTGCTATTTTCGACATAGTTTTAAATATAAGAGGATTGTTTAATTTTTCATATTTTGGTGACAAACTCATAATATAATCTTTTATAAAAGGATATTCTTCAATTAAATCTCCAATTATAGTATCACCCTTTATATTATACTTATTACTTATTTCACTTTCTTTTATAGTATCCTCTTCTTCACTATCCCATGATAATAGTCTTTGAGATCCTTTAAGTGATCTTATATGTGTTGCATCTTGCATCATTTCAAGAACTCCCTTGAAATTACCTTGATCATCATATATTGCAGTATAAAGTATATATATAAACTTTCCACCTATTTCCAGCCAAAATTCTGCCTTGCTTTGCTTCTTTTCTCTAAAAGCTGTAATTATTCTTTCAACAACTTCCACTGATTCCCTAGGATGACAATTTTTAACATCACGACCAATAACCCCCTTAGAGCGTGGAAATACCCTATGCTTAGTATCTGTATAAAATTTCATTATTTCATTTTCATCTACATAAGATAGGTCAACTGGCATATTTTTAAAGATTAAATTTATTTGCTCTAAAGTTAATTTCCCTTGAGACACATCAAATTCTCTATTAGAATTGCCCATGATATATTTATCCATAAGTTTAGCCAGATCATCCATAAATTCATTTTCTACTTTATTTTCTTCAGTTTTTAAAAATTCCTTTGGCTCCTCAATTAAACAATATCCTATTTCCTTATCTCCTTGACTCATATTTCTAAAGTCTTCTTGACTAAGAAGTTCCAAGGCGGTTGGGAATAAAACTTCTTCTTCTTTATTTATAATATCTTTAACCTTTTCTATAAGCTCATTTTGATATAGAAGAAATTCATCTTCCTTATCTTCTTCTAATAATTCTTTTCCCTTATTTATACTATCTTTAGCAGCATTATCAAAAGTCCACATTATCTTGGAAGGCCTATCAAAGCCCACATTTTCTAAAGCAGGATATAATTGATTTTGTTTCCTAGATAAATGTATTTTAAATTCTTCTAACTTATCATATATTTCTAACCATTGATTTTTTATAAACTTTTTATTTTTTAAAATTTCTATTTCATCTAATATTTTTTTAACTTCTTTATTTTCCCTAAGATAAGAATTAATAGGATGAGATGAATCAAGGTTTCCATTATCATTATATTTTAAAACATCCTCAACCATAAAAAGTAAATTTTCCATATTATCCGTTACTAAATCATCTGAATAATCTCTTTCTTTTAAAAGTTGCTCTACATAGGCAAACTCATAGGAGTTTAAATTATCTACACTTTCATTTACTTTCTTTTTTGCTTCTTCAAGAGATATCTTTCCATCTAAAAAGTCTCCCTTTATTACAAGTAATTTTTCTGCTTTTTCTTGATCTATTTTTAAAATATTCTTTAAATCTTTTTCCATTATACTCACCTCTTAATTAATTCTACATCTAAACTAAATAAAAATCAGTATCATTTGTTACATATTTTATTAAAATTTATTATTTTATAATTAAATGAGAGTTTATACTAGGATATTTAATTTTTTTAAACTTTCTTCTATTTCATCTAAAATTTCTTCGCTGTCAGCTACTATGGTATGGTAGTGGTAATCTTCTGTTAATTTTTTCAGAGGTTTACTTATACCAGCCTCTATGTTAAAAATAAGCTTGTCTATATCTCTTCTGGATTTTATATTTAAGTCTACAAGTATTTTTCCATAGGCCTTATGCCATACAAAAACATCCTTAACCACAGCCCCCCTGTCTACTATTTCATTTAATTCCTCTCTTATTTTGTTATCATCATGACTTACCTTGATAACTCTAGAATAATTATCTTCTGTAAAAAGTTTATATCCCCTATTGGTAGATATAATTTTGTAATTTTCAGCCTTCAATATGGCTATATCTTGTACTATTACTTGCCTTGAAACTCCATAGCGTTCTGCTAGGCTACTTCCCTTTATAGGATTGTGACTTTCTTTTAATATTTCTATAATTTTTTTTCTTCTAGCTTCAGTTTCATTCATTTATATACCTCAAGTTTTTCATTGACAAATCTAGAATATGAGCTGAATGAGTTAAAGATCCACTTGATATATAATCTATCTTTAAACCCCTATAATTTTTTATATTCTCTAATCCTATATTCCCCGAACATTCTATTATTGCCTTATTCTTTATTAAATCACTAGCTTTTTTTATCATATCAATTTCCATATTATCTAGCATTATAATATCAGCCTTAGCTTCTATAGCTTCTTCAACCATCTTTAGATCTTCCACTTCAACCTCTATTTTCTTTATAAAGGGAGAATACTCTCTAGCTAATTTAACAGCATCCTTTATGGACCCCGCTGCATCAATATGATTGTCTTTAAGCATTATAGCATCTGATAGATTATACCTATGATTTTCCCCGCCACCAATTTTTACAGAATACTTTTCAAATATTCTCATATTTGGAGTGGTTTTTCTTGTATCTAAAATCAATATGTTAGGATCATCTAATTCTTCCACCATTTTCCTAGTATAAGTAGCTATCCCGCTCATTCTTTGAAGAAAGTTTAAAGCTAATCTTTCTCCACTAAGTATTGTTGATACGTCTCCTACAATTTCTAATATAAGGTCTTTGGTTTTTAGTTTGTCTCCATCAAATTTATAGTCTATAAATTCAACTTCCTTATCTAATAAAGTAAATACCCTTTTAAAAACATCAATACCAGCTAAAATCCCATCTTCTTTTGAAATAAGAGATATTTTCGCTTTTTTATCCTCCCTATAAATAGCATTTGTAGAAAAATCCTCTGAAGATATATCTTCTCTTAAAGCCAATTCTATTAAATAATCAATTTGAAAATTCTTCAATTTTTTTAATTTCATCTTCTTCAATCCTTTGTATAATTAACTTTTTAGATTCCTCATCATCTATTTGTCTAATTTTTCTTATATTATTACTATAATCAGTAAAGTCTAATCTAGCAAGTCCTAGCGACTTAGCAAGTCTTTTGGCAAAAACTACACTCTCAAGTAATGAATTACTTGCTAACCTATTAGCTCCGTGTACTCCAGTACAAGCCACCTCTCCTACAGCATAAAGATTTTCTAAAGAAGTCTTTGAGTCCATATCCACTTCTATCCCACCCATTGTATAGTGTTCAGCTGGGACTATAGGAATAAGTTCCTTATAAGGGTCAAGTTCCTTATCTTTTAAGTAAGCATATATATTAGGAAATCTATCTTTTATATCTTGATTTATACTTTTAAAATCTAAAAATTCAAAAGAAGACTTGTCCTTATCCATTTCTTCAAAAATTGCTTTAGTAACTATATCCCTAGTCTTTAATTCATCTACAAACCTTTCTCCTTTTTGGTTTTTTAGTAAGGCCCCTTCTCCCCTAACGGATTCAGATATTAAGAACCTTCTTTCCTTGTTATCCTCGTAAAAACTAGTAGGATGAATTTGAACATAAGATATATCTTTTAATTTAACCTTGTGTCTTATAGCTAAACTTATTCCATCACCCCTTATATGGTGGTAATTAGTTGTATTTTTATAAATACCTCCAAGTCCTCCTGTAGCAAGGACTGTAGCTTTAGAATTAATCAATAAATCTTTATTATCCTTACTTGCATATACTCCAATACATTTATTATCGGATTCTAATAAATCTTTTACTTGGCAATTTTCTATTATTTTTATATTATCTCTTCTTAAAACTTCTTTTATTAGAGCTTCCATTATAGCCTTGCCAGTAGCATCTTGACAGTAGGCTATCCTATTTTTACTATGCCCACCTTCCCTAGTGTAGAAAATACCATTTTCATCTCCAGTAAATTCAACTCCAAAATCTATTAAAGACTTTATTGCATCTTCAGACTCATCCACTAATATTTCTACTGCTTTTTTATTATTTTTATAATGTCCTGCAGCCATGGTGTCTTCAATAAAATCTTCTCTGTCTTCTAATCCATGCCTTAGGCAAATTCCACCCTGAGCTAAATAGGAATTACTATCTCTCAACTCTTTTTTAGTAATAAGTAAAATATCATTTTTCCTATCTAAAGTTAGGGCAGACACTAAGCCTGCAACTCCAGATCCAACTATTACTACATCACACTTTATAGCTTCCACTACTTGTCTGCCCCCAAATCAAGCATTCTCTCTAAGGGTAAAAGAGCCTTCTTTGCTATATTTTCATCAACTTCAACTTTATTTTCCTTATCCCTAAGACTTTTAACTAATTTCTCCATGCTTAATAATTTCATATCAGCACATACAAAATCATCTAAAAAATAGAAAGTTTTATTTGGATAGAGTTCCTTTAATCTTGTAGCTATTCCAATCTCTGTAACTATAATAAACTCTTCTCCTTTTTTACCTGCTTCTTCTATAATCCCCTTGGTACTTCCTATATAGTCTGCAAACTTCAAGATATTTGGAGGACACTCTGGATGAGCAAGAACTTTAACATCCTTTAATTCCCTGAGTTCTCTTTCTTTAACTGAATTGTGGATGGGACAGTAACCATCATTAGCTATAATATTTTTATCTTTTACATATTCTGCAATATGAAGAGCTAGGTTTCCATCTGGTATAAAAAATATATTCTTCTCTTCTAACTTATTTACAATCTTTAAAGCATTTGAAGATGTAACACATACATCACTGTGAGCTTTTATTTCTGCAGTAGAATTTATATAACAAACAACCGCCAAGTCTTCATATTCTTTCCTCATCTTCTCTATCTTTTCTACATCTATCATATGAGCCATAGGACAATCTGCCTTCATATCAACCATTAAAACAGTCTTATCAGGATTTAATATTTTTACACTTTCCCCCATAAAATATACCCCTGCCATTACTATTGTCTTATTTTTAAGTTCTTTAGCTTTTTGTGCAAGATAAAAAGAATCTCCAACATAATCTGCATTTTTTTGAATTTCTTTATCTACATAATAATGGGCTAAAATAACTGCATCTTCCTTAGCCTTTAAATCCCTTAATTCTTCTAAAATTTTATTTTCCAACCTATATTTCCCCCTAGACAAATTTTCCTAGATTATATCACTTTTAGAAGTTACTGACAAGACAGTTGAATTTACAGTAAAAGAATAGTAGCATAAAAATGCTACTATTCTTAACCACTTATTATTTAATACATATTATTTTCAAAATTTTCTACAAACTTAGGTCTCATATTTTCTTTATAAGTATTATTAAATATATTATTAAATAACATTTCAAAAAATTCATCATCTGTAAGCCTCTTATCAGATAAAAACTCATAATAAGAGGATACGGCTCCTCTACCAATGAAAAGTTCTCCATCTAGCTTATAAACTACATATATTGGTTTTGCTAAACCAGATCCAACTTCTAAATATTTACCTTCTGGAACACCAACGCTATTGCTTGGTACAGTCATTAAGTCTGCAACTACTGCCTGAGTTGATGGAGCTATCTCTTCTATCTCATAAAAGTTTTCTGCCTTTTCATCATAAAACTTAACAAATATATTTTCAAATTCTCCACCAATATAATTTATCCTATCATATTCTTCTTGACTTAAGCTCTTGTTTTCAAGCTCCTTTATTGATACATCTAAGAAAAATTTAACCATATCCTTAAAGTTCTTTAAGTTTGCAATATAGTCTTCTGACAAGTAATCATCAACTGCTAATTTATCTATGATTTTATCTAAAGAGAAAATAATTCTATTATAAACTTCAACTTGTGGTTCAACATATCCTTTAAGAATTTTTTCTTCTCCAACACCCTTTTCTGCTCCAACTTGTTTTCCATATAATAGGGTGTCATGCTTCAATTCTGCCCAAGATGCCAATTGAGTGTTTAATTCCTTAGCCTGCCAAGCTTGATTTTTCATAAAACTTGGATAAGCTTCAAGATCCTTATTGTTAAACCCTTTTAGAATAAATAGGTGTAGCCTATATAAATTTTTTAAATAATCATTATTTTTAATAGTCTCTTCTTTTAATTTACTTTCCTTATACCTGTCCTTAAAGGAAGGCCATTTTAAATTACTTTCATCATTTAAAATAATATTTTCTGCATACTTATTACCTAACACTGCCATAACATCCAATCCAGAATAAATAGGTCTTTGACTTGGAACTTTAGTATCCACCATATTTTGCATTAAAATATTATCTAATACAACTTTTTGTGGCATAAAAGATAGTTTTTTACCTTCATAATTTCTAATTTGTGGACTATCAAACTTTTCTATATCTTTAGCTAAACTTAGCATTGATTTTTCCCTTGTTAGGTCTTTAAATTCTATCTTGTTATCTTGGCATAATTTTATAAGAACTTCCATATCAATATCTTCTGGAGATTCTACTAAGAAATCAAACTTAGATTTAATTTCAGAATAAATTTTTAAGCCTTCCTCATTTCCTTCTAAAGTTTTTGCCATTAAAACTCCCTGGGCTAAATTTTTATAATTAATATTTCCTTCATTATCCATCAATTTAATATTTTCTTGGGATAAAAACATCATTGTTTTAAAGTATTTCTTTAAGCTTTCACTTTGTCCATAATGGCCCCTAATTCTAAACTGGCTATAATCTATATCTGCATCCACTATATCTGAATGTGCAAGGGATTGATTTTCTATATTTTTTTCTTCTATATTTACAAGTTGACTTATATCCTCACTTAAGGGAAGTTCTTTCCCTGACAATTTCAAGGCTAAGTAGAAATAAGCCCTGTTTTTATTAGCCAAATCCTTTAATTTAGGATCTTCTAGTTTTGCTGATATTTTTTCTGATTCTTTATACAAATTTTCTAAAAGTACTTGTAATTTGACTAGAGAATTTTCTTCTACATTTCTAAGTATACTATTATAAAGAGTATGGTACATATTAAGTACTACATCTGATGTAACTACACTTGGTATATATAAATATTCATTTGTTTCGTATATTTCAAATGAACGAAAAGACATACTATCTTCCACTAAAAACTTATTTTCTTTTAAGAAATCTCTAGAAGCTTGGTCAAGATTAGATAGATAATCATCAAAATATTTTATATCTTCTAGATTATCTATAGTATAATCTTCCAAGCTAGGGCTAAATTTCACAGGCTCATATTCTTCCTTTTCTTTCTCACTAGCTTCTATTTTTGGCACTTTATCTTCTTTATTCTCTACCTTATTATCCTTACCACAAGCCGCTAATAAAATGAGAACCATAAATAAAACCATTATTTTTTTCATTTTAATACCACCTTTCCATTTTCTAACATTAAGTCTTTCCTACTTCCATCAACTTCAAGGCTAAGCTTATTACCAGCCTCAATATTTTCTATATTCTTATAATAATCTGATAAGTAAGTTCTCCTCAACTTAAAATTATTATATTTATAGGCAGCTATTATTTTTTTATTATCCTTTAGCTCTATTGAAATTATCTCTCCTACTCCATCTCCATCTAAGTCAAATACAGCAAAATCTTCAAAAGGCAAACTAAGTCTTGAAGCCCTATACTTAGCTTTTAGAGATAGGTCTTTTATGTTATAGATAAATATTCTTTTAGCCATAATCTTGTGGTGGGGAGACTTTTTATAAACTCCCAATACAAGTTCTTCTATACTATCTCCATCTATGTCTTTAGAAGTTGCCTTCCAAATATTTAATTTTTTGTGTCCTATGTAGTTTTGCTCTTTTATACTGTCTTTAGTACTTATCTTTATCTTATTGGAATATCTACTATAATTTTTCCTATAAAATTTTACTTCAACCCTCTTTCCTTCAATATCCATAGAAGTAAGCTGTAAAAATAATTTATCGTAGATAAAATATAAAAATATAAAAATAAATAGAAGGACTATAAATAAAACTAATTTTTTCTT
>JBQDBK010000007.1:15295-109146 GCA_052090825.1 Peptoniphilaceae bacterium | reverse complement strand
TTAAAATAAATAAAAGTGTCTATTAAATTTAATAGACACTTTTATTTATTTTAATTTTTATATCAACCTATACCACCAAAAATTGCACCAGCAATTAATGCAACTATGCAAAGAGGAACATATAAATATTTACCTAGAGGGAAAAAGTAGTTACCGATAGGTTTTCCGTATTTTCTTCCTTGATTTACAGCTGAATCTACAAAATCTTCACCTGCAACCCAGAAGAACATTGTTCCTGCTAAAAAAGCTCCTAGTGGACAAATATAAATTGAAACAAAGTCCATCCATCCTGATGTTATTTCTTGAATTAGTATTGCTACTATACAACCTATGACTAAAATTACAGCAGTAGCAGATACACGTTTCATTCCAAGATTGTCTTGTAGGGTTGCTACTGGAGCTTCATATAAATTTATAATCGAACTAATTCCTGCAAATAAAACACAAAGGAAAAATACAACTCCTATAAGTCTAGCTGCTGGCATTCCATTTATAACATTTACAAGCCAAATAAACATTAACCCTGGTCCTCCTGATTCAAGAGGCGCTCCACCAACTGCCATAGCTGGAATAATAACAATTGCCGCTAAAAGTGCAGCCATAGTATCAAGAAAAGCTACATTTCTAGCTGACTTTGGTAAATCTTCATTTTTTGGTAGATAAGAACCATAAATTACAGATCCATGTCCTGCAACAGAAAGAGAAAAGAAAGCTTGCCCAAAAGCAAATATCCACAGCATAGGATTTTTGAGTTTTGCTGGATTTAAAGTAAATATATATTTATAGCCTTCAGTTGCTCCTGGAATAGTTGCTATATAAATTGCTAAAACAACAAATAAAAAGAAAAGAACTGGCATCATTATCTTATTTGCTTTTTCAATCCCATTAGATACCCCCATAGCCATAATTATAAAAGAAACTATAACTGCAATAACTATCCACAAAATATTGTCTGCTGCTACTTTACCAAAAGTTCCACCAATCAAATCCATATCCTGTCCCATAGATAAAAGCTCTCCACTAAAGGCCATAATAGCATATTTAAATATCCAACCCATAACAACTGTATATCCAATAGCTAATGCTAAAGAACCTAAAATTGGTATAAGTCCAATTATTTCCCCTATCTTTCTATTTCCACTACTTACTTCAGTACAGGTTCCAAAGGCACCAATAGGACCTGCCCCCGTTGAACGCCCAAGTGCAAATTCTTCAACAACTCCAGTTGAGCCAATAAGTAAAACACATATAAAATAAGGTATTAAAAAATCCATTCCACCCCATATGGAAACCATTATTGGAAATCTCCAAATGTTACCCATCCCTACCGCTGATCCTATGCAAGCTAGTATAAATCCCCACTTGCCTGTAAAACTATCACGTTTCTTTACATCACTATTAAGCTCCATATTTACACCTCCAATTAAAATTATATTATAAAAGAGGACAATTCAACTTAAGCTTTAGAATTGTCCTCTTTTATAAAAATAAATCTATATTTTATTATTTATTAGGATAAGGTTCCAAAAATGCATGGAAATGACGCATTGGTAAATTATGACCCCAAACAATTCTCATATTAGGAATATTTTCACGGTCCTCATAAAGATCCTTAACTGCTGCAATAACATAATCTAAATGTTCTTTAGTAAGACGACTTCTATCAAGAGCAAAACGTACAACATTTGCAAGTTCAGCTTGTTGTTCAGGAGTTTTTAAGTCATATTCCATAGAGTAATCTCCAAGTTCTGCAACACGAATACCATAACGGCGAATTAGTTCAAGTGAGAACCCTTCTCCAGCAAAAGTTTCATGTCCACGTTTGTGATCAAAGAATTCATCCATATTAATGTAAACTGCATGTCCACCAGCTGGAAGAACTACACCCTTAACTCCGGCATTATAAAACCCTTGAGCTAGATATTCACATTGTCTTACACGATCGTCCATGTAGTTGAAATCACAGCTTTCATAAAGACCAACTGAAAGTGCCATTATATCACGTCCACTCATTCCGCCATAAGAATCATTTCCGTAGCAAGAAATTTGTTTAACTTTCAAGCGAACGCCTACATCCATTTTAATACTTCCATCTTCATTAAAGTCTGAGAATTTTTGCCAGAACAAACCTTTATCGCGGAATGCCAACATTCCTCCCATATTTGCATGTCCGTCTTTTTTAGCAGACATACAAAAACCGTCGCAATATGAGAACATTTCAGTAGCAATTTCTCCTATTGATTTATCTCGGTAACCCTCTTCATTCATTTTTATAAAGTAAGCATTTTCAGCCCACCTAGCAACGTCAAAAATTAATGGTATATCATATTTGTGGGCAACACGATTTATTTCTTTTATATTTTCCATAGATACTGGTTGTCCACAGATAGTATTATTTGTTAAGCAAGTAAATACTAAAGGAACATTTTCTGGTCCAACAGTAGTAATCAGTTCTTCAAGTTTTTCTATATCCATATTTCCTTTAAATGGATTTTTATCATATTTTCCATTTTCAGGAATTTCATAAAGTAATTCTTTATTATAAAGATTCCTAGGTATAGAACCCATTTGTTTTATATTTCCTTCAGTTGTATCAAAATGACCATTAGAAGGAATTGTAAATACCTTCCCTGGATGACGTTCTTCTAAAATATTTCTTACAATTTCCATAAGTACAGATTCAGCAGCTCTACCTTGTTGAATTATGAAAGAATTTGGTCTTTCCATTTGAGCAGCACCACCATTAAATAGGCCACCTTCATATTCACAAAGATAAATTTCTTCCATCATTTTTTCTATATCACGACAATCGGTACGTACTAAATCTAGAATTTTTTTCCAATTTTTCTCTCCGCCACGTTCAAAAATATCACGGAAAGTATCTAATAAAACATAATATCCAGTATTTCTGCCATAAGCTTCGTCTCCATAAAATAAAGAAGCCCATTGAGTATTAGTCATGGCAGTTGTACCAGAGTCAGAAAGCATATCCACTGTTAACATCCCAGCAGGAAATGCAAATTCATTATAGTGAGTTGCTTTTAAAACTCTTTCACGTTGCTCTACAGTTACACTTGGCAAATCACGTACAGCAAAAGTGAAATGAGTCGGTGTGGGAACATTCAAAGAATATTTATTAGTCATACTATTACCTCCATTAAGCATAAGCTTTGTTATTTGAGATACCCCGGTTATTGATTATTATCCACAATTAATAATCAACTAGCGGACAGTATTAACTATCAAGAAAGCAAGTTATTTCAAATTAAGGAAATCCTTTGCTTCTTGTCTCTCTTTTATTTTATCCACTTTATAAAAAAAAGTCAATTACAATATCCCTTTAATGTGATTTTATCCTCAACAAATCATCATATATTAATGTCTTGTTAAAAATAGTAGATTTTAAAGTTTCTTTATCCTTATAATAATTTAAAGAGTATGTCATGTCATTTGCTTTACATATACCACTATAGTAAGTATTTTCACCTAGTGTAATTTTAATAATGGCTATTTTCATATTATTAAAATCATAAATTTCGTCTACAGAACTGTTTCCTAGCATCTCATGAGAAAATGGCTTTTGAGTTTTATTGCTAATCCATTCAATGACCACATTCGGTATGCTATCTCTAGAAACTAAAATCGGCTCTCCACTGTTATCCTTATCAAAATCTTTAGGAAGTAAATATATTCTAGAAATAGAGGCATCTTTAATAAATAAAGCCACATCATTATCAGGATCGAAAATGCTTTCTCCAAAGAAATTCACATCTAAATCCGAACTAAGTTTGGATAAGTCGCTATATTTATCTGATAACTCATAATTATCTCTTAAGCTCCTTAGCCCTTTAACTGTGTCAAATTTAGTAGGAACATAATTGGTGTCATAATAATAATCTAAAGAAACTTTATTTTTATCATTTTTATCGTAATCATTATTGAAAAAATTTTTACAAGCAGTTAAATTAAAAATCATTAAAATTGCAATTAAATAAAAAAATTTTTTCACTATTCATCACCTCTTAATGGTATGATACTATAAGTTTGTAGTTACGTAAACGGTATTATATATTTACAAGTGCTTTTTCTAATTAAAAGAACTAAATAAAATATAAATCCATAAAAAACATTTTAAAAAATTTATATTTGTCAATATTCTCTATAAGAATTTTATCTTCTTTAACATTGATTGATTTTTTTAAAAATTGTTCGCTTACTACCCTACTAATCAATTTATTAAGAATTGGCTTTAATACCTTTATGTAGTTTGATATTACTTAGATATAAAGTTTATAAAAGCTATTATAAAATATATTTTTATAAATTTCTTTCTATTTCTAAAGCTAGAAAGAAGTATTTTAAATTATCATCATTAGAAAATCTTCCTAAAATTCTTTTATTCCAGCTATCTCCTGCTAGGCTATCAGCACTATACAAAAAATTATAATATTCTATATTATAATAATCACTAAGGGCTTGTATGGCGCTAACTTCCATCTCAACAGCTATGCAGCCTTCTTCTAATCTCTTATTTTTATTATTTTCTGTTTCCCTATAAATGGCATCAGTTGTCCAAGTTTTACCTTCCACATAATCTATAGAAAGCTTATCAAATATTCTTCTTACTTTTTCTGAATTCTTTATATCTATATAGTCACTGGCCTTTTTATAATGATAATTTGTACCTTCATCTCTATAGGCTTTATTTACTACAATTATTTTTCCTTCTTCTATTTCTTCGAGAACACCACATGTTCCAAAAGATATAATATTTTTTATATCTAAAATTACTTTTATTTCTTCTAAAAAAGCTACCGTCATAGGAGCTCCTATTGGTGATAAATATATTACAATTTCACTCCCCTTAACTAAATAAATAGGATATATCCCATTATCATTTCCTATTTTTATATCCTTAATTTCTTCTATAATATTTTCTCTTAATAAACTTTTTATTATTTTTCTAGAAAAAGTTATTATACAAGTGTCTATCTTGATTTCTGCTTTTTTATGAATATAGCTAGCCTTTAGAATTGCTTGACTCTCATTGTCAAAGGAATTAATTATTGTCATTTAAATCTCCTGATATTTTATTTATGATCACATTGATATATTAACATAAAAAAGTTAAGTCATTAATATATTTACATAAAAAAAATTTAAGAATATAATCAAATGATAAGCTTTTATTATATTTAGAAAATAGGTGTTTAAAATGAAAAAAAATAAATTTAAAATTAAAAATATAATCCATATATTTAAAGAAGACCTACTAGAAATTAGAAATAATAGAATACTTTTGATTATTTTAATTGGTTTGACTATTATACCCTCTCTATATGCTTGGTTTAATATAAAAGCCTTTTGGGACCCATATGGAAGTACAAAATACCTTAAGGTTGCTATAGTTAATCAAGATAAAGGCTCTTCCTTTAGAGAACAAAATTTTATATTTGGTAATAAAATAGTTGAAAATTTAAAAGAAAATAATCTTTTAGATTGGCAATTTGTCAATGAAAATAAGGCAAAAAAAGGTTTGGCTAATGGAACTTACTATGCAGTATTATTAATTCCAGAGGACTTTTCTAAAGACTTATTATCTTTTACTGAAGAAAATGTAAAAAAAGCTAAGATAAAATATTATGTCAACGAGAAAATTAATGCAATTGCTCCCAAAATAACTGATAAGGGCGCTGGAACTTTGCAAAATAAAATAAGTCAAACTCTTGTTGAAAATATAAGTGAAATTACTTTAACTAGTCTTGGAAATGCATCTGCCTTAGTAGGTGATGTTGATGAAAAATTTGATACTATAAAAAGTTCTCTATTAACATTAGATCAACAGTTATCTAATGCTGAAAAAATTATAGAAGCTAATAATTCTAGCTTAGACACTATGTCTGAATCAATTAATTTAGCCAAAGATTCTATGCCATCTGTTGATAAAACTTTATCTGACTCTAAAAAGCTTAGTAAGGAAATAGAAGATCTTTTAAATAAAAGTAATTCTTCTTTTAAAGATTTAAGCCCCAGTATTAAAAAAGACTTAGAATTAAGTTCTGGTTTAATTAAGCAAACTAACGCCTTAGTATATAGCCTATCTTACTCTAAAAGTAAAACTACAGATGATATGCTCTTAGTTTTAAATAGGGCTCAGTCAAAATTACAGTTTTCAATTAGTAATACTGAGGGAGTATTAAATATTTTAAATCGACTTAATCTTCTAAATACTCCTATATTGAATAAGGCTATAGATTCTTTGCAATCATATTTAAATCTATTAATTAAATATAATTCAAAAATTACTAACGCTATTATAAACATTCAAACTAATAATAATCTATCAGACTCCCTAGCTAGAGAATTGACTATATTAGCCGATGATATTAATGAAAAAACCGATAATTTAATTAATAATTTTGATTCCAATATAGCTAGACCTATAGATAAAATAAGTTCAGGTAGTAGCCAAGTTGCTGGAGATATTGCTAATTTAATAGACCAAACTAATAAAGTTACTCCTAACCTAAATAACCTTTACCAAAATATTTCTTCTATAAATTCCAACCTTAAAAACACTACAGATTTTACATCTAATTCAATATTACTTTTAAGGACACAGGTAAAAGATTCTATTGATGCTATTGATAAAATTCAAAATTCAAATAAATTTAAAGACTTCAATAAAGTAATTAAGTCTAATATTATGAATAGGGTAGATTTTTTAAAAAATCCTATTAATTTAGAAGAAAATAGATTATATTCAATGGCAAATTATGGTTCAGCAATGACGCCTTTTTATAGCGTTTTAGCTGCATGGGTTGGAGGTTTAGTATTAACTGCTTTGCTTTCTACTAAGGTTCATAGAAAATGCACTCCTCTTGAAGAATATTTTTCTAGATTATTGCTATTTTTAAGCCTTGCTGTAATCCAATCTCTAATTATATCTTTAGGAAATTTATTTATACTTGGAGTTACTATGAAGCATCCTATAATCTTTATACTTATCTTAGCTTTTTGTAGCCTTGTGTTTACAACAATAATTTACTCTTTAGTATCAGTATTTGGAAATATTGGAAAGGCTCTTTGCATATTCTTATTAGTTATACAAATTGGCGGCTCGGGAGGAACTTTCCCTATACAAATGACTCCAGATTTCTTCAAAGCAATTAATTCTATAATTCCTTTTACCTATGCTATAGGAGCTTGTAGAGAAGCTGTTGGCGGAATATATAAAGCTAACCTAGAAAAAGACATTTTTGCTCTATTAATATTTTTTATTTTGGCTATATTATTTTGCTTTTTCTTTAAAGAACCAATTAATAGACTATCTAAGCCTTTTAATGATAAATTAAATAGTAGCTCACTTGTTGGACATTAAAAAAACTATCTGCGATGCAGATAGTTTTTTTTACCTAACATTTATACAAATAAATTTTTTAATCTAATTTTTAACTTTTACAACACAAGTATCAGCAAAAAAATCTCCTATATGAGTTTTGTCTTCCATTACAGGAACCATAATATAAATTATTGGAATAACTTTTAAAATATATCTCCCAAAAAATTCTCTTGTGATTGCTTGAGTCCAATTTAAATCATATCCATCTGATGAAACAGTCCTAAGACCTAAAATCATTTTTCCTATTGTCTGACCCTTGTTTAGTTTTGTCATTAGTAAAAAATATCCTAAATATACCAGTATATTTCCTATGAAAATAAAATTTGAGGAAGTCCCTGAATAAATTGTAATAGGAAGTAATAGTATTCTTTTAAGACTTCCTATTACAAATAAATCGATTAAAAAAGCTACTAATCTAAGCCAAAAACCTGCATAAAAAGAGTTTATATAAGGTCCTTTTTCTCTTTCTTCTATTTTATTCTCTTCATCATTATATTTGTATACAGACTTCATCTCCATTAAATTTCCCCTCCATATAGATATTGAGCTCTGGGTGCCCTATCCATGCTATAGTTAGAAAGAATTTTTAATAAATTCCCAGCATCAACTTTGCCACTTACTCCATCTTTGGCCTTTGAAAATAAACTGGTAATTCCATAAGGATCTGAAGTAGAATACTCAAAAACTTGAGGATCCTTTATTTTTAAATCCTTTGTCAAGTCTTTTATTACAGTGTCTGTATATCCAATTTTGTCTATTAAACCCACAGATAAAGCTTGCTGACCATCATATATCCTACCATCTGCTAAAGAAACAACTTCTTCTTTAGTCATCCCTCTTCCATCTGCCACAATTTTTACAAATCTACTATAAGCACTATTTATATAATTTTGAAGAATCTCTTGATCGCTTTCTGTCATAGGTCTTTTTGAACTTCCAATGTCCTTGTGTACACCAGATTTTATAGTTTGATCTTTTACTCCTAATTTTTGTAATAATTCAGAATAATTAACTCCACTCATAATTACACCTATTGATCCTGTTATAGTTTCTGATGAAGCATATATTTTATCTGTCTCAGCTGAAACATAATATCCTCCACTAGCTGCCATAGAACCCATAGAAGTATAAATAGGAATTTTTCTTTCCTGCTTTAAATCCATTAACGCATCTCTTATTTCTGCACTTTCATAAACTCCTCCACCTGGACTATTGACTTTTAATACTATAGCAACTACCGAAAGGTCTTCCTTAGCTTTTTCAATACTATCAAGAACAAGCCCATGATTGTATCCAACTTCTGCAAAAGGCCCTAGTTGAGTATTGCCTTGTATTACTCCATTTATATTTATAACCGCAATCCTTTTATTAGTATCGCTCCCCTGTAAAATATTTTCTCTAATTTTCATCGGATCCATTAAGCTTCCTTTTAGTCCTTGTGGACTATTAAGCTCTTTAGATTCTAAAAAATTTTTAGACATGCTACTTGCTCCAATAGAAATAAAAAATAATATAATCGCTATACTTGCTGCTATAAAGCTTTTTTTATTCCTTGAAGAATTCGATTTTCTCATAACTACTCCTTTTAATTTTCTTCTCAGCTAATACTTGTTTACTTTAATTTTTCTTCAACCGACTTAATTTTTTGCTCCATATTTCCATCTTTATCTCTTCTGTCATCTATTTTTATAATACTATAAACCCTATCTACTCCAGCCTCAAAAACTGCCTCCTGCATTTTTCTAACTAAACTAAATAGTTCATTTATATCTCCTTCTAAAACTGTCCCCATTGGATTTAAGCTTACCTTGACACTGTCTATGTCTTTTACAACTTCAAAAGCCTTTGCCACATACTTGCGTACACTTGTCTCTTTACTCCCAATTGGAACTAATGTTAATTCTAAAATAGCCATAATCAACCTCCTTATTAAAATTTATAATTACCTTTAAATTATAACATTTTTATATATCTAATTCAGCTTTCATAATTTAACTATAATACTTTGCACACATTTTATTTAAAAATTATTATATTAATAAGTGCTAGATTCCTTCCTGAAAATATCAATATTTTATTCATACTAGTCCTCTATACTTAATAACTTATTATATAAATTATCTACACATATAGCTCCAAAAGGAGCTGTTATTAATATAGAAAGGACTGCTATAGTTAGAACTAATTGTCCAGACTTCAGTCCCATTGAAAGGGGTATGGATCCTATAGCCGCTTGTACTGTTGCTTTTGGAGTATAAGCTAACATACAAAATATTTTTTCTTTTTTTTCTAATCTTGTTTTAATAAGAGATAATCTTACTCCAATCATCCTAAATACCATTGCCCCTAGAACTAAAATCAAACCCATTAATCCAGCTGATATTGCATAGCTTAAATCTACTGTTGCACCAACTAATACGAATAAAAATATTTCCGCTCCTTGCCATAAATGGTTAAAGTTTTTTGCCAAATCCTTTGCTAAAACTTCATCTTTTCCTTTTAAAGTAATTCCCATGCTCATAATAGCCAATAGACCAGAAATTGGTATAATACCCTTTAAGCTAGTTTCTATTTCTAATAAAAGAAAAGAAATACTTAGTATAATCAAAAGTTTTGAATTACTATTAAGTTTTATTTTTCTAAAAAATATATCCATTAAAATACCAACTAATAAACCTAGAATTATTCCTAAAAATATCGATATAGGAATTTGGAATAAATTTGATAAAGCAAATTTCCCTGTAGCTTCAAGGGAAATTAAAGACGTAAATATTACTATTACAAATACATCATCTACCGATGATCCAGCTAAAATAAGTTGGGGAATCTTATTCTTATTCCCATACTTCTTTTCCATTAACTCTATCATTCTAGGAACTATTACAGCAGGCGATACCGCTGCTATAACACTTCCAATAATTGCTGCATCTAAAACCGTGATATTAAAAAGTCTAGGTGCAATTAAAATTGTACCCATTATTTCTAGACTTGCTGGTAAAAATGACATTAAAACAGCTGGTCTTCCTATTTCTTTTAAATCTTCTATATCTAAAGATAAACCTGCTCTTGCTAAAATTATCACAAGAGCAATTCTCCTAATTTCCGGAGAAATACTTAGAATTGAATTATCTAGTAAATTAAAAGCATTTGGACTAAAAGCTATCCCCACTAGTATCATGCCTATTAAACCAGGTAATTTAAAAAATTTAAAAAGCCTAGAAGCAAAAATTCCTCCAAGCAAAATTATAGCTATACTTGTTAACATAAAATCCTCCTAATATAAAATAAAGCTGATAATTCCTGCACTTAGCAGAAGTCATCAGCTTAAAAGCGGTTTAGGTTTCCCTCGGGAGTACTTCATTCCCTCAAAAATAATACCACAAAATTAAAAAGATTTATATAACTTTTTAGCTTATTTATAAACTTTCTATATATTTTTTTACCAAAGGTCCTACATATACCTTATCATCTACTAAAATAATAGGTCTTTTTACAAGCATACCATCTTCTGATAATAATTTATATTTTTCTTCTAAAGACATCTTATCCAACTTATCCTTAAGATTATTTTCCCTATAAATTTTCCCGCTGGTATTAAAAAATTTCTTTATATCTAATCCTGATTGCTCATGCCACTTTTTTATTTCATCATAAGTTGGATTTTCTTTAACTATATCTCTTGAGTTATAATCTAAATTTTTTTCTCGAATCATCTTTTCTACACCCTTGCAGGTAGAGCATCTTTCATAACATATATATTCCATATTATATCTCCTATTATTTAAATTCTTTTATTAATCCTTTTATTTCTCTTCCTTCTAAAACTCCGATAGTATTTTCAACTGCCATTTTTCTCATTGCATAAGTTGTCTCATAAGTAGATGTCCCTATATGGGGAAGTGTAACTATATTTGGAAATCTTAAGAGAGGATTATCCTTCTCTATAGGTTCTTTTATAAATACGTCTAACCCAGCACCAGCAATTTTTTTATTTTCTATTGCATAAATTAAATCTTTTTCAACTACTGTCCCACCTCTTGAAGCATTTATAAATATGGCATTTTCTTTCATTTTATTAAATTTTTCTGCATCCATAAAATTTTTAGTATTTTCACTTAGGGGAACCATTAAGACAATAAAATCAGACTCTTTAAGCAAATCATCCAATTCTTTTCTAACTATATCTAGCTCTTTTTCAACCTTTTCTTTCCTTGACCTATTATAATAACTAACTTCCATATCAAAACCAAACTTTGCTCTTTTAGCTATAACAGATCCTATCCTTCCAAGACCTATAATTCCTAGTTTTTTACCATGTACTTCTAATCCAAAGTCTTCTAATGAATGCCTGCTATCCCATCTACCTTCTTTTACCTTTCTATCTAACTCTGGTATCCTTCTTGCTACCGAAAGCATTAATCCCATTACTAAATCAGCTACAGAATCGTTTAATATATTTGGTGTATGGGTACCTAAAATTTTTCTTTTTTTCATTTCTTCTATATCAAAATGATTATAACCCACTGAAACTGTACTAACTACTTTTAAATTTTTAGTATCTTTTAACAATTCTTCATCAACTTTTACTGCATCTAAGATTACTCCATCGACATCTTTTATGCTTTCTTTCAAATTATCTCTTGTCATAAATCCTTGACCCTCAAAACAAGATAACTGAAAATCTTCTCCGAACTTATTTCTAAGACTTTTTTCCAAATTAAAATTACAAAAAACCTTATACACTTTATAACCACCTATTCTAAATTATATATTATTATATATCTACCCATTATAAATTTAATGATTTCATTAAATAATACTAGCTTAAAACAAAATCCAACTAATTTAATATTAAAATAATGCAAACTACTTACTTTATATCTTAAATATAAATCCTTCTTTAAATAAACTAAATTTTATTATTTTATACTATTTTTAATAGTGCTATACTAGCAACCTGAATGGCATTCGACAAGAAGCTATATCACTTAAAAAATCGCTTTTATCCACAGATTGTATCTTATAGAACAATACTGTAAAAATTAAAGAGTAATATAATACTTCAGGGATAAATTATTATTTTTGGTGTAGTAATTTAAATAATTACAGTGGTCGAATTTTATCGATCATTTTTTTATGCAAAAAATGGTTTGATTGTACTCAAAAAATACAAAATTTATAGCTTAATTTTTTATAAGCCTATAAAAACTACATTATAGAATAAGGAGTAATTAATATGGAAGTAGTAAAAACAATTAAGGAAGTCAGAAAATATGTAAAGCACAAGGAATAAACCTTGTTTTTAATCCTGAACCCGAAGAAATGTATTACAAAGATGCCTGTACTTTCACAGATATGAATTTATTAACTAATGAATTATGTAGGAAAACAAGACCAACCCATTTTCGCGGAGTCTGTACTGTAGTATGTAAATTATTTAATATTATAAGCCCAGATAGAGCTTACTTTAGTCAGAAAGACGCCCAACAGTTAGCAGTTATACGCAGTATGGTTAGAGATATGAATTTTAATATTGAAGTTGTAGCTTGTCCAATTATAAGAAAAAAAGATGGACTTGCTAAAAGTTCAAGAAATACTTACCTTAGTCGAGAAGAAAGAGAAGCTGCTCTTATCCTAAACAAATCACTAAAAACAGGAAAAAGTATGATAGAAAATGGTGAAAAAGCAAGTGAGAAAGTCATTAATGAAATAAAAAATATTATTAAAGCAGAACCACTTGCAAAGATTGATTATGTAAAAATAGTCGATGCAGATTCTATTCTTCCTCTGGATCAAATTAAAGGTCGTGTACTTGTTGCCATGGCAGTTTATATAGGTAAAACAAGATTGATTGATAATTTTATTTATGAAGATTAATAGTGAGGTAAAAATATATGATGCTAAATATATTAAAGAGGAAAATTCATAGAGCCAGTGTTATTCAAGCAGAACTCGACCATATTGGAAGTATTACAGTTGATGCGGATCTATTAGATGCAGCTGGAATTTTAGAATATGGAAAAGTTTAATAAAATAAGTAAAATTTTTATACAAAATATTAGTATATTTATTATAAGCCTATCTATAATAGCCTTTTTCTTCCCAGATTACTTTAAGTGGATGATAAATTATACTACTATATTTTTAGCTGTTGCAATGTTTGGCATGGGAACATCAATAGATGGAACTTCATTTAAAAATATTTTCATCCATCCTAAAGAAGTTATAATTGGATGCTTAGCTCAGTATACCATTATGCCTCTTTTAGCTTGGATGCTAGTCACTCTATTTAAACTTCCCCTAGACCTTGCTCTTGGTGTTATTCTTATAGCTTCTTGTCCAGGCTGAACTTCCAGTAATGTCATTACTCATATAGCTGGAGTAAATGTATCTTTTTCTGTTGCCATGACTATTACATCAACTCTTCTTGCCCCAATTATAACACCCACACTTGTGTATTTCTTAGCTGAAAAATGGGTAGAAGTTTCATTTTTAGCAATGTTTAAATATGTTCTTACTGTAATTTTATTACCTCTTTTTTTAGGAATTCTTTCTAACAAGTTTACAGGTAATGTAAATTTATCTTACATATAAATAAAAAAAGATACTTGTTAATAATATAAATTAACAAATATCTTTTACTTTAATTCTAATTAAATTCGTTTTCTTTTCTAACTAAGTCTAAAATATATCTATAAGATCGATTGAGATGCTTTCTAATTAATTTTTCTATCTCTACTTCATCTCTTACTCTCATAGCATTTAAAATATCTCTATGTTCTTTTACTGCAAGATCACTTCTATCATCTTCCGTTCCAGAAAAAGACATAATCCTAAACCTACTAAGATAATTTTGTAAATTAACCTGTATAATTTTTAATCTAGGCATATTAGCAATATTATAAATTTTTTTGTTATACTTATTAGACCATTCTATTAAATCGTTAAAATTCTTATTACTTACAGCCTCTTGAGAATTATCTAAAATCTTTTCTATTTCCTCTATATCCTTTTCAGTTAGCTTTTTTGCAGCTTCAGTAAAAGCAAGTATTTCTAAAACTACTCTCAGTTTATATATCTCTTCTACATCTTCTTCTGTTATAAGTCTAACATGGTATCCAAAGTTTTTAGTATAATCCAATAGACCCTCTTCATAAATTAACTTTAAAGCTTTTCTTAGGGGAGTTCTGGAAACATGCATAGCTTGAGCTAATTCTTTTTCATTTATTCTTTCACCAACCATCCAAGTCCCTGATATTACTTTATTTCTCAATTCTTTATAAACTTGGTTAAATAATGAATTTTCCATACTACCACCTCAACTCTTTTAATATTTATACCCATTATACTTACAAATATTATCCAAGTTGACTTAATTTTGGCATTAAATATTCTTAGGCTTCTTTATAACATCTATTATAGTTCCATCTCTATATTCTACTAAAGCAACTACTTTATCTTCAAATTGAATAGGATCTGCTTTTCCCACTATTTCTTCAGCAATTTCACACTGTTTTTCAATACTTATTAAAGGTAAATTAGTCTTCTCAAGTTCTTTTATTATATCTTTTCTATTAGGGTTAACACTTACTCCATAATCAGTTACCAAAACATCTATTGTTTCTCCAGGGCTTGTTATAGATGTACACTGAGGTCTTACAGTAGATAACCTACCCCTTACTAAAGGAGCTACTATAATTGTACAATTAGCTCCTGCTGCAGTATCTGGGTGTCCTCCTGGTGCTCCTTGAATTGTTCCATCAGAACCTTGAACTACGTTAACATTAAAGTCTGTATCAATTTCTAAAGCTCCTAAAATAACATAATCTAAATAATTTACAAAAGCACCTTTATTCATTGGATTTGCATATTGTGAGCAAGATATTTCAAAATGATTAGGATCATTGTATACTGATTCCACTGAAGCTATATCAAAGGCTTGGTCATTAATTAATTTTCTGATATAACCTTCTCTTAGCATATTTACCATAGGTTCAGTGATTCCTCCCATGCCCCAGCCCATTTTAATGTCTTTTTCATCCATATAAGGTTTTAAAAACTCTGTAACTGCTAATGAAGAACCGCCTGCTCCTGTTTGAAATGAAAATCCATCTTTAAACCATTGGGTTGCAGCTACTACTTTTGCCGCATACTCAGCTATTTTTAATTCTCTAACGTCCTTAGTCATTCTTATAGAACCACTGGCTATTTTAGATGGGTCTCCAATTGAATCTACTTCTACTACATAATCTACGTCAATTCCTTTTATTGGTGCCGGAAAATTTGGAGCTTCTTTTATGGTATCTGTTATTACCACTACTCTATCTGCATATTTAGCATCAACATCTGCATAAGATAAAACTCCACAATCATTTTTTCCACCTTTTCCAGATGCATTCCCATATACATCGGAAGAAGATGCTGCAATAAAGGCAACATCAATTTTAACTTGTCCTGTTTCAATGGCTCTTACACGACCGCCATGACTTCTAATCCAAGCTGGATTTTTTAACTTTCCTTGAGATAAAGCAACTCCGACTTCATCCCTTACTCCACTAGAGGAAATTCCAGTAATAGTTCCATCTTCAATCATAGGAACCATATTTTTATGAGCTTTGCCTAAACTTGATGCACATATAAACAAGTCCTTTATTCCCATACTATGAATAATTTCCATGACTTGAGCACATACGAAGTCTCCATTCCTTAAATGATGGTGAAAAGATATTGTCATACCATCTTTTAAATCTAAATTTTCTATAGCTGTTTTAATGTCTTTAACTAATTTTGATTTACCTTCTATTACATTAGCCTTTACTCTTGGTGCTGCTTTTGTATATTCATAATCTTGCCTATATTTACTTCCTTGATAAACTTCCACACCATCTGCTAAAAATTCTTCAGGTATATCTTTTCCTAATTTATTTTTCATACAAGATCCCCCTTATACTTTCCAGCTGCTTTTGCCAGCATAAGATTTCTCTTTGCACCTTCAACATGTGCTATATCAATCATCTTCCCATCGACAACCATAACACCTATTCCCTTTTTCTTATTTTCTTCTACAGCCAATATAATTTTTGCTGATTCATCAATTTCTTTTTGACTTGGGGTGAAAATGTTATGGATAACTTCTATTTGTCTAGGATTTACAATTGATTTCCCATCAAATCCCATATTTTTAACTAGCTCAGTCTCTCTTATTAAGCCTTGTTTGTCATCAAGATCAGTATATACAGTATCAAAGCACATTACTCCTGCTGCTCTTGCTCCCATAACAATCATTGATCTCGCCATAAATAGTTCTTCCCCAGTTTTTGTAGTTTGAGCATGCATAGTTCTTCTAAAATCACCTGCACTTAAAGCTACCCCCATCATTCTAGAGCTAGCTTTACATATTTCATAACAATTCAAGACTCCAAGAGGAGATTCTAAGGCTGCCATAATCATTGTCTTTCCTGGTTCTATTCCAAATTCTTTTTCAGCCTTTTCTATATTTTCTTCTGTTATTTTTACATCTTGAGCAGTTTCTGTCATTGGTATTCTTATACCATCACAACCTCCTGCTACTGCTGCCCTTATGTCTTCTTTAAAATAGACTGAATCTACAGAATTAACACGAACCCAAACCTCTGTATCTCCGTAATCTCTACTTTTCAATGTGTGATAAAGTTGAATTCTAGCTGAATCTTTTTCATTTTCAGATACAGCATCTTCTAAATCTAAAATTACACAATCAGGACCATAAATATAAGGATCTTTCACCAAAGATGCTTTTTGAGCATTTAAAAACATCATAGTTCTTCTTACTTCTTTTTTCATAGTTTTGACCTCCATGGTAAATTTTCATTTTGATCTACCGCTCTGAAAATCGCAGTCTCAACTCTAGCTCTTAAGGTACAATCTAAAGCCCCTTTATCTTCAATGATTACTTTAGCTTTTCTTACTTCTAAATTATTCAAAACTTCATAAACAGTCTCTTCTATTTGTCTTCCAAATTGTGCCATAACAGAGCTTTTAATATTTACATTTAAATCTTCACTTGGTTCTATAGTAACTTGCACATCACTTGATTCAAGCGTTCCTGCAATTGCACGATGTTTTAAATCCATATCTATCCTCCTTTGTAAATTATAGCTAATAGATTATAAACTTTCTTATATTAATATTATACATGGCTATTTATTTAAATTTAGCTTTTGTACTATAAAGAACAACTAAAAAACAGTTGATTTATTATTCTAAATTTTCTTCTATAATGGATTCTATTTTCAATAACATATCCTCTACTGAATGGGCCCTAGACCTCGAACAAACTTTTGAACTATTATCACATATAAAACACTTCCTATCTTTTATATCTAGTTCTTTTCTAGATATAGCCCCATCTCTATTTTCAACATCTATATCATATAACCTTCCCAGTCCATTTTCTTCAATAGCTACCATTAGTTTTTTTATATTTAGAGAATCTCTGGAATTTATTAAAGCAATATATTCAGGACCAGTAATTAAATTAAATTCTTTATCCTTGATTATTTCTAACTTATTTTCCTTTAAAGTTTTTTTTATATTTTCTTTTCCTATATTAAAAACTTCTAATATTTTTGAATTATTCTTGATTTCTCCTGGTATATTTAACTTAAAACTTATAACAATATTATCTTTTTCATTTAATAATTTTTCAATATAGAATACTCTTTCCTCCCTTCTATCCATAACTTGAATCAAGGAGGGAGTATCTCCGTCTATAAAATACTTTAATTTGTTTTTTTCTTGTTTTTTCATTATTATTTCACCCTTGTAAGTTTATTTCATATTATAATTAACATATTAACCGAAGTTGTAATTAATATCAAAATTTGTTAGGAGATTTTAATGGATAGACTATGGATAAAAGATAATGGATACTAAATATTATAATTATTTATTAACTATAGCAAGAGAACAATCTATTTCAAAAGCTGCAAATTCACTTTACCTATCTCAGCCAACTCTTTCTAAGTTTTTGATTAACTTAGAATCTAAAATAGGAACTAATTTATTTGAGAGAATTGATAATAAACTTACTCCAACATTAGCAGGAGAAAAGTATTTAGAAACCGCTAAAAAAATTTTATCTCTAGAAAATAATTTAAAATACCAGATTAAAAGTATTGCTAAATATGATACAGGCATCCTATCTCTTTCTATTACACCTACTAGAGGATTTTATATGCTTCCTATAGCTATTCCAAAATTTAAAAAATTATACCCCGAATTTAATATTAGAATCCAGGAAAAAGATATATACACTATTGAAGATTCTATTATTGATCGTCAAAGCAAATTAGGATTTTATATAACAGATATTGTTGATAAGAAACTTGATTATACAAGATTAAACGAAGAGGAACTTGTTATATGCCTTAATAAAAATTCTAAATATATAAATCTAGCTAAAAATAAAAAAGGATTTAAATATCCTTGGCTTGATATTAGATTTTTAAAGGATGAAACTTTTTATATTTCTGATCCAAATACTACTAAAATAGGAAGACTATCCAAACAATTATTTTCAGATTATGAAATCAACCCCAAAATAGTAATATTAAAAAACATGGAAACTAGACTAAGACTAGCTTCTGTTGGAATAGGTGTATCTTTATCTTATGAAATGAGTCCAAAATTCTTCAAACACTATATAGATAAACCCACTTTTTTATCAGTTGGGAAAAATAAAAAAACCTCTAATTTTATAGTTTCTTATTTAAAAAATTCCAGATTAGAAAAACCTTATCTTGATTTTATTGAAATATCTAAAAATATTTTAAAGGATTAAATAATTAAAATAGGTTTAATAGATAAAATATGGGCCTAGTTCTAAAACCAAGCCCTATATCTTTATCTATTATCTTATTTTCTAATTTTTTTACTACTTATTCATTTTGAATAAATTAAAATTTCAAAGCATTTCTTTTTTTATCTCACCTATAAATTCGGGGATATTTTGGTGAATTACTTCTTTGACGTCAAAAGATAATATCTTAAAAACAAAATCCAAAATCATACCCATACATTGAGAGGCTATAAGGGTTCCTATGCCCAAATTCCCTCCTAATAAAAATCCTATAAAAGCTACTGTAAATTCAATGACAATTCTAGTTCTTCCAGCAGTCCATCCAGTTTTTCTTGCAAATAAAATCATAAGAGCATCTCTTGGTCCTGTTCCCATTCCTGCTCCAATATAAAAATAAGATCCTATAGCAATTATAAATAGTCCTGTAATCAGCATAAAAAATCCTAAAATCCAATTTTGGCTAAGTGGTAAAATCTCCTTGATCATAAGTATATCTAAAAAATATCCTATTAATATAACGTTAAATAAAGTACCCACCCCAAAAGTTCCATTTTGAAGAACAACATAAATCATTATAATAGCTCCAACTAAAATAGTTGACTGTCCCATACGCAAATCTACAATATTAATTATTCCTGAATTTAAAACATCCCAAGCACTATATCCTATATTGGCTTGTATGGTAAAATATGTACCTAAGCTAAATAAAAATAGTCCTAATATTAAACGAAATAATCTATTAATAAAAGATTTTTTATTTGAAAATCCACTGTTTTTTCTTCCCCTAAAATTTTTAACCAATAAGTCCTTCATAGCTTCCTCCAAAATAACACTATAGTTAAATAACATTTATAAACTAAACTTATTTAAAACTTATTTACTTTTATTTCATCTATTATTATATAGACTATTAGATAAATTTTCTATTACTTATAAAGATATAAGATTATCTAAAAATTACTTATCTTTATCTAGACTTTACTGATGAAAGCTTATAAATATGTAATAATATTTATAGGAGGATATTTATGAAAATTTATGCCCACAGAGGCTTTAGTGGTAAATTCAAAGAAAACACAAAATCAGCTTTTTTAGCCTGTAAAAATTTAAATATATCTGGTATTGAACTTGATGTCCAATATACTAAAGATAAAAAGGTTGTAGTCATTCATGATGAATATTTAAAAAGACTATATGGTTTAAATCTTTTTGTAAAAGATATTAACTTCGATGAATTAGTTAATAATAAATTTCTAGATAGCGATGCTAGGGCTATTAGTCTTTATGAGTATGTTGATATTATAAAAGATACCAATCTTATTACAAATGTAGAACTTAAAAATTCTATTTTTGCTTATGAAGGTCTGGAAAAAGATGTATATAATATTTTTAAAAGTAGAAATCTCTTAGATAAACTTTTAATTTCCAGTTTTAACCATAAATCTCTTATAAACTTTCGTAAACTTACAGATTCTGTTGCTATTGCTGCTTTAGAGTCTAGTCGTATATTAAACCCAGAAATCTACCTATCTAATTATGGAATTGATTTTTATCACCCATTTTTCCCCACTGTAGATAGAGAAATGGTAGAGAAATTACATGATAAAAATATTAAAGTAAATGCTTGGACTGTGAATAATTTGCAAATTTTTAATTTAATGGAATCTTTTGGTGTTGACGGTATTATTACAAATTATCCTGACTTAAAGTTTAAAGAAAGTTTTTAATTTATTTTATGTAAAAAAATGAGGTCTAGGCCTCATTTTTTGGACTATATAGTGTTTGTTCAGTCCATTTATCAAATATATATAATTTTTTCACATCTACACTTACTTTTCTTATTTCATTGTCCTTTACCCTATCCTCTAGGGCAAATCTCATTACTATTGCTTCTTCTGATTCCTCAGCATAAGCATAAGAATATATATCACTTCCCATATATTCTACATTAAAAAACTTTATAGAAAGATTTGATCCTTCATCTATATAAAAATCTTCAGCTCTTATACCTATATAGTAAGTCTCTTCTTCTTGGATTTCAGCAAATTTATCTACTTCTTCTTTTCCTATTTCAATATAAATCCCAAAAATTTTCAAGAAAAGTTTATTATCTTTTCTCTTGAAAGTTGTATGAAATATATTTATTTTAGAGTTCCTATAAATTCTGCTACAAATTTATTAACTGGTTGATAGTATAAATTAAGTGGAGTATCAAATTGTTCTACTTTCCCAGCATTTAAAACCGCAATCCTATCACCCATAGTCATAGCTTCAACTTGATCATGAGTTACATATATAAAAGTAGTATTTAATTTTTTATGGAGATTTACTATTTCACTTCTCATGGCAATCCTAAGCTTAGCATCTAAATTAGATAGTGGTTCATCTAATAAAAATACCTTTGGATTTCTAACCATGGCTCTTCCTAGCGCAACTCTTTGTCTTTGTCCACCCGAAAGTTGTGCAGGTTTTTTATCAAGTAAGTTTTCTATCTGCAAAGACTTAGCTATTTCTCCTACTTTTTCTTCTATTTTTTCTTTTTTTATTCTCTTCATTTTTAAAGGAAAAGCTATATTATCTTTCACTGACATATGAGGATAAAGAGCATAATTTTGAAAAACCATAGCTATATCTCTATTCTTTGGACTTTTCCCATTTACAATGTCTTCTTCTATATAAATTTCTCCTGAACTTATTTCTTCTAGACCGGCAATCATCCTAAGAGTTGTAGACTTTCCACAGCCACTTGGACCTACAAGAACAACAAACTCCTTGTCATATATATCTAAATTAATATTTTTAACGGCCTTAAAACCATCTTCATATTCTTTTTCTACATTACTTAATTTTACATTAGCCATCTAATCACCTAACCTTTTACAGCTCCTTGTGTAAGTCCCCTAATCATGTTTTTCTGAGCAAATAAAAATATAATTAAAGATGGAATCATACATACTACTACTCCTGCTATCATCAAAACCATAGATTGACTGTCCACTGAATTAAGCATACTTATACCTATTTGGACAGTCCTATAAGAATCACTACCTGTCATTAACAAGGGCCACATATACATATTCCAAGCTCCTAAAAAAGCAGATACACTAAGAGCTCCTATAACTGGCTTTGAAATTGGAATGAGTATGGTTAAAACAAATCTTAAATTACTACATCCATCTATTTTTGAAGATTCATATATCTCCATGGGAAAACTTTTAAAGGACTGCTTAAATAAAAATATTCCCATTGCACTTGTAAGATAGGGTAGCACAAGACCTATATAGCTATTAGAAAGGCCCCAACCACTTATCATTAAAAAGTTTGAAATTATAGTAGTTTCCGTAGGTATCATCATGGTTGACATTATAAGAGCAAATAAGGTACCCTTAAATTTAAAGTTTAAAAAATGAAATGCAAAAGCTGCTATTATTGCCGTTCCTATTTGTGATAACATTATTATTATTGAAACAATAAAAGAATTTAATATATATCCTTCTATTGGCGCTAATTTAAAAACCTCAATATAATTTTGAATTGTTGGATTTGCAGTAAATAGAGATGGATTGTCTACATATATTTCAGAAGCTGGTTTTAAACTCATACTTATTGCGTAAATAAGTGGAAATAAGACTACTATGCTTAAGCAAATATTTAACAATAATCTTACATACTTCCACACTCTATTAATTTTTATTGATTTTTTCTTAGTAAGACTTTGACCTTTTAAATTTTCTTCAACTCTCTCCATTCACAACTCCGTTCCTCTTGAAAATTATAAGTGTTAAAATCATTATAATTATAAATAGTATTATTGATTCACTTGATGCGTAATCATATCTATAATTCATAAAAGCATTTTTATAGATATCATGTACAATAACATTTGTAGATTCCCCAGGACCTCCCATAGTTAAAAGCTTTATTTGAGCAAAAGATTGAAAAGCGTTAATTATATTAGTAACTACAACAAAAAACATTATTGGTCCGATTGAAGGAATTGTAATATGAATAAATTCTTCAAATGAATTAGCACCATCAATAGCTGCACTTTCATATAGAGAATTATCTATACCTGAAAGACCAGCACTAAAATACAGAAAATTCATACCACTATTTAACCATCCAGTTAATATTCCCACACTTAAAAGAGCAAGTTTAGGGTCTACTAGCCAATTTGCACTACTTTTAAAAATTATATTAACTATTCCTATAGATTGGTTTAACATAACCTTAAATACAAGAGCCATACCACTTGAAGCTATAGCCATAGGTAAAGCATAACTAGCAGAAAAGATTTTAATTCCAGGAAATTCTTTTTGGCATAAAAGGGCTGCTGAAAATCCTAATATAATTCCAAAAATTACTACTATTAATACATAGACTAGAGTAACTATTAAGGAATTATAAAAAGATTCATTAGAAAAAAGATCTATATAATTTTTAAAACCTACAAACTCAGTCATTTTACCCATCTTATCCGTTCTATACAAACTCCTTATAAGAGTCTGTATAAAAGGATAAAAGGTGAAGATTATAAAAATTAGCATTGCCGGGAATAAATATAAATAACTTTTGTTAATACTTTTTGTCTTCATTTAAATCACTTATTTATTTGCAGCATTATAATTTTCTAGCGCAGAATTAAATTCTTTAGCCATAGCCTGACTTGCTTCACTTGGTGTTTTATTGTCATTTAAAACTTCTTCTAAATATTTTTCTACAATTTGACGTCCTTCTTGATATACAGTTGCAAGTCCTCCTTGGGACTCTGGTGAAGAATCATGTAGTTGGTCTATAGCTGTTTTAAATTGAGGATATTTTTCTATATTGTCCTTAAATTCTTTTTCTTGGTGTGCATCAACATTTATTGGAAAATATCCTGTTTGAGCATTCCAGTAAGCTTGTGATTGAGGAGAAACCATAAATTTTATAAAGTCCCAAGCTCCATCTTTTCTAGCTTCATCTTCAGTATCAATCATATAAATTGAGGCTCCCCCTATAGAAACCATTCCTTGGTCAGATTTATGCACTCCTGGAAAATATGCAGTTCCTAGTTCGAATTTATCTCCAACTTCTATTAAAAGTTGCTTTAAGCTTGCAGTAGATGCAAATGTCATAGCAGATTTTCCAGAAACAAATTCAGGAGTTCCCCCTTGCTTTCCAACATTTGGAGCAATCCCCTTGTCATTTAATTCTTTCCACATAGAAAGTATGCTTTCCATACCACCATTTTCATCAAAAACTACTTTACTAGGATTACTTTCTCTCCCATTATTCTTATCAAACATATCTTTTTCTTGTTTAGACATAAACTGTTCTACCCACCAACCATAAATTGACATTGATATGGGCATCTCAACTTCTCCTTTTTCCTTTAGATCAGTTGCAATCTCAAACATTTCTTCTAAAGACTTTGGAGCTTCTTCTATTCCAGCTTTTGCAAAAATATCTTTATTATAATATAAAAGTGGTGTTGAAGAGTTAAAAGGCATAGAGTTTAATTTCCCATCAACCGTGTAATAGGCATCCAAGTTAGGCTCAATTTTACTTATATCATAATTATCTTTATCTATATATTCTTGAATTGGTACTATAAGACCTGAATCCATCATAAATCTAGTTCCTAAATCAAAAACTTGTACTATATCTGCCCCAATATCTTTTCCTGCTGATGAAGCACGAATCTTAGTTAAGGCATCATCATACTCCCCTTGGAACTCTGCTGTTACAAAATAATCATCTTGAGATTCATTATACCTCTTAACTAATTCTTCAAGAGCTTCTCCATTTACTCCACCCATAGAATGCCAAAAACTTATCTGAGTTTTGCCTTCAGCAACTTGAGTTTTATCTTGCTCATTTCCACCCTCTTTGCTTGTATCTCTTGCAGCACAAGAAGTTACAAATAAAGAAATCACTAACATCGTAAGAACTAAAAGCCTTTTTTTCATAATTCCTCCTTAAATTTTATATATAAATATTACATAAATATAATCTACTCTCTAATATTAAATTCCTAGCCTATTTTCGGTAATTTTTAAGTAAATACTTAATTATAAAAATTATTCTATAATCAAATAGTTAAAATTTAAGACCCTTTTTATACTTACCTTAAACATTAAATTTTAACTGTATATTTATGAAATGTTTACTTGAAAAATATTATTTTTTATAGTTTATAGGCTTAATTGACTAAAAGTTTTTTTGATTATATACTCTTTTTACAAGATCTATTACTTGGTAATTAGAAAGGAAAAAATATGGAAATTGAAATTAGTCTAGAGGAAATATTAGATAGTTTAAATAAACAAAAAGAATTTTTTATCAGTCAAAAAACAAAAGATATAAATTTTAGAATTGAACAATTAAAGATATTAAAAAAAGCTATAAAATCTTATGAAAATAAATTCTTAGAAAGTCTTTACAAAGATTTAGGTAAAAATAAGCTTGAGTCCTATGAAACTGAAATAGGCTATATTTATAATAGTATAGATTTAATGCTTAAAAATATTAGAAAATGGTCCAAGACAAGATTTAAAAGAACACCTTTTTATCTATGGCCAGCTAAAAGTTATTTGGTTAAGGAAGCTTATGGAAATGTCCTAATTATCGGCCCTTACAATTATCCAATGCAATTGGTCTTTGAACCACTTATTGGTGCTATGTCTGCTGGTAATACTGCCATCATAAAGCCATCAGAACTAACTCCTCACACATCAAAAGTCATTAAAACCCTAATAAAAGAATACTTTCCTGAAAATTATATTACTTGTTTTGAAGGCGGCATTAAAACCAATGAAAACTTACTAAAAGCTCCTTTTAATTATATCTTTTTCACAGGTAGTCAAAAAGTAGGGAAAATAGTTATGAAAGCTGCGGCAGAAAATTTAATTCCTATTAGTTTAGAACTAGGAGGAAAAAGTCCGGTAATAGTTGATAAAACAGCAAATATAAAAAATGCTGCTAAAAGAATAATTTGGGGTAAAACCTTAAATGCTGGACAAACTTGCGTTGCTCCAGACTATCTTATTGCCCACCAAGCTATAAAAGATGATTTAATAGCTGAAATGAAAAAAGCTATTAAACAATTCTATGGAAGTGATATTAAAAATAGTCCTGATTTTGGGCGAATAGTTAATGAAAGACATTTTTTAAGACTATCCAAAATTTTAGAAGAAGATAAAGATTATATTATTTTTGGTGGTTCAAAAGAAAAAGAAAGTCTTTATATTGAACCTACTATATTAGATCTAGACTCTGAAAATCGTGCTAGTATGGAGGAAGAATTATTTGGTCCCATCCTTCCTGTTTTAAGCTATAATAATTTAAGCGAACTTATTAAAAAGCTAAATGCAAAAGAAAAGCCCCTATCCCTTTATATCTTCACTACCGATAATTTAGTTAAAGAGCTTATATTAAATGGTGTTTCATCAGGTGGGGTTTCAATAAATGATACTATTAGCCATGTAGCCAATCCATATTTACCTTTTGGTGGAGTAGGACATTCTGGCATGGGAAAATATCACGGTATAGATAATTTCAAAAATTTTTCACATGAAAAAGCTGTATATGAAAGAGCATCTGGTTTAGATGAAGATTTAAAAAGACCGCCTTATACAGACAAAAAATTTAACTTAATAAAAAAAATATTTAAATAAAATAAAAGCTGTTTAAAATCTGTGTCCTTCTTTAGGGATTCACTTCATTTAAACAGCTTTTATTTATAAATCAATTTCTAATAAAATAGGTGCATGATCTTGTCTTTCTCCAGAATCTATCATTTCAGACTTAACTATCTTATCTTTAATTCTATCACTTACTATCCAATAATCTATTCTCCAGCCTGAATTATTTATTTTACTAGTTTTAACCCTTTGAGCCCACCAAGAATAAACTCCTTCAATATCCCCATGTATATACCTAAAACTATCTGTAAATCCTCTATCTAAAAGATTTGTAAATCCCTGTCTTTCTTCATCTGTAAAACCTGCTGACCTATGATTGTTTTCAGGATGAGCAAGATCAATTTCTTTATGAGCAACATTAAAATCACCAGTAGCTAAAACTGGTTTTTTTTCATCTAACTTACTCAAATATTCAGCATACCTTATATCCCATTCTTGACGATCTTCTAATCTTTTCAGTTCATTCCCTGCATTTGGTGTATAAACTTGGCTTAAATAAAAGTCCTCAAATTCTAAGCTGATAATTCTTCCCTCAAAGTCCATAGTGCCTGGTGCTCCAATACTTGGAAAATCTATCTCAACTTCTAAATCATTTTTATATAAAAACATAGTACCTGCATAACCTTTGCGCCCAGGTTCTACTGAACTTCTCCAAGATATTTTATAATCAGGAAAAAGTTCTTCAATTTTTTCCAAATGCTTTTTACTAGGCCCTTTACTTGATAATTTTGTCTCTTGTAAAGCAATTACATCTGCATCATACAATTTAATTGTATTTAAAACCTCTCTAGACATAATAGCTCTTGACGAATCGCTTGTTAACGCTGCATTTAACGAATCAATATTCCATGAAATAAATCTCAATTATTTTCTCCTCTCAAAAAATCTATAATCAAAGTTAAATAAATTTAAAATTTCTATATAATAATATAATAACATATTTAATAAAATAATTTTAAGTATTCTTAATACAAAACTTTAATTTAAATTATTTTTCATTAAATAAAAATAAATAATATCCTTGACATTCTTTGACCTTTAAGTTATACTATAAATGTAGTTAGCACTCGAGTAGTTTAAGTGCTGATAAGTTTTGTTTATATAGAAAGGGATGTTTTTATGAGTATTAAACCTTATAGAAGTAATTTATTAAGAGATAAAAGATTTGATGATTTTTATAGTATGATTGATTCTTTCTTCAATGATAGTTTCACTCCACAAACTGCTTTAAGTTCATCTACATTTAAAGTTGATATTTCTGAAAATGATAAAGAATATAAGGTGGAGGCTGAACTTCCAGGATTTTCTAAAGATGAAATAGAAGTAGACTTTGAAGAAGGAAAGCTTATCATTTCTGCAAGAAAAAATGAAGAAGAAAATATAGAAGAAAAAAACTATATTCATAGAGAAAGAAAAACAAGTGAAATGACTAGAAGAATGTTTTTCAAAGACGTAGATGAGGAAAATCTAAGTGCACAACTTGATGGTGGTGTTTTAGAAATTACAATTCCTAAAAAAGAAAATCTAAATAAATCTAAAAAAATTGAAATAAAATAAAAACAAGCCTAAATAACTTGTTTTAGACCAATAAAAAAGTAGGTGTTAAATTTAACACCTACTTTTTTATTTTAACAATTGATAAATAAATTATTTCAGCTAAAAATTATTTTCAACTATTTCTTTTAACCTAAAATCTAATTCTTCCATATTTATAAATCTAGCTTGTCTATGATACTCTCTGCCCTTAAGATATATAATTACTACAGGCACACTATACAAACTCAATTGTCCTAAGGCTCTAGCATCCTTAGATATGTCCAAATTATAAAAATCTAATTCATACTTTTCAAACAAGTCTTTAACCCTAGGTAGCATACTATGACAAACTCCACAAGTTGGAGATGATGCATAAACTATTACAAGATCTTCTTTATCTATTATGTTTTTTAATTCTAAATAATTATCTATATTTATCATAATAAATCTCCTTTAAATAGACTAGTTATAAATAAAATCCTATAATTAAGAATATTCATTAACTTATCTATATTAGAAAACCCTGTAATCAAAATTCTACAAATCCTAACCACAGGGTTTTTTATAATTTAAAATTAATTATTTATTAAAACTGTTATTCTTCTATTTTTGTATTTTTAACCTTTTTTGAACCTAAAATTCCACCATAAGATGAAACTGCTAGACCTATTAAAAGACCTACAAAAATTAATACTAAGCTACCTGAAATAGTATTTGTAACATCTTCTGCTTTTTCTCTTCCTTCTTCAACTGTTTGATTAACATTTACTTTTAATTCTTCTATTTTTTCTTGTGAATTTTGTAATTGTACTTTTGCTTCATCACTCACTTCTACAAGCTTATTATAAATATTGTCAACAGTTTTTTCTGCTTCAGCTCCATCTAATTCAGTATTCTTTTCAACTGCATTAGCTATCGCATCTTTATCAATTCCATTAGATAAAGTTTCAATTTTATTTGTTAAAGAATTTGTAAGATTATCAAAAATTTCATCTGAATTCTCAGGATTAGTTGCTAATTGTTTACCTGCTTCTACTACTTCATTTTTAGATTCTTCTAAAATATTAGATATATAATCTGGTTGTAATTCTTTCTTTTCAGTATCCCTTAAAATATCATAAACATCTGTTTCTAGCTCATCTGTGTTTATTCCAGTGATTTGCTCAGATGCTTGATTCATTAGATCTCCAAAACCGTTACCAGTTTTATCAATAGCAGTTCCTGTAATATCAACTGTCGCACCAACGGCTGAACCTGCAACATCGGCTGTTTTATTAACTACTGCACCTACAGAAGATGCTACAAAATATACTAAAACTAATACAGATAATGACCAAGTTAAAAATCCATGCAGTATACCTGTTCTTCTTGCAGAAAGACCTGCTACAAATCCGCCTACTAAAAAAGACAACAACAAAGATATAATTGTCCAAATAGCAGTTCCAATTCCAACTCCATCAAATGGATTAGCGTTTTCAGGCGAAAATAACCCAAACCCTAAAGCTGAAGTAATTAGAGATAAAACTATAAATACAGATAAAAAAGTAATAGTTCCGGCTATAACTGCTCCCCAAGAAAGATTATATCCCGCTTCATTAGGTATAAAATGTCTCGTCCAAAAATTATTATTCTTATTGCTTTTTTTCTTTCCATTTTCTTCTCCTTCTATACAATTTCTAAATACTTTATTTTGTTCTAATTTAAATTTACCCTATTATTAATAGTAATAAACAATATAAAACTATAAGTATTTAATAATCATATACTAGTAAAGAAGTCACCTAAATTATTTTCTTATTTGAAATTTTCCATTTTCCAAATATCTGTAGCAATATCTTGATAAAATTCTCTATCATGTGAAATTAAAAATATACCACCCTTATATTCTCTTAAAGCTCTTTTTAAGTCTTCTTTAGCATAAGGGTCTAAATGATTTGTTGGCTCATCTAGCATTAATATATTTGTTTCCCTATTTAAGATTTTACAAAGTCTTAATTTTGCTTGTTCTCCACCACTAAGAACTTTAACCTTAGATTCCATATTTTCACGACTTAATCCACATTTAGCTAACATCGCACGTATTTCAGCTTGATTAGCACTAGGAAATTCTTCCCACAAATTCTCAATAGCTGTATTATTTTTTTCACTTAAGTCTTCTTGTTCAAAATACCCTATTTCTATATTTTGACCTCTTTCTATTTCCCCAGAAAGCGGTTTAAGTATACCTAAAATAGTTTTTATCAAACTAGTCTTACCCATCCCATTTTCTCCAATAACAGCTATTCTTTGACCTCTTTCCATTCTTAGATTTAAAGGCTTAGTTAAGGGACTTTCATATCCAATAATTAAATTTTTGCTTTCAAAAATTAATTTGCCCGGAGCTGATTTATTTAAAAAGCTAAATTCCGGCTTTATTTTTTCTTTTGGTATTTCAATTAATTCCATTTTATCTAATTTCTTTTGCCTAGACATAGCCATATTTCTAGTTGCTATCCTAGCTTTGTTCCTGGAAACAAAATCTTTTAATTCATTAATTTCTTGCTGTTGTTTTTTATAAGCTGCTTCTATTTGGGATTTTTTTTGTTCAAGCAAAACTAGAAAATTATCATAATCTCCTACATAACGATTCAACTCATTATTTTCTAAATGATAAACTAAATTTATAACAGAATTTAAAAATTCAATATCATGAGATATTAAAATAAAAGCATTTTCATAATCAATAAGGTACCTCTTTAACCATTCAATATGTTCCTCATCTAAATAGTTAGTAGGCTCATCTAAAAGTAAAATATCCGGTTTTTCTAATAAGAGCTTGCAAAGTAATACTTTAGACCTCTGTCCACCACTAAGTTCTGAAGCTAGGTTATCTAAACCCAACTTATCAATTCCCATATACTTAGAAATTTCCTCAACTTTTGTGTCAATTAAGTAAAAATCATGGTGTTCTAAATAATCTTGTAGAATTCCAGCTTCTTTTAGAAGAGAGTCCATTTCCTCTTCATCAACTTGTCCCATTTTCCCATATATATTATTTATTTCTTCTTCAATATCATATAAGTATGAAAAGGCATCTCTTAAGACTTGACGTATTGTCATCCCATCTTTTAAAGAGCTGTGTTGATCTAAATATCCAACCCTAACACGCTTAGCCCACTCAATTTCTCCCTCATCAGCTTGTAACTTGCCAGTAATTATATTTAAAAAAGAAGACTTTCCTTCTCCATTTGGACCAACTAAGCCAACATGTTCTCCGCTTAAAAGTCTAAAATTAACATCTTTTAATATTTCTCTTCCACCATAATTATGACTTAAATTTTTAACTTGTAGTATACTCATAATCTCCTCCAATTTTTATATAATAACAAAAGCAGACTAAATAAGCTAGATATAAATTCTAACCTATATAGTAGTCTTAATATGTAGATTTTTTATACTCATACAAGTTTATAATCAACCTGTATAGTGGTACTAGATATAGATAAAAAGCAAATTTTATAGATGCTAGTGGGGCTCCTACTGAAAGTAGCGGTACTCCACTTGCAATTGACCAAGGTATTAAGGCCGCTATTAAAACAGCAGAATTTTCTAAATATATAGCAAATTTTTCTTTATCTTTATTAGACTCATCACATATTTGATGTGTTAATAATATAGTTAGTGTCTGATTACAAGCTATTGCTCCTGATACTATTGAAGTTACTACTATAGTTCCGAAGGGGCTTATCTTCTTATTAAGCTTATTTATTATATATTCTATTTTCTTTAAAAACCCTGTTCCCTTAAAAATTCCGGAATAAGAAGAAGATATGCATACTATTAAAAATACCTTTATCATAGAAACTATACCTCCACCCTCCATAAGAGAATTTAGAGATTGCCAATTTGACTTAAATCCCATTAAACAAAGTTTAGGAATTTCCTCCCAAGCCATATTTTGTAAATATATGCTTACGATTATTCCAACAAGAGAACTACAAGCTAGTGTTTTCTTTACATTTATTCTTAAAAAAGAAAAAACTAATACTATGACAACTGGCAAAATTGTAAGTATTGATAAATTATAATATTCTTTAAATATCTTTCTGCTATTATCAGAAAGACCTATATCGCTAATATTCTTTCCCAAATAATAATATATGAAAACTGTTATTAAAAAAGGTATTAAAGCTGTTTTAAACATTTTTTTTACATTTAAAAATAAGTCGGTTTTTGTTAACTCACTTACTAATAGAGCACTTGTAGAAACAAAGGAACAACGATCTCCAAAATAAACCCCTGATAAAACTGCTCCTCCAATATATAAAATTGGTATATCCATAGTATTTGCCATAGTAGCACATATTACTCCTATAGTAGCTGCGCTTCCAAAAGCAGTCCCAGTTAAAAATGATATTAAAGAAGATAATAAAAATGTTAAAACCACCATTATAGATGGGCTAGCTAAGGCAGAAGCATGATATACAATATAAGCTATTGAACCACTAGCTCTCCAAACAGCTGTTATAATACCTATCAATATAAAAGTTATTAAAATATTTTTTACAGATTTTACTCCTTTTAAAGAAAAATCTATCATTTCTTTAAAACTTTTATTTTTGTCAATCCCATATCCAAAGAATAGAAAATATCCAAATAAAAGTGCCGCTAATATAGAAACTTTACTATATACACAAAATAAAAGACTAGCTGAAAATAAAGCTAATAAAATAAATTCCATAAAATTTTACCTCTTTTAAAATAAGATTTTAATTATAAATATATTCTAACATACTTTATTTAATAAAAGTATTTTTAAAATTTCCATAAAAAAATAAAACAGTAAATTATTACTGCTTTATTTTCTCTCATCCTCTATAAATTTATATTCTAGTATATGTCCTCAATGGTACTGGAATGCTCCAGAAATAGCTTCTAAAAAAGAAAATCGAATAGCCTTAGACTATTACTTTTCAATATAGAGAAATTTGAATTAGTTATATTAACTCTTTGCAATAATTTATTAAGACTTATTTTTCTCCTTGCCATCATTACATCTAAATTAACAAATATCAAACAAATTTTCTCTATACTGTTAGATCATCCCTATATCTGCAATTTTATTATACTATTTATTATTTCTCTTTATTCAACTTTTGCTCGTAAAATTTTCTATAACAATTTTTAACTAATATTTTTGATTATACTTAAATTTCTAAGAGCTATAAAAAGATATACCAAAGCTAGACTTATTAAAATGTGAGATATGCCTGAAATCCCAGAGATTGATCCAAGCAATTCTTTAGATAATTCAATTTGCAAGACTTGAGCAATTCCTTTTACATATAAAATTAAAAGCATTAAAGGAAAGCCAATATTATAAATAAAATTAAATTTTTTAAAATTCTTATTTTCTATTAAATTTGTATCTTTAGCAAATAAGGCTAAAATTAAAAATAGAAAAGCTCCTAAAACCATAGCATGAACATGAGTAAGCGACAAAAGGGTTTCTCCTTCAAAACCATTAAACTTAGTAAATTCTCTATAAAATATTCCTGATAAAAGTGATAGTAATCCGTAAAGGCCTGAAATATTAATTAATTTTCTCATTTTTTTCTCCAATCCTTTTAAATTCTTTAAATCCAATTAAAACTGTCCAAACATAAGCTAAAGTTTTAGGAATCATTAGCATACCAATTTTTTCATTTATACTTGAAAAAATTACAACTGGTATATAAAAAGCAAAACTTAAAACGATAGTAAGCCACATATATTTAAAATTTCTATCTTTATATTTTTTTTGAGCCTTATAAAATAGAACTATGATTATTATTCCCATTATTAAAAATGGTATGTTTCTGTATACTGCCCATTGAAAAGGCTGATTGTAATTAGTCCACTGATTTTGTGGAAGCATACACATAAAAATTCTTAATACAGTAAGAAAATAAATTATTATATCAAGCCTTCTAGTATTTTCTATCTTATAACGCCTTTTATATATACCGTATAAAAGAATATAAAAATAAGTCATAGTTATAGAAGTTACTAACTTACCTATACTTAATGAATAGGCAAATTTTTCAAAACCTTCCCCACTTACCAAAACCATCATCCTAGGTATTAGATGAAATGAATCCCCTATTCCTAAGACTAAAGCCATAAATCCAAATGATTTTACCTCCTTTGAATTACTATTTTTTATCATCACAATAGCTATTATTATTACTGACAACAAGTAAACTATATCAAAACCTGTTTCAAAAAATACTCTCATAAATTTTCTTTTCCTTCCCTGCAATTAAATCTAACTTTAGCTAAAAATTTCTTTTCTTTTAAGAATTTATATGAAAATTCTAAACCTGCTAGTGAAAGTGCACTACCTAAGCCTAAATAAAATACAGCAATCCATAAGTCAGACCATAAATTAAATTTTCTTATTACAATCCCTAAGGTCATCATTATTGCCATTATAATAAACGATTTAAGATCAAAAAATTTTATAAATAAGACCTTTTCATCCTCATATGACAATATCCTATAAGTGTGTTTAATAACTAATCTCTTAAAAATGCCTAAGAAAAATATAAAAAATACTAGTCCTGATAAAAAAATATTTCCTATTGACCAATTTTTTTCATAAGCTATAAAAGCTATTTTTAATATATTAAGTCCAGCTAAAAACCAAACAATAGCTGCAATTAAAAGTAGGTTATTTCTTTTTATTTTCATTTTATTCCCTCTTTTTTGAACGCCGTTCATTATTTACCTTTTAAAAACCCACTTTAAAAGTAGGCTTAGTATAAACTTCTCTTTCCCATTTCAATTATATAAGTATAGTCTTCTTCTCCCCTTATCAAATTATTCACATAGGCTTGAAATACAAATTTTACAAAACCTTCTTTGGTAAAATTATCATTAAAGGCATCTTTTCTAATTTGACTATCATTTTCTAAGAATAATACTAATTTCTTATAAATTTTTTCAAAATATTCATTCATTTTACTTTCACCTTCTACTTTATCTTCCTGGCTAAAAATCAATGAATGGTGACTAAAAAATCCTGGATATTTTTTATTGCCCATTTGAATGCCTTTAAATAACCATTCTAAATAATCTATAAAATTATTAAAATCATCTTTCTTCCCTGCCATATGTATAATATCAGTCCAAATAATCCTTATAAGCATCATAATTAAATTAGATTTTGATGGAAAATAGTTATATATAGATCCCACAGATATATTACACTCTCTAGCCAATTTCCTCATACTGAATTTCTCTATTCCATCCCTTATTATTAAGTCTTTAGCCTTATTAATTATTTTTTCTTCTGAAATAATTACTTTACCCATGATATTCTCACCCACTATTTTTTATTTTTGAACACTGTTCATTTTATCATTCTTTTATTTATTTAACAATATTTATTTTTAATTTATGTAGAAAGAGTACTCTTTAAAGAGTACCCTTAATCTGTTTACTTATAATTAAAACTGTACAAAAGCAGGTGTATCAGCTGGTTCATCTAATAAAGCTTTTAATTCGTCATCTAATTTTAATAAACTTATTGAATATCCAGCCATATCTAAGGAAGTCATATAATTTCCTACTATTGTCTTATAGGTTTTTATGCCTTTTTCTTTTAAAATTTCATCTACTTTTCTATTTATGATATAAAGCTCCATTAGAGGAGTTGCTCCTAGGCCATTTACTAAAACTGCAACTTCATCTCCACTATTATAAATTCCTTCTTCAAAGATTTTATCAAGTAAATCTATTGTTGTTTTATCTGCTGATTTTATTTCTTCTCTGTGAGTTCCCGGCTCTCCATGTATTCCAATTCCAATTTCAACTTCATTTTCAGCTAACTTAAAGCTTTCTTTTCCCGCTCCTGGAACTGTACATGGTTTTATTGCCATTCCCATAGATCTAACATTTTTTATTACTTTTTCAGCAACTTCTTTTACTTCTAATAAAGAGCCTCCTTGTTCAGCTTTGGCTCCAGCCAATTTGTGAACCAGAACAGTTCCTGCTATTCCTCTTCTGCCTGTAGTCCAGGTACTATTTTCGACAGCAACATCATCATCTACTATAACTTGTTCAACTTCTATTCCCTCATCAGCAGCCATCTCTCCAGCCATCTCAAAGTTCATAACATCTCCAGTATAATTTTTTATTACTAGCAAAACTCCTTTTTTGGCATCTACAGCTTTTATAGCTTCATAAACTTGGTCTGGTGTAGGAGAAGTGAAAACTTCACCTGAAACTGCCCCATCAAGCATACCCCTGCCTACAAATCCAGCATGAGCAGGTTCATGTCCGCTACCTCCGCCACTTACAAGGGCTACTTTTGCCTCTTTCTTATTCTTTCTTACAAGAACGCTAGTACCTTCCACTCTTTTTAAATAATCAGGATGAGCAATTTCTAAACCTTGTAACATTTCCTCTACTACTTGGTCACTTTGATTGATTAATTTCTTCATTTATTCCCTCCATTTTCTTTAATTTATTTTCATTATAGATAGCCTTGAATTTTTAAGCTAACTTATAATTTCTTCTCGTTTCTCATAGATTCTGCAGCTTTTACCACTTCTTCTACTGAACCACCGGCAGCAGCTTTGATAGCCGCTGAAATACTTCCCTCTACTATAGGAGCATCAGCAATTGCCACTTCTATATTTTCTTCCTCTTGAACCATTTCCATAGCCATCTGTCCACTCATAATGCCACTACCTAAATCAACCATTAGGACTACTCCATCACCCTTATTTGAATTTATAATAGCTTCCTTAATTCTTATAACATCAGTTCCTATACTTCCATCTTCCATTCCACCAACTGGAGTTATAACTTTATCTTCTCCTAGCATTTGAGAAGCAAGTTCATCTATTCCTTCTGCTATCTTTTTACTATGCGATACTATAACTAGTGATACCATAATATTTCCCTCCTTTTGAAAAAATATTATTTATTTTCAAAATAATCTTTTAATACTTCTATCATCAATGTTGTTGAAGTTGCACCTGGATCTTGGTGGTCAATACTTCTTTCTCCTAAATAACTAGCTCTTCCTTTTGTAGCTTTTATTGTTTTAGTAAATTCTACTCCTTCAAGTGCGGCTTCATAGGATTTATTTATTGCTTTAGTAATATCGTCCCCATTTTCTTGAGACTTTTCAAGAGCTTCATAAGCTGGTATTAGTGAATCTAACATAGTTTTTTCCCCTTTTTCAGCCTTTCCTCTTTTTTTTACTCCTTCTATGGCCTCATTAAACATTTCAACTAAAACATCTAAATCTAATTCTTCTTTTCCTTTTGCAACTTTACCCATATTCATAAATACAGTTCCGTATAAAGGACCTGAAGCTCCACCTACGCTAGACAATAAAGTCATTCCAGTTTTATTTAACATATCTCCTATGTCTTTATTATCTTTTGGTAACTTTTCCATAACTGCGTTAAACCCTCTTGCCATATTAGCTCCATGATCAGCATCACCAATTTCTCGATCAAGGTCAGTTAAAAATTCTTTGTTTTCAACAATTTTATTTCTTATTTCATCTATTAAACTATATATTGACATAATACTCCTCCTTTAATATTGAAAGTATGTAATTACTTAATTCCATAAGTCCATTTTTAATATTGTTACCCAACAATATTAAAAATGACACTTTACAAATCTATATTTAATTCTTGGCTTCTTTTCAAACTTAATTCAATATTTCCATCAAATAATTTTCCTATCCTTCGAATTACTTTATTTGCATCTCCTTTCATTCCTTCACCTATCCAGCGAAGTATCATTTGTGTTAGTGCTGACTGGTAAAAATTTGCAATAAGTTCTTTATCGCTTTCTGAGGCCTTTATATCCGAACTTAAATCTTCTATATGCATTGTCATAGTATTACCAGCAGCTTCATAAATATAATTTTCTAATTCTTCTCTTTTCATAGAATTATACACATGATAAATAGCTCTTCTATTATCTAAGGCAAATCTAGTGGCTAATAAAAAACTTTCTTCCCAAGAAAGAGTTTCATTATACTCATCCATAACATGACTTAATTCTTCTTCAAATATTTCTGATAAAAGTTCATAAATATCATGATAATAATAATAAAAAGTATTCCTATTAATTTGACATTCCTTTGCAATAGCTTCTACCGTTATTTTATTTAGAGAATGTTCATTTAACATCTCAATGAATACTTCTCTAATTCTATTTTTTGTATATTTTGGAGCCAAAATCTTCCTCCTTATATCCTCTTAACTAATCTTTCTTTAAAATTTCAATGTCATCAAAAAATCCTTCATTTTTCAAATCCTTTAAGGCACTTTTAACAGCACCTTTAACTAAAAAATAAAAAAATATTATAAAAGGTGCCAGATATAAAGACATTATTATTAGTCTACCAAAAGAAAAAAACATATTATCCCTCCTAATTTGAATTTTATATTTAAATTAATTATATTACAGCTTTTACAAAGTCTTACTAAACCTATTTTATCATGGAATAGAAAATTAAATATATATATATGGCATTATTCTAACCCATATTAAAACAAAAATTATCATAAGATCCCAAAAGTGCTTGCTTTACTGAAGTCTATAATCCCTTACTGCTAACTATGGTCTCAAGACTCTAGTTTAAATTTTATTCAAGCCTTAATATTACTGCTCTTTAAGAAAAATTCTGAGGTTTATGTTACTTATCCCTTTCTATATCTGATCTTATTATTCTCTTAAATATCTTGATATTCTGCTTTCTCTAATCTTATTTTCACATAATATCTTTCTAAGTAAAAATATCTCTTTTATATTTGCATGACCATTTTCTATGTAATAATAAATTTGACTTTTCTTCCATAAAATCATCTCTTATTATAAGAGATCTTAATAACTTTAATATAAATTAAAAAGTAGTCTTTTGTTTTTTACTCTTTTCGTAATCTCAACTGACTGAAGTTAATAATAAAAAACTCCAAAACTAAATAGATTTGGAGTTTTATTTATAGAATTTACTTAAGAGAATAAGTCTCTAGCCTTATATTTGGTATGCAACAATTCATGTGCCTTATCTCCTCCAACTTCTCCTAAGAATTCATCATATATCATCTTTATAGATGGATTTTCATAGGACCTACGTATAGACTTATTCCTATCTTCTCTATGAATGGCATTCATACGTTTGTGAAGTTTTTCTAAGTTTCCATGAAGACTAGGTTGACCTCCACCATCTATACAACCTCCAGGACATGCCATAATTTCAATAATATCGTATTTATTTTTATCTTTCTTTACTTCATTAAGAAGTTTTCTAGCATTTCCAAGTCCATTTGATACTGCAACTTTTACCTTTCTTCCTTCTATATCAATTTCTGCTTCTTTTATCCCCTCTAAGCCCTTAAGGTCCTTAAATTCAATTTCCTTTAAATCTTCATTAGTTATCATATAATAACCTGTTCTAAGAGTCGCCTCAAGCACCCCACCTGTTGCTCCAAAAATTACACCTGCTCCACTTGATTCTCCTAAGGGATTATCAAATTCAGAATCGTCTAGTGATTTAAAATCAAATGAGAAGTCTCTAATCATTGCTGCCAATTCTTTAGTTGTTATAACTATATCTACATCTGAAATATCCTCTGTCAATCCCAATTCCGGGCGAACTGACTCATATTTTTTTGCAACGCAAGGCATTACAGATACTACCACTATATCCTTTGGGTCTATTCCATGTTTTTCTGCAAAATATGTTTTTGCAACTGAACCAAACATTTCATGAGGAGACTTACAAGTAGATGGTATATTTAATAGGTCAGGGAAGTTATGTTCTAAAAATTTAACCCAGCTTGGACAACAAGAAGTTAAAATTGGTAGATTCTCTCTTTTTTTAAATCTTTCTACAAATTCTTTTGCCTCTTCCATTGTTGTCAGGTCTGCAGCAAAGTCAGTATCAAAAACATAGTCAAATCCCAGTTTTTTAAGAGCTGTTACCATTTTCCCAGTAACTATACTTCCTGCTTCCATTCCAAATTCCTCACCTAAAGCTACACGAACAGCTGGCGCTGTTTGAACAAGCACAACCTTATCTTTATTTGAAAGTGCCTTATAAACTTCTTCCTTACTATCTACTATTGTCAAAGCTCCAGTTGGACAAACTGCTAAACATTGACCACAAAATGTACAGTTGCTTTCAAACATTGGTGCATTATAGGCAGTTCCTACAACTGTATCAAATCCACGCCCTACATCTGTTAAAGTTCCAACAGTCTGGACTTTGTTGCACATAGTTTCACATCTCTTACAAAGTATGCACTTATTTGGATCTCTTATTATTGAGAAGGAACTATTATCAATTGGATATTCTATTCTTTCTCCTTCAAAGCGAATTTTCTTTATACCTGCTAAAACCGCCAAAGATTGTAGCTCACAATCTCCATTTCTATTACAAACTAAACAATCCTTCGGGTGATTTGAAAGTAACAATTCTATATTTGTTCTACGTGCCCTAACAACTCTTAAGGTGTCTGTTCTAATATCCATTCCATCCTTTACAAGAGTGTTACAAGAGGGAATTAAATTTCCTTTCTTTGCATCCTCTATCAAGCACACACGGCAATTAGCTTCAGAATTAACAAATCCCAATTCCCCTAAATCCAAATGACATAAAGTAGGAACTTGTATATTCACCTTTTTAGCAGCTTCTAGAATAGTAGTGCCTTCTTCCACTTCTATATTCATCCCATTTATTTTTATATTTACCATAATCACACCTACTCTAATACTATTGCTTGTACTGGACAACGCGTCATACAATTTCCGCACTTTATACAAGTTTCTATATTTATCTTATGACGTTTTTTCTTACTTCCATCTATAGCCTCAACAGGGCATTCTCTCTTACACAAACCACAACCTATACAAGCATCTGTTATATAATAAGCCATTAGGCCTATACAAACTTTAGCCGGACAGTTTTCATTATTAATATGTTCTAAGTACTCATCTTTGAAATAGTGTAGAGAACTAATTACAGGATTTGTTGCAGTTTTCCCCAATCCGCAAAGACTAGTATCTGTTATTACCCAACATAACTCTTCTAGCAAATCTATATCTTCTGGCCTCCCATGGCCATTAGTTATTCTCTCTAGTATTTCTAAAACTCTTTTATTTCCTATCCTACAAGGTGTACATTTGCCACAAGACTCATCTACTGTAAAATCCATAAAGAATTTAGCTATATCTACCATACAGTCATCTTCATCCATAACTACCATCCCACCAGAACCCATTATAGAACCTATTTTTTCTAAGGATCCATAGTCTACCTTAGTATCAAATAAATGAGGTGGAATACAGCCTCCAGATGGTCCTCCTGTTTGTACTGCCTTAACATTTTTATTATTAGGTATTCCACCACCTATATCAAAAACGATTTCATTTATAGTTTTTCCCATAGGCACTTCAACAAGCCCTGCATTTTTTACTTTACCCACTAAGGCAAAAACCTTAGTTCCAGGTGAGTCTTCTGTTCCAATTGATTTAAACCAGTCAGCTCCATTATTTATAATTTGAGCAACATTTGCTAAAGTCTCAACATTATTTACAACTGTAGGTTTTTCAAATAGGCCTCTTACTGTTGTCCTATATACCTTGGCTTGAGGCATACCCCTATTACCCTCTATGGACTGAATCATTGCAGTTCCTTCTCCGCATACAAAAGCTCCAGCCCCCAAACGAATTTCCAAGTCAAAAGAAAAATCAGAACCAAGTATATTTTCTCCAAGCATATTGAGTTTTTTAGCATCTTTAATAGCTTTTCTTAGCATTTTTACTGCATTTGGATACTCTGCCCTAACATATACATATCCCTTGCTGGCACCAATTGCTCTAGCACAAATTGCCATTCCTTCTATTACAGAGTGTGGGTCGCCCTCTAAAATAGAACGATCCATATATGCCCCAGGATCCCCTTCATCTGCATTACATATTACATACTTCTCCCTAATATCCTGCTTAAAGGCTGTCTCCCATTTAAATCCTGCCGGAAATCCTGCTCCACCACGTCCTCTTAAATTCGCATCTTTCATTATTTGAATAATATCTTTTCTCTCTAAATCAAAGATAGCCTTTGCTAAACCATAATATCCCCCATTTGATATGTATTCATATATACTATTTGGGTCTATTATATCAAAATTCTTTAATGCCACCCTTAACTGCTTTTCATAGAATTCTCCTGCCAATCTTACACCCTTATCATCTATTATGTATTTTGGATTAGATTTTATGCGTTCTATAAACAATGGATAATTCTCACTCTTTATCTTATCTAAAAGCTCATAATTCATAATTATAACTCCCCTCCAATTTCACGGAGAATCTTATGAACATCTTGCACTGTAACTTTTCTATAAATTTTATCATTTATAGCTACAACAGGTGCATCTGCACACTCTCCCAAACAACGTGCATTAATTATTGAAAATCTAAGATCCTCTGTTGTCTCACCAGTCTTTATATTTAATATTTTTGAAAATTCATCCAAAACATTTTGAGCTCCCTTAACATAACATGCTGTTCCAAGACAAACTGATATTTGATATTTTCCCTTAGGGTTTAAATCAAATCTAGAATAAAAAGTATTTACACCATATATTTTAGAAATTGGTATGGACAATTTTCTGGCAATTTTATCTACCTCTTCTCTTGGTATATATCCGTAAAAATCTTGTATCTTATGAAGTACCTCAATAAGATCCTCTTCTCCTCTTCCCATTAGTATTTCATCAAGATTAATTTTCTCACATTCCTTGTAACTAACCATAATACCCCCCTTTATAACCTTTCTTATTTAACACTTTTTTATAATACTATAATAATATTATAAAAAAAAGTTTTCTGTCAAGTTTTGAGATTTCAAAATAGTCTAATATTATTTAATTAAAAAAGGCGGACTAGATTTCATCTAGTCCGCCTTTTCTTATCTATTTTATTGTTCAGTCCATTCTTTAACTTTATCTTGGTTATTATCAACCCAAGCTCTTGCTACATCAGCTGGATCTTTACCTTCAGATATTTCTAACATTACTGCTTCCATATCTTCAATTGACCAATTAAAATTATCAAGGATTTTATAAGCTTCTGGCATGTCTTTATCCAAACCTTTACGAGCCATAGTTTTAATTTCTTCAGCTCCACCAAATACTCCCTTTGGATCTTCTAAATACTTAAGATCATAAGTTGCAAACATCCAGTGTGGAGACCATCCAGTTATTATAATATCTTCTCCATTTTCAATTGCTTGTCCTAAAGCTGTTACCATAGCTCCTGAAGATGATGGTGTCAATGTCCAGTCAGCTAAATTTTCATATTCTTTTATAGCATTTTCTGTCGCAACCATAACTCCCGCACCAGCTTCAATACCTGTGATTTCTTTTCCAGCTTCTTCTTTTAACTCTTCAATAGAATTTGCTTCCATATATTTAGGAACAACTAAACCAATTTTTGCTCCTTCTAAGTTAGAGCCAAGATCAACAAGATCTTCTTTATATTCATTATACTGTTCTCCATGAGTTGCTGGAAGCCAAGCAGCTACCATAGCATCTGCTTCTCCTGAAGCAACTGCATTCCACATAATTGCATTATCTAGTGGAGTCATTTCAACCTCGTACCCCATATCTTCTAATACAGTCTTTACAATATTTGTAGAAGCCACTTCTGTATCCCATTCAACATAGGCAAGATTAATTTTCCCTTTAGCCTCTTCTCCATTAGCTGTTTCATTGTTTCCTCCATTGTTTGCTCCGTTTGAACATGCTGTAATTCCTACAACAAGAGCAAAAACTAAAAATACTTTTAGCAATTTTTTCATAAATTTCACTTTCCTTTCATTAATTCTTATCTATCTACTATAACTTACTTAACCCTTTTATCTTTACTAAATATTTGAGTAAACCTATCCATTATAATTGCTAGTACAACTATTGACAAACCTGAAACAAATCCCGCTCCTACATTAGATCTTTGTAAGGCAGATACTACTCTTCGTCCTAATCCTGGAGCACCTATCATAGAAGCTATAACAACCATTGATAATGATAACATTACTGTTTGATTAATTCCTGCCATAATAGTTGACTTAGCTAAAGGTAATTCAACCTTAAATAATCTTTGCATAGGAGTAGAACCAAAAGATATTGCCGCTTCTTCTAATTCTTTAGAAATTTGTCTTAATCCTAGTGAAGTAAACCTTACTGTTGGTGGTAAGGCAAATATAATAGACGCAACCATACCCGGAACTACACCAATTCCAAAGAAGGCAACTGCAGGTATTAAATAAACAAAAGCAGGCATTGTCTGCATAAAATCTAATATAGGCTTAAGAATAGCTTCTACTATATCATTCTTACCTGCTAAAATTCCTAAAGGTACTCCTATAACTATGGCAAATAAACTTGCCACTAAGATTAAAGATAGGGTACTTATAAAGTCTGTCCATAAACCTTGATTTTGTACAAACACTAATCCTAAAAATACAAATACTCCAAAACCCCATTTTTTTGATTTACGTTTTAAAAATAGAGCTAAAAATGTTAAAACAACAATAAATGCTACTGGTGGAATTGAAATCAATATATCCTCAAGATTATTAATTAAAAATTCTCCAATTTCTCTGACTCCATTGAAAAATCCTTTACCACCACTTGTTGCTGATTTAGTAGCATTTTTAACCCATTCAGCTACTGGGAGTTTAGGTATATTATTCATCTGAACCCACCCCCTGTCTATCTAACATTTCAATTATTCTTTTTCTTGTCACTGAACCAACCATCTTTCCATTTTCATCTTCTACAACAATTGGAGTCTTAGATAATTTTAATAAACTATAAGCATCATCTACTACTGCATCCTCTGATATTCTAGGAATATCAGTTTTTAATATGCTATCATAAAATCCTGGGTAGCCTTTTTCTCTAATTAACTCAACTAAATCATCTAATTCAATATAGCCAACTGCCTTACGCTCATTATTAGTTACTATAAGATTACTATAATTTTCTTCCTTCATAACATTTAAGGCATAACGCATACCTCTTTCTTTACGATCAATATTAAGGTAGAAATTAGGTTTGTCCATAACATGACTTATTTTTAATATCTTTGTCCTGTCTACATCTTCAACAAATCGTTCAACATACCTATTGGCAGGATTCATTAATATTTCTTCTCCTGTTCCAACTTGGACAACTCTACCATCTTTCATTATAGCTATTCTATCTCCTAGCCTTAAGGCTTCGTTTAAATCATGAGTTATGAAAACTATAGTTTTTTTCAAATTCTCTTGCAATTCAATTAATTCATCTTGCATATCTTTTCTAATTAAAGGATCCAAAGCTGAAAAAGCTTCATCCATTAAAAGAATTTCCGGATCATTAGCAAGAGCTCTTGCAAGTCCAACTCTTTGTTGCATTCCACCAGACAATTGATTAGGGTACTGGTCCTTATAGGCCAAAAGTCCAGAATTGTCTAAAGCCTTCTCAGCTTTCTTTATCCTAGTCTCTTTGTCTACATTTTTTATTTCCAAACCAAACTCTGTATTTTCTAAAATAGTTTTATGAGGAAAAAGTCCAAAACCCTGAAAAACCATACTATAAACATTTCGTCTTAACTCTATAAGTTCTTTTTTATCAGCCTTAAAAACAGATTTACCATTTACATGAATATCTCCATCTGTAGGCTCTATTAAACGATTCATAAGTCTAATCATAGTAGATTTACCACTACCACTAAGACCCATTATTACAAAGATCTCTCCTTCATATATATCAAAAGATGCCCTGTCAACAGCAACCGTAGCTTGTGTCTTGTTTACTATTTCATCTTTAGACGCTCCTTCTCTAAGGAGTTTTTTTGCCATCTTTACTTTTTTACCAAAAATCTTTGTTACATTTTTGCAAGAAATCTTTACTTTTCGATTTTCAAGATCTTCTAAGTTTTCTTTAGCCTCATTACTTAAATCTTTTTCTGTATTTTTATTTAATTCCTTCTCAATTTCCTTTGAATTTTCATTTACATCTTCATTCAAATCAGAATCACCTTCCTCCAAATTTATTTATCCGCATAAAACACAGTATTATTATATTACCATATAATATTCATTATTCCAAATTTACAAAGGTAAAATTAATAGCCTAATCTCAAAATAATAAGTTTGAGTAGTTCATTTCACTCATAATTTATTAATAATCCATTCCTTTTATTTATTCACATCTTTTCCTATACTTAAACTATTTATCGTAAAATTTAGTTTTAATAAAATTTAAAATCTTCCTCTAATCACTTATTTTTATATGTATTTATCTCACAATACTTATATATCGCATTCTATAAAATAAATGCCTACAGATGAAATCACCTATAGGCAAGCAATTAATCTATGTCTTTCATATTTTGATCTAAATAACCTTCTCTTATAACTTTATATTCACCTGTTTCAATATTTAAATCGAATATATCGAAATTATTTTTTAAATCCATTCCTTGATGATGAGTTGCAAGGTTTACTGAAGCCGATCCATTTTCTCCACTTATAATCCTATGGAATACATTTGTAGGCCAAACTAAAATTCCTGCCCCCTCAACTATAACTTCCCCATTATGACTAATATAGTCAGGAGTTACAACAAACTTTTCAATCTTTCCATGCTCTTTTGAATACAATTCAACATTTCTTTCTCCAGATAAAACTAGTAGATTATCAGACTGATGATAATGCATATACCATGGTCTTTCAACATCTCCCACAGGTCCTGGTGATACTGCTGGCCCCCTATGAATAACCCTATCAATTGCATCAACCTTAGGTACCATTGATTTAACCATTACATCAAACTCTACATTAGGTGTTCTTCTAAATTCCTTTAATTTTATAATTTTAAATAAGCCAGGAATCTCTTTTACTATATATTCCATTTAATCCCCTCCTACTATTTCATTTACCCAAAAATTTTTTAAATAGTAAGAAAGAAGACTATATTAATAATGTCATATATATTTTTCGAAGCAAAACTTCCCATCCAAGCTTAATTGTATAAATAAAGTGAAATATTGATTTAAAAATACCAGCTCTAGAGAATTAAAAAATTTAATTAACAAGGGCAATTAGTAAAACTAAATTTTGTAGGTTTTAAAAGACATATATAGAGAGACTTAGTTATAGTTCGTAGAGTTTCTCACCTATATAAATATACTTTTATACTTTCCTCTAAAAACGAAAAACTTTTTTGTATATTTTATATAATTTTAAACCCTATTAAAGTCTATACAATACATATAAAGTACTATATTCCTTTAATTTCTCTAATCTTAACCTCTTTCTACTTTCTCCTTTTAAAATAATATAAGTTAAAATACCAGATACTAAACTAGAAATTGAAATTCCTTAGCAGAACTTAACTTTCTTAAAAATTTTATTAATCATTTTAAAAAACTATTTAAATTCCAAAACTCGAATCCCCCTTTGTGGGGTTATTTTTTTTATTCTAATATTCCATATATTGTGGGGTGGATAGTGGAAATAGATACCAGTTTCCGTCCCCTTTAGAGGTTCTATCTTTGTATTCGGAATTTTGGAGCTATGCTTATAAATTTGGTTGGGTAACAGTTTCCGTCCCCTTCTGGGGTTCTATCTTTGTATTCAACAAAGTAACTTTCAATATGTATTGGGAAGTTTGTGGAAAAAAGTTTCCGTCCCCTTTCGGGGTTCTATCTTTGTATTCTAAGTAATTACAAATAAAAAAAGAGAAAAATAGGAGGTTTCCGTCCCCTTTTGGGGTTCTATCTTTGTATTCCTAACAGCAGATGAGTTAAGGCAGTTGATAGATAGTGAAGAGTTTCCGTCCCCTTCTGGGGTCCTATCTTTGTATTCGCTTTGGCGACTGGCTAGATGATAGAGAGATAGGCATCTATGAGTTTCCGTCCCCTTTTGGGGTTCTATCTTTTTATTCAACAAAGAATTTTAGAATGAGGAAAATAAATGAACTTGCAAGGGTTTCCGTCCCCTTCTGGGGTTCTATCTTTGTATTCCTAACAGCAGATGAGTTAAGGCAGTTGATAGATAGTGAAGAGTTTCCGTCCCCTTCTGGGGTTCTATCTTTGTATTCTTGGTTAAATACACAAACACAATTGAAATTAATAGCCTTACGTTTCCGTCCCCTTTTGGGCTTCTATCTTTGTATTCTATGCAACAGATAAATTTAATGATTTAAACTTAAAACAGTTTCCGTCCCCTTTTGGGGTTCTATCTTTGTATTCATTTGTCGAAAAAAGACATTGAGTTATTTAAAAGAGTTTCCGTCCCCTTCTGGGGTTCTATCTTTGTATTCTGTTTTTAGAGAATAATTTGTTAAATAAAGAGCAGGTATCGTTTCCGTCCCTTTCTGGGGTTCTATCTTTGTATTCATTTGCTCCCTACTTATTAGTAGATTATCGCAAATTGTTTCCGTCCCCTTCTGGGGTTCTATCTTTGTATTCTGAAACTATATGAAATCACAGAAGCCTATAACAACCTTGTTTCCGTCCCCTTCTGGGGTTCTATCTTTGTATTCGCCGCAAATAAAGTAGTTAAAAACATAGACGATAAATAGTTTCCGTCCCCTTTTGGGGTTCTATCTTTGTATTCATTAATTATTATGTTTATCGCTATCGCTTGTTTTAGTTTCCGTCCCCTTCTGGGGTTCTATCTTTGTATTCCCTATACCTCTTGATATTGTTGCTATCAGCTTTGAAATATACTTCTGCGGAGAAAAGAAATTTTAATATATTTATATACATTTTTACATCTCCTCCCCCGCAAAACTTACTTTAGCTTCATTCTTTCATTAATCTAATTATTTCTTTATTTATATTATCATATGCTGAACGATATTTCTTTTTATTTTTCTCAATTTCCATATCTAAAATACATATTATTTGCCAGCTATCATTATTGATTTTATGAATTGAATATCCTATCTCTTTTTCAATATCTTCCAATGACATCTTTTTTATCTGATGGGCAAAAATATTTCTTTTGTTTTCAAAATTTTTCATCTCATCTAGCACGTTTTTTTATCCTTAGGTATTTGTGAAAGTTCTTGAATAATATCATTAAATTGATATGACATTATAAATTCCCCTTTAGTTTTCCAACTTTTTTCTAATTTTTTTATTACTAATTGAATTTCTTCTGTAAATTCAGTATTATTCCATTTTGCATTTAACTTTATTTTCTTTTGTTTTGGATAGTATTTTTCAATTATTTTCTTTTGTAATTCAGCTAATAAGGGTGAAATGCCTATTATAAAACTTCTGTAGTTTCCAGTATTTAAATCACTTTGCCATTTTAAGTAATATTCAAAAACATCATTATATTTAGAACTTCCTACCATGAAAATTTCTTTTCTTTTTATATTTTTCAAATTCTTTTCTAAAAGTTCTTTATCTAAGTTTTTTCTATACTTTTGTATTTGGAGCAAGTGTATTACTTTAGGATTTAGAAAATCTTTTATAGATTTTGATATTTCATATGCTATATCATATATCATATCGATTTATAGAATTTTTTATTATTTCTCTTTTTATTTCAAAATTCAAGTTTTTATTTTCTATTTCTCTGCATCTATTTATATTTCGATTGTTATCTTCATTTAACTGCCAAAGTGTATCCCATTCATCTTTATCACATCTTTTTGGAGTATCATGTGTTCCTGGACTTGGCGAAGCAACTTGTATTACTCTTGTTTTAAAATCAAAAAAAGCATTTAGTACTAGCAATGAGGATTTCATGGCTGGAGTTCCTGATGAGACATTTAAAATTATTTCAGCATCACTATATTCAAAATGAATTTTTTCAATTTCCTTACGTAAATCTTCAAATAATAAAGTATCAAAAAGATGGGGTTCTAATAAGTCTTCTTTTATAATCCAATTTATTTCAGCTGAATATCCTAAACTCTCTGTTAGCTTTTCAATATATGGCTTATACCTATTTTCTTTTTCATGATGAACAGCCATCTCTTTTGATAAAAACAAATAAATAATATCTGGCTTATAATAACGTACTATATGCAACATTGGACCGTCACTAAAATTTTTCCTGTTCATTGGATCTGTATTCCCAATACAAGAAAATAATATTCGCTTCATTATTCCTCCTTTTAATTATAAAATCAATAAATCTATATAAGCATTTTTATTTTCTATTCCATAATTATAGACTTTGTTTAATCCATTTAATTGATATACTCTTATATTATCCTCTTGACTATCAATAAGTGAAATCATTCTTTTTTCTACATTTCTGTATTGTCTTTGAGTTAAGTAAGCTTCAAAGCAAGACTTTTGAACAGAGCTACCATAACTATTTAAAAATTTAAATAATCTAGTTCTCCTTTTATTATCTATCACGTCATATATTATTAAATATAAATATTCTTTCTCTCCTTTGGGGGTTCTATAATCTTTAATTAAAAATTCATCTTTCATCTCAACCACAATGCCTTATATAATTTGGGATTCAATTCTTCAATAGAGTTAACTAAATCTCTACACTGCAGGTATATAGCTTTTCTAAAACTAATAGCTTTTATATCCTCCCTATAATTTTGCTCTTTCATTAGCTTTTTCTCCAATTCCTCTATATATATTTTTAATATATTTTCTTTTAAATATACTCCTCCATCTTCATATGAAAAATCTTGGATTTTAAATTTATTATTACATAGATTTAAGGCTAGGCTGTCTACTATTGGCGCTCTAAATTCTTCTATTATATCACTAGCTAAGCTAAGGTGTCTTTCCTTATCTTGATGCAAAAATCCACAGAAAGGATTTAACCCAACAGCTTCAAGATTACCTGTTATTTCATTTAATAAAATGCTATAGCCTAAACTTAAAAGTGAATTAAATGGATCTTTAGGAGGTCTCTTATTCCTGCCTTTAAATTTGAAATCTTCAGAGATAATATTTGAAATTCCATTGAAATATAATCTAGCTACATATCCCTCTATTCCCATAAGTTGACTAATATCTTTTGTATTTTCTATTTTTCTTTGCATTATTGAGATATTATTAATAATATTTTTGTTATTTTTATATTTTCTTTCGTATCTTCTTAAAATAGTATTCTGATTATTTACTTTAGCTTTGATAAAAATTTTTGCCATCTCAAGTGAAAAATCTGTGTTTTCACTTGCGTTGATTTGCTTTTTTAGTCTAAATATATTATTGCTACTGCTTGTATATAGCCTACCAAAATATTGTCCTCTAAAAGAAAAGTAATTAATAGGTATTGCTCTTTGTAAAAAATGTTGTATTACTTTAGTTGTTATATGAACATTTCCAAAAATATTTAGAATTTCAATTTGTTCTTTAGGAATAAATCTTTTTAAACCTTGAACTTCACTTATTACAATTTTCCCACCCTCTATATTTATATTACTTCCTTGGCTTGTAACATATACTATCATTTAGCTATTAAAGCTCCTGAAATTCTATCCTACAAATACCTGCTTCTTCTCTGCCCTCTCTTGTTATGACCTCCTTAATTGTTTTAGGCGCAAGTTTGAGTCTCTTATCTTCTACTCTGTTTATTTTTTTAAATCTCTCTTCTAATACCTTGATTGAGCTTTCAACTGATTTATTAATATCCATAGCTCCATATAATAGAGTTTTTGATATAAATCCTACTCCTGAACCTAAATAAATATTTAACCCTTTCATTTCATGAAAATTCCTATTTCTACTTCTCTGGATTTTATTTATTGAATTAAAAGTATTTTCTATGGCATTTTCAAGTTTTTCCAAAGATATAATATCAGAGTCTTTTAGTTTTAAATGTAGGGTAAATTCTTCTCCTTTAGGAATAGATTCACGAATTAGATTAATTTTATTTAATCTAGGTTCATCTTCTTTTTTCATTCCTGGTATTAGGTCTTGTTTTTGAGTCAATATTAATTTTTCATAATCAATGGTTGAGGAATCTTCAATTGAGATTAATTGTCCTATATTTTTAATATTATTATTTTTATTACCTATTAAAGATTCTTCCAATTCTTTTTTTAATTTTGATTCAATATAGCTTAAGTTTTTTAAATTCCCTTTAAATTTATGAAAGTATTCTCGACTAATTTTTTCTCTATTTTTTAAAGCTTCATTGTACAAGAGATTATGTATTAAAGTGCCTTTTAGTGAGCTTCCTGGAATAAATGGTTTGAAATAAGGATCTTTTATTATAAGATTTATATTATTTAATCTTTCTTTTTTATTAAATGATAGGTTAGATCCATTAATTCTGTAACGAACACAATCTTTATAATCTCTTAAAAGTTTATTTGCTTTTATAAATTCATAGAGTCCTTCTTTTCTATTAAGAATAAAGTCTTCATATTCTCTATAAAGATTTTTTTTCATTATTAAGTCAATAAATTTTTTTATATTCAAAAACTCAATAGTTTTATCTTTGTAGTTATAAACATAGTCTTTTTTCCCAGCTATTTCACCTGAACCTATGTGCACAGGCCCACATGTATATAACTTTATTATATAATTTTTTTCTGTCATTATTTCACCCCAATAAATAGTGGCATTCCATAACGATACACCGGATGTTCAAAAGATTCTCCTACGTCATATATATTTCCATTAAATGGTTTTTTAAATACAGACCCCGACTGAAACATATATAAATCTTTTTTCCTAACTTGTCGAGAAATCTTACCATTAGCTTTAGTGGAAAATATAAATCCACTCCTTCTTTCAAGCTTATACCCTACTGATTTCTCTATTGTTTCTTTAAGTTCTTCTTTATCTGGCAAAGCCACAGATAGATTCATGTAATATTGTGCATTACTTTTAAACATATTTTCTAGTTTTTCTGGTAATTCAGCTCCTGGATTTATTAATTCAAAAAATCCAACGCCTACATTTCTTTTCCCCCCAATACCAGAAAAAGATAAATTGTAAATAAGTTCATCTAAAAAATCAAAATCTTTTTCATGGCATTGTAAAATAAAGTACAACCCTGCTTCTTTTGGAAAATACCTTACTCCTAAATTGTATATATTATGTTCACCATTTTCCTCGTATTGAATCTTTGTAAATACTTCTTTTTTATCTAATCTATCTATCCACTCTACTAACTGATTTGGATCACTCTCACAATTCATATATTTTTCCCAATTACTTAAATTTATATAATTAATCTTTTTATATAATTTTTTCTGTGAGCTATCTTGATCTATTTTTCTCATTGAAATTATTGGTTTTGGCAAAAATAACTCTTCTTTATAGAAAGGAAAGACATCTGAAATCCTAAATCCTTCTTGTGTAAGGTTTTTTAGATAATCTATACCTTCTCTTGTGTTTTTAGCTTCATGACAAAATGCTGAAAAAATAGTGTCGGCATTGATTACCATTTCAGAATCTGATAACTTATTTTTGCCAATATGAAGTCCTCTTGGAAATTCTAGTTTGTATAAGAATCTTTTTAATTCATCTTTACTCATGAAACCACATTTCCTTTAATTTATCTAATAATTCTTCTGAACAATCATAGGTTAATTGGCTTAAATTCATATTTATAAATTTTACACGACCATAGCCGCGAGACCCATTCCCTCCTATATAGTCATTTTCTAATAGATCAAAGGCTTCTTTTAAATTTTTTATGTCTTCTAAAGCTTCTTCTTCATCTGTTAATTCATAAATTATTTCTAAAGGGAACAGGGCTCCTTTTATTACTCTTTCAATTTGTCTTGGATTTGATATTCCTGTAATTCTATTTATTGAATTTTCAAATTTAATTTCAGTAACTCCTTCAACTCCTAAACTTAAAAGCCTATCTCTCTCTTCTTCTGTCATTATAGAATCTAATATTAAAACCTAGAGTATATGCAATATATCTTACTGGAATCATAGTTCTTCCTTGATCCACATAAGTTTTTACATCCATATAGACTGTTGTCTTACCATCTTTATTGATAATGTTATAAAAGTTTTTGTCTACTTGGAAAACTGCAAATTCTTTTTCATCTTTAACTTGTTTTTTGTCCTGTTGTTCCTCTTGCTTTTTCATCTTGTTAAGATCAAATTGATTTAGGATATTCTTATCATCAGCTTTCAAAAGTTCGTCCCACTTCTTATCTTGAGATTTCTTATCTTCTTTCTTCTCTTTGTTTTCTTTTTGGAGTTTTAGAAGTTCATCTAATTTTTTAGATAGGTCTTGGTTTATATTTTTTTCTTTTTCATCTTTAGCTTGCTTTTCAAGTTCTTCTTTAGCTTTTTTATTTGCTTCCTCTATTAACTTCTTTGCTTCTTCAATTTTCTTATCTAATTCTTCTTTTAGCTTTTTAATTTCTTCTTCAGAAGCTTTTTGTTTTTCTTCTAGTCCTTTAATCTTATCTTCTAATTCTTTTTTTGTATTTTCAGAAGATACTTTTAAACTATCAATCGCCTTTTGAAGCTCTTCAATTTTCTTACAATATTCTGACTTAGAATTTTCTGTTTCTTTCTTTTTAGACTCTAGTTCTTTTATCTTAGTATCTTTTTCATCAAGAACTTTTTCTAAGTCCTTAATTCTATTATCTTTATCCTCAATTTCTTTAGTCTTATTTGTAAGTTCCTCTTCTAAAGACTCAAGCTTTTCTTGCATTTCTTTGATTTTATTTTCGTTTTTGTCGGTCTTTTCTTTCTCAGCTTCTAACTCCTATTTTGTTGATGAATAATCTTCTTTTAGTTTTGTATTTTCATCTTGTAATCTTTTTAATTCATCTTTAAGCTGAGTAATTTCTGCTATTAGTTCATCATTATTGGAGTTTTTAAGATCCTCAATTTCTTTATTCAATTGAGCAATCTTATTGTCTTTATCTCTAATTTCTTCTTCTAGCTTAGCTTTTTCTTGTTTTAGTTTCTCTCCATTATCTTTGCAAGATTCTAACTTTTCTTTTAATTCATCTATCTTTGATTGGTCTTCTTGTTTCTTATCATTTAAGTCTTTGATCTGATTTTCTAAATCACTAATTTTACTTATTGAACTTTCTATCACTTTTTTACTACCATTTGTATCATCAGCTTTAGCTAGTACATTAGTAGTTGAGGTTGATGTTAAAACTAATAAAAGAGCCATAAAAAAGGCTCTTAGTCTTTTCGTGTTAAATTTCTTCATTATGAATATTCTCCTTTTCTTTTAATTTTTCTTCTCTTTTTCTATCATTGATTTTCTCCATTAATTCTTCCAAGCTAATATTGTTCCTCCTAAGAGTTACAATTATTTCTTCATTTTCAACTTGTATTTCTTCATCGCAAATTTCCTTGTATTTTGCATTTAAATCTTTCAATTTCTCTTCTATTTTTTTCTTTTTGTTCCTAATACTTATAAGTTTTCTGTTCACATAATATCTCCCTTCTATCTTGGTCTTCCAAAACCATAAAAGTGTGATTTCCAATATTTTGAATTTATTGATGTGTATTGAATTGGATCTCCTGCGTGAATCATCATTCCGTTACCTGCGTATATTCCTACGTGAGATATTGGAGTTCCACTGTTATATGTTGAATGGAAAAATATAATATCTCCAGGTTGAGCTTCACTTGGACTTACTGGATTACAATAGTCTTTGTATATTCTCCATGCAGTTGTTCTTGGCATTCTCTTTACACCAGACTTTGTAAATGACCAACATACAAAGCCTGAGCAGTCAAAGTTAGATGGTCCACTCGCTCCAAACACATATCTTTTGCCTATATGTTTTTCTGCTTCATTAAAAAGAGCCTTTGCAGTAGCTGAATCAAAAGCAAGACCAGGATTTCCAAAGTTTGGATTATCTACTATTTCTCCTAAGTCCCCATTACCTGATCCAAAAACATCACCCATATTCCCCTTAGCTTCAAGAAGAGCTTCATAATGAACTACATTGTCTGGATAATCTTTAAATATTTCCCTAACAACTTCATCCATTTCTTTTTTCTTTAAAGTTACAATTAACTTTTTATATTCGTACTCTTCTTTTTCATAGCTAGTATAAGGATTACCACGACTATCATATCTTGTTCTTGCTACTGTTCTTGTTCTAATCTCAATCTCTTCCTTAAAATCAAGCTTATACATCTTATCGAAAAGTTCTTTTAAAATTCCTTTTACTTCAGATGCTGATTTTACTTCTCCACATCTTGAAGTTATATAGGATAAAAGTTCATGGGTATTATGACCAATTTCTCCTTCTTTATTTATAATATATTCGTCATATCCAGGATGACTTGTTTTTACACTTTCGATTTGTGATTGTAGGTCATATTCCATTGATGAAAATTCTTGATTAACTTCACTTAGAACTGTATCTTGTGATAGGTATGTTGTTGTCATTACTGAGTTTACTGAATTGCTTAGTCCACTCATACCAACACTTCCACCACCAATCATGATTGATAGCATAAGACCTAGTCCTATTACTAGTAATAGAACCATCTTACTTTTTCTTACGATAAGCTCTTTAGAAGCCTTACCTAAACTTAAAATAGCTTTTTTAACTCTATATACCAGTCTTGTTTCATGCTTTTTAGCTATCATACTCTTCATTTGTTTTCTCTGGTAAAACTTATTAAATCTATTTTTCTTTATATAGGATTCTGACTTTTTTAAATCTTCCAAGCCACTTTTAAACTCCAACTTGCTTTTTCTCTTTTTTATTTTCTTATCAAGTTTAGATAGCTTTTTTAAGGACTTTTTCTTTTTGTCTAGCTTATACTTCCTTATTCCATGCTGGAGTTTAGAGCTTACATTAGCGACCTTTTCTCCAGATTCTACACCAGTATTATCAGACCCTGAACTTAAATAATCTCTCACTAACTCTGAAGACTTAGCTCCAGATAATAAAACCCCAGAAGATAGACTTCCTTTAGTTTTATTCTTTGAAATATTATCCTTTAGCTTGCTTTTAGACTTTTCAAGTTCTCCAATCTTTTTATCTGAGATAAAGTCTTTAACATCTTGTGCCTTCTTAGAATCTTTCTTTGTAACTTTCTTAGATTCATTTTTTAAGTTATCAATTTTCTTTCGAGTGAATTTATCACTTTCATAATTTTTTCTCTTGTAGTAAGTCTTCTTTTTATTAACTTTCTTTTGTTCTGAAGGTTTAAGGCTTGTTTCCTTTTCATCTTTTATAAATTCTTGATTATTGTCTTTAAGCTCAGAATTATCAAAAGTTTTATCTGTATCAACTTCGCTTAGCTTATTTTCTTTATCTATATCTTTAGAAATTTTTTCCTTATCTCTAAACTTCTTTTCTTGATAAAGTTTCTGCTTTTGCTTTTTATCGATATTAGCATTACTGTCGTTCTTGCTTACTTCATATTTAACAAGCTTATCTTTTCTGTATATTCTCTTACTCTTCTTTGCTTCGATAGGTTTATCTTCGCTTGTGTGGATTCGCTTAGACTCTCTCTCGTTAATTTTGTCTTGGAATTTATCCTTACTATGGATAAGTTTATCCTCATAATTTTTAAGAACTTGTCTTTTACTTGATGTTTTCTTATTGCTTATTGGTTGAGCCTTATCTGAAATATCATCTGTTGTTAGTTTTTTAGAATTAATATTTCTACTGTTTTCACTATCAAAATTTACCTTTTTGAAGTCTACATCTAAGTCTTCATCAAGTTTAAAGCTTTCATCTGTCCTTATTTCAAGATTAGTCTGTTTAACTTCATTAGCCTTATCCTTATTTTCTAAAACTTCTTTTCTAATTCTTTCCTTGTTTTTAGACTTCTGAAAATCTTTTAGTTTATCTTGTTTTTGATCTTTAGCTAATACATTCTCATGAATAAGTTTAGATTCTTTTTCTGAAAATTTGTCTCCGAACCTATCCTTTGTCCTAATAATCTTATTGGTATAATCATCTGAATGAACAAGTTTACTTTCAAGATTCTTTTCAGGAGCGTCCCTATTTCGTATAATTTTCTTTTGAAAATCTTTTTTTAGTTTTTTATCCATATCACACCTACTTAGCTTCTTCTGGTTTTGTTGTCATTAGCTTATATAACATGGTGTCTTTAGGGAATTTATCTATAAATGGAACAATAGTATTTCCAAAGAATAATAGTCCCTCACCTGCGTTTGAATTAGTAATATAGTTTAACTGATAAGGCGATATTTTTAATTTCTTAGCAAGAATATCTCTATCTCCAGATGCTTGATTTAACATTAGAACAAAGTCTGTATTATCAAATATATTTTCAATTTCCTGACTTGTTAAAAGGTCTTTTACGTTTTGAGTTATACCTGTTGGAATACCGCCCCATTTTCTAAATCTTTTCCAGATTTCTACTGAATATGAAGCAGTTTGTGGATCTTTTAATAAAAGGTGGAACTCGTCTATATAGTATCTTGTAGACTTGCTTCCTCTATTTAGGGAAACCTTGTTCCAAACCTGGTCTTGAATGACAAGCATACCTATTTTTTTAAGTTGTGTTCCTAGCTCTTTTATATCAAAACAAAGTAGTTGCCTATTTAGATCAACATTTGACCTATTGTTAAATACATTAAGACTTCCCTTAACATAAATTTCCATTTCTGTTGCTAGTTTTCTACCAACTCCCTCTTCTTGAGATATGAGCATATCGTATAAATCTCCTAATATTGGCATATTTTCAGGTTTTGGGTCTTCAAAATATTTTTGATATATCTTTGGTAAGCACCTATCTATAACAGATTTTTCTGCAGCAGTAAGACCAGATCCACCTACTACAAGTTCAAGCATAGACATTATGAAGTTTGCCTTATCCTTTAAAGGTGCGTCCCCATCTCCATAGTTCATATTAATATCTAATGGATTTAGGTAGTCCTTTGATTTTGCCGAAACTTTAATAACTTCTCCATTAAATTGTTTTACAAGGTTTGAATACTCGCCTTCAGGATCACAAATAATTACATCATCGTCTGTTACAAGAATTGCATTTGCCATCTCTCTCTTTGCCGAGAAAGATTTACCAGAACCTGGTGTTCCTAATATTAATCCGTTAGGGTTCTTAAGTTTCTTCCTATCTGCCATAATCAAGTTTTGGCTAAGGGCGTTTAAGCCATAGTACAAAGAATTTGCCGAATCAATAAATAGCTCTTCTGTTGTAAAAGGCATAAATACTGCCGTTGATGATGAAGTTAAAAATCTTTTTATCTCGACTTGATTAAGTCCTATAGGTAAGACAGAAACAAGTCCTTGTTCTTGTTGATGAGATAATCTTTTTACCTGACAATTATGTCTATTTGCAATTGATGAAATTTGAGCAATTGTGTTTTCTAATTTTTGATTAGTCCTAGCAAAATTCATCATTACTATAGATACTACAAAGAGCCTTTCATCTCTATTTTGTAAGTCAGATAACATGGACTTAACATCAGCCCCAAAAGTATTTATATCTGAAGGAATAATATCCATATCATATCCAGCACGAACTGCTTTCTTTTGTTCTTCAATTTTCATTCTGTCTAGATCTGTATTTTTTCTCTTAATAAGTTTAATAGCTTCTGCTTGTTCAACTACATCTATATGAAATGCTACATAAATATTGTCATCAATATCTAAAAACTCAGATAACATTCTGTCTGATAACTCGCTTGCAAGTATTTGAAAATGACTTACTGCCCCAATATATTTGCCAAATTTAAAATTATTGGCTGGTGCAAAATTAAAGATATTGGGAGTTATATGTGATTTTGTAGACTCTTTCTTCTTCAAATCTTTATATGAAAAATCAAAGCTCTTGTCTGGATTTAACATATCGTGAACAAGTCTTAGTCTTTCTTCCCCATCAAGACTTTCTGCTCTTACTCCCATAGATTTAAAGTTAGATAAAATATCCACTTCAAGTCTATTTAACTTTGCTCTTGCTTGCTCTAAATTATCAGCTTCTGTGGTAAAGGTTATATACTTCATCTTTTTAAGTCCGTTATTCCCCTTTGCAAGCTGAAGCTTTAACATCTCCCTAAACTCTTTTCTTACATCGTCATAGAAGTCTCCCTTATCAGCAATTTTAATTGCATCTTGTAGGTCTTTATTTCTTCCTAATTGATTTACATAGGAAAGTTCAATGTGGACACTTGGATCAAAAGAATTTAAAAAGTTGGCAAATTGGTTAAAGATTAAATCTCTATCTTCTTCCAATGCCAACTGGTAATTTATATCTTGAAATGAAATTGTCTTTGAATAATTTTTTTCGTCTAACTGGCAAATGCCCTCTGATAACATTCTTATATATGGAATTGTGTCCTCAACAGTAAATCTCTTTTTCTCTTTCTTTAAAAGAACACTTAGAAGACTATTTGTTGGATCTTTCTTTGTTTTTAGCCTTCTTACTTCCTTTCGGTCTTTTTTTAATTGTTTTTCCCTTAGATTTAAGTCGCTGATTTGCTTTTTTCTTTGCTTCAAGGTATGCCTCCTTTCTTATTCTCTTAGTTGGTTGATAAAACTTATGAAGATAGAAAAATTTAAAATATTTTTCAAAAGTTAAGGTGTCTTTTTCATATAAGGTTATAAAAAAGATTGGCAGGGTTACTATTAGCATTACAATAATTGAAACATCATTAGGTAGATATTTCTTCATAAATAAATAGGTTGGTATGCCAATTAGTCCTGCCACAGAAAAACCTATAAGTTGTCTTTTAGTTAAGTTAAAGGCAACCTTTGTTTTAATCTTGTCCAAATCTTTTGGTATTGGTACATACGCCATTTTAATCTCCCTCTACTTCTTCTTTGGAAAGTTCAAGTATATGGTCATAATTAGATGTTGTTTCCTCTTCTAGGTAGTTAATTCTTTCTTCAAATTCTTCTTGTTTTTCTTCATTTCTATCATTGTATTCCCCTTGATACATAACAAATTCATTGTGACATCTTCCGAGTATATTTATTCTCCTCTTTAAGTTTCTAATCTCTTCATTTCTTATTTTCTCTTTTAAGATCTCATAAGTTCCTCCAAATAAAATTCCAAGTCCCAATAAAGCACAATTTTTCTTTTTTAACATTTATTCCTCCTAGTGCGTATTCATAATACTTTTTGCAACTGTTCCACTCTTAAACATCATAAGTCCAAGTAGTAGAGCATATCCTAATATACTAAACAAGCTTGCGTGAATATCTGTAACCTGTACCGTTCTTATTAAAACGGTGTAGATACCTAAACATACCATCAAAAACAAACCTTGTAGTCCCAAGGCAAAAAGTCCCTTGATATAATTTGTTCCAATCTGACCCCATTCTTTATTTCCCATAGTCGCAAATGGTATGGATGATACTGATGAGTAGACATATATTTCAAACATACGCCCATATACTATTAATGTTATAACTAGTGATATTCCTTGAATTGCAATCCTTACAAGGCTCGTTTCAACTAATATCATTAAAAGCTCACCTATTTCTTTTTCTTTTAATGCATCAACCATTGCAACTATCTGATCTCCTGAAACAGTGGCAGAAGTAGTGATTACCCCTGCCGCTTTGTTTACAAGATTTTGTGCCACATCAAAGACTGCCATTGAAAATTCAAAGGCGTGGCTTGCAAGGTAGACTGCTATAAACATCTTTATAATGTATTTGAAAAACTCAAAAGTATCTGTATCATGCATATTATTCTTTTGCATAACCATATTTATGAGCTCAATACATAAAACTGCTGTTATGATAAGACCTGCTATTGGAACAATCACATTATCATTAATGTTTTTTATAAAATTATATACTTCTCCATTCCAACCCATTGGCGTCTTTCCAACATCAGTTGCAATAACTCCTACCTTGTCATTTATATCTAAGAACATGGACTCAAGATTTGCTTTGATACCTCCGAGTAGCATATCCTTAAAAAATTCAGTTAGCTTGTCAAAGATACCAAACATAGACTTTCTCCTAATTTAAAGCATTTGCAAGTAGTGGAATTAATTTAATACCGATTAGTACAATTCCCCCACCAGCCATAAGTTGCTTAATACCTTGAGATTTAGCACCGGGGTTATCATTACCATAACCTTCCATTAAGTTAATAACTCCCCATGCTCCTAAACCTGCACCAATTGCAGTTACAAGTGTCTTTAAAACTCCAACTCCAGCTGTAAAAAATTCCATATTATTCCTCCTCGTTTTCTTTCTTATTTTCTATTTTGTTTAGTGATTTAACTATAAAATTCTTGTAGACCTTATCTCCTTTTTTGTTTTCTTTGAAATATCCAAAGACATGGATTAGATCTCCTTTTTCAAATTTTTTTACAATTTCTACCTTTTCTCCATATACTGAGCAATTTGTATATTCTTTGCCCTTTCCATAATTTTTAACAAGAGCAAAATTTGCTACTTGAACTCTTTCTCCATCTTTTTCAAATTCTGAAAATTCAGCTTCATTAACTAAATTTGCATTAATATTTATCATTTCTCTATCCATTAATTTCTTCTCCTTAATCTGTAAATTTCAATTAAAAAAGCGACCGAATTTATAATTCAATCGCTAAATGTCTTATATATTAAATTGTTTTAAGTGGGACTTCTTATCCTTACCATTTAAACCTCTTGATTTTGAGTATAAAAAAAGACGATAGGGTTTAATTATCTATCATCTCTTGCGTTCCTATTTAATTACTTGGCTCGACAAACTGAAATTTTTAAGCTTTAGATATCGGAATCCAAAGTTCCATTTTATAGTCTTTGCTATTCATATCACCTTCATAATAATATTCAAAATCAGGTTTTCCTGAATGGACATAACCATGCTCAGGAAAGAAAACTTCCATCGCATATTTCCATCCGTTATGAATACAATCCGGAACAGATCCTATTAATTCTACAACAGCATACTCTGCTTCTTCAACTTCCAAAACATCTAAGCCTATGCTTCTTGCTTTATCCACATCATTAACAATATAGCCTGCCATATAGTTAATTGTATTGGATTCTAAAACATCATGATTATCAAGGTTTAATATATCGTGGCAAACCCCAACAGATTCGCCTGTCCCTAATTTTGACATTGCTTCATGGCTAACCTTAGAAAACAATTCCCCCCATACACTTGAACATAATGATGAATTGATGTTTTGTTCATTTACTCCTGCAACCGTAAATGCTTTTTTCTTTTGAATTGTAATATTCATACTTCTTCCTCCTTTTACACTTAGTGTTAATTGCACCCTAGAAACTAATTTAAATGGTTTCCCATTTCTTACCTCAGAAGGAGTGAATCCATGAAAATTCTTAAAAGCTGTCCCGAATGAATCCGATGACTCATATCCAAATCTGAATGCAACATCAATAATCTTTTCATCTGTATCTCTTAATATAACGGCTGCTTCCGTTAATCTCCTACTTCTTAAATATTCTGAAAGCGTCATTTCGGTCAGAATAGAAAACAAGCGACTAAACATTGAATAAGAGTATCCTGATAACTGAGTTACTTTCTTCTCGCTGATTTTACCATCAAGAACTGTTTCAAGATAATCAATCGCATTGTTAAACGACTTTATAATATTCATTTCGGTTCCCCCCTTTCTTTCGGTTAATTTTAGTATAGAGGAAGATTTCTTTTCCTACCCTACAATATCTGTACAAGTTTTATAGATTTATCTCACAAAACCTATCGTTTGCTAAACTCGAGAAACTAGAAATTATCTACTTGAATACTATTATGCCAATTCCAATTATCGTTAATATAATTCCTAATACCAATTCTATTAGACCCACTTTTTTTGCATATGATTCTGTTTTTCTTCCGTTTTTATAATCTTCTTCGAAACCATTGATTAGATTGTACTTTTTTTGAAAATAAATCTCATATCCAAATATAGTAAATGCAACACCGACTGTTATTAGTATAATCTTTAAAATAGTCATTAAGCATACCTCCTTATCAAATTCATATTTTTATTCACAGAATAATTTTGCAAACTGAGACTTTTTTATTTATGATACTCCTCTATTTTGTATCTATATTTATTTAGAAGTTGTTTTGAATAAACTTTTTCATTCTTTGATTCTCTCACTTCTTTCCAAAGTATAGATGCGACTTTTAACTTATTAGAATAATTGTTGCTTCTTTCATCTGTACAAAAATCTTTTAGAAATTGATTCCATTGACAAGCCGAATTATCATAGTTGGCGTAATCTGACTCTCCATAATATATTTTAATCATATCTTGGATTGTAAATTTTATATCGTTATCCCTTTTTACTTTTCGCCAAGCCGTTGCCATATCAGCATTAAATTTAAACGGGCTAACGCCTGTTACAGCTGAAAAATAATCTCTAAATTTTTGATTAAAAGAAAAACCACAGTTAAGTAACGGAGTCTCTAAGGTTATAACTTCGGCTTGACTTTTCTTACCTTTACTCAAAAATTTTTCTACTCTATTTCCCTTAAAATATTGTTCTATAATATAATTTAACTCTTGTTTTGTACTTCTGTATTCTAATCCAAGAGACTTACAAATTTGTGAAAGTTCTTCTCGATACCAATAGTATTTGTTAAATTCTTCAAATGATTTTATATCTCTGAAATCAGGTCTAATCTCTTTCATAAACTCACCACTATAAATTCTAATTTATCTAATTCTATTATATCGAATAGTCTACTATTTTAAAATAGCCCCTCGCCCATGTAAACTCTTACAGTAAATATTACAATCTTGTTATCACTGTATTACAATTTATCTTGGCTTTACCCTTTCGTGTAATATACTTTTCAATATCAAAACCATTTCTCTCATCATAATCTTCCAATAACTTGTAATTCTTATGTTTTGTAATATCGAATTTATCAGACAAGAAAGGTCTTACTCCTCTTAGGTGATATATGCACTTACCACCATCCATTACAGTTATTTCATCTTGGCTCATAAGTTCCTTGCCTGTTTTTTGGTAATTTAGACCAAAAGATTTTTGGTTAGATCTTGTTTCTGATGTGTTATATAGGTCTATGGTTTCTTTTCCTAAGGTTTCTGATAACTCTTTTACTGTTGTTTTTTCTTTTCCTCCTAGAAAGAGTGTTGAGTCACAGTTACCAACTATTGTATCTGCATGGTCTTTGTAAATTGCTTTTAATTGAGATTGTGCTTGCAGTATTATACTTGCTGATATTTCTCTTGAACGAATTGTTGCAATCAATTTTTCAAATTTTGGAATTAAGCCTATATTAGCAAACTCATCAAGTAGACATCTTACATGAACAGGAAGTCTTCCACCATAAACATCATCTGCCTTATCACATAGTAGATTAAATAATTGGGAATACATTATTGATACTACAAAGTTAAAGGTATCATCAGTATCTGATATTATTACGAATAAAGCAGTTTTTCTATCTCCAATTTTATCAAGTTCTAATTCATCTTCGCTCATTAGTTCTCTAAGCTCTCTTATATCAAAAGGTGCAAGTCTTGCTCCACATGATATTAAAATTGACTTAGCAGTTTTTCCTGCTGCAAGCTTATATTTTTTGTATTGCTTAACTGCAAAATGATTTGGCTCTTTCTTTTCAAGAGCTTCAAAGAGCCTATCAATTGGGTTCATATAGGTTTCGTCATCTTCTCTGACTTCACTTGCGTCAATCATATCCAAAAGCGTCTTAAAGTTCTTTTCTTCTTCTGGTGCTTCATAATAGATATAACCGATGAGAGCAGTGTAATATAGCTTTTCAGCCTTTACCCAGAAATCTTCTCCTGCCTTTTCTCCATCTCCCTTGGTGTTGGCAATAATTGTTTGAACAAGCTTTAAAATATCTTTTTCACTTCTCAAATAAGCAAATGGATTGTATTTCATAGATTTTTTAAAGTTTATTGTATTTAGAATCTTTATGTCATATCCATTTTCATAAAGCATTTTTCCACACTCTAACACAAGTGTGCCTTTAGGGTCTGTTACTACATAGGAAGAGTGCATTTGCATTAGATTTGGCTTTACATAAAATCTTGTTTTACCTGATCCAGAACCACCTATTACCAATACATTTTTATTTCTAGCATATTTAGGATTTTTAGGTCTTGAATTCATCGTAAGTCTTTCAGTATTAGTTATAAGAACATTGTTTTCAAACTTCGGGTCAATATATGGAGCAATATCCTTGCTTTCTCCCCATCTTGCAGATCCATACTCTTTACCTTGCCTATATTTCTTTTTATTTTTTCCTTTACTATAAACAATTAGCTTAACAAGAGCAGCAACTGAAACACCTACTAACAAGTCCCTTGGATTAAGGCTTGGTATATAGGATAAAGTTCCTATATCAGAAATTCCCACCATTAATCTATCAATAATATCTCCTCCAACATAAGAATTGATGTGCTTAGAAAAGATATTTCCAATGTAGAAGAAGGATAGATAAGGGATATTTGCTAATATAAATTTCTTTGGGTTGTCTATTTTAATTAAGTTTTTAATATCAGAAAGAATGGCTTCTAATATCTTATTCATCGTAGAAACCTTCACTATCTAATAAAATTAGTAGATAGTGTCTTCCTTTTGGCGTTATAAATGTTTGTATGCCTACAAGTGTACCTAGTGGATCAACCCATTCTTTTACTTCAAAATATCCCTTGTTCTTATCTGCATAAGGTAAGAGTTTCTTTTTCTTATCTCTGTAAATTAATCCCTTATCCATTAGAAAACTTATAAACTGATTTTGTGGTATCCCTAACTCTTTGGCAGTATTTCTAAAGTTTGTAAGTAGGTTATAATTTACTAATTTGTCATAATAATCTGCCTTTGGTCTTAATTCTTCAATTTCTTCTTCTCTTTCAGCAATAATTCTATTGGCTACTAAAATTGCATCTGCAAGTAGCTCTTCGTTAGTTTTCTTTTCTTGACCAGCTATATATCCTCCCTTTTTTCTAATACTTGGTAAGACTTCTCTAGTTACCCAAGCTTTGAATATTTTTGCTTGTGGTAGTTTTGATGAGAGGATAAGTGAATACAATCCTGATTCATTAATAATTGATATATTCTGTATTCCTCCAGGGGTGTTCCATTTCGTTACACCCTTATCTTCTTCATCTACATGGTCATAAACAGCTTTTCTTGGATTAACATATCCTAACATAGTTGCTACTTCATTAGCTATAAAGAAAAACTCACCGTCTTTTTCTATAACAGTGAGTTTCCCAAAATTCTTATTTTCAAATGTTTTTAAATTACTTATCATAAGCTTTGCTCCTTATGTTTATTTTTAACTTTATCTTTGCTGATTGTGTCCTTAGCCATATCTTTAAACTTATTTATAGTCTTCGTTATTGAATCTTTTCTATCGGCCTTTTTTTCAGAAGCCTTAACCGCTTTTTTAAAGGCATGTTCCATTACTTTTATATCCTTAGATTGAAAAAACACAGAGTGGTTACCAGTTCCCTTATCTTTCATAACAGAAAACTTCACTCCGTGTTTATTTAAAATTTTCTTTAGTTCTTTTAACTCAGGATCTTTTAGATTAATTTCTTCTAACTGTCCCTTTTTAACCATATCTTTTAGTTTTACTTCTTCTCCGTTATTTTTTATTACATTTTTCAAGCCTCCTTGTTCTTCTATTTGCTTGTGTACTTTCTTTAAGGCATCAAGGATTGCTTTACTTGTTGCTTTTGCAAGCCTTACTTCAAGATTAAGACTTGACCTAGATACTTCTTCATTAATCATCTATTCCACCTCCATATAAAAGTAGCTCTTTGTATTTTCTTAACTTCTCTTGATGGATTTTTCTTCTAAAATCTTCTCCCGTAACTTTAACTGGTATTGTCATTTCAAGTATTCTTGAATATATCCTCTGATACTCAAGGTCAATATTAGGATTTTGAATAATTTCCAATGATAAGTTTGTAGTAAAAATTGTCGGCCTACCCTTTAAGTATCTTGAGTTTATAATGTTATATACTTGTTCTCTTGCGTAAGATGTGTCCCTTTCAATTCCAAGGTCATCTAAGATTAACAAGGGAATATTAGAGAGGTTACTGATAATTTCATTTGAATCTAGCTTAAATGCTGATTTTTGTATTTGATTTATAACCTGAGATAAATTCATAATCTTAGCTTTAACTTGTTTTCTTTCGATTAATTCATTTGCAATAGAACAAGCAAGATAAGTCTTTCCACTACCAACATCTCCATAAAATAAAAGTCCAACATTATCTTTCTTCATTTGTTCAAAGCTTTTGGCGTAATTGTAAGCAACCTTATAGGCTTGTCCATTTTCACTTAGGAATTTCTCAAAAGTATATTGGTGTTGGTTTGGCGATGAGAAGCAATCTCTTTTCAATGACGATATTTTCATCAGTCTTTCTCTTTCTTCATTTTCCTTATCTCTCTTTATTTCACATTCACATTTAATTCTGGGAATAAACTTTGTAAAGCCAAGGTCAACTAATTCTCCATCTACTCTTTTACCACATACATTACAATAGATATGTCCATTTCTTTCAATATCATTTTCTCTTAATACAAAATCTTTTAAGCTTGTCATAAACTCTCTCCTATATCGTAATTCATTTTTCTTGTTGTATTATCATTAATGTTTTTTGCCTGATCATTAAGATACCAATTAATTATCGTTGCCTTGTGGTCTTGATACTCTCTGTTATTTGCTTTCATATATGACGACAATCTATCAATGTATTCATTAATTCTGTTTCCCAACTCATTTGTTAAGTCCTTGTATTCTTCATCAGTCAAAAATATATTTTTATATATTCCATAAGGCTTTTGCCCTTTATTAAAATCATTATTTCTTAACTCATTATTACTAATATTGTTATAGTTACCTTCCGATTTTCGGAAATCTTGAAGTCTGTTATTCGGAGTTCTTGAATTCCGATTATCGGAAGTCTGGACTTCTGCTTTTCGGAAATCTGGATTTCTATTATTTGAATCATAGAAAACACTCATAAAATCCTTAACATATATCCTATTTGGTTTTCCAAGTCCTTGTCTTTTCTTTTCTATCAATCCAATTCCTGATTTTGTATCAAGCTCATTTATAATCTTTAATGCTTTATCATTAGCACAGTTAAATTGCTGTTTAATAGCATCCATTGTGTAGTAAATAAAGACTTTTCCATCTTCATCTATCCAGCCATTTTTATATGAAAGACCCATTCGATTAAGCATATATGAATACAAAACTTTAGCTTCAATAGAAATGCTCTCAAAAATCTCATCTTCCATTAATACCATAGGTAACCTAATGAAGTTATAAATCTCAGATTGCCTATTATAAAAATAATCAAAATTCATTCCTGCCTCCTTTCTTTGAAATAAAAAAAGAGCAGCCTTATTTAAGCTACTCTTGTAGAAAGTATAAAATGGGTTTTATCTTATTATATTTTTCTTTGTGTCTCCTCATACCAGTTGCAAAACTACTCTTACGTCCATGTAGTTTTTTTGGGTCTTTTTGACGTATCCTTCTTCATCTTTATCGAAGACAAAATGCTTATAAAACTGCTTAAAATGCAGGATTTCTAAATTTACATCTTTTGTATCAACGCTATAGTCTCCACATGATATGTCCTTGGAAATTGGTCTAATATCTTAATATCATCAATTCTATATCCTCTTTCTATAAATCTTTTTAAGTCTCTTACTTGTGTTGCTGGATTACAAGATATATACAAAAAGTTATCTGTATTAAAGTCTATTATTTTATCTATTGCTCTTGGATTTATTCCCTCTCTTGGTGGGTCTAATACTACAACATCTGGCTGATAATCTAGTTCTTTTACTTCTTTAAATACATCTCCACATATAAATTTTACATTGTCTAAATTGTTCAATTTTGCATTCTCTCTCGCTGATTCTACTGCTTCTTCTACTATTTCTATTCCAAGAGCCGACTTGGCATCTTTTCCTAATATTTGTGTTATGGTTCCAGTACCTGAATATAGGTCTAAAAGATTTTTATTTTTTATATCCCCAATCATTTCCTTTGCCATCGTATATAAAACTTCAGCAGATTTAGTATTTGTCTGAAAGAAGGAATAAAGACTAACTTTAAATTTTAATCCTAACAATTCTTCTATAATATAGTCATCTCCGTAGTAAAGACTTACTTTTTCTGGAACTATTGCATCCGATAAAGAATCATTTTCAGTATGAATTATTCCCTTAATCTCTCCCTCTAAGGATAGATTTAGTAATTCATTAAAATAGTCGCTATAATCATAAGAGGCTGATGTAGTAACTAGGTTAACTAATATATGCCCTAGACTAGACCTTCTTATAAGAAGATGCCTTAACTCTCCAGTATGTCTCATCTTATTATAGGGTTTTAATTTCCCATCAAAATAACCCCTAGTAAATTTCCTAATTATATTAAAATCTTGATTAATTATATTACAGTCATCTGTGTTTACTACTTCATAAAATTTATTTTTCATATGAAGTCCTAGGCTTAAAGGTCCATCTTTATATTCATCAGAGAAGGTGTATTCCATCTTATTTCTATATTCTCTACTTACAGGAGAAGGAATCATTTCTATTTTTTCTATTCCTAATTCTTCTTTAAATAACTTCTCTATAAGATTTTTTTTATAAGCTAGCTCGTCTTCATAGGACATAGTTTGGTAGGTACAACCCCCACAAACATCTAAATGTTCACAATTTCTTTCTTTTTCTAGGTCGGACCTTTTTATTACATTTAAAATTTTGCCCTTAGTTTTTCTAGAAAGTTTAAGCTCTACTTCTTGCCCTAGTATGCCACCCTTAACTCTTATTTTATTTTCCCCATTTAATACTGTAGATTTATTTGGAAATTTTACATCTATTATTTTCCCATTTATTATTTTATTTTTAGCCATATTTACTCCCCTTTTTATTAAAAATAGTATACCATAAAAGGACTTTCCCTTTAATAACATTTCTAAGTCTTCTATTATTTCAATTTCATCTTTTTTATATTTATGGTAAAATCTAGCTGGTGATGTTTATGAAAAAATCAATAGGAAAAATAAGCCTAATTATTTTATTACTTACTTCCTTGTTTCTTATATATTTTTACTTTTTTAGGACTGTTGGTAAGGGTACAATCCCTGTTATAAACTACCATAGTATTAGTGATAATAATCCTAATAAGAATGAATATATAGTTAAAACAGATAAATTTGAAGAAATGATTAAGTCTTTAAGTGATCAAGGTTTCACTTTTTTATCTATGCAAGATGTTGAAGATATAATTTATAAGGGAAAAAAACTTCCCAAAAATCCTATTTTAATAACTTTTGATGATGGTTATAAAGATAATTATAGCAATGCCTATCCTATATTAAAGAAGTATAAGGCTCATGCCTCTATATTCTTAATTGGATCTTATGTTGGTCAAGACAAGTATCTTTCCTGGGATAATGTTATTGATATGAGTGAAAGTGGTTTAATAGATTTTGGAAATCATTCTTACAATCTTCATGATAAATTTCTAGAAGGACCTAATAAGGGAAAGACTTACCTTAGTACTAAGTTAGATAATGAGAGTGAAGAGGAATACTTTCAAAAAATTAAAAATGACTTGATTTGGAATAATTCTTTAATCTACCAATCTTCTTCTAATTTTCCAAACTCTATAGCCTATCCTGGATCTATGATTAATGAATCTATTATAAAAGCAACAAAAGAAGCTGGAATTAAGATAGGATTTATAGGGGGCAACAAATTTGCCAGTAAGCTTGAAAATATAGACCCTTATAAAATTAAGAGGTTTCATATTTCTCCAGATATTAATATAAGTAATATGGTGAGATTTTTAAAAAGTAATAATTAAATAATATAAAAAAGTCAGTAATTTTAAAGTTACTGACTTTTTTATAATCAAATTAAGAATAAATTAATATTCTATTATTTAATAAAGATTTTAATTTTTTTATACATAAGATAAAGCTTCAATAAAATTAACTTTTAATAAAATAAAGATAGGAATTTAAATTCCTATCTTTATTTTTAGATTTTATCTCACTTTATCTATTATGGCTGGATATAAGAATCAATTACTCTTGACCATTCTTCTTCAATGGCTCCCTTATATATTCTTTCAAACATATGAGTATTTGATGCTTCTACTATTTCATAATATCCCCAATGAGATACATCTATATCTGTATAATGTTTTATTGTTCCACTTTCTATAGAAAGTAGTCCTTTAGCTCTTACCATCCTATCAAATAAGCTGTTGATTATCTTAGCTGCTTCTGCCCTTGTTATTGATTTGTCTGGTCTAAAGCTTCCATCTGGATAACCAGCTATCCTATCATTTGCATAAGCCTGGTCGATGGCTTCTTTTGCCCAATGTCCCTTAATATCTTCAAATGGCGCATTTCCGCTATTTGCTTTATCAATTGTTTTTATTAATTGTGCAAACTCTGCTCTTGTGATAGGTGCATTTGGTTTAAAGTTTCCATCTGGATAACCTTTCATTAATCCTTTAGCTACAACTGCATTTATTGATGCATTGTACCAAGCATTTACATTATCAGTATCTGCAAAATTTGGATTAGAAGAATTTGATTGATCTAATTTCAAAATACGTGCAAACATTGCTGCTGCCTCTGCTCTTGTTATATTTCCATCTGGTCTTACTTCTCCATTTGGATAGCCATGAATATAAGCTATATCAATTTCAAAATCTTTTTCAACCTCTTCAGATTCAAAGTTTCCAGTTCCTAAGCCTAAAACAGTCCCAGTCCAAATTACATTTGAGTCATTGTCATTATCACTATTTTTAATTCTAACTGTAACTTCTCCACTTGCTTTCTTGCCTTCTTCTGTTTGAGTTACCTCATAAGAATCTCCAGCTTCTACCTTGTCAATTGTTACTGTCCAAGTTCCATCTGGGTTAACTGTTACATCTTTTGTTGTTCCATCTGGGTTAGTTACTGTAACAGTTGCGCCTGGTGTACCTGTTCCTGTGATTTCTGTATCTCCTACTTTTACTGGATTTACATTTGGTTTTGTTGATTGTTCAGATGTTAGTACTACCTGGGTTTCTTTTTCACTTGGTGTCTTACCTTCTTCTGTTTGAGTTATATCATAAGAATCTCCAGCTTCTGCCTTGTCAATTGTTACTGTCCAAGTTCCATCTGGGTTAACTGTTACATCTTTTGTTGTTCCATCTGGGTTAGTTACTGTAACAGTTGCGCCTGGTGTACCTGTTCCTGTAATTTCTGTATCTCCTACTTCTATTGTGTCTACATTTGGTTTTGTTGATTTATTATCAATTGGTTCATCTACTGCTGTTACTTCTACTTTTGCTGGATCTGATGTTTTGTTTGTTTTACTATCTGTTACTGTTACAATAACACCTTCTCCACCTTGCACTACTTTACTTGGATCTACTGGAATAACAAGTTTTCCATCTTCTTCTACTACTGTTTTTCCATCTTCTGTCTTCCAAGTTCCATCTTCACCTTTTTCTACTACTACTTTAGTATCATCTGGTAAAGTAATTTCAATTTTATCTCCATCTTCAGGAACTGTTACTTTTATGTCTTTTGCTCCTTCTTTTATTGTATCTACTTTTGGTGCTACTGGTGCATCTACTGGTGCATCTTTTACAGTAATTGGTGTTGTATCACTTAAGTCACCTTTCTTAACAGTTATTTCATTTGTTCCTAACTGTAAGTCATCTTTTGGTTCTAGTGTGATTCCATATTCACCTAACTTGTCTGGTGTTACTTCTTGTGTATTGCCATTTTTGTCTGTTAGAGTGATTACCATTCCTGTTGGATCAAAATTCTCTCCTACTTTATAGTCGTTCTTTGTTGGAGGTGTTGTAATTTTTAATTCTGTTACATTATCTTTGTCAAATAATGTTGATACGGCACTTGCAGTAAATGTTGTATCTTTGTTAATTACTTCTTGTGATGGATCTTCTACATCTTTTTCTCCATCATTCCATTTTGCATCTTTGTAGTTTGTTGATACTTGTAATTGTGGGAACTTTCCTGCTTCTAGGACTTTTCCACCTTTTACTGCATAAGTTTTTCCAAATAAATTATTTTTTTTAATTCCTGTACCTTTTTCTACGCTTACTTTAAACCATCCATTTGGTAAATTATCTTCAGGGTTTACTTCATCACCTGTTTTTATAAAGTTAGCTGTATATACTGATTTATTGACAACAGTTTCTGTTGATGTTGGTAATACAGGTGTCCATTTCCAAAATTCGTTTCCATCTTTCCCAACTGGTGTTGGAGCTGTTACTTTTTCCCATGTTAAGTCTTTTTTAACTAATAATGAGATTGCTCCTTGATCTGCTTTCTCTCCTAGTGTTAATAGTCCCTTGTCTACATTCTCTGTCTTAAATCCAATAAGAATATAGTCATTTTTATCTATAGGATTTCCGTCGCTATCATTTGTTGGAATATTTGTGTCTTCTGGATTCGCTGGATTTGTTGGGTCAGCTGGCACAAATGAAATTACATCTTTTTCAGAATTTCCCTTTACTACAGTAATTGGTGTTGCATCACTTAAGTTGTCACCTTTCTTTACAGTTATTTTATCTGTTCCTAACTGTAAGTTATCTTTTGGTTCTAGTGTGATTCCATATTCACCTAACTTGTCTGGTGTTACTTCTTGTGTATTGCCATTTTTGTCTGTTAGAGTGATTACCATTCCTGTTGGATCAAAATTCTCTCCTACTTTATAGTCTTCCTTTGTTGGAGGTGTTGTAATTTCTAATCCTGTTACATTATCTTTGTCAAATAATGTTGATACGGCACTTGCAGTAAATATTGTATCTTTGTTAATTACTTCTTGTGATGGATCTGTTACATCTTTTTTCCCATCATTCCATTTTGCATCTTTGTAGTCGTCCATTGCTTCTAGTACTGGGAACTTTTCTTGTTCTAATTTATTGTTTTTATCTACTGCATATACTTTTCCGTATAGTACATTTTCTTTAATTGAATTTTCATCTCTTACTACGGTTACTTTGAACATTCCATCTGGTAAGTTTTTATCCTTATCTTCAACTCTTACTTCATCACCTGATTTTAACTAGGGCTGATATTACTTCTTTTTCAGCTATATTTCCTAGTGTCAAAGTTCCAGATCTTTCTGGAGCTACATTAAAGGCTACTCTTACATATTGTTCTTTATCTACTATATTTCCATCTTTATCAACATTTGGAATATTTCCATCATTTTCATCTGTTGGATTTTGTGGATCTGTTGGCTCGTATGGTATTACTGTTTCATTTGAATTTGTTATATATTTGGCTATAAATGTTAAATCTTCATTAAAGTTAATTGTATAGTCACTTAGGTCTTTCAAGAATACTGTATCTTTAGCTTCCCAACCATTATGAATTTTGTCTGTTTCAGGTGTTGGAATTTTAAATCCGGCTTCTTTAGCACGTGCTAAACTAGTTCCTTTAAGAATATCAAATTTTACTACTTCTCCTTGATCAAAACTACCACCATCTCCAGGTTCAAAAATTATCCTTACATAACCTTCTTGAGGAGTATCTCCATTTGGATTCTCAATAACTGTTTTAACAAGATTTACATATATATCAATATCCGTCTTTATTGGATCATCTAATTGAGCTTCTCCTATGGTTTGTGTTTTACCATCTATAATAGAATACCATGGATTTATTTTATTAACCTCATATCCATTTGTAGCTTTTACAGAAGGAGCTTTTAACTGCCTATAAGTCATATCTGCTTCTGGATTTACATAATAGATAACTAGCTTTTTACTTTGCTCATGTTCAAAATCGGAATTTTCCCCTGCATGCAAACTAACTTTTACAAACCCAGAAGGTTGCTCACTTGCATCATTTGGATTCGCAGCTTTAATGACATTGTCAGTTTCTCTGACTTTATATTCTGCACTATAAGTTATATTTTCAAGAATACTTTCTTGTAAATCTTCAGGTGGAAGTTTTATTCCATTTTCAGTTCCTGAAGACCAAGTACCAGCAAAAACTTTTGTTGAATTTTTATACTTAGGCTGTGGAACTAAAACTTTTGGCTCAGAATTCTCTGCCTGATCCCAGGTTAATCCCTTAATAACATCATAGACCATTTTTTTAGAATTATCGTCATAATGACCACTTTCTAAAGCATCAAAAGTAATTCTCACAAATCCATCTGGTATCTGACTATTTGGATCTATATTTCCTCTAACAGGCTTAGACAAAACTTCATTAAAGCTAGTTTGTCTAGAATTTCCAAACTCATCAGTTGCAGTTACTATAAACTTTCCATCCTTATATTCTAAAGTATTATCTCCATAAATTGGCCAACGAATATTCTCAGCTTCTGGATCCTCTATTTTTAAGCCTGAACTTGTCTCATTTAAAACCAACTTTGCTAAATCCTCATTTTTAGCTTGATCATCAAGAAAAGTCTTTAGAGTATAAGCTGGCAATTTAATACCTTCATATACTTTAATTTGATTAGTATATGTTTTATTTATTTCATCATAAAGTTTAATATAAGGACCTTCTTTGTCAACTGTCACAGTTCCTGAAATAGCTGGAGATTTTCTTGGCTCAGTTTGTTGAATAACAACTTTATCTCCATGATTTAAGTTTCCTTCTGGAATAGAGAATTTCAATAGTCCTTCATCATTTTGTGTAAGACTTACGCCTTGAACTTTTTCAAAATTTGGACTTTCATCTGTTCCTTTATTAACTAATAATTCAAAAATAGTCCCTTCTGGTGCTTTGGCTCCACTATCATTACCAAGTACTTCAACACCCTCTTTAGCTGTTATAATAAGATTATTTCCCTCTTTATAAGCTTGCTTTTCGTCTTTAGGCTTTGCACTATCTATCTTAGCTTTTACTTTCATTGTAACAGAGTCTGAATCTCCATCTTTTGTATGTGAAACTCCTTCTACAGTATCATTTTTACTAAAAGGGGCTAACTCTTTAATTCTTAATAATGTTTCATCTTTATTAATTAAAGTACCTTTATCTGAAATCCAAGTACCATTTACATCCTTAGTTAATGTAATCTTCTCAACTCCGCTTCCTCTTGTTATCCTAAATGTGAGCTTATTAATTTCATTAGAATCAGGTATTTTAAAATCAAAAAATGTCTCTTCTTCGTAACTTTGATTAATAACTGGAGGTGGTACAACTATTTTTTTATTTTCAATTTTAATGTTATAACCTATTTGATCATAGTAACCTTTTTCATCACCTTTAAATAATGCTGTTCTTGTTGTAGCTCCTGAAAAGGCATCAATTTTATCATTATCATTAGGATTCGGGAAAGATACTATCTGTCTTTTATGTCCAGGAATAACTGTACCATCTTGGTTTACAATAGTTTCTGTTAGGGTTACCCCCAAACTAGCCCAATCATTTGAATTTTCAAATATAGGAAGAGTTTGATCATTTAACTCTACTACAACATATGATAGTCTTGCTCCATTTATATCATATCCTGGAACTTTCCACTCTACTGTTCCTCCATCAGCTGGATAATCTTTTATGTCTTCTGGTTTTGTATAATAAGGAATGTGAGCTGCTAATGGATCATTTATAACTTCAGATCCTGGAGCACCCACAGCAGTCCTAGACATTAAACCTAACTTAATATCCCTCTTATCTGCCTCTCCCCAATTTTTATCTGTTACAGAAACAGTAAAATAGTCTTTCCAAACAGCGTAAAGCTCAATTGGGTCTGCAGAATACTTCCCATCTGTTTTATTTACCTTATATTTAGAACCATCAGAATAATATTTCCCAGTATTAGCATTTTCTATATCTGGTACGCTTGCATTAGGATCTGTAGACCATCCAAGTAAGGTTTTTTCTTCTGGATCAAAACCTTATTTTCCATACATCCTAGGTAAGTCTACTATTGTTGTATCGGAATCAATGTCTACTATATAAGGTATTATCTCAACCGGATCGGTTTCATCTTTTTTAAGATTAGCATTTAATACTATTTGACGATCCCCCATACAGCATAGAGTTTTTTGCTGTTATAAATAGGTGTTTTTTCATCAAACTTATAAGCTTTAGAATTATCATTAAATTCGGTTTCATTTTTTATTGTATCTAAATTATTAAATTCTTCTTGAGTCGTATTAGGATTAGTTGACCAACCTAAAAATACTTTGCCATTACTTCTTACTGGTATTTTTGTTTTTTTTGCTTCTTCTGTCTCTTTAGTAGGATATTGTCTTTTTGCTAAAGCCGTTCCCTCAAGAGCTTCTCCATTATGGCTTGCTAAAACTCCATCTACCAATCGTCTATTTTCCCCTTCAAACCCATTGGCTGTATATCCTGCTTCTCCTAAATACTTTTCATTTAATGGAGCAATCTTTTCCACTACCTCTGGAATAGAATCTCCTACATCAACGAAGTTCCAATCAAAATATACTTTTGCTTGAACTTGCTCATTAACAAAATCGCTAGGCACAAGGTTTGGCTTTACTGATCTAATACTAATCTTCATATCTTTCTTAAATTTAGATATACTTTCTGAGTTACTATTTTTGAATTCATTTATAGAAAGTGAGAATTTGTATCCATCAAATTGATTATTCTCGTTATCTAAATATGGTTTTCCGTCAATACTTACCTTTTCAGCACTAGAGCTAGAAGTCGACCTAGCTGTATAATCGTCTGTATTACTTTCTGTTTGATTATCATACTTAGCAACTAAATCTGTTTGAATACTCTTTGTATGCCCTGTTAAATTTTTAGTGTCAGTAAATACTTCATCAACTTTCGGTAAATTTTCTTCTTTAGCTACTAATATACCTACAAGCTGTTGAGATTTATCTACTACAACATGTTTGTTTTCTGCAACTTTACTGTCTAATATCACAGAAGAAGTTCCTAAACTAATAGTCGCTTTGTTCCGATTTCCTATAGGATCTGCACTTCTTCTAGTCCAAACATTAATATTTGTTTTTGGCGGTATCTTCATGCCGTCTGGTAGTTTAACTCTATAATTATTTCCAATATTATCATAATATAGAACATTAAAAGAATCTTCTTTATAGGCACCTTTCCAATCTGTTTCTGATATATAAGGGTATCCAGTGTAACTATAAGTCATATCACCTATCTGTAGAATAATATCTTGATTTCTACCTAAATTTTTATCAAAATTTATCTTAATAAATTCATTTTTATCTACTTTTTTATCACTAGTGGTGTTATAAGTATACTTATTCCAATTTTTATTTGAGACAATATATTCAGTGTTAGCTACAAAACTTTGCAAATAGTTGCCTTCTGTTGATGCTCCACTTCCCTTATATAGCTCTTCTAATTTATCTTTATCTATATTATATTCAAAGGCTGTATAAACACGAACTATATTTTTTACAGCTCCCCAAGTTAAATAATTATTAAATGATGGAGTTCTAATGATCTTCTTCTCCTCCTCTTCTGTTAAACCCTTAAAAGAGTCAGGAGCTGCTATAATATATTTATTTCCATTCTCTGTACTATTAAATGAAGAACTTAGTATTTCTACACCATTGTTCCTTCCAAATGGTGAAAGATTAAAGTCTGCCAAGTAAATTCTACCTACTGACCCATTTTCTTCTTTGAGTAAATCAGCAAATTCTTTTGAAAAAGTTTGTTGAATCCCTTGATCTCCATCATTACCTGTTAGAGTATCATTTTTTTGATATCCATAATAAATAGTCAGTTTTTGATTTTTATCATCATAAGTTGCAAAACTACTTGTCCCATAAATCTTTATATTTCCCTCTTGATCCTCATAAGAAATCCTATTAGATGGAGATTTTAATTTTGATTTAAAAGGCAAAATTGTAGATGTAGTATAAGAGGTGTAAGTATGTTCATTCCCAAAAGAAGTAGATAATACTGATTCTTCCTTTTTATTTGTAATTCTAGTTTGAACTAAATAATCCTTAACTAAACTTTTTATATTTGCCTTGTCTTTTAAAACCAAATCTATTGGTATTCTTATATCTTTACTTCCAAAAGAACCTTGGATAATTCCATTACTACCGTAAAAAGGTAATTGTTTAGTATATACCGCATTATTATTTTCAAATGAAATATCTCCACTTGCACCATGGACTACTGTTTTCTCAAAATCTATTTTATCATAAAGGTCTTTATCAAACCTTAATAAAACTTTTTGCCAATAGGCTGATTTTACAGTTTGTCTGTGTCTCCATACCATTCTTATTACTGTATCTCCATCTGCATTTACATAGTTTCCCTCATATAAAAGCGAAGTTGTTTTGACAGGATCCGTCGTAGATATTGATACTGGTTTAGTTTTTTCTGGTAACTTCCAATAATTAGAATTTTTATCCTCAATATTTTCGTCCCAGTTAGGCTTTTGAACTGCTGCAAAAACTTCTAAAGGAAAAACTCCAACTAACATTAATATAGCTAAAACCATAGCTAAAAAACGTTTTATAAAAAATTTTTTCTCATTTCCCATTTTATCCCCCTCTTAATTTTTATAACTCACTATTTTTATACACTTATATTTAAAAATTAAAATTTATGAATACTATTAATCCAAATTGAATTTATTGTTTTTTTATTCATAAATTAAAGTTTTAATTCTTTAAAAATTTATCACGTACAAATATAGAGATATCGTATAAAAATAAATGATATTATTAAATAATATATCATTTAAATCTAGGTTTTTCAATTATTTGATTTAGAAATTTTAGGTTTTTTTATAATAATAAATTTATTCTTTCTTTTCATTATTATATAAATTTGTATAATATAAAAAGCTGACCCTTATAGTATAAAGGTCAGCTTTTTGTTCTTTTATGAATTAATCCTGAGCTAATTTTTTGTATCTATCATACCTAAATTTAGAATCTTCTTCTGCCATAGAGTAAAGTTCTTCTGCTATTTCTGGGAATGTCTTTTTAAGTGAAGTGTATCTAACTTCGCTATCTAAGAATTCTTGGAAGGATGAAGTTGGTTCTTTTGAATCTAGAGTGAATGGATTTTTTCCTTCATCTACAAGTGTTGGGTTATATCTGTATAGGTGCCAGTAACCTGATGCAACCGCACGTTTTTCTTGGTCTATACTCTTGCCCATGCCTTTTAATAGTCCATGGTTTATACATGGCGCATAACAAATTACTATTGATGGTCCATCATAGCTTTCTGCTTCTTTAAGTGCCTTTAATAATTGGTTCATATTTGAACCCATAGCTACTTGTGCTACATATACATAACCATAAGTCATTAACATAGCTCCAAGGTCTTTTTTTCTAACTCTCTTTCCACCTGCTGCAAATTTTGCAACTGCTGCTCTTGGTGTTGCTTTTGATGATTGTCCACCAGTATTTGAGTAAACTTCTGTATCAAATACTAAAATATTAAAGTCTTCTCCACTTGCCATTACATGGTCAAGTCCACCATATCCTATATCGTAAGCCCAGCCGTCTCCTCCAAAACTCCATATACTTTGTTTGATTATATAATCTTTTAGTTTATAGATTTCCTTTAGGTTTGCATCATCTGAGTCTTTTACTATGTCTACTATTTCATTGTAAAGTTTCTTAGTTATTTCTGGATTTTTCATATTTTCAAGCCATTCTTTGAAGCTTTCTTCTGCTTTTGAGCCTGGATTCTTTTTGATGTACTCTTCCATTTGTAGTTTAATAGTATTTCTTAGCTTTTTAACTGCTAGAGCCATACCATAACCATATTCTGCATTATCTTCAAATAGTGAAGATGCCCATGCTGGACCTCTTCCTTCTTTGTTTGTACAGTATCCAGTTGATGGATAAGATCCACCCCAGATTGATGAACATCCTGAAGCATTTGCTATAAGCATTCTATCTCCAAATAGTTGAGTTACAAGTGTAGCGTATGGTGTTTCTCCACATCCTGCACAAGCTCCATGGAATTCAAGAAGTGGTTGTTTAAATTGAGAGCCTTTTACTGTATTATCTGCTACTAGGTCTTCTTTTGGATCAACTTTCATAGCATAATCCCAGTTACTTGATTGGTCTAATTCTTCTCCAAGTGGTTTCATTATAAGAGCTTTTTCTTTAGCTGGGCATGTATCGGCACAGTTTCCGCAACCTGTACAGTCTAATACTGATACTTGGATTCTGTATTGTAAGCCTTCTAGTTCTTTTCCTTTTGCATCTATTGTTTCAAAAGATTCTGGTTTATTTGCAACTTCTTCTTCGTCTAATAAAAATGGTCTGATTACTGCGTGTGGACATACGAAAGAACATTGGTTACATTGTATACAGTTATCTTTTTGCCATTGTGGTACATTAACTGCTACTGCTCTTTTTTCATATCTAGTTGTTCCGTTTGGCATTCTACCATCTTTTGCATTTAATAGGGCTGAAACTGGAGTTTCGTCTCCTTTTTGTGCGTTTAGCGGTTCAAGAATTTCTTTTACATATTTTGGCAGTTCTTTTGAACTTTCTTCTTCGCTTGCAGCTTTCCAAGATTCAGGTATTTCCACCTTAACAAGTTGTTCTAAACCTGCATCTACGGCTTCATAGTTCATATTAACAATCTTATCGCCTTTTTTACCATAAGTTGCTTTTATTGAATCTTTTAATCTCTTAGTAGCATCTTCTATTGGAAGTACTTTTGAAAGTTTAAAGAAGGCTGATTGCATAATCATGTTTGTTCTTGAACCTAGTCCTATTTCTGCTGCAATTTTTGTAGCATTGATTGTATAGAAGTTAACTTTTTTGTCATAAATTTCTTTCTTTAATTTAGCTGGAAGGTGTTCTGTTAATTCTTCTTCTGACCAAATTGTATTTAATAAGAAAGTACCACCCTCTTTAATTCCTTCTAATAGGTCATAGTTATAAACGTATGATTGTTTAGAACAAGAAATAAAGTCCGGTTTAGTTATTAAATATGTTGATTTGATTGGAGTGTTTCCAAATCTTAAGTGAGAAATTGTAACTCCACCTGATTTTTTAGAGTCATATGCGAAGTAAGCTTGTGCATACATATCTGTTCCATCACCAATTATTTTTATTGCTGATTTATTTGCTCCAACTGTTCCGTCTGATCCAAAGCCCCAGAATTTACATTTAATTGTATCTGATGGTTCTGTTGTTATTTGTTTTTTTTCTTCTAGAGATGTGTGAGTTACATCATCATTTATACCTATTGTAAATCTATCTTTAGGCTGGTTTTGTTCTAGGTTATCATATACCGCTTTTATTTGAGAAGGTGTGGTGTTTTTAGATCCTAGACCGTATCTACCACCCACTATAATAGGTTTAACTTCTTCGCTGTTATATACTCCTAGTATATCTAAGTGAAGTGGTTCAAAAGGACTTCCTTTTTCTTTAGTTCTGTCAAGTACTGCTATTTTTTTAACCGATTTTGGCATTACTTCAAGCAGAGCTTTTTTGGAGAATGGTCTGTATAGTCTAACTTTAATAAGACCTACTTTTTCCCCTTTATTCATTAAGTAATTTACAGTTTCTTCTATTGTTTCATTTACTGAACCCATTGCTATTATTACTTTATCAGCATCTTCTGCTCCATAATAGTCAAATGGTTTATATGATCTTCCAGTTATTTCTGAAATTTTGTTCATATAATCTACTACAACTTCTTCTACTTCTTCGTATTTTTTATTTGAAACTTCAGCGCCTTGGAAATATATGTCTGGGTTTTGTGCTGTTCCTTTTGTAAATGGTCTCATTGGATTCATTGCACTTAATCTATACTCTTGAATAGCATCAAAGTCTACTAATTTTTTATAATCTTCATAGTCTACTGCTTCAACTTTTTGGAATTCATGAGATGTTCTAAATCCATCAAAGAAATGTAAGAATGGAATTCTTGTTTTTATTGCACTCAAGTGTGCTACTGCTCCAAGGTCTAATATTTCTTGTACGGATGATGAAGAAATCATTGCAAAGCCAGTTTGTCTTGTAGCCATAACGTCTTGATGATCTCCAAATATAGATAAAGCATGAGTTGATAAAGCTCTTGCTGCTACATGAAGAACTCCTGGTAATAACTCTCCACTCATTTTGTACATGTTAGGAACCATTAATAATAGCCCTTGTGATGATGTAAAGGATGTTGAAAGTGCTCCTGCAGATAGGGCTCCGTGCATTGCTCCTGCTGCTCCTGCTTCTGATTGCAGTTCAGTTACTTGAACTTGCTCTCCAAATATGTTTTCTTTTCCATTCGCTGCCCAAGCATCTATCAACTCAGACATATCACTTGATGGTGTGATTGGATAAATTGGAGCAACTTCTGTAAAAGCATAGGCTACATAAGCCGCCGCCGTATTACCATTCATTGTCATCATTTTTTTCATTATTTGTTTCCCCCCAAATATTAATTATACAAACTTTCTACCATTTCTTCTGTTGGATCTATTATTCTAATCTTACAGTTTTTAATAATCTCATCCTTAATATAAGGAAAATGTGTGCATCCTAGTATTAAAGTGTCAATTTTATTTTCACCTTGAATATTTTCAAGATATTTAAAAAATGAAGTTAAGTTTAGTTTTTCAAAAATAGTTTCAGGACTATATCCTTCTTCTATCATATTTACTATTTGAATATTTCCAACTGTTATGGTATTCCTACTTTTCTTAAGATCTTCTTTTACTATCCTATCTATCTTATATGCAGATATCCCATTTGCAGCTAAAATAACTATATTTTTGCTATCTTCCGGCAAATTTTTATAGGTCTCAAGAGGTGTTATTATTTTAATTTTTAAAAGCTTAGATATTTTTTCATAGTCAATTGCAGAACTAAGAGAGTTGCAGTAAAGAAAAACTTTTTCTGCTCCTTCTTCTATAGCTTTAGCAATTTTATCAATGAATATTTTTTCAAGTTTATCCTTTGAATAATATTGCATTAAACTTTGCTCTTCAGGACTATTTGAAATTGGTATTGATATTGTTTCAATACCTTTTAATTTAAGTATTTTTTCTCCATATAAAGTGTCTACTCTTGTTCCAGCACATACTGCCACCTTCAATATAATCACCTCAAAAAACTTATAATATAGGTTTTAGCACCTATATTATAAGTTCAAAAAGTATATATTACAACTTTTATCAGTAATAATTTATAAATTTCATTAAATTACTTTATTTAAGTTAATAAAATTATTACTAAACTTTACATTATAGAATCTAAAGCTTGTTTTAAATCATCAATTATATCTTCTGCATCTTCTAATCCAACAGATATTCTTACTAAGCCTTCTGCTATTCCTGAAGCTGCTCTTTCTTCTGGAGTATATGGAGAGTGAGTCATGCTTGCTGGGTGTTGAATTAGAGTTTCACAATCTCCTAAACTTACTGCTAATGTACAAAGTTTAACTGTGTTCATTAACTTAATACCAGCTTCTCTTCCACCTTTTATTTCAAATGAAATCATTGCACCTGGCATCCTCATTTGTTTTTGAGCTAATTCATATTGTGGGAAGCTTTCAAGCCCTGGATAAGCAACCATTTCAACTGCTGGATGATCTTCTAAGAACTTAGCAACTTTCATTGCATTTTCACAGTGTTTTTCCATTCTAATTGGTAGAGTTTTCATTCCTCTTCCCACTAAAAATGCTTCAAAAGGTCCTAACACTGCTCCAGTACAATCTTTAATTCCTACTAGTCTAACTTGATCTATAAGTTCTTTTTTTCCTAGAGCAAATCCTGCTATTACATCTCCATGTCCATTTAGGTATTTTGTAGCTGAGTGAACTACTATATCTGCTCCTAATTCAATAGGTCTTTGGATACATGGTGTTGAATAAGTATTATCAACTACTAAAAGACAATTTTCATTAGTATGAGCAACTTTTGCTGCTTCTTCTATGTCTGTTAAATACATATTTGGATTGGCTGGTGTTTCTATATACACTAGTCTAGTGTTTTCTTTCATTGCATTTTTTATATTGTTTATATCTCTCGTATCAACAAAGTCAACTTCAACACCAAATCTAGTTAATCCATGATTTAATAAGGCAAAAGTACAGCCATACATAGTTTTAGCTGCCACTACATGGTCTCCTGCTTTTAACGTTGTCCACATTACTGAGGATATTGCTCCAATTCCTGATGATGTTGATACGCAAGCTTCCGCACCTTCAAGGTCTGCTAACTTTTTCTCAATTACTGTATTAGTTGGGTTCCCTAATCTTGAATAAATATATCCCTCTTCTTCTAAGGCAAATCTTTTTCCACCTTGTTCAGCTGAATCAAATATAAAAGTTGAAGATTGGTAAATTGGAGTTGCAAGTGCTCCATATTTATTTGCTTCATATCCTGCGTGTACTGCTCTTGTTCTAAATCCTTTTTCTTTAGTCATTATTTTCCCTCCTATAACATATTACTCTTAGTTATAACTACTTATTAAGAACTTCCCATTTTTCAAAATTCCATGGGTTTTTCTTAATATATCCATTAGCAAATGGTACAAATATTGAAAGTATTGCAAAAAATGCAAGTGCAAATTGATACCATAATAAAGGCATTAAATCAAATGGTGATACTGCCCCTTCTGTAAATTGAGCTGCTATTAGTAATTGAGCTCCATAAGGAATAAATCCTTGCATAATCGCTCCAAAGCAGTCAAGTAATGATGCTGATCTTCTTGGGTCTATCTTATATTCTTCTACTATATTTCTAACAATTGGTCCATCAATTATAATGGCAACTGTATTGTTAGCTGTTGCTGCATCTGTTAAAGCAGTTATTGTTGCAATTCCAACTTCTGCTGATTTAGGTCCTTTAATGAAACCTTTAATTTTATCAAGTAACCAGTCAAGCCCTCCACCATGATTAACTAAAGCTGCAAGACCTCCTGTTAACATTGATAGTAAAAATATCTCAAACATTCCTGTGAAACCATCAAATATAAGATTTGAATACTCTAATAGCCCAAAAGCTCCATTATATAGTCCTATTGCTCCTGAAAGAATTGTTCCACAAACTAAGACTATAAATACGTTCATTCCTGCTATTGATGCAATAAGTACAAATAAATACGGAATTATTTTAATAATATCAAATTCCAATACTTCTTTTACTGGAGCAACATCTGGTTGTCCAAATATAAATAATAAAATAACTGTAACTACCATAGCTGGAACAGCTATCATAATATTAGTCCTAAATTTATCTCTCATTTCAACGCCTTGTGTTCTTGTTGCTGCTATTGTTGTATCAGAAATAACTGATAAGTTATCACCAAACATAGCTCCACTTACAAGTGTTGCAACTATAAAAGCCATTGATATTGATGTTTTATCTGCAAATCCTACTGCTATAGGTCCAAGGGCAACTATTGTTCCTACTGATGTACCTGTTGAAATAGATATAAAACATGCTATGAAAAATATCCCTAATGTTATAAATTGTGGTGGGATAATTGTAAGACCTAAGTTTACAGCTGCATCTACACCGCCCATTTCTTTAGATACTACTGAAAAAGCTCCTGCTAGAAGATAGATTATACACATAATTATTATATTCTCATCTCCGCACCCTTTTACAAATACATCAAATTTCTCATCTGTTTTTCCTTTAATTAGGAAAAATGCCACTATTATACCTATTATTACTGCTATTGGTGCTTTGAAGGCATAAAAACCCATTTCTTCTCCACTTTTTACTAGCATAGTTCCTACTCCCAGATAAAAAGCTATAAAAACTAAAAATGGAATTAATGCTATAAAATTACCTTTTTTTCTATTTTCCATCCTATAAACCCCCTCATTAAATTAATTTTTCCACATATTTTCTGTTATTGAATATTTTTTTATTCGATTAAGCAATAGAGTATGGGTGACGTTTAATTTTCTTGCAGCTTCTCTAATTGATCTTGAATTTTTTAATACTTTTAGAATAAATTCCTTTTCAAAAGAACCAACGGCCAGGTTTAAGTCATGATTATTATACAAAAGCTTGTTAAAACCATTGTGTTTATCAAAGCTTATATCTTCTCTACCTATTATCCCGTCACGTGATAATACTACTGCTCTTTCTAAAACATTTTGCATTTCTCGGATATTCCCCGGCCAAGAATAAGATTTTAAAACTTTTCTTGCTTCCTCTGTAACCCTTATCTTTTCTCTATTATATCTTTTTGATAAATTTTTTATAAAATAAGATATTAAAAGATCTATATCTTCCTTTCTTGCCCTTAGGGGTGGGATATCGATGCTGAAAATATTAAGTCTATAAAATAAGTCCATTCTAAATTTTCTTTCTTCTATAAGCTCATTTAGATTCTTGTTAGTTGCAGATATGATTCTTATATCCAGCTCAATCTCCCTATCGGATCCAAGAGGTCTAACCTTTTTTTCTTGTATGGCTCTTAGAAGTTTTGCTTGCAAGTGGTAATTCATCTCACCAATTTCATCTAAAAATACAGTTCCACCACTAGCTAATTCAAAAATCCCCCGTTTTCCTCTTGCATTAGCTCCTGTAAAAGCACCTTTTTCATATCCAAATAGTTCTGATTCTAATAATTCCTCAGGTATTGCTGCACAATTTATGCCAACAAAGCTCTTATCTGCCCTATCACTATAAGAGTGTATTGCACGAGCAAACATTTCTTTTCCCGTTCCACTTTCTCCTGTTAAAAGTACTGCTGCATCTGAATAGGCAAATAATTTAGCCTTCTCTACTACATTGATAAAATTTTCCTCTTTACCAATTATGTCATCGAAAGTTATTAGGTTTAATGAAGACATATCTTCATTAATAATTTCTTTTAAAGTAAGTAAATAACCGCAGAAATTTTCATCTTCTGAATAAATGCCATCTAAATTTAATAGATAGTTTTTTGACCCAATAACTATATTTCTATTTCTAATAGTCTTGATGGTACTTTTATTATCTTTATTGTTTATGTAGCTAGTTAAATATTGCCTATCTATATAATTGAAGATTTTATTTCCTCTACTTAAATTTTCAATATAATTATAAGCAATCTTATTTGCATATTCTACTACACCCTGCCTACTTAATAATATCACGCCCTCTCTTATTAAATTAAGTACTGATTTTAACTCGATATCCTTTTCCTCAAAACTCATTACATCTATTTCTTCTAGGTGGTGAAATCCATATACTTTTTCACAACCCTTTCTGATGTCTTCAATTATGTCCTTAGATACCTCTGGAAGCTTTAAATAAATGACATTACTATAAACTTCCATTGATAAGACGGGAAGGTCATGTTGTCTAATAACCTTTAAGATATCATAAGTTATATGCGGTCTATTTATATGAAAAATTATTTTTATCCTTTTGATATTCATAGGCCCCCATCCTAATCTCAATATTTTATATAAGCAATATTTATGCCAAGTGTAAATAAGTGTTTACAAGGTTTTTTAAAAAGGTTTTCCTCAATTTGGAATTTTTTTGTTCCAATATTTCTTATGTAGGCTAATTTCATATTTTTGTGGTATGAATTTAAACCTTATGGTTTAATTATATACCAACTTTTAAGTTTTTCAATGTTATTTTTTAAAAAAGATTTAATTTTTTATTTATTATGTTAATATTTTCATAGGTGATAATATGGACAAATATAAAAGAGAATTATTTGAAGTAATAAAAAAGCTATCTGATGATGATTTTGATCTGATTTATACTTTAGCTTTTAGATTATATAATTCCTCTAATCAAGAAGAAGATGCTTTCACTCAAGCTTATGATCGTGAAGTTAAAAAAATTAATGAATCTCCTTTTTATGGTAATAAGGAAATAGAAGTTGATGATACCTTAGATGCAAGAGCTGATTCTAATAATTCAGAAGAAGAAAAATCAAGTGATAAAAGTATGGGAATTGAAGATGATGTAATTAGTGAAAATAAGGAAGAACTAGAAAAATTTCTAGGTGAAGAGTACTTAGAAAGGCTAATGATGTGGAAAGCTGATTAATAGTATATTTCAAAATAAAGAACTGGGAAATATTTCCCAGTTCTTTATTTTTTAAACTTATTTCATAATATTTTTTATTAAATATCTATGATTTACAACTTATACATATTAGATTTACAAATTCTTGTTATATTAAGCATATAATAATATTAATAGGGGGATACAATGAAAAAATTTAAAAAAATTATTACTCTTGCATTAACTATTACAACTCTACTTCCTGCTGTAAGTTTTGCTAAAGAGGATAACTACGGAAAAGCGAAAAATGTTATATTAATGATTCCAGACGGTATGAGCATAGAGTCTTTAACTACTGCTAGATGGATGACTGATAATTACAAGTTTACTATGGATGATATTGTAACTGGTTTAGTTAAGACAAATAATTCTAATACACCTATTGCTGATTCAGCACCAGCTGCTACTGCAATGGCTACTGGACTAAAAACTGAATCTCCTTTTGTAGGTATGTATCCTAGTAAATCTGGTATGCCTGGCGCTGAAAATTTTGATGAAAGCAAATCCATGATGCCAATTGCAAATGTACTTGAAGGTGCTAAAAGAATTGGTAAATCTGCAGGTATTGTTTCAACTTCTAATATCCAACACGCTACCCCTGCTGATTTTTCTTCTCACAATATTGACCGAAACCAATATGAAGATCTTGGAGAACAGCAAGTCTATCAAAATATTGATGTGGTTCTTGGAGCCGGTAGTAAATACTTAGAGGCTGACCAAAGAACTGATGGTGAAGATTTAATTTCAGAAATAAAGAATCTTTCTTATGAATATATCACAAATCCTAAAGAACTTAAAAATTCAAACTCCAAAAAAATATGGGGTCTTTTTGCAGAAAAAAGCTTCCCCTATGAAATTGATAGGGACCCAAATCTTCAACCTTCTCTAGCTGAAATGACAGACAAGGCTCTTAAAGTTTTATCTAAAAATGATAAGGGATTTTTCCTAATGGTTGAAGATTCAGAGATTGACTGGGCTGGGCATGCTAATGATCCTATGGCCATGTCTCGTGAAATTATGGCCTTTGACAAGGCTGTTAAGGTTGCGAAAGACTTTGCTGACACTAATAAAGATACTGTTATTATTATAGCAGCCGACCATGGAACTGGTGGTATTACTTTTGGCCATAATAATATAAGTAAGGGTTATGATAGGGTAGCTCTTGAAGAATTTACTCACCTTATTAAAAATGCTAAGTTTAGTGGACAAGCTTTTGAAGCAAAATTAAATGAAGATAAGTCAAATATAGCTGAGCTTATGAAAGAGGGTTATGGTATAATAGATCTATCTAGCGAAGAAATTGATTCTATTAAAAATGCTAAAAATGTACAAACTGCAGTAGGAAAAGTTATAAGTGACCGTTCTCACATCAAATGGACGACTGGAGGCCATGTTGGTGGCGATATAGCCTTATATTGTTATTCAACTTCTGAAAATGCTAAAAAATTAACTGGTACTATTCACAATGCTGAAATTGGACTTTATATAGAAGATCTGTTTGATATGAATTTAGAAGAACTTACTAATAAACTCTATCAACCGGCAAGACAAGCCTTTGAAGCCAAAGGAGCTAGTGTTGAATTTAAAGATGTTAAAGGAAATAAAACTATAGAAGTAAGTAAGGATGGAAAAACAATAACTTTCCCTATCTCAAAAAATTATGCACTTGTAGATGGAGAAAAAGTTCAACTTGATGGTCTTGTATTATTTAACACTAAAAGTGTTTTTGTTCCTCAAAGTGCAATTGACCTTGTAAAATAATTTCATTTCATGTAAATATACAATCCTAAGAAAAAAAGAATCGATAAATTTATAGATTCTTTTTGCTTAACTAAAATTATTTAAGGAGATGTAAAAATGTTTAGTAACTTTTTTAATCTATTAATGCTTTTAATTTTATATTATCTTAATCATAAAAATAGAATTATAAAAAAGACTATTGACTTTATAATTGGAAGTTTTATTTTAAGCTTACTTATTTCATTTATTTGGAAAGGTAAGTTTAATACTTATCTTTTAACTTCTTCTATAATATATTTAGCCTTTGATGCTCTTTATAGGCTATTTTTGTCTAAATTTAGAAACAATGTAACTAAATAATTTTATAGTAAATTAAAAACAATGTTAAGCCTAGTTGTACAAACTTATAAAGTCTAGGTTTAACATTACTTTTATATTATTAATTGTTTTATAAAATTAGTTCCTAATTAAATAATTGAAAGCTCCTAAGGCAGCTGTTGCACCACTTCCTGCAGAAATAATAATTTGCTTAAAGGCTACATCTGTACAATCCCCAGCTGCATACACTCCTTCTAAGTTTGTCTTTCCTTCTTTATCTACTATTATTTCGCCACGCTGGTTCATTTCTACTACCCCTTTTAACCATTCAGTATTAGGTACTAAACCAACTTGTATAAAGCATCCTTGGATATCTTCTTCTATAACCTGATTACTTTCTCTGTCTATATAGGTTATACTCTCTACTTTATTGTCTCCACCAATTTTAGTTGTTTGAACATTTGTCGTTATTTTTACATTATCTAAGGATTTTAATTTTTCTTGCAATACTTGATCTGCTTTAAGTTCTGGTAAAAATTCAAAAACTTTTACTTCTTTTACCATAGAAGCTAAATCTATAGCAGCTTCTACCCCAGAATTTCCTCCTCCTATTACGGCAACTGTCTTATCTTTAAATAAAGGTCCATCACAGTGGGTACAATAAGCCACACCCTTATTTCTTAACTCTTTTTCCCCTGGAATACCAATAAGTTTCCATCTTGCTCCACTTGCTATAATAAGAGTTTTTGTTTTAATTTGAGCTCCATTATCTAATTCTATACTTACTTTTCCACCTTCTCTATTAGGAGAAAGTTTTTCCACCATTACACCTTGAATTATTTCAACTCCATATTCTTCAACGTGTTCTTTAACCTGATTCATATATTTAGGACCTTCTGTGTAGGGTATACCTAATATATTTTCTATTCCTAAGGTTTCTTTTACTTGACCACCAAATTCATCAGCTACAAGTCCTGTACGAAGTCCTTTACGAGCTGTATATATGGCAGCTGAAGCTCCAGCTGGACCTCCACCCACAATTAATACATCAAAATCTTCTATATCATCAAAACTTTTAGAAGTCTTAGGACCTATTAGCTTATTTAAAATTTGATCAAGATTATTTCTTCCACTTAAAAAAATTTCTCCACCTAAAAATACTGTGGGAACAGCCATTACTCCACGATCTTCTACTAATTTTTGAAAGCTTCCGCCTTCAATCATAGTATGAGATATTTTTGGATTAAGAAGTGACATTATATTTAAAGATTGAACTACTTCTGGACAATTGTGACAAGATAAACTTACTATAGTTTCAAATTTCAATTCTCTATCTATTGATTTTATAGCTTCTATTTGCTGGTCACTAATTTTAGGAGCACGACCCCCTACTTGAAGTAAGGCTAATACAAAAGATTCAAATTCATGTCCTAATGGTATGCCTGCAAAAACTA
>JBQDBK010000007.1:0-15195 GCA_052090825.1 Peptoniphilaceae bacterium | reverse complement strand
AAAAACTAGGTTTCAAATCTAAAGATTTTTCATCCACTTTTATCATATCAGTCATAGAAGCTACTTCAGTTACAAAATCTCTAAGTTCAACAGAAGTTTTATCTTCTGCCAAACTTAGAGAAAGTATAACTGGTTTTTCAATTAATTCTAAGAATTGAGATAGTTGATTTTTTATATTTATATCTAAGCTCATATTTATCCTTAAATCTTTCCAACAAGGTCTAACCCTGGAGTTAAAGTTTTTCCTGAATCTTTCCATTTAGCTGGACAAACTTCGCCTGGATTTTCACTAATATATTGAGCTGCACGAATTTTATCAATTAAAACTCTTGCATCTCTTCCAATTCCATCAGCATTAATTTCACAAGCTTGAACTACACCTTCAGGATCTATAATAAATGTTCCACGTTGAGCTAAACCTGCTTCTTCATCAAGGACATCAAATTGTCTTGATATATTTTGACCTGGATCTCCTATCATTTTATATTCTAATTTCTTAATAGCTTCTGAATTGTCATGCCAAGCTTTATGAACAAAGTGAGTGTCAGTTGAAACAGAATAAACTTCAACTCCCATTTCTTGTAATTTTGAATATTGTTCTTGAAGATCTTCTAATTCTGTTGGACAAACAAAACTAAAGTCTGCTGGATAAAACATTACAACATTCCATTTACCCATAAGATCTTTATCTGTTACCACAACAAACTCTTCTGTTTTTGGGTTATAAGCATTAGCTTCAAATTCTTCTATTTTTTTTCCTATTAATGACATAATATACCTCCATATATAAATTTATTGATAATTAATATCGTTTCTCATTATAAATATACCCTTCTATTTTCATATTTAACATATATATTAAAAAATATTAAAAAAATACACTCCTAAGAGTGTACTTTAAATTTTTTATTTTTTTTTTGTCTTTCTCTTTCTATCTTTTACTTTTTTCAACCTAAAAAAATCTTCTCTTTCTTTTTCAGCCAAGGTGTCTTCTATTTCTTTTACAATTTTTTCATATTTAGGTATTTGAATTTTTTCAAGGGCATTAGCTCTTTTAACAGTCTTTTTTATTTCTTGAGCAAGCCTAAAGACCCCTGTTTCTATTTCTGCCAGTTCATAAATTAAATACCTAATATCATGCATATCTATAGAGGCCGTATCAAAAGCTGTAGTTGATTGGTAAAAGGAATACTCAGTTTTTAAATCATTCTTTTTATATTTTATTTGAGGTATTTCCACTCCCATTACAGATTTAGTTACTATATCGTATGAATCTTCTTTAGCTATAGAATGAGATATTTCATAAATTGATTCTGATCCCATTGTTATAGTTGCATCTGTTAATGCTTTATATGACTCTTCAAAAGCTAGTTCTATTTTCTCTTGTAAAACAATAGCTTTTTTGTTTAAATCCATCATTTCTTTTATTAGAACAGTTCTCTTCTTATCTAGAAGTTCATATCCTTTTAGGGCGAAATCATAATAAGACTTTGCAGCTATTAGATTGGCCTTAGTAGGTATTACTTTAGTTGCCATTTTAATCAGCTCCCAAGTATTTTTTCTTTAATTCAGGATCTATCCTATCTAAACTTTGTGATGGAAGTATTTTTAATAATTCCCAACCTAAGTCTAGAGTTTCTTCTATTTCCCTATTTTCATCAAATTTTTGACTTAAAAATCTTTTTTCAAATTGTCTTCCAAATTCAAGGTGTAGTTTATCTATTTCTGATAAGTCATCTTCTCCAATGATTTGGGCTAAAGCTCTTACCTCTCCTACTCTTGAATAAGTTGCAAATAATTGAGAAGAAAGATCTGCATGATCTTCTCTTGTATATCCTTCTCCTATACCATCTTTCATAAGCCTAGATAAAGAAGGCAAAATATTTATAGGTGGGTATATACCCGATTGATTTAAATCTCTTGATAAAACTATTTGTCCTTCTGTTATAAATCCACTAAGATCGGCTATTGGGTGAGTTATATCATCATTTGGCATAGTTAAAATTGGAATTAAAGTTACTGAACCCTCTATTCCCTTTATCATACCCGCTCTTTCATACAACATAGCTAGGTCTGAATATAGGTGTCCTGGGTAACCCTTTCTTGATGGCACTTCTTCTCTAGAGGATGAAATTTCTCTTAAAGCTTCTCCATAAGAGGTTATATCTGTCATTATTACTAATACTTGCTTATGCTCTTCAAAGGCTAAATATTCAGCTGCGCTAAGAGCACATTTAGGTGCTATTAGTCTCTCCATTATTGGATCGTCTGCATAGTTTATATACATTACTACCTTCTCAGAAACACCTGCATTCTTAAAAGTTTCTCTAAAATAATTAGCTTCATCATGCTTTACTCCAATAGCTGCAAACACTATTACAAAATCTTCTGCATTATCATCTGATATCTTAGCTTGTCTTACTATTTGTGCTGCTAATTCATTGTGTGGAAGTCCTGACCCAGAAAATATAGGAAGCTTTTGTCCTCTTATTAAGGTCATAAGAGCATCTATTGATGAGATACCCGTTTGTATAAAGTTTCTTGGATATTCTCTTGATGCTGGATTCATAGGTCTACCATTTACATTGTAAAACTTATCAGCATATATTGGAGATCCTTTATCTATTGGTTGCCCAATCCCATTAAAAACTCTGCCAAGAATTTCTCTTGATAAGGGTATTTGAAAGGGATGAGCTTCAAAAGTTATTTTCCTATTTTCTGTTGAAACTCCAAGGTTTTCTCCAAATACTTGTATTGTGGCGCTATCTCCATCAATTTTTACTACTTGCCCTAACTTTTCTATTTTATTGTCCTTAGACTTTATTGAAACTACTTCTTCATAGGAAACCCTGTGTAAATTAGATAATTCTATTAAGGATCCTTCTACTTTATCTAGTAATAAATATTCTTTTTTCATGCTATCACCTACTTTTCATACCTAGCTTCAAGTTCTGCATAATAATCCCTTATATCATTATTAAGCTCTACAAATTTTCCAATTTTATCATTTTCTATACTGTATTTCATATTTACTACCTTGGCATATAGACCTTGATTTTTTATTTTAGAAATTGGAATTTGTTTTTCAACTGCTTTTTTCCCCATTTCATATAAAAGATCTATTGTCTTTAACATTTCAAATTGTTTTTCTAGGGGTACAAAAGTATCAATTTTATTGAAAGCATTTTGTTGAAGAAAAGCAACTTTTATAACTCTAGCTATTTCTAATATAAGTCTTTGATTATCCGGTAATACGTCTTCTCCAACTAACATAACTATTTCATTCAATTTGGATTCTTGATGTAATAAGTCTAAAAATTTAGCCCTAAGCTCAGATAGGTCTCCATCCAATCTCATATCATAGTAGTCTTTTAACATCTTTGTATAACCTGAATAAGAATTAATCCAGTTTATAGCTGGATAGTGTCTAGCATAAGCAAGTTCCTTATCAAGTGCTAAAAATACATTTACGAATCTTTTAGTGTTTTCTGTTACTGGCTCAGAAAAATCTCCACCTACAGGTGATACTGCCCCTATTAAAGTAACTGATCCTTCTGTTCCATTAAAGTTTTTAATATAACCTGCCCTCTCATAAAACTCCGCAATTCTTGAAGGCAAATAAGCTGGATAACCTTCTTCTGCTGGCATTTCTTCAAGACGACCTGAAATTTCCCTAAGTGCTTCTGCCCAACGTGAAGTTGAATCTGCCATTAGGGCTACGTGGTAGCCTTGATCTCTAAAATATTCAGCTATTGTTACACCAGTGTATATACTAGCCTCACGAGCAGCTACTGGCATGTTAGAAGTATTGGCTATAAGTATAGTTCTATCCATTAATGGCTTATTGGTATTAGGATCTATTAGCTTAGGAAAATCTTCCAAAACTTCTGTCATTTCATTACCACGTTCTCCACAACCTATATAAACTATAATATCTGCATCGCAATATTTTGCTATTTGGTGTTGAGTCATAGTTTTTCCTGTACCAAATCCACCTGGTATAGCTGATGTTCCTCCCTTTGCTATTGGAAAAAATACATCAAATACTCTTTGACCTGTTACTAATAACTTATTTATAGGCAATCTTTCCTTTATAGGTCTTGAGACTCTTACCGGCCAATTTTGATACATTTTTAATTCATGTATAATATTATCCTTATCTTTTACCTTAACTATTGTTGTTTCAATATTATACTTACCATCTTCAACTCTTTCTACTACTTTACCATTTATTCCCATGGGAACTAAGAGTCTGTGAATTATTATATCTGTTTCTGGAACTGTGCCAAATATTTGGCCTTCTTTTACTTCATCCCCTAATTCAACCTTTAGAGTTAAATCCCAAAGCTTTTCTTGATCTATAGATATTAGTCCTATGCCTTCTGGCATGAAATTACCATGTCTTTCTCTTATTTCATATAAAGGCCTTTGGATTCCATCAAAAATATTTTTTATCATACCGGGACCAAGCTTTACTGATAAGGGGGATCCAGTTGAAATAATTTCTTCATCTCTTCTTAGACCAGTTGTTTCTTCGTATACCTGAATTATTCCTTGGTCTACTTCTATATTTACAACTTCTCCTATTAACTTCTTATCTCCGACTATTACCATCTCTCTAAGCTTGAATCCTGTCATTTCTATCCCAGTTATTACTGGGCCATTTACCGCCAAAATTTTTCCAGTTTTCAATTGTTAACACCTGCTTCTTTAAGTGTAAAATGTAGTAATTTACCTATTTGATATTTAGAATCTTCTACTTTAGCTTTTAAGCTACAATCCACATTATATGTTTTTTCTTCATCTGAAATCATAAAACCACCTATTGAAGATTCTTCTAATTGATCAAAGCTTAATTCTATATTTCTTTTCTTCGCTATTTCTATAAATATATCTTTTAATCTTCTATCTCTATCTAAAATAGAAATTATATATTTCCCTTCATCAAAGTCCTCTATAATCTGATTAAATCTCTTTTCTTCAAATTTAAAGTAGTCTTCTGTCTTAGAGAATTCTTCTAACTTTCTATACAAGTCATTTATAAAATGTTCCAGTATCTCTTCATTTTTTTGAAGTTCTAAAATCCTTTTTTCTTGATTTACATCACTTATCATTTCATAGCTTTTTTGTTTCGCCAAATTTTCTCTTCTCTTTATTATTTCATTTTTCATATTGGCAATTTCAATTTCTTTTTCTTTTTGAGCTTTTTGGTAATCCTCTTTAACTTCTGCTATTTTCTTCATCCATATTTCTTTATTTTTTTGATATACAATTTTATTAAAAATCGCCAGTTTATCTTCTAATAGTATCATTATTAATCCCTCATTAACTTAATTTTACTCCTACGGATTCTTTTACATATCTTAATATTAAGTCCTTGTCTTTTAAGCCTCCTCTTCCAGGAATTGTAACTACTAAGGGAAGTCCTTTTTTTAATTTTAAAGCTATTACTTCTTTTTCTATATCTTTAAAATCTTCTTCCGTTAAGATTAATATTCCTATATTATCCCTTTTAGTATTTGATCTAAATTCTTTTAAAAGTTCTTCAGAATTTTTGACAAACTTTCCTTCAATCCCTGCTAGCCTAAGCCCAATAACTACATCCATACTCCTTGAAATTATTAATGAACGCATTATAATCTACCCAATATCATTATTGAAATAATAAGACCATAAATAGCAATACCATCTGCTAGTCCTAAGAAAATCATTGACTTACCTAAAATTTTTGGGTCTTCTGATACAGCTCCAATTGCAGATGAACCTACATTAGCTACAGCAATTCCTGCTCCTAAGGAAGCTAACCCTGTTGAAAGACCTGCTGCTATAAAACCAAGACCATTAGAAGCACTTTGAACACCTTCTGCATGCACAAAATTTGGTGCAAGAGTAATTGCCATAAATCCCACTATTGGAACAAAGAAAAGCATATTCAACCTCATTATAGTTTTTAATATTTTTTTACTTGCAGGAGTATTTTTATAAGCTAAATATGATCCTGATGAAAGCATTCCTATCACTGCTATTATTGATAAAACTAATATTTTTTCCATTTCTATTTTCCTCCTAAATTAACTTTTTCAGTTTTAAATTCGTATCCTTCTCCAATATAATATTTACTAAACATTTCGTAATATTCTAATCTCAAACTTTGGATAAACACTATTAACCCTTCAAGTCCTATTATTACTATATTCCCTACTATCAAGGCTATTATATTTCCTATTTTATTTCCTGTCATTTGTCCAACAGTTTGAAAAGCTAAAAATAAGCCAACGTGATTGATGGCAAAAGCTCCAACCCTTATAAAAGAAATAATATTACTTAAAATTGACATCACAGCTTCTAATAGGGAAAAAGTCCCTTCAATATAATATCCTGCCACATCTCCATTTTCATAAGTTACTTTCTCTCTTAAAGCCATTTTATATAAGGGTCTTTTAAATATCATTGCTATTAAAGACAGGCCCATTAAAATCCCAGATAACTTAATATTTATAAAATTCAGGTTTCCCATGTAGCCTAGCCCTAAATTTAATATAGATAGAAAAATTAAAAATCCTGTCAGGCCTTCTTTGCCTAAAAAAGCTTCTTCATATTCTTTATTGTTGATTTTATTTACAAATCCTAAAATAAAAGAAACTGTCAGCAAAAAAACGCCAAATGCTATTGCAAATACTAAAGTTTGATTTATATTTTCAAAGGGTTTAAACCAAATGCCCTCTATTATTTCTTCATTTCCAAATACTGATCCATAAAGGGTTCCAAATATCATAGAAGATAATCCAAGTCTCTTTAACAGACCTCCAAAATCTTTGTTTATTCTTTTTGAAATTAAAAATCCTAAAATTAAAAATACAGCCCCTTGACCTAGATCACCAAACATTGAGCCAAATAATATCATATAGCTTATGCCAAAAAATACTGTAGGATCAATTTCTCCATAGCTTGGTACTCCATACATTTTTATTAAAAGCTCAAAGGGCTCGAAAAAATTTAAGTTTTTAAATTTAGTCGGTGGGTTTAATCCCAGCTCTTTCGGATCGTGAAATTGAATTTTAATCTCCTTATATTTGCTCAAAATTTCTTTTATATTTTTTACTTGAGATTCTGCTACAAAGCCTGATAAATAAAAAGAATTTTTAGAATGAAGCATATATTTTTTTAACTCTTCTATTTTTTCTCCTACTAAAACTCTGGCTAAAATCTCCTTAAGCATATCTAGATCTTCCCTTAAAAATCTCTCTTTTTCTTCTTCTAGATTTTTCTTTTCTTCTCTTAATTTAAATTCATTATCTTCTAAATTACCTAAAATTTCTTTGGCAGTTCCTTTTTTAGACCCCAAAATATTAACTTCCTGAAAATTAACACTTTTAAGAATTCTATCTATTTCAACAGATACTTCCTTAGGATAAATAACCATATAAACTTCATTCTCATCTATTGTAGATGTGTGAATTATTATAGATAAAATATTTCCATAATTTTTCTTTATCCTAAACCTACCGTCCTTATCTAAAATTCCAAATTTAACATCAAAATATTCTAAATTTGCCAAGTCAGATAGATCTACATTTACATTTTGAAAAAGTTCATAATTACTTTCTATACCTTTAAGAGTCTTTAACTCTTTTTCTATCTCATTTAATCTATCTACTTTAATCTTTAATTCTTCATAAATCTCTGCAAATTTAACATCGGATTCTTTTTCTAAATAGGACTCATCTATGGATTTTATCCCCAAAAAATCCATTATTTCTTTAGCTTTTTTTATATTTAATTCTCTAGTTTTATTTTTTTCAAAGGGTACAACATAGTTCAATTCTATGTTCCTCTCTAAATCTTTTTCATTCTCCAGATTAAATGTAAAAGCATTATTGTTCAGTTCTGTTCTTGCATCGACAATGTTTAAAATCTTAGCCTTTAGTATGTCCTTAAGAACATCGTCCATATAGCTAAGATTTCCAACTACATCCATCATCTTAACTTTTTCAATCATCGCCTTTTACTCACTTCCTTATAATTTCTGATCATGTATTTAATTGTATCTTCAAAAGTTAAATTAAATCTTATACTTTCCATGATTGCGCTTAAATCTTTTATTTCAAACTCGAGTAGAAATAAATAAGATAAAAATTTTGAAAAATTAAACTCATTTTTTGAAATCTCCTTTTTGGCAATATAATATAGATATCTATTACTTCTCCTATTCATATAAATATCCATATCTTCACCTTCAAAGAGAAAAGCATATTGAGTTTTTGAAATTTCTTCTATAAATTCTTCAACATTCTCCTTATAACACAATCTTTGCAAAGCATCGTAGTTAAAAACATATCCTCCTAAAATAGAAAAATTTATCAACTCTTCTGGTAGTAACTTATAATTTTTCAAACCTCTATAAATCCAAATAAGGTTTAATAAATCTATTCTTCTTCCTAGTAAATTAGAAACCGCTTTTTGATTCTCTTTATTAAAAGATTTAGATATATTTATCAACTCAGAATAAAACAATTTATCTAAATTCATTTCCAAATAAAAAAGTATTACATCGTTTTTTTCATCCTGATAAGGCTTCAAAACTCTGTAATACTTAGTCTTTTTAAGTTTTTCTATAAAGGTTGGTATGGTTGTTTCTGAATCAACTTGAAATATAGAATTGCTTCCTAGACTAAGTTTATCCCCGTCTAAATCATTAATTCCTTCTTTTCTTTGTAAAGTTCTCAAAATTTTTTTTATCTCTGAAATTTCCATTTCAGTTAACAATGAGTTTAAAAATTTTTTGTAATCATCCACTAGGTAGTGCTTAATCTTTTCAAGTTTATTTTTTTTATAAACTTGCATTTTTCTTTCTGCCTCATAAATATCGTCATATATATCTAGGCTTTGTCCTATTTCAGTATTAATCTTTAAATACTCCAATATTTCTCTAACACTATCCTTATGGGCTAGATTAATAAAATCTTCATCTTGCAAAAGTTTTGATGACATTGCCTCTATTTTTGAATTAACTGCAGCAAAATTATTCATACTACACTTCTGCCTTCAATATAAAGTCTTTAAGAGCTTTTTCAACTAAAAATTTTTTATTTTCTTCATAATTTTCATCTATCTTTCTTAGATTTTTTTGGTTTTCTTCTCTTCTCTTTTTTACCTCTGCCTCAGCTTGGGATATTATATTATTATACTTTTCCTGAGCTATCTTCTTGGCAGCTTCTAGTTGATTTGTCTCCATTTCAGACATTCTCTTTCTAAGATCATCTTTTATTCTCTTAATTTCATCTTTACTTGATTCAACTATCTCTTTAGTAGAGTTATCTATCTCTATTATTTTATTAACAGTTTTTTTCAACATCATCCCTTCTTTCAAAACCAACTAACACCTATAATAGCACTTTTTTTAAAAAAGTAAATTTATTTTTCGTAAATTTTTTTATAAAATTTTGCTAATGTACTTATGATGATTAAAAAATCCCCACTAAAAATTTTAGCGGGGTTTATTATATTGCCAAGTTATTCTTAACAATAAAGTAATACCCAATTTATAATCTTATAAACTTTCTTAATTTATCTGTGAAAAAAACTATTATCTAAGTCATCTAAATTATACCTATTTATTATGTCTATTATTTTAGAAGCATAATTAGGATCTGTTGCATATCCAGATTTTTGAAGGGCATTAGCAGCTTCTTTATAAGAATTAGCCTTTCTTACATTTTCATATCTTTTAGCTTTAGATATTAAAAGCCCATAGTGGTTAAAACTATCTTTTTTATCTTTATATACTCTAAAAGGTTCTTTAACTATAGATTTATTTTTATCTATATACTCAACAGTATTTAAATCTACAGAATCACTATTAAGAGCCTTTATTCCAAAATAATTATTATAATCTCTACTCAATTTAGATTTCCCATAGTTACTTTCCAAGGCAGACTGAGCTAAAATAACTGATGGGTAAAGCTTATACTTGCTAGCAATTTTTTTTGCCAAATAAGTATTACTAGATAAATATTCTTCTCTGAAATCTTTTGGCGTCTCCTTATTTTCTTGAGATATTATTAAAAATACTATAATTATAAATATAATAGCACTAAAAAAGAAAAATTTATTATCTTTTTTCCTCCCTCTCCTACTTCTGCTCATAATAACTCCTTCTTAATGAAGCTGATGGTATGTCTGAATCATCTCTGTATTTAGCTACCGTTCTTCTCTTTATATCTATACCTTCTTCTCTTAAAATATCAGTAATTTTTTGGTCTGATAAAGGTTTATTTTTATTTTCTTCACTTATAATAGCTTTCATTCTTTCTATTACCTGATCTTTTGAAATTTCACCAAATTCACTATTTATAGAACTTACAAAAAAGCTCTTTAAAGAATAGCTTCCTTTTTTAGATTCCAAATACTTATTTTTTGTAACTCTTGAAACAGTCGATTCGGAAATAGATAAAGAAGATGCCACGTCTTTTAAGCTTAAAGCTTTTAAAGGCTTATCATAAATGAAAAATTCTCTTTGAATTCTTAATATTTCTTCAACTACTTTTCTTATAGTCTCTCTTCTTTTTTCAATTGCTTCTATTATAAAAAAGGTTCTTGATAACTTACTTTTTATATATTTTTTTGTTTCCTCGTCTATATCTGTTTCTAGAAGCTTTAAATAATAATTATTTATATGAAAATTACTTGTCTTGTCTTCTATTTCTATTGATATCTCTTCATTTTCTACTTTTATAAAAATTTCGGGCCTTATGTATTCCACATTCTTCTCACCTGTTGAATATCCACTAGCTGGTTTTGGGTTTAATCTTTTAATCTTTTCTAAATAATTTATAAGCTCTGACCTATTTATTTTCATTTCTTCAGCAACTTTAACTAACTTATTTTTAGATAAATCTTCTAGGTGATATTTTATAATTTTTTGTAAAATTTCATCATTGCCTTCTATTTGAAGTAGTAAACATTCCTTAAGATCTCTAGCTCCCACGCCACCAGGCTCAAAAGTCCAGATAATTTTAAGACAAGAAAGCACTTCCTCATCTTCCACTCCTAAATCCCTAGCTGCTTGAGAAATATTTATTCTAAAGTATCCACTATCATCAATATTTTCTATTATATATTTACAAATTTTATATTTTTTCTTATCAATTTTCATTGAGCCTAATTGATTTAATAAAAATTCTCTTAAAAAAACCTTTTTAGGAACATATGATGAAATATCTAAATCTTCATGGTCATTATTATAATAATATGTTTTATTAAGACTCTTTAAGTCTTTAATATATTTTATAAACTTATCATCATCAAATTTATTGTCATACTCTATTAATATATTTTCTTCACTTTCTTTTATTATAAAATCTTCAAGTTCTAAAGAATTTAATTCCATAATTTCAATAGCAGTAACCATTTCATTAGTTATATTTAATTTTTGAGATAAATTTAATTCTAATTTTAACATACTATCACCTTGAAGAATAATTATATCATAATAAAACTTTTAAATAGACTTCCTATAATATTTAAGAAATTTTTAAAACTTACTTTATAAGAGATTTTTCAATCTCCTCTAAGATATCTATACCTTTTAGTAATTTTTTTATATTTTTTACATCTAATATAATTACCGAATGTTTTAGTAAGTAATTCTTACTTTTCTTTCTTAAAAAAGATTTGTTTATAACTAAGACAGGTTTAACTTTTTTATAAAGTCCCTCTGAATTTTTAACTAAGGTTTTTACAAATTCATGAGATATTATTTCATCGCTATTATATTCTTTAACTTCAACTATATATTTTCTGCCAGCTTTAGATACAAAAAAATCAAAGGAATCGTTTCTTTTTCCATTCTTTTTATAAAATTCAACATTATAATTACAAGTTTCTAAAGCTAATTTAATTAACTTTTCAGAAGTTAATTCTGTATTTAAATTCATAAGAGCATTTAATAGATTGTTAGGTCTTATCTTAAATATTCCTGTACATATTTTTGTATCTTTATATATGTTATAGTCAAATCCTACAAGTAAATCATCTACTATGTTAAAATAACCATGGGCTATTGAATTTCTAATGTGTCTTAAAATGGAGCTTGTCTTAGTTTCATCTTCCATTTTAGAAAGTATAAGTTTTTGTCCTTCCATGCATATTCCTTCTTTATAATATTTTTCTATGCTACTTGGTATTTCATCTACAAAGGCAATATCATGATCTTTTAAATGCATATATTTTTTTATTTCAGATAGGGTAAATTCTTCATATAAATAATTAGATATTAGTTCATTTTCCTTGGATTGAACAGAAGATATATTCGGTACATACCATAATAGATATTCTATAGCCCTTATTAAATCTGGACTCATTCTTATAGGAACTTCTTTGTGTATAATAGAATATTTTCTTTTATTTTTACAATTTTCTAACTCGAAATTTTTTATAATATCCATAATTTTCCTCCCTTTTAATTAATACCCAATTCTAAAAGGCTTGTATTAGTAGAAAATTTATAAATAAAAAAGGATAGTCAGTTTAAATTTTATTAAAACTAACTATCCTTTAAATTCTTAATAATTTCATCCAAGTATTACTTTTTGGTTCTATCACTTTTTCTACCTTCTTTTTAATATATTTTGCTATTCTTAATCTTGTACTTTATATTTTTAAAACTTTTGAATGTCTATTTAAAACTCTCAAATTTTCAACTTATTTACCTTACTAAAAACTTTTTTATTTTATCTGATTATAATTCTTAAGCTTTTACCTCTAAATCCAACTCTTAAATTTAGATAAACTTAAAAGTTATAAATCAAATTCTATATTAATAAGATTTACTTTTTAATTTTTATAACTTACTCAAATCTATATTTGAACGCCCTTTTAGCGATTTACTTGTTAATCTTTTTTATTACATTTATTTTACTTGGATGAAATTATCAAGATTCACACCAAGATTTTATGAAATTTATATTTTTATATCTCTTGGTGTTATTTATATACCCAGAGAAAAACAATTAAAACAATTTTGTAACTTTTTTATTTATTAATTTTTGATACAATTAAATTGGTGATTTTTTGAAAGATAAAGAATTTTTTATGAAAGAGGCTCTGAAGCTTGCTAAGATTGCATATAAAAATGGGGATGTCCCTATTGGAGCAGTTGTAGAACTTAATGGAGAAATTATAGGTAGAGGTTTTAATAAAAAAGAAATTAGTAAAGATGCTTCTATGCATGCAGAAATTTTAGCTTTAAAGGAAGCTAGTAAAAAACTTAATACTTATCATTTGGAAAATTGTAATTTATATGTAAATCTTGAACCTTGTCCTATGTGTGCAGGGGCGATTATAAATTTTAGAATAAATAAAGTTTTTATTGGAAGCGCAAATCCTAGATATGGTTGCTGTGGTAGTAAAATAAATCTTCTGAATCTTGGCTTTAATCATACCACAAAAGTAAGCTTTGGTATTCTAGAAGAAGAATCATCTAAGCTAATATCTTCTTTTTTTAAAAAAATGAGAAGTGAGACTTTATAAGCCCACTTCTCTTTTAATTTGCCTTTTTTATTAATCTTCTAATTGTCTGCCTCAACATATTAAAAAATGAAAGAGGTGTCTCTTCATATTCTTCTCTAAACTCTTCATCCATAAAGTATTGTTGAGAATTCAATTTTTCTTCTTGATTATCTATCATATTTAATTTTCCATATTGATCTAAAACTCTGCCTTTTACATTGTCTTTAAATTGAATATCCATATACTTTATAATTCTATTTTTTATGTCATTATCTAAAATCGGTGTAATAAGCTCAACTCTATTCTCTGTATTTCTAGTCATTAAATCAGCAGATCCAATATAAACTTTACTATCTTCTTTTCCAAACATATACACTCTTGCATGCTCTAATAGTCTACCTACTATAGAATGGACTTCTATATTCTCCGTCTTACCGGGAACGCCTGGTAATATACAACATATACCTCTTATAATTAACTTAACTTTAACTCCTGCTCTTGAAGCCTCCATAAATTTATCTATAAAGTCTCTATCAGTTAAAGAGTTCATTTTAAAGAAAATATATCCATCTTCTTTTTTCTCTATTTCCTCATCTATCATTTCAAGTAAGGAGTTTTTTAAAGTCGATGGTGATTGTAATAGTCTTTTATAGCTTCCTTGTAAATTTCCCGTTGACATATTCTTAAAAAATTGAATGGCATCTAAGCCTATGTCAGAATTGGAAGTTATTAAAGAAAAATCCGTATAAATTCCTGCAGTAATTTCATTGTAGTTTCCTGTTCCAATCTGAGTTATATGCCACCATTTATTTATATCTTGTAGAGTTATTAAGCAAATTTTAGAATGAACCTTATAACCTGACATACCATATATTATATGGCAACCTGCATCGTAAAGTTTTTTAGAATAATCTAGATTACTCTGCTCATCAAACCTTGCCCTAAGTTCCATTATTACTACTACTTCTTTTCCATTTTCAGCAGCTCTACATAATTGCTGAACCAACCTAGAATTTTTAGCAAGCCTATATATTGTTATTTTTATACTTATAACTCTATTATCATGGGCAGCCTGTTCTATTAATTTTATAAAAGGTTCCATACTATCGTAAGGATAACTAAGAAGATAGTCTCTTTCTTTTATTTTAGATATAAGATCTCCTGTTAGACCAATTTTTTCTCCCAAATTAGGTAGATAAGTGCCATAAGTATATTGTGAAATAAAATCTTCTGATAAATATTTTTTAAGTTCTGAAACATAGTCCATAGACAAAGGAGCATAACTTTCAAATATTTGATTTTCTTCTATATTTAGCTTTTCACAAAGTAATTTTTTAAAGGGCTCAATCCCCTTTTCGTTGGCTTCAATTCTTACACTTTGAAGTCTATGTCTCTTCTTTAAAATCTTTTTCATGTGAGACCTATAGTCAACTTCATCATAGGCTATCTCATCATCGGCACTTAGGTCTGCATTTCTTGTTACCCTTATAATAGTTTTAGAAAGTATTTTTGATTTAGGATAGCACTCCCTAGCGAACTCATTTATAACCTTAGAACTTCTGATAAAGGGGTAGCCAGTAGATGATGGCAGCTTAACAATTTTAGGACTTATATCTGGTAAAGCCATTAACCCAACTCTTCTTTCCCCATTTTTTTCGAGCTCTAAGATTAAGTACTCAGAACCAT
>JBQDBK010000006.1:53430-109386 GCA_052090825.1 Peptoniphilaceae bacterium | reverse complement strand
CTCCTTGTAAATATAAGGTAAATTATAATATTTATTTTCATTTGATTTTAAAAATAATCCCGTTCTTGAAATTTTTTTACCATCTATGTTAATTAGCTCAATATCAACTTCACCCAAGTTTGATATTATTTCTATCTGACTATCTATTCTATTTTTTATACTAATTAAATTTTTTATCATATTTTACCTCTATAAATATTCTAATTCTACTTCTTAATTTATAATTTTATTATTATATAAGTATAAAGTAAAGTTATCTTAATCTAAAAAATTTATAAAAAATCGCTAAAGAAAACTTTAGCGAAGTTACTTAATAATAAATATATAGCCTTATTAAGTATTTAATATTAATTTTTTTAATACTGGAAAATTAAATCCATTTTCAAATCTTTCTATTATAAAAGAAGATACCATTGTTGTTAAGACTGAAAATATTAATCTAATAAAAGGTATATAGGTTATTGACAAACCTAATATTACAAAGTCTGTTACTAAATAAGCTTTTCCTATACTTATTTTTGACTTTTTAGAAATTATTAAAGCTAAGGCATCGTCTCCTCCAGAGGCTCCTCCTTCAGAAATCTCCAAACCACAACCTATTCCTATTCCAAGCCCACCAATAATGGAACATAGAAAAGGGAAATCATAAATACTTGGAATAACAGGACCAATAAACAAGAACAACTTATAAAAAAATCCAAAAGTTACAGAAGCTACTGCAGTTTTCCAAAGAAATTTTTTACCAAACATGGATATTCCTAGGCTAAAACAAGCAAAATCTATAACAAGACCAGCAATAGCTGGATTAATACCAAAAATTTTATAAGAAAATAAGGTGAAACCTATAACTCCGCCTTCTGTAATTTCAGCTTGCATATGAATATTAACTAATGTAAAAGCCATTAAAATGCAGCCTAAAACTACTTTTAATAAACCTTTTTTAGAAAAATATATTTTCCCCAGCATTCGATTAAGCATTTTGCACCTCCTCATTGCTATGACGAGGCCACCTTTAAACCATAAAAAAAGACTGCTTGGTCGTAAGGTTTAGCCTTCGTACTTTACAATCTATTGATGGTGATGATGCTATTTTGTTTTGCTGATTTTTATTTAAAAACTCTGAGCTTCTAGAATTCTTTTTAGCCTTTTATCGTATCACATCAGACACAGTACAGGCTCTTTATCGAAATATAGGCATCAGATAAAAACTACCTAGTTATATTCCCTAGGTAACCATCGATAAACACTCTAATCTATACTAATTATATACCTTCTAATAAATATATCAAGTACTTTATTCTATATATCAAATATAAAAATATATAGCATCTTATTCCAGATTAACTTAAATATATATTTATTTATTTTTTAAAGCTTCTCTTCTCTTTCTATATTGAATTATAGCCATATCTGCCTATAATAAATTCTCATTTATTTTCAATTCACTTTTCTTAAGCTTTTGTATTTCAACTACTCTCTTATTTTATTATAAAATCTTATACATAAAAGTGTACTTTCTTCATCCACAGGAACAAAATATGCCATTATTTTTAATTTATCGCTTACTGTATTTAACTATTGCTTTGGGAATTTAAAGGTTAAATTAGTATTTTTAATTTCACCCTTACTTAGTTTAGCCCCTCTGTGAGCACAAATATCTTCTACACAATGAATCTTACTATTTTTATCTCTAAAAAGAGCAGTTCTTATTTAATCTTTTTACTCCAACAATCTCATTATCTTTTACTTTCTTAGAATTTAAAATTGCATACCATAAATTTTTTATCATTATAATTTTCCTTTAAAATAATTTTAGAAATCAAAATCTATAATACTTTTTAATTTTCCTACCCTATTTAATTTCTCTACGATTATAGCTTTTCTCTCCTCATATCCTTCTATTATTTCAATTTCTTCTTGACTTTCTCCAATAATTCCCGCTACTTCTTCTCCTTCTTTAAGGTTTAAAGCCGCGTAAGTTATAAATCCCATCGAAGCAAGATATTTTTCCCCACTTAAAGAATCTTCACTTATAAACTTTACGAAAATTTCCATAGATTTTTTGCCAACTCCAGATATATAGGCTTCTCCATGAATAATATCTCCAAGTCTTATGGGTTTAATGAAGTCAAAATTATCAAAAGAAGCTGTTGTTACTCCTCCACGTCTATGTCTTATTGCTACAGCTCCAGATAAATTATCAGCCCATTCCAAAAGTCTAGCTCCATATACAGTCCCACCTTCATTTAAATCTGTGGGTAGTGTTGCATGAGTAAATATAGTTTTGCTATCAGATACTTTTTTATATATCTTATCCGTATTATTTTTCAATTTATTCTCCTTATATTATTTTAAAAAACTATCTTGTTTATGTTTCTTTTCTTTTTCTATAATTTTGTTATAACAACTTCTACATAAAGGTTCGTATTCCTCATCAGCCCCTATAACAATCCTTTTTTTAGAAGGTATTTTCCTATGAGACACCCAAGCGTCTACCCCACAAGATGAACATACTGCATGGTGTTTTGTTAAATAATCCGCCCTTGCCATTAATTCTTTAACTATTTCAAAAGGTTCAGCTGAAAAGTCCATATCCAATCCCGCAATTACAACAGTCTTGTCTTCATTTAAAAAATATTCTATTTCATTTAAAATATCTTCTTTTTTACCCCCTAAAAATTGAACTTCATCTATTCCAATGACATCAAAATCATTTTTGTTCATATAATCAACTATCTCATAAATATTATCTACCATAATAGCTTTAAATGATATATTATCATGTGTAACTATTTTTTCTTTAGGATTTCTAGTATCTACGGATGGTTTGAATGCACAAGTTCTATAACCAGCTATATTAAATCTTTTCATTTCTTTTTCTAAACTTGATGTTTTCCCACTAAACATAGAACCTGTGTGTACAATTAATCTACCTTTATATTGATGCATAATTACCTCCCTGTTCTTTATATTATAAGTTCTAAATACAAGCTTTTACAAGAAGAAAAATTAGTATTTATATTCCTAATTTATACCTAAAACAAACCCAGAAAAAATTCCTTGATTTTATATTTTTATGAAAACTTTTAGAAAATTTATTAATGAAATGAAATTTGAACTACATATCTCTTTATTTTCCCCTTAAAATAGAAAAAAGATACTAGATATCCTATTGATTTCTAGTATCTTTTTAAACAATTTTAATTAGGACCACTTAGTCCTAATTAAAATTGTTTATAACATCTAATATAGTTTTACACTTTATTAAATCTAAAGTTTTAAAAGTTTTTTTCTCTATGCTATTGTCATAGGGTATAAAAGCTCTTTTAAATCCCATTCTTTCTGATTCTTTTAGTCTAAGTTCTAGAGATGGAACATTTTTAAGTTCTCCGGTAAGACCTACATCAGCAATGAAAACTGTACTTGTATCAATGGGAATATTTTTAGCTGAGGAATATATACTTATCATAACCGCTAAATTAGATGCTGTTTCTTTTAATTTTATACCACCTGTAGTTTTAACTACAACATTTTTAGTAATTAATTTAAGATTAGCTCTTTCTTCCAAAATAGAAATTAAAGTATTTAAATGTTCCCTTCTCATACATTCAGAAACTCTAGATGGATAGGGCAAAAAACTATGGCTACTTAAAGCTTCTATTTCTAAAATTATAGGTCTAGTTCCTTCTCTTATAACACTTAAAGCTGAACCTGGCAACTCAGAACCACTTTCTCTATAGGTCATAAAGTATTCAGATGGGTTATCTAATGATTTTAGCCCCTTCTCTGTCATTAAGAAAAATCCCATTTCTCCTGTTGAACCATATCTGTTTTTACTTGTTAAAAGGCTCCTAAGTTCTTCATTGGAATCATTTTCTATTATTAATACAGTATCAACTAAATGTTCTAAGGCTCTAACTCCAGCTAATTCATCCTCCTTAGTCATCTGTCCCACTAAAAAAACTATTCTTGGTCTTTGAGGATTCTTAGCTATTTCTACCATCTTATATGCGCATTCCATAACTTGAGTTGGACTTCCAGCCCTTGATTGTATTTCTTTTAAAACAAAAGTCTGAATAGAATCTATTATTATTAGGTCTGGATCAATATTTTCCACTTCTTCTAACACATTATTCATAGTGTTGTCAGAATAAACAAAAATATTATCAGATATATTGTCTGTTATCCTATTGGCTCTATTCTTTATTTGAGCTTCAGATTCTTCTCCAGAAGCGTATAAAACTTTATAGTTATCATTAGCTAAATCATTTGCCACTTGCAAAAGTAAGGTAGATTTACCCGCACCAGGCTTTGCAGTGATTATAGAGATAGAATCTCTTACAATTCCACCCCCCATAACCCTGTTGAATTCCTCAATATTACTTTTAAGCCTAAAAGAATTTTGAGCTTTAATATCTTTTAATTTTTTCGAAGTGGATTTTTTCTCACCAGCTTTTTTATTTAGCTTAGAGCTATTAGATAGATTAACCTCTTCTAAAGTATTCCACTCTCCACAAAAAGGGCATTTTCCAAAATATCCAGATGATACATATCCACAAGACTTACACTTGTACTCTGTTTTTTTCTTCATTTTTACTTCCGATTAATTTGACTATTAATTTTCTATTGAAATCTACTTCAATATTATCGCCTTTCTTAAACTCACCTTCTAACATCTTTTGAGCAAGTTCATCTTCTATATAATTTCTAATTGCTCTTTCAATAGGTCTTGCTCCAAATTCTTTATCATAACCCTTTGTAACAATATATTTTTCAACTTTATCTGTAAAAGACGCATTAATTCCTAACTCAAATAATCTATCTTTTAGATTTTCAATAAGGTTTGAAACTATACTTCTTACTTCATTTTTAGAAAGCTCATTAAATACTATTACTTCATCTAGTCTATTTAAAAATTCTGGCTTAAATATTACTTTTAATTCCTTATTTATAATATCTTTCATTTTTTCATATTCTTTTTTACTGTTATCCCCATTTGAAAAACCTATAGTAGATTTATTTTTTAAACTACTAGCTCCAGCATTAGATGTCATTATAATTACAGTATCTTTAAAACTTACTGTTCTTCCTTTTGAATCTGTAAGTCTTCCATCATCTAATATTTGAAGTAAAATATTAAATACATCTGGGTGAGCTTTTTCAATCTCATCAAATAAAACTACTGAATATGGGTTAGATCTTACTGCATCTGTTAATTGTCCACCTTCATCATATCCTACATATCCTGGAGGGGAACCTACTAATCTAGAAACTGTATGTTTTTCCATATATTCTGACATATCTATTCTTAACATATTCTCTTCACTGCCAAATAATTCATTTGCTAATGTTTTTGCTAAGAAAGTCTTACCAACACCTGTTGGTCCGACAAAAATAAAAGAACCCATTGGTTTATTTGGATCTTTAAGTCCTATCCTAGCTCTTTTAATTGATTTTGCTAGAGAATCTACAGCATCATCTTGGCCCTTTACTCTTGTTTTTATTCTTTCTTCAAGATTAACTAATTTAGCTGTTTCTTGTTCATCCATTTTAGCAACTGGAACTTTGCTCCAATTTGAAACTATTTCAGCTATCTCTTCATAAGTTATTTTTTCACGTTTTTGTTTTTCTTTATATTCTATTAGTTTCTCTTCATATTCATGCTTTAAAGCTTTCTCTTTATCTCTTAAAGATGCTGCAAGCTCATAATTTTGCTCATTAATAGCTTTCTCTTTATCTATTTCTATTTCATTTAATTTTTCTTCATACTCTTCCTTGAATTTAGGACTATCATATAATTTTATTTTTATTTTAGAAGAAGCTTCGTCTATTAAATCTATAGCTTTATCCGGTAAAAATCTATCGTTTAAATACCTATCCGATAACTTAACAGCAGCTTGTATTGCTTCGTCTGTTATTGTAACTTCATGATGATCTTCATATTTTTCTCTAAGCCCTCTTATTATCTCAATAGCATCTTCTATTGAAGGTTCTTTTACCATAATAGGCATTAATCTTCTTTCAAAAGCAGAATCTTTTTCTATCCTACTTCTGTATTCATTAATTGTAGTTGCTCCAATTATTTGAAGTTCACCTCTAGTTAGCATAGGCTTTAAGATATTAGAAGCATCCATCGCACCTTCAGCTGCACCAGCCCCTATAATAACATGCATCTCATCAATAAATAAAATAATATTACCATCTTTTATTGTTTCATTTAAAACAGCTTTTAATCTCTCTTCAAAATCTCCTCTATACTTAGCCCCAGCTATAAGACCAGAAACATCTAAGGTTCTAATTACTTTATTTGCAATTATATCTGGTACTTGACCTTCTGTAATTCTCATAGCTAAGCCTTCAGCAATGGCTGTTTTACCTACTCCGGGTTCTCCAACTAAAACAGGATTATTTTTTCTTCTTCTTGATAAAACTTGAATTATCCTTTCTATCTCTTCAGTTCTTCCTATTATAGGGTCGATTTTACCTTCTTCAGCTTTTGCATTTAAATTTATAGTATATTTATCTAAAACTTCAGATTTTTTATCTTCTTCTGAATCTTCATCATCTACTTCAGTATTCATAATAACTTCTTCAAGAGCTGCAGAATCAATACCTATCCTTTGTAATACTAATAAGGCTATTCCCTTTCCTTCTCTTAATAAGCCTAACAAAATATGATCTGTGCCAACATAATCAAGACCATCTTCTTTAGCAGATTCAAAAGCAAGTTCAAAAATTCTTTTTGTTCTTGGAGTATATATTAAATTTGAATTAATTACTTCTGTTCCTCTGCTTACAACTTCATATGTTGCAATTTTTAAATTTTCATAATTTAATCCAAGATTATTTAAAATCTTAAAACCATTACCAGTTCCTTCTTTCATGATTCCTAACAATATATGTTCTGAACCTATATAATTTACTTTAGCTTCTCTAGCTTCAGCTTGAGCTAAAAGTATTGCTTTTTGGGCTTTTTGTGTAAATCTTCCAAATACATTCATACTTTAAAAGACCTCCTTAATCATCTTTCTTATTTTATTTGCTCTAAGGATATTTCTTGTCTTCCCATCAAGTAAAGATCCTTTTTCTACTTGTAAATGACCATTCCTAAATTCATTAATAGTATCCATTAAGTCTAAATCTTTTTTAGGTTTCAAAATACTTAATTCAATTCCTAAGAATATATCACTAATTCTATTAATCATTTCTTCTTCTTCTATTTTTCTACAATATTTTAAAATTCCAAATGCTCTGTTTACAATATCTTCTAAGTCTATTATATTATCTAAATATAAGGTCTTTCTATTCTGTTCTTCTATATCTATAATCTCCTTTAATACATTTGATAATTTTTCTAAATAGTCCCATTCATCAATTCCTATATTTCTTTCTGGTGAAATTTTATATATAGAGCCTAGATTATTTCCTCTTTCTGAATCTAGTGTACTTACTTTATATCCTAATCTATTCAATCCATTTATTAAAGATGTATTCCCAAAGTAAGTTGTGGCTGGTAAATGAAGATAAACTTCTGCTATTAACCCATTTCCACAGTTATTAGGATTTGAAGTTAAAAATCCAAAATCATCTCTAAAGGAATATAATAATTGCTCATCTAAAATATCATCAATATTTGATAATTCAGCATAAGTCTCTTTCAAATTTAATTTCTTAGCTGTTTTTGAAATCTCTATATGATCGCTACCATTTATTCTTATAACAGGCTCATCAGAATCCTCTTTCATATAAACTCCACTAATGCTTTCATTTTTAAAAATATCTCCGCTAGATATATTTTCTTCATATAATTTTAGCTTTTCTAATGAAGTCATGTTTTTAGTTGGATAAAATTTATAGCCACTTTCTTTTAAAATCCCACTTAATTTATCTATAAGATTTTTAGCTTCTTCACTATTTAGTTTATTAGGAAATTTAAATCCTTTTATATTTCTATTAAGTTTGAGCTCGCTATATTTTATTATGCTCATTAAATTTTTTTAACTCCTTTATCTTATCTCTAATAAGAGCAGCCTCTTCATATTCTTCAAGTTCTATGGCCACTGAAAGCTTATTTATAAGTTCTTCTTTTTCTCTTTTTATAAAAGCTTCTTTACCTGCACTTATAGGTATTTTACCTCTATGTTTTGATGATGATTTAAAACTTAAAATCATACTCTCTATTTCTTCTTTAAATTCTTCATAACAATGTTCGCATCCTAGTGAATTTTTTTCTAAATCTTTAAAATTTGTTCCGCAAACGCTACAAGACTTTTTATTTATTCCATCTTGTGATTTGCCTGATAATTTAAAAAGTTCTTTTAAGAAACTTTCCACTTTATCATTTACTATGTTATTAAATACTAAATCTTTTCTCATCTTAATTTCTGCACATTTAGCACATAAATGAACTTCTTCTACTTCATTTCCTATCATTTTAGTGTAAGAAATTATTGCTTCATTTTCTTTGCAATTATCACAAATCATCTCATTTCACCCCTATTTGAAAATAATAAGCAATATATTCTTTAATATATTGGCTCGTAATTGATTTTTTATCTCCCCAGACTGTCCAATAGACCTATCACTTAAAGTGACTTTTATTATTTCGGCTTCTCTCTTACTTATATATTCGTTAGCAAGCAACTCATCTATAATTTGGTCGGCTTTGTCTTTTGTTATAGCATCTGAAATTTCTTCATTAAATATTCTTTCAAAGCTATTTCTATTTTTAAATTCTACTCTTACTATTCTTATATAGCCTCCACCCCCACGCCTAGATTCAACATAGTATCCTTTATAAGGTGTAAATCTTGTTGTTAAAACGTAATTAATTTGTGATGGAGCACAATTAAATTTATCTGAAATTTGTGATCTTTGTATCTCTAAAGTTCCATTTGCATCTTCTAATAATGAAATCAGAAAATCTTCAATTAAGTTAGATAATTTTGCCATACAACCACCCTTTGACCATCTTTGTCTTTCAATGCAAAAAAATATTTTAATTACTATTGTCTTTGTATAATAGCACTAAAATATTTTTTTGTAAAGTTTTATCTAGTAATTATTATCATTCCTATTATAAATATTGTTTCAGCGATAGCTATAGCCGAAGAAAATTTTTCAACTTTTCCTATTTTATTATTTTTTAAATAAGCCATATACTTATATTTATCAATTTCTATTTTGCTATAATTGATAGTTAAAATAATATTTATACCACTAATAAAAACAATCAGATAATATAAAAAAGGATTAATTACTTGCCTAGCTTCTGTCCAAAGTAAAATTAAAGTAATAGGCCATAAAAAACTAAGAATAATAGTTAATAAAGCTTTCTTCTTAGCTCCAATCTTCTCTTCTTCACTTAAAACAATTTTATCTAAATTTATAGATTTTTTCTTCTTACGACCCATGTTTACTCCTCTTCTAATTCATATAAAATATCCTTATTTACTGATTTATAAAATAATTTTTTTACTGATTTAAAATCTTTTTTTATAGCTAATATCCACATTAATTTAGTAACTACTGCTTCTATTGTCATATCATAGGCTTCTAATACATTATAATCTTTTATTATACTGAAACCAACTTCATAAGTTGAAGCATCAGATCCTTCTAACATTACTTGTGTTGCCAATACTACTATCTTACCCTTTTTAGTTATTTCTTTCAAAACTTTTTTAAAATCTTTTTTTTCATTAAAAGGAACTCCACCAACTCCATATGATTCTATTACTATAGCATCATAGTGTTCCGATATGTATTCTAATATTTCAGGTTCCAAACCAGGAATTAATTTTAATAAAAATACTTTAGAGTTCAATTTATCATAAAAAGAAAGTTTATCTTTATTTGTATTATTCTCAACATATTTTAAAACTCTTTTACCATCAATAAATGCAGTAGCTGGATAATTTATTGATTCAAATGCTGAATAAGACTTGGATCTTAATTTTTTTGCTCTTGTTGCTATTATTGCCTTTCCATCAAATACTATATAAACTCCACTTACCTTTTCCGTAGCAAACCTTATTGAATCAATAAGATTTTTTTTGCATCAGTTATTAAATCAGTTATAGGTTTTTGAGATCCTGTTAAAATAATGGGTTTATTTGAATTTTGAATTAAATATGATAATGCTGAACCTGTATAAGCTAAGGTATCTGTTCCATGAGTAATTATAAAACCATCATATTTTTCATAGTTATTTTTGATTTCATTACTAATTTTTATCCAATCCTCTGGTTCTATATTGGTAGAATCTATATTTAAAACTTGTTTTACATCTATATTAGCTAATTCTTTAGCTTCAGGTATATAATTTAAAAAATTCTTTGGGTCTGTTCTTGGACTTAAGCCAAATTCAGTTTTTTCTGAAGCTATAGTCCCTCCAGTTGCAATTAAAAGTAATTTTTTCATCATTCCTCCATCATTTCTGTATAAAATTTAGTATTTAATAATTTTTTAATCTCATTTATTTTTAAGAACTATGTTTCTATTTAAGACTTCCATGGTCCTTTTATAATTTTCATCTACAAAATGCTTACTATAGTCATCTAAGTTATCTCTATACTTTCCATTTTCAACTAAGTCATGATAAAGTATAACTTCTGATTGCATTCTACCTTTTTCATCCCTGAATCTATTTACATAAGTTGGATGTAAGTTATAACTTTTAAGTATAGTTTTATCCCCATTTTTCTCTAAATTAAGCTCAACGAAAACTCCAGATTCTACTCCATCTTTATTAATCCAAGGTCTTCTTTGATTAGATATAGAATTTCCCATTGAAAAAATGGTAAATTTTTCTTCTCCATTAATATTAGATAATTCTATAGGCTGTATAACGTGAGGATGAGATCCTAAAACAGCATCTACACCATTTTTAAGTAAAAATTCATTAAAGTACTTTTGATTTTCTGTAGCTTCTCTTGTATACTCTACACCCCAATGAGGATAAGCTATAATATAATCCACTCCCCGCTCTTTTAATTCTGTTATTTCTTTTAAAATTAACTCTTCATTTAAACTAGATACCATATAAGAATTTTCTTCATTTAATAAAGATTCGAGTCCATTAAATATTTCTGCATAGCCTAAGAAAGCTACTTTTATTCCATTAGAATTTATGATTAAAGGCTGTCTTTTATCTTTATAAGTCCCAAAATGTTTCAACCCCGCCTTATCTATTTCTTCTATAGTCGTCTTTATTCCTTCTACTCCCGTATCTAATGAATGATTATTAACTGTTGATAATACATCAAAACCAAAGTTCTTTAAATACTTTAAAGCTTCTGGTGGAGTGTTAAACATAGGATGTCCACTTATCTTTCTATTAGGATTTACAGTTGTTTCAAAATTTCCAACTACTAAATCAGCTCCATTAAGATATTCTGATACCTTAGCATAATAGCTTGAAAAGTCGTATTCCTCTTTTTCTATATCATAATTATTCCTATAAAGAGGCATATGATACATTATATCCCCTGTTGCTAATATTTTTGTAGTTTTTACTTTTTCTAATTGTGAACTAATCTTTTTGTCACTTTCACTGCTTTTTTTAGTAATATAATCACTATAATCATAAGCTTTATAAACTAAAAGACTTAAAATTAACAAAAATATTATAATACCAATTTTCTTTTTCATTTATTAATCACCGTATAAATTATATCATTAAAAATAAAAATATATAGTTTAGAAATAAAAATAGCCTTAATTAAGGCTATTTTTATTTCTAAAATTTTTCTAAACTTGCTTTTTCTATAATTACATCTTCTAACGGTTTATCTCTAAAACCAACTTGAACAGAAGCAATTTCATCTACTACATCCATGCCTTGAAAAACTTGTCCGAATACGGAATGTTTTCCATCTAACCAATAAGTTCCACCAAGATTTTCATATACATCTACTATTTCATCTGGATATCCCTTTTCCGCTCCTGCTGATCTCATTTCCTTTATTACTTTATCTTCAACAGGCCCCATTTGGACTATAAAAAATTGAGAACCATTGGTATTTGGCCCAGCATTTGCCATGGAAAGAGCTCCTCTAAAGTTTCTATAATTTACATCAAATTCATCTTCAAAACTTTTCCCCCATATGCTTTCTCCTCCGCTTCCGCTTGCTGTAGGATCTCCTCCTTGAATCATGAAATTATCTATTACCCTATGAAATACAGTATTGTTATAGTATCCTTTTTCAACTAAGCCTTTAAAGTTTTCAACAGCCTTTGGAGCAGCCTCTTCAAAAAGTCTTATTTTTATATCACCATGATTTGTTTTTAAAACTACTATCTCTTCACCCTTAATAGGATCTTTTAATTGTTCTAACATTTATTTTCCTCCTTCTCTAACCCTTACTTATATATTTATCCATATTTAATTTAAATCCATCAGTTTTATTTGATATAAAAGTATAAATTAATATAATTATAATACCTTTTATTATACTTGATATAGAAATAGCCAACCAAATGCCATTAACTCCCAAAATAGGAATTAACAACAAAGCCATAGGAATCCTTAAGATATTAAAAACAACTGCATTTATGGCTGGATACTTAGTAAGACCTAGTCCATTTAGCATTCCTGTTGTACCTATTTCATAAGCCATAAATAATTCAGATATAGCATTTATTTTTAAATAACTTGTACCCATTCTTATTACTTCTGCATCTGAAGGAATGAAAATTTTAAATAAATACTCCCCTGCAAAAAATAATAATCCTGCTGCAAAAATACCTAAAAAACTAAGGATTTTTAAACCTTCTCTTCTAGCTTCTTTTAATCTAGAAAATTTTTCAGCCCCATAATTCTGCCCAAATATAGAGCTAAAAGCTACTGAAAAGCCATCAGCGCTCATCCATGATATAGATTCTATCTGGGACCCTATTGCAAAAGCTGAAATTGCAGCAGCTCCAAAAGATGAAATAAATCTATTAAAAACTATTCCAACGCTAGCATGAATTATAGATTGTAAAGCTGCGGGATATCCAAGTTTAAATATATCTAATGCTTTTTTTAGATTAAACTTTTCTAAATAATTAACCCTTATATATAGCTCACTATTTCTTATACCTAGCAATAAATAAATTAAAACTATTATTGCTTGTGATAATACTGTTGCTAGAGCTGCCCCAACTATACCTAGCTCAGGAAATATTCCTATACCAAATATCAATAAGGGATCTACTATTATATTAAAAACTAAACCTATGGTAGAAACTTTAAAGGGAGTGGAACTATTTCCTCTAGAGTAATAAACACTAGATAATATTTGTGCGGAAAAGGTAAATATAAGTCCTACAATTATTATAGTAAAATACTTATCAGCTAAAGACTCCACCAAGGGATCAAGCCTATAAAATCCAATTAATTTGTCTTTTAATAGAAAATAAATTAAGCTAATTGTTAGATAAATTATAGCATTGACCTGAAATCCACTCCTTATAATTTCTACTAGAGATTCATTGTCTTTTTTACCGTAAGCCTGACTCATTCTAACTGATAATCCAGTTTTAGCTATTAGGGTTAAAGCCATTGATATCCATATAAAAAATCCAATACTCCCAACCGCAGCAACAGCTTCTGTTGAAAGTTTTCCAAGCCATATTAAATCTACTAAAGAATAAGCCATTTGAATAAAGGCTGTCCCCATAAGTGGCATTGATAATTTTATTATGGAAGTCATTATATCATCATTTAATAAGTCTATATCTCTTTTCATAATCCTCCAATAAATAATAACTTATAAATTATTATTTTCTTAAAAATCTACTAATGCTTTTTTCATTTTATCACAATAAATTACATCCAACAATTTTAAAATAAATAAAAAAAGATAGAGCTATAAACTCTATCTTTTCTATTTATAGTAGCTATTATAAATTAGCAATCTCCTTGATCTGTTATTATAATAGGGCCATCTTTTGTTATGGCTATTTGATGTTCGTACTGAGCTGAAAGTGAACCATCTTTCGTCCTTGCAGTCCAACCATTTTCATCAATAGTTAGTTCTGGTCTTCCTATATTTATCATAGGCTCTATAGTAAATACCATTCCTTCTGTTATTCTTTGACCTCTACCAGCTTTACCATAGTGTAAAACTTGGGGATCTTCGTGCATCTCTTTGCCGATTCCATGTCCAACAAACTCACGAACAACACTATATCCTTTAGACTCTACAAAAGTTTGAATAGCATTTCCTACATCACCAAGCCTATTACCTATCTTAGCCATTTCTATTCCCTTATACATGGCTTCTCTAGTTACTTCAAGCAAATTATGAGCTTCTTTAGAAACCTCTCCTACTTCATAAGACCAGGCAGAATCTGCTAACCAATCATCAACATTTACAACCATGTCTACTGTTACTATATCTCCATTTTTTAAAACATAGTGAGTTGGGAATCCATGACAAATTTCATCATTTACACTAGTACATACAGAATAGGGATATCCTTCATAACCTTTTTGTTCCGGATAAGCTCCTCTTGATTCTAAATAGTTTTCTACAAACTTATCTATTTCTAAAGTAGATATTCCAGGTTTAATAAAACTTCTTAGTTCATGATGAACATCACTTAAAATTTTACCAGCTACTTTCATTTTTTCAATTTCTTCTTTTGTTTTTATAATAATCATAACTTCTCCTATATCATTTCTACTATTTCTATTAAGTCTAAGTCAGTTTTTGCCCAATTATAAGCTTCCTTATTAATATTTATAGCCTTTTTTAAATCCTTTAAAGCTAAACTTTTTATATTTAGTTTAGAATAGCAACAAGCTCTATTATAATATAAGTTTACAGCTTCTTCATTCTCTTTTAAACCCTCATTTAATATTTCAATAGCTTTTACATAGTCTAATCTTTCTATATAAATAGCTGACATATTCAGGTATATGAAAGGATATGAACTTTCTTCTTTAGCCTTATTATAATAATATAAAGCTTTATCATTGTTGCCTTTTGCTTTTTCTAAAACACCCATATTATATAAGGCCCTAAAATAGTTGGAATTAATTTCAAGACTCTTACTTATATATCTAAAGGCTAGATCATATTCTTTTCTTTCTTCATAGAAAGACCCTAAATCATTATAACTTATATAATCTAAATTATCTATTTCTATACACTTCTTTAAGCAATCTATAGCCTTATCTTTAAGATTTATTTTATCGTATAAGTGAGCTAAATAATAATAGGCTCTATCGTAATCTTTATCATATTTTATAGCCAGTTTATAATTTTCTATAGAATATTCTATATTATTTTCTTCAATCTCATTAGCTACAGCAATACCATAGTAGGCTCCACTTCTACTTTTGTCAATATCTAAAATTTCATTGTATATTTCAATAGATTCTTTTGTTCTATCTTCCAATAAATATATATCTGCGATTTCAAAAAGGGCATCTATTTTTTCATTATTATTAGTTGCAAATTTATAAGCTCTTTTGAAAGATATCAAGGCTTTATTTAAATTTTCTTGTTCTAAAAATTCATTTGCTATAATTATATAGTTTAAGTACTTCTTGTTAATTTTCTCAGTCAAAAAATCGACCTCCTGAAAATTTATTATAACATTAATTTACCCTTATGCTATAATTATATATCGTAATATGGAGGTTCTTATGAGAAGATTTTATCTTTTAATGATTATTTTAAAAGTAAATTCGGAGAAAAAGTTGTTAAATTATCTTTAAACGCTGGAACAACATGCCCCAATAGAGATGGAAGCATAAGTTCTTTAGGCTGTATTTTTTGTTCTGAAAAATGCAGTGGAGACTTTACACCAGACTTTAAAAACATAAACTTGCAATTAGAAGAACAAAAAAATATATTATCTTCTAAATGGAAAAGCAATAAATTTATTGCTTATTTCCAAAATTTTACAAATACTTATGGTGATATTGATTACTTGAGAAGTTTATATGAGTATGTAATTTCTAAAGAAGATATTGTAGGTCTTTCAATAGCCACAAGGGCAGATTGCCTTGATAATGAAGTATTGGATATGCTTATAGACTTAAATCAAAAAACTTTTTTATTTTTAGAGATAGGAATGCAAACAATCCATCCTAAAAGTATTGAATTTATAAATAGAGGCTATTCTCATGAAATTTTCCATAAAAATATTATGAGATTAAAAGAAAATAATATTAAATTTCTAACCCATATTATTTTTGGGCTTCCTACTGAAAATAGAGACCAAATGCTAGAAAGTGTTAAATACATTAAAAAAATCCACCCATTTGGTATTAAATTTCATTCTCTTTATGTACAAAGTGACTCTCTATTATATACTTATTATAAAGAGAAAGCCTTTAAATTAATTTCTAAAGAAGATTATATTGACTTAGTTTGTTCTAGTATAGAAATATTACCTAGAGACATAGTTATCCATAGACTAACTGGAGATGCAGATAAATCTAAATTAATTGCCCCACTTTGGACCGCTGATAAACTCTCAATAATATCAAGCATTGATAAAGAGTTAAAGAATAGAAATATACCTCTAATTAACATTAAAAATATAAAAATCTAATTCCATAACTCTTTAATATCTTTACTCGAATCGCAAAGCTCTAATTGAATTTAAAACAGCTATTATTGTCACTCCAACATCTGCAAATACTGCCAACCACATGCTTACCATCCCTAAAGAACCTAATATTAATACTAATACTTTAATTCCCAGAGCAAAAATAATATTTTGGCTAACTATTTTTTTAGTATTTTTAGATATCTTTATTGCTTTTATTATTTTATATATATTATCAGTCATTAAAACAATATCTGAAGCTTCTATAGCACTATCTGATCCTAGTTTGCCCATTGCTATACCTATATCTGCTCTAGCTAAAACTGGAGCATCATTTACTCCATCACCAACAAAGGCAACTGTCCCATGACTTTTTTTCATTATATCTTCTAGTTTTTCTATTTTATTTTGTGGTAACAAAGAAGCATAAAAATTATTTACTCCTATTTTATTAGCAATATTCTCTACATTTTTTTCAGTATCTCCAGATAAGATGCTTATACCTATATTAAGCTTTTTAAGTTCTTCTATTGTATCTTGTGTATTTTCTTTTAAGCTATCGTTTAAAAGAATATTACCTACCAATTCTTCACCTCTAGCTACATATAAATTTAAATTTGTAGATAATTCTTCATTAAAATCTATATTATTTTCTAATAGTAAGCTTTTATTTCCAAGAAGAACTATATCATCTCCTAACTTATAAGAAATTCCCTTCCCTGGTATTTCTTTGAAGTCTGATATTTCTTCTATAAAGTTTAAACTTTTATCTTCTACATATCTTACAATGGCTTTAGCTATTGGATGATTAGAGTTCTTTTCTCCCAAATACGCTAACTTTATTAAATCTTTCTCTGGAAAATTATCTTTTTTAGGAATAGTAGATTCTACTTCAAAATACCCCTTAGTTAATGTTCCTGTTTTATCAAAAACAATATGCTTTATTCCTGATAAAGATTCTAAATAGTTTCCTCCTTTTACAAATACAGCCGCTTTTGAAGCTGAACCTATACCTGCAAATACACCTAAAGGTACTGATAATACAAGAGCACAAGGACATGATATTACTAAAAATATACAGGCTCTAAATAAAGCATCTTTAAATCCAATGGAAAATAAAGTAGGTCCTAAAAATAATATTAAAACTGCAAGCATAACTACGATAGGTGTATATATTTTAGAAAATTTAGTTATCCATTTTTCTGTATTTGACTTTCTGGAAGAAGCATTTTCAACTAAATCTAAAATTTTAGCTACTGTTGTATCTTGAAAATTTTTATCTACCTTTATTTCCAAAACAGAGTCTAAATTTATATATCCAGATATAATTTGGTCTCCTTCTTCTAAAAATCTCGGTAGAGATTCTCCGCTTATATTAGCTGTATTTACACTACTTTTACCTCTTGTTATGGTTCCATCTAGGGGTACTTTTTCTCCTGGACGTACTATTATTATATCTCCTATATTTATATTCGAAGGATCTTTTCTTACAGTATTGTTTCCAATCTTTAAATTCGCATAATCAGCTTTTAAATTCAAGGCTTCCTTTATAGACTTTCTTGAATTATCTATGGCAATGTCTTGAAATAACTCACCTACTTCATAAAATAACATAACAGCTACCGCTTCAGGATATTCCCCAATAACAAAAGCTCCTAAAGATGCTATAGACATTAAAAAATTTTCATCAAATACTTCCAACTTTAATATATTTTTCCCAGCTGAGATTAATACATCCTTCCCTACTATTAAGTATAAGATTACAAAAAGTAGTAATTTGATATTTTCATCTAATTTTACTAGACTAACTATAAGCAAGCCTATAAAAACAAATAATAATTTTAGTATTTCATTTTTATGCTTCTTGAAGTTAAACCCACTACTTATGACCTCTTTATTTTCTGTAATCTCAACATCATCTTCAATTGAATTAATTATAGCTTGAATATCTTTTAAAAGTTTATCTTTATCTAAACTCTTAGATAGAGATAAGCTCAATTTTTGCGATGCCAAATCAATGTCAGCATCCTCTACTCCGGCTATTTTTTCTGTCTTATTTCTTATTTTTTCTGCACAATTTATACAATTTAATCCCTTTAAATAAAAAACACATTTCTCATTAATATTATCCAAATTTTATTCACCTCAAATATAATATATGCATATATGAGCACTTATTCATGTATGCATATATTATATTATCATAGTTTCTTTTTGTCAATATAAATTAAAAACTAAAAAAGACTTAAGCTTTAAACTTAAGTCTTTTGTTTAATAATATTAAATTGTAAATTTACCAATCTTTACAAATTCATCCAAGTCTTCCATAGAAACAGTCCACTTACCATACATATTCATGGTTTTCATCATTTCTTCAAGATAATACATTATAACTCCCATATCAACTAAAGATCTTTTATCTTCATTGCTTTTAACCATATATAAAGTAATATCTGAATCGTTTACTACGAATCTCCAATTTTGAGAATTTTTATGGGAAGGAGCAAATCTTATAGAAGAAAAAATTTCTAACAATCCTCTGTTCTCAAGTACTTCCATATCAACTTTTCTACCTAGTTCATTCATAAATACAATTTTTACAAGATCTAGCCTGGAGCTTGTAACTTCTGGTTCAAACATTTTTTTAGACTTACTATATCCAAAGGCTATTAAGTATTTAATAGTATATCCATCTTCTCCAAAAATACTATTTAAAGTCTCATCATCAACCTTATCTGCTGTAATCCAACAAGTGTCTATATCCATGTTTATTAAATTAGTATTTAATTTTTCTAGACAATAACCTGCATTTAAAAGAGTATAATCATCATCATTTTTCATTTTTAAAGCTATATAGTGAGGAGAATCTATCATTACTCCAGCATATCCAGCCTTACCTTCTAATCCTTTTGAAACTATACTTCCATTTTCTAAAATAGTAAATTCTACTGTTTCAAAGTCTGCTGTAATATTTTTGCAGATTTTTTTGATTTCCTCCATATTATTTAAAGAAACAACATCTTTTCTGAAGTCTCTTACCGATTTTCTTTTTTGTAAAAAATTAGTCATTACCATATTATATTACCCCCTGATTAAATCTATTTTCTATATAAGTTATAATTATAGGAAAACCCTTATAATGAACAATAAAAGCACATATAATCCCTATTATTACTCCTGCTAAAACATCTGTTGGATAGTGAACCGCTAAATATATTCTAGATAAAGCTATCATAAAAGCAAGTAAAATTACAATAAAAGCCAAATACCTATAATTAAGAGCAACTATAAGCGCAATAGAAAAACTAGCCGCAGAATGACCTGAGGGGAAAGAATAATCACTTAAGTCAATCCCATAAGTATTTAAATTTTCTAATATCCAATAAGGTCTATTTCTAGAAAATATCCTTTTTAAAATTTGAACTATTATGGTAGTTAGTAATAAACTAAGAGCAACCTCTATCCCCAACCTTCTAGAATTCTTAAAGACTAGAAGTAAGGTCACAATGCTTAAAAGGCTAAGAACACCACCTAAATTTGTTATATGAAAAAACAAAAAGTCAAAATATCTGTTACTCATTTTCCCGTTTATGAGATTTATAAAAAAGTTATCAAATTTTTTTAATGGATTTTTCATAAATCACCTCATTTAAATTATATATCAATAGATGAATTTATTAAAGAAGAATTAATAATATTACTAAGCTTTATCTATCTATATATGTTTTATATAGGTTTTATAAAATATACTTATTATGTAATATGAAATTGAATTTTTTAAAATTTCACATTACAATAGTTTGGGAGGATATTATGAAACTATCAGATGAACAACTTAAAGCAATACAACATATAAATGGACCGGCACTTACTCTTGCTGTCCCTGGAGCTGGAAAAACCACCATGCTTCTTTATAGGACTGTTAATTTAATTAATAAAGGAATTGATCCTAATAGAATAATTACTATAACTTTTTCAAAAGCTTCAAGCCTTGATATGGAGAAAAGATTTAAGAACTTATTCCCGAATTTTAATAAATCTCTTAGATTTTCAACTATCCACGCTTTTAGTTATAGAATAGTTTTACAATATTCTAAATTGAGAGGAAAAAACTTTAAGCTAATTGAGGATAGTTCAAACTCTAAATATGATTTAATATCAAAAATTTATTTTTCTATTTATAAAAAAATTATTTCCGAAGAAACATTAGAACAAATAATAAGTAAGATTTCATATTTTAAAAATAGTTTAATTGACCCAAAAAATTCTAAAACTGATATTCCTGGATTTAACCAAATATTTGAAGCATATGAGAAATATAAATATGATAATAATTTAATTGATTTTGATGATATGATAACTTTAGCTTTAAATATTCTTAAAAAAGATAACTATATTAGAAATAAATTTAAATCTCAATTTGATTATTATCAATTAGACGAAGGTCAGGATACTTCATTAGCCCAATTTGAACTTATAAATTATTTAGCAGCACCAAAAAATAATTTATTTATAGTAGCCGATGATGACCAATCAATTTATGCTTTTAGAGGTGCTAACCCAGAATATTTACTTAACTTAAAAAAAACTTATAAGAATCTTTCTTTATACTATTTACAAAATAACTTTAGATCTTCTAAAAATATTGTTACAACTTCTAATTTATTTATTAAAAATAACATAAAAAGATTTGATAAGAATATTTTTACCAGCAATGATTACTTAGAACCAGTAAATATTATTAAAGTTAATTCTAATAAAGAACAATACTCCTTTATTTATGAAAAAATAAAATCCGAACCCCAAAAGACACATGCTATAATTTACAGAAATAATTTATGTAGTTTAGGTATTGTAGAATATCTAGAAAGAAAAAATATCACTTTCAACATTAAAGGTAATAAACTTAAGTTTTTTTCCCACTTTGTTGTTAAAGATATTCTTTCTATAATTGATTTTTCTAATGATATGGGAAACATAGAAAAATTTTCAAAATTTTATTTTAAAATTAAGGGTTATATATCTAAAAAACATATTGAATATATTAAAAAAAATCCAGGAAAAAATGTATTTAGAATACTTTTAAACTATCCTAATCTTCCTTCTTATTATAGAGATAATATATTTTCTCTTATGGCAGAATTTAAAAAATTAAAGAATTTAAATATACACGACCAAATTAATGTAGTATTATATGATTTAGCTTATGATGAATATTTAAGAGACTTTTCAAAAAAATTTGGATTTAACTACGAATCACTAAATGAATTTTCATCCTATTTAAAATTTATAGCAAAGTCTGAAAGGGATTTAGAATCTTTAATTGGTAGACTGAAACACTTAGAATTTCTGATTAACTCTAAATCCAATTACAATACAAATGTTACACTTTGTACAATTCATTCTGTTAAGGGATTGGAATATGACTATGTATATGTTGTTGATTTAGTCGAAGGTGTCTTACCTTCACTTAAATCTAAAGATGAGGGAAGTCTGGAAGAAGAAAGAAGGTTGTTCTACGTTGCAATAACTAGAGCTAAATCTCACTTATATCTTATATATCCGAAAAATTACAATGGTAATTATTCTATAATGAGTAGCTTTTTGAAAGAAATTTCAAATTTTTAAAGGAGGGATAAGATGAACTACGACAATGTAGAAAAAGAATTTAAGTATGAATATGATGAAAAAGAAATAGTAAATTACATTATTGATATTGTTAAAAATAAGAATAAAATAGCGGCTAAAGAATTATGTGAAGAAGTCCATTATGTTGATATAGCTGATGCTTTAGATGAATTAGAAAATGATGATTTGCAATCTTTTATGAAACTTTTGGATTCAGAAGACAGTGCAGGTATTTTAGAAAATTCTTGGGAAGAACTTCAAATAGAAATATTCGATTTTTATACTAACCAAGAACTTATTGATATTTTTTCTCATATGACAAATGCTGATGTTGCCGACTTACTTGGAATACTTTCTACTTATAGGCGTAAAGAGATATTAAGGTTTATGAAATCAAGAGATTCAAATATTTTAAACCTTATCCTATCCTTTGATGAAGAATCTGCTGGTGGTATTATGACCACTGAATATATTGCCTTTAAAGAAAACTTAACAGTCCGTGAGGCTATTAATAAATTAAAACACATTGCCCCTGAAACAGAAATAATTGAATATTTTTTAATAACTGATAACCATCATAGACTTCAAGGACTTGTTGATTTAAGAAAAATATTAGTTGCAAATGATGATACTCTTTTAAAAGATTTACTTGAAGAGTTCCCTTTCTATGTATATGCTACTGACGACCAAGAAAAGGCATCAAATATTATCACCAAATATGATATTGATATATTACCTGTAGTTAATAAAAACATGGCTATTTTAGGCGTTATAACCTCTGAAGATATAATCTCAGTTATTGATCAAGAATATTCTGAAGATATATTAGCAATGAGTGGGGTCAGTAAAGATGAAGAATTTGACTCAGACTTTTTTGAATCCTTTAAAAATAGGATACCTTGGCTTTTAGTTAATATGGTAACTGCTTTTTTAGCATCCTCTGTTGTTGGTTCCTTTTCAAGTACCATAGCTACTGTTGTAGCTCTTTCTGCTGCTATGCCTATAGTTACAGGAATGGGCGGAAATGCTGGAACACAAACCCTTTCAATAGTTTTAACTTCTCTTGCTAAAGATGAAATTAATTTAAAAGATGACTGGACTCTTATTTTTAAAGAGATTGGCCTTGCTCTCCTAGAGGGTGCTATTATCGGCATAATTGCAGGAATAATCCTTTCAACAATTTACAACAATGTTTTTTTAGGTATAATTATGTTTTCATCTATGATCTTAAATATGATTGTTGCTGGAGTGACTGGATTTTTAATACCACTTATTCTTGATAAGATAAAGATAGACCCTGCCGTTTCTTCTTCAATTCTCTTAACTACATTTACTGATACTTGTGGATTTTTTATTTTCCTAGGACTTGCTACAATTTTTATAAATAAACTTATATAAGAAGCTCTATTTTCTTTTAATAGAGCTTCTTATATTTAGACTAACATTTTGTCATAGGCCAGCCTTTTTCCAGATTTTTCTAGATATACAATCCCACAAAACTTATATCCATTTTTCTTTAAAAAATTTTGCATAGGAAAATTATCTTCATGAGTATCCACTCTTAAATTAAAGATATTGTTTTTTTTAGCAAACAATTCAATTTCCTTAAATAAATTATCAGCATATCCTTTAGACTTTACTTCTCTTGCTGTAGCAACCCTATGAATCGCTATATAATTATCATAACTAGTCCATTGCCAATCTTTAACATTTTCATAATCTTTGTCTTTTCCTAGTAATAAAGCTGTAGACTTAATCTCTCCTTTATCCTCTAATACAAATAAATTATCTGAGGATGAGGCAACTGGCATTTGACTTCCTTGCCATTGATCAATATTCAAACTCTTTAAAGTATCTGATCCATCTTTATATATTTTATTTATTCTTAAAACATCTTCTTCTTTAGCTTTTCTAAAATTCATAACATCACCTAAAAGTATTTTATTATTTTTTTATCCTTTATTCAATGTATAATATTATTGGTGATTTTATGAAATATAAAAATATATTAAAAGCTAAGTTTATTAAAAGAGAAAATAGATTTATATCTTACTGCTTAATAGATAATAAAGAAGTTAAGGTTTATGTCCCTAATACAGGTAGGTGTAAGGAGCTATTATATAAGGGAGTTGATGTTATACTCTCTTATAATAACAATCCTAAAAGAACTACAAAATATACCTTATTATCTGTTTATAAAGAAAGTAGACTTATTAATATTGACTCACAAGCTCCAAATACAATTGTATTTGAAGCTTTAGAAAATAATAAAATTTTTAAAGATATTAATTTTACTAAACTTATCAGAGAAAAAACTTTTAAGAATAGTAGATTTGACATTTATTATGAAGGATATAGAAATAAAAAATTTGTAAAAGGATTTATAGAAGTTAAAGGTGTAACTTTAGAAGTTGATAATGTAGCTTATTTCCCTGATGCTCCTACTCTCCGTGGTCTTAAACATATAAAAGAATTAATAGATTGTTTAAATTGTGGATACGAAGCTAATATAATATTTTTAATACAAATGGAAAACATAAATTATTTCCTTCCAAATGCTAGTATGCAGGCTGAATTTGCGGCTGAATTGAATAATGCTCAAACCAAAGGCATTAAAATATTATCCTATGAAAGTCAAGTCAAAAAAGATGAGATTTACCTAAATAAAAAAGTCCCCATTGGAGACCTAAGTAAATTTTAAATAAAACTTAAACAATTTTAATATAAAAAACCTTGGAAGTTGGTGTTTTCCAAGGTTTAAATATTTGTATATAATTAACGTTTTGAGAATTGTGGAGCTTTTCTTGCTTTTTTAAGTCCGTATTTCTTTCTTTCTTTCATTCTAGAATCTCTAGTTAAGAAACCAGCTTTTTTAAGAATTGCTCTATGCTCTGGGTTAACTTCAAGAAGCGCTCTTGCTATACCATGTCTAACAGCGCCTGCTTGACCTGTAAATCCTCCACCCTTCACTTTTACAACTACATCAAATTGAGATAGTGTTTCAGTTAATGTTAGGGGAGATTTAGCAACCATTCTTAATGTTTCATAATCAAAGTAATTTTCAATATCACGACCATTAATAGTAATGTTACCATTTCCTGGCATTAATCTTACTTGTGCAACAGAAGTTTTTCTTCTTCCTGTTCCTCTGTATTGTGATTTTTCCATTAATATATTTCCTCCCTCAATTAAAATTCATAAACTTCAGGTTTTTGTGCATCATGTGGATGTTCTTCTCCAGCATATACCTTTAGTTTAGTGTACATTTTTCTTCCTAAGCTGTTCTTTGGAAGCATCCCCTTTACAGCATATTCAATAACCCTTTCAGGGTGTTTGTCTCTTAATTGATGGTAGGCAGTTTCTCTTCTTCCACCAGGATAACCTGTGTGATGAGCGTGAATCTTTTGTTGCCATTTATTACCAGTTAATTTAACTTTGTCAGCATTAATTACTATTACAAAATCACCTGTATCTACATGTGGTGTATATATAGGTTTTCTCTTACCTCTCAAAATACTAGCTACTTCACTAGCTAATCTACCAAGAACTTTTCCCTCAGCATCTATTATATACCATTTTCTATCTACTTCATTGGCTTTCGCCATATAACTCTTCATGGATTACTCCTCCTGTGATTTAAAAATTTTTCCGGGGCTTTTTAAACACTTCAAATATTTTAATATACAAATCCCACTATGTCAAGCTATTTATATATTATTTTAAAATCTATTTGTCATTTACTAAAGTATTTTTAAGTGGTGAATAAACTTCAGAATCTTTCTTAAATTTCTCAATACTTTTCCTAACTCTATTTATTGAAGCTATAGTTCCTACACCTGCAATACAACCCCCAGGACAAGCCATCCCTTCTAATAAATATCCATTAAGCTTACCAGCTTTAGCAACTTTTAACATTTTTACACATTCACTTAAAGAGTTTGCTCCTTGTATATTTATCTCCTTATCTGGAGACATTTCTTGCGCAACTTCTTTTACTGCTTGAGCTACTCCTCCAGCTATTGGATATCCTCTTCCTAAAGCAGAAGCCTCTTTTAACTTTTCAGAAATTTCAATTTGTGAAGGTTCTATATTTTGCGCTACAAACATACCCATTAATTCTTCAAAAGTAATTACAAAGTCAACATGAGATTTAACTTCTGTATTTAAAGCCTCAAGTTTTTTTGAAGTACATGGCCCTATAAAGCATATTATAGCATCCTTATCCTTCTCTTTTATATATTCAGCAGTATATCTCATGGGTGATCCAGAATCTGAAATTTGTTCAAATATTTCCGGGAATTTATTTTTGACCATTAAAGACCATGAATAGCAACATGATGTACCCATAAAAGGTATTTCTTCCGGTACTCTATTTAGATATTCTTCAGCTTCATGCAAGGTAGTAATGTCTGCTCCTAAAGAAACTTCAACAACATCTTCAAATCCTAATTTTTTTATTGCTTCTACTACTTGTATAGGAGAAGTTTTTGCCCCAAATTGTCCTATAAATGAAGGAGCAATTTCTGCATATACTTTCTTTCCAGATTTTATAGCTTTGATTAATTGAAATATTTGAGTTTTATCTGCAATAGCTCCAAAAGGACAACTAGCTATACATCTACCACAAGCAACACATTCATCATGGTCTATTTCTGCTCTTCCATATTCATCAGAACTTATAGCATTTACACCACAGGCTGCGGCACATGGTCTATCATACATAACAATAGCACTATAAGGACAAGCTTCCTTACACCTACCACACTTTATGCATTTTTCTTGATCTATGTAAGCTCCTTCTTTTCTTATAGACACTGCATTTACAGGACATACATTTGTACAAGGATGGGCCATACATTTTCTACAATTATTTGTTACAGTATATGCCTTTGTTGGACATGCTTCACAAGCAAATTTTATAACATTTATTAAAGGTCTTTCATAGGCATTGACATCCATGTCAACCTTATCAAAACCATCAGTTAATTTTTTATAAACGGCTATCTCTCTTACTCCCATGCCCATAGCTAGTCTTAATCTCTCGTCTGCTATTGCACGTTCTCTAAATATATTTTCTCTATATTTAGCTACTTCTCCGGGTACTATCCTATAACTAGAGTCTTCAAGTTCTGCTATGTCTAAATCATTGTATGCAATTCTTGCAACTTCAGCAAAAACCTTTCTTCTTATATCTACAATATTCCCATATATTTCTTTCATTATTTCTTTTCTTAACTCCCTATCCTAAACTTTTAATTTATTAATTATTTTTTCACTAACTTCTTGAGCTGTTGCTTTATAAATAATTTCATCATCTACAATTACAACAGGAGCTAGACTACCTTTTTTTTCATTTTTACAATATCCCATGCAATGAGCTAGTTCAATTTCAAGATTTTCAGCACTACAATAATCAGAATCAGGTCCACAAATATCTTCTTTTAAAAAATCTACAGCATCATATATGGCATTAGCCCCCATTAAAGTACATCTAGATCCCATACATATAGTTACTTTCATGATTTTCCCCCTTATAATTACATTCATTATAATTTTAACATACTTTGATTAAAATTTGTCACAATATTAAAAAAAGCTAGGATCAAATCCTAGCTTTTTTTTCTTGCATCTTTATGGGCAAGTCTTGCAGCGGCAGCTGCTGCAACAGCCGCGACCAAATCATCAGCAAATGTAGCTATTTCTCCTGACACATGTTTTTTTTCATCTAACTCTTTTATTATCCCTACTTTTTCTTTATCTAAGTAACCAAAATTAGTTAATCCTATTGTTCCGTAAATATTTGTTATAGCTAAGGCTAAAACCTCATCTATTCCATATAATCCTTCATCACTTTCAATTATAGTTTGTAAAGGTTCTGGAAATAATTTTTGTTGAGCCAATTGATCTATGGCTAAGCCAGTTAAAATAGCATGAATTACCTCTCTTTTTTCTAAAACTGCCTTAACATTTTCTTCACACGTTTCTATTGTAATATCGCTTATATATTTTTTTTGTAGATTTAAGACAATTTCTGCAATATCTCTTATTGTTACGTTTATTTTTTCTAAAGCTTTAATAGTCTCATCATAAAGCAAATCTGGATCGTAATCGTACATTTATTCCTCCTCTATATTATTTCCTCTTGTAGTTCCTTGCGAATTATTTAACCACATACCATTTTTTTCTATTCTTGCCTGCTTTTCTATATTTTTGAAATATTTTAGGTATTTTACGTCTGGTTCAAAAGTATAACACCTTGCCAATCCTTCTTTTAAAAGTAAACTTGAATAATTATATTTTTCTATACTACCTTTATTGATTTCTTCTGGTAATTCAAGCCAAATATATCTTAACTTCCTATTATATCTATCTTTATCAGAAATATCTCTTTCTAAGTAAACTATTTTATTTTCTAAAGTCTTTTTGGCAAAATCTCTAGCTTCAATAGCAAAAGCCTCTCTATTTTTACCCAATTCTGGAGAATTTATAGCTATAACCCTTATTTTATCTCCCCTATTTGTATAAACTGTATCGCCATCTATAACTCTACTTATTATAACTTTCTCAATATCTTCATTTAATTTATTAGTTTCAAAGTAATTTTGGTAAATATATAATCCAATAACTAAAATTAAGATTATATATTTTAACTTAACTTTATTCATTTAACATTTCTCTTTTGTCTATCAATATTTTTTCTCATTCTCATTTTTTTATTCAGCTTAGCTCTAGATTTTTTTATAGATATTCCATAAATAAATCCAGGCATTAAACTTGCAAAAGCAATTGCTAAGGGCCCATACTGAATTTTTAACATCTCAGTTATAAATAAGCCTGGCATTAAAAATATATCTAATGGAAACTTCCAATTTGAAGCTCCTATTCCAATGGTAAATAAATCAGACTTATGAATTATAAATGCTAAGAGAAAAAATATTATGCTAATTAAAACAATAATATTTCCACTTAAAAAATCTAACCTACTAGATTTTTTCTTACTCATACCTTTTGCTAAATTATAATAGAGTAAAATAGGTAGTAAAGACAAAATTAATCTTGAAATTTTATTTCCATACATTACTTTTATTAAAAGACTACTGGTATTTATCAGCATAGTTAATAAGTACAAAATTACAATTATTATTATATGAAATATTAAACCTCTGGTATTATTTCTCATTATTTTCACCCATTAATCTTTTTGCCCCTTCAGTAGCTCTTATTTCTCCATTTGCCATCATCCAAATACAATCAGCTCCAAACTCTTCTGCAATTTTTTTTCCTTCTTCATAATCACTTAGATATATACTTGTAGACAAAAAATCTGCTAATCCAGAATCTTGAATAATAACTGATACAGATCTATAATTTGTAGATGGTTTTAAAGTCTTAGAATCAATTATATGAGGATACCTTTGATTTTTATAAGTGAAATATCTTTGATAGTCACCACTTGTTACAACAGAACATTCATTTAAAGATAGTACAGCCAAATAATCATTCTCATTATCTGGGTCTAAGATAGCAACATTAAATGCATCTCTATCTAGAGGCTTGCCAATTATTCTTACATTTCCACCAGCAGATATTATTCCTGATTTAATTCCCAATTCCTTTTCAGCATAATCAGCCAATAACTCTACGCAATATCCTTTAGCCAATGCCCCAAGTTCTAACTCCATGTTTGGATCTTCGAGATAAATTGATTTGTTTTCTTTATTTAAATTTATCTTATTTATATCTGTTAGATTTTTCAACTTATTTAGTGTATTATCAGATGGAATCTCTTCACCTTTGATTTTCTTTACATCCTCTGGATTATTCCCTTCATTATATAGATCTGAGTAATCATTCCAAAGATCTACTACAGGCCCAATTGCGATATTTATTTTTCCACCAGCTTTTTTGTTCCATTCAACGCTTTTTTCCACCAAATCAAATAATTCTTCTTCTACAACCAGTTCAGATTTACCAGCATTATCATTTAATTTTTTTAGATTATTTATATCTTTATAAGTATGATATCTATCAAATATTCTATGAAGTTTATAAAATCTTGCTTTTAATAATTCTAATTTTTCATTAGCTTCCTCTTCAGAGTCATCATAAATAGCTATAGTTGTAACTGTATCAAACATATCAAAAAAAGTTATATCATACTTTTTATAAGAATTATTTTCATTTTTATCTTTATTAGATACCTTGTTACAGCTTGTAAGTATTAATAATAGGATAAGAGTTAATATCATTGTTTTTTTCATTTAATCACCTTAATATATATTACCAAAAATTTATTGCTTATAAAAGATTATTTAATTTATTGATACTTTTAATAAAAATCTTATATTCTTTCTTTAAAATTGAAAATAAGCTTATTATAGCTAGCTTTTTACAATTTTTGTAGATTTTTTAAGTTTACTAATGTATAATAATTAAATGGTTAGATCCTTAGGAGGTGACTTTAGTGACTAATAAAAAAAGTGTAGTCCTTGGAATGAGTGGTGGAGTTGATTCTTCTGTATGTGCTGCTCTCCTAAAAGAAGAGGGTTATGATGTTATAGGGGTCTTTATGAAAAATTGGGATGAAGAAGATGATGATGGGGCCTGCACTGCTACTGACGATTACCTTGATGTTATTAGAGTAGCTAAAGAACTTGATATTAAATACTATACTGTCAACTTCGAAAAGGAGTATAAAGAAAAAGTATTTTCTTATTTCTTGGAAGAGTATAAAAAAGGTAGAACACCTAATCCTGATGTTATGTGTAATACTGAAATTAAGTTTAAAGCTTTTTTAGACTTTGCAATGAAGTTTCAAAGTGATTATATTGCTATGGGACATTATGCTCGAACTAAAAAGGAAAATGGTAAAACTTTTTTACTTCGCGGTTTAGACAATAATAAAGACCAGAGTTATTTTTTATCAAGAGTTCCTCAAGAAGCTCTTTCAAAGACCTTATTCCCAATTGGTGATCTTCAAAAAGAAGATGTTAGATTGCTTGCAGAAAAATACAATTTAGCCACAGCTAACAAAAAAGATTCAACAGGCATATGCTTTATTGGAGAAAGAGATTTTAATTCTTTTCTTGATAAATTCCTATTCACTAAACCAGGAGATATTTATTCTGTAGAAGGAGAATACCTAGGAAAACATTCTGGACTTATACATTATACTATAGGCCAAAGACGTGGAATAGGACTTGGTGGTATGGGAAATGGAGAACCTTTCTTTGTTGCTGATAAAAATCTTGAAAAAAACAGACTTATTGTAGCTCAAGGAATTAAACATCCTGCGCTTTATAAATCTGAGACTATATTAGAAAACCCATTTTTCATTACAGATATTCCTGAATTTCCTATTAAATGTACTGGAAAAATAAGATATAGAGCAAAAGATGAAAATATGATAGTTTATAAAGAGGGTAATAATCTAAGAGTTGAATTTGAAAAACCACTTAAAGGGATTACGCCTGGACAGGTGCTTGTTCTATATAAAGGAGAAGTTTGTCTTGGGTCAGGTATTATAAAATAATTAATTATTTATGGAGGTATAGAAAATGTCAGAAATGAAATTAAATCTTGTTAAAAGAGATGAAAAAGGAAAGAACAAAGTTGATAAACTAAGAGAAAATCAAATGATTCCAGGTGTTATTTACTCAAAAGGTAATGAAGCTATGCCTGTAAGTGCTCTTGAAAAAGACTTAATAAAAGTTTATCACCACGCTGGTACATCAAACATTGTAAGTGTTAATATTGATGGAAACGAACAAAAGATTATCTTTAAAGAAATCCAAAAACACCACTATAAAAACCGTATTCTTCACTTTGATATGTACTTAATTGATATGAGTGAAAAAATTAGAGTTTCTATTCCTGTTGTTCTTGAAGGAAGGGATTCCATTAAAGTTCAACCTTCAGTATTATTACAATTAATTGATGAGATAGAAATTGAATGTCTTCCAGGTAACCTACCTTCAGAAGCCATTGTCAATGTTGAAGATCTTAACTATGGGGATTCAGTAACTATTGCTGATCTTGATATAGCAAAAGATGATGATATTACTTTTACAATTGATCCTAGCGAGCCTGTAGCTACTCTACAAGAACCTAGAGAAGAAGAAATGTCTGATAAACCAGATGAAATTGTTGAAGCAGATATTGATGTTCCTACAGTTGCCGAAACAAATGAAGAAGAATAATTTAAATAAAAATGAGCTTAGTAGAGATCTGCTAAGCTCATTTTTTATAATCTAGTCTTTCAAGAGAAAACTAACCTTTTTATATATAAGAATCGTTATAGCTGAAACTATAAACCCTTTTAATAAATTAAAGGGAATTATAGAATACACCATCATAGACCATAAATCTGTTATTTTTGATGTTACTGCAGCCCCTGCATTTATTATAGCTTCCATAGGCATAAAATTAGCATATAAGGGAAATATAAAATAATAATTAGATATAACAGCTAAACTAGTCATTAAAATAGTTCCAATTAAAAGAGCAACAACAGCTGTCTTATATGTTTTTTTTCTGTTATAAATTAAACCTGCTGAAATAGCGAATCCAGATCCAATAATAAAATTAGATAATTCCCCTATTCCGCCTGTGGTTGTTCCTTTAATTAAAATAATAAGAATATTTTTAAAAGCACATATTATTACCCCAGCTATAGGTCCCATGGCAAAAGATCCTATTAGTATTGGCAAATCAGAAATATCTAACTTTATAAACTCTGGCGCCACAAAAGTTACCGGGACAGAAAAATACATAAATATAAAAGCTATTGCACTTAGCATCCCTATTCTTGTCATATCCTTAACTCTACTTCTACTACTTTCATTTACTCTATTCATAAAAACCTCCCAAAGATTTTTGGCTTAAAAAAAAGCCCTACTTCGGGGCATAATTGCAAATTAAAAAATATCTGCAATCTTCTTTCATCCAGACTATACTGTCGGTACTTGAATTTCACAAGTTCAATCCAATAAGGACTCGTGGACTTTACCACCGGTCAAGGACTTTCACCTCGCCCTGAAGATATTTACAATCTAAGTATATCATAAAATTGAGTCTATATCAATATCAAATACCTAAGTTAGATAAATTTTTAACAAGTATAGAATTAGTAAATGTAAAGGATAAAATGTATAAAATAAATACTTTAAATTAATTCCCCTTTTTCCATTATAAAAATAAACAAGTATAGCTGGTATAAAAATTGTTGGATAATTAATTTCAAAGAAAAAAGCTGGCACAATACTTATGGCTTCTTTCTTTCTATCTCCATAATTTAAATACATTATCAAAGCAGCTATTATACCAAAAACACCATAATCTAAATTTAATGCTTGGGCTATAAATCCAATAAGTAAAGTTATGAAAATTTTCATTAAAAAACTTTGAACCTTATCAATAAACATAAATAATAAAATTATCATAGCTAGTTCAAAAAATATATTTTGGTGAGTAAATTCTAAAATTTCTCCAAAAAATAATAAATCAAAAGGAATTTCTGATATTAAACCAAATAGCAATAGTCTAATAAAGTACTTTTTAACATTTCTAGTTTTTTTATATCCTACTATCAATAAATACATATATAGGGGAAAGGCTATTCTACCTATCCCCCTTAAAAAAATATATAACAAATTTAAATCATTGATAAAATTTGAGTTTTTAAAAATAATCTTGAACTCTTTTAGAATCCCACCACCAATGTGGTCAAGAAACATTGATATTAATGCAATTATTTTTAAAGTAGACCCACTTATGCCTTTTGCTTTAGCTCTATTTATAATATCTTTTATCATAATTAATTAACCTTATCAATTGAAGAATCATAAACTATAACAGGCATACCTTGGAAAGTATTACTATAAAATTTTTCCATTAATTGAGGTGGCGTATTTACACAACCATGAGATCCATTGCTTTTATAAATGTTCTTACCATAATCTCCTCTCCAACTTGAATCATGAATACCACATCCAGACCAATTAAATGGTAGCCAGAAATTTACATAGGATTCCCAGTCAGCTCCTTTTAAAGTCCTATTCTTCTCCCTAGACCAAATCTTACCTGTGCCTCTAGGAGTAGCGTTCCCCTTATTTGGATTTCCTGTTACTACTGGTGCCTCAACTACTATGTTTCCGTCCTTATAAAGCCACATATGTTGTCTGTGTAAATCTATCTCTACATAAGAATTCCCTAAATCATTTTTAGCCCTAGACATAGCTGTAAGTCTATAAACAGGCTCAACTGTTACACTTTTAGTATTCTCCAAAAGCTCGACTAACTCCTGCGTAGTCTTTTCAATATCAGTACTCCATCCATATATTCCACCAGTAACTTCTACAAAGCCTATCCCAGTTCCATATATAGTTCTCTTTTTCTTAAAAGTATCATATTTCCCAGACAAATAAATTACATAGTCTCTAGCCTTATTTATATCTGGAACTAATATATTATCTTTATTAGTTTTGTATAAATCTACTAATTTTTCATTTTTCAAAACTTCTTTTCGATCTTCAAAATTATAAGTTATTTCAAAATTGTTCAACATATTTTTTTGATTTAATATATTATTTAAATCTTTATCATTAGAAAATATTTCAGGAGAATAATATATATTTTCTTCCTCTAAATCTAATTTATTTTTCCCACTCTTAATATATTCCAAAACTTTTTGAGAAAATAAATACTTATTTATCTTATTTCCATAAACTTCTTTTTCTATTTGAAAATTGCCATCTTTAAATATTATATGTGCATTTTTAGGTTCAACAACTTCATTCTTATATATATTTAAATTATTTATTATATTATTAAATTTTTCTTCATTATAACTAATTTTATTTTTTAGTTGATAATCTTTATCTATTAACATATATAAAAACCAATAATAATATTTCTGATTTACATTTTCTTTTTCATCTAAATAATCTTTATATTCAAAGTCTTTAGAATTTATAATTTCTTCTTTATCTCTTTCAATTATATTTAAATTGAAATCTTTACTCATATTATTATAGTTTTCATGTAAATTTGAAATTTTTGTTAGACTTAAATCTTTTCCGTTTATTTTAGTATTAGGCATAAAATGTTTACTAAAAAATATAACTCCCATAACGTATATCAATAAAATTATTAAAAATATTAATACAAATGAAAACTTTAAAACTTTTTTCATATTCTCCTCCTACAACTTATTAAAATATAACAACTTTATTGTATAAAGTAAATATGTTTTAATACACTGTAAACCTTTTGTAATAAAAAAGTTCGCTATTAATAGCGAACTTTTTTATTACAAATTCTATCTAATTTTATTATTTATATTTATATACCTCTGTTTTTTATTTAAAGATTTAAATTCTTCTTCTGTTAACAATCTTTGCATAGCTTTTTTGTAAATATTATTTTCTGGATATTTTTTTATCTCAATTAAGTGCTTTACTTTCTCAGCTTCTCTTTTTTTCTTCATGTGAGAATGTTGCGAATATTCCCCATCACTTCTTTTAATAAGCCAAGGTCTTTCAAGATTTTTCAAGTACTTAATTTCTAATACCATAATTACCTCCTAAAATTCACTAAGTAATGTATTATTAACCATTTAAAATATACCTTAAAAGTGTAAAAGCTTTATGTAATTATTGTTGTTTTTAAATAAAATATATATATTATATACTTATATAAGGAGTGAATTATTAATCTTTTCTTTAAGTCTATGAAGTTAATCGTATAAACATATATCTTTGCTAAGCTTACAATTTATCTTATTGTACTTACTTATTATTAAAAAATGAAAAAATTTTTAAAAGTAAATATACTAATTGCTATAATTATAGTTATAAGCATTTCAACTACAGTTTTTGCAGAAAATATAACTTTAATAGTTAATGGTGAAACAATTCAAACTGATGTCAGTCCATACATTATAAATGGAAGAACTATGGTTCCTATTAGATTTGTAACTGAGGGTTTAGGAGGAGAAGTTTCTTATTCAGAATCCGGAGAAGCATTTCTTATAAAGTCAATAACAATTACATCTCCTGAAATAGATGGCAAGTTCGATCCTTTAGGACTAGCATTATTTATAAATAAACCTGTAGCATTAATAAGTGAGGGTGCATACAGAGCAGATGTTGCTCCTATTATAAAAAATAATCGTACTATGGTTCAACTTAGATTTATTGCTGATTATTTCGGATGCACTACAAAATGGGATTCTCAAACTAGAACAGTTTATATAAACTCTGGTTCCGATTTCGAAAAATTTTACGAAGTATACTATGATGAGAAAGCATCTAGTATGTTAAATAACCATTTATTATATAATAAATGAGATGAATATTTTATTAAAAGTTTAGATTAAATTCTGTTTATAAATTATTAAAGAAAAATCTATCACTTTTAAAAATTTTAAAATACTTTCTATTTAAAAATATTAAATATTTAAGATTTATTATTTAAGTTAAAGTAAAAATTATGATTAATTTTATTTTTTTATAATAAAAAAACACACGAGTTAAGTATTAAGAAAAATACTAACTGTGTGATTTAAATGGTGCGGGAAAGAGGACTTGAACCCCCACTCCAATGGAACTAGATCCTAAGTCTAGCGCGTCTGCCAATTCCGCCACTCCCGCATAAGTGTTTAACAAATATATTATATTATATATGCTTATATTTTGTCAATATGCTTATATCTTGTCAATAATTATTTTACTTATTTCCCTTAAGCACAAAAATAATTATACATAGTTTTTACAATTAATGCAATAGTTTTTTTAATTTTTATAATTTTTTTATTTTTAAATGTTATAATTATACTCAAGGATGTGATTTTATTGAAAGAAAAATTCAGAAAATTTTTAGAAGGAAGATATATCCTATATTATGGAATGGATCAATTATCTAAATTTTTATTAATTTTATTCTTTATATTTTCAATAGCTTCTATAGCCATTGAAAAACTAAGACCTTTTAACTTTATTTCAACTTTTATATTTATATATATATATTATAGACTCTTATCTAAAAATATAAGTAAGAGGATTGAAGAAAATAACAAATTTTTATCTATAAGTAAACCTTATCTTAACAAAATTTCAATATTTTTCAAGAATATAAGAGATAGAGATTATAAATATGTAAGATGTGATTTATGTGACCAAGAACTTAGGCTTCCTAGAAAAAAAGGGAAAATTAGAGTAACTTGTAAAAGATGTGGTCATAAATTTGAAACAAGAACTTGATTGTTAACTTATAATTATATTTATTTGACAAACTCCCGCTTTTATTTATAATAATTATGAGGTGTAATATGAATATAAATAATTTAAAAGAAAAAGTTATAAATGGATATGATATTGAATTTAATGAAGCTATGGATTTATACAATTCCAATCTAGAAAGCTTAACAGAGGCCGCTAACGATATTAGAAAATATTTTATGAAAGATAGTTTTGACTTGTGTACTATAATTAATGCAAAGTGTGGTTCTTGCTCTGAAGATTGTAAGTTTTGTGCCCAGTCTGCTCATTATGGGAAAAATTCTGATAATTATTCCCTACTTGATGAAGATACAATTCTAAAAGATGCAAAAATACAAAAAGATAGTGGAATATTAAGATACTCTTTAGTTACTAGCGGAAAAAAATTATCAGATAGTGACGTTGATAAAGTTGTAAAAATTGTAAAAAGAATTAAAGATGAAGTTGATATTGAGGTTTGTATTTCTCACGGTTTACTTTCATATGAAAACTTTAAAAAACTAAAGGAGGCAGGAGCTTCAAGAGTTCACAATAATCTTGAAACTGCTAGATCTTTTTTTAATGATGTTTGTACTACTCATACTTATGATGAAAAAATACAAGCTTTAAAAAATGCTAAAAATGCTGGTATGGAAGTTTGTAGCGGTGGTATATTTGGTCTTGGCGAAAGCATTGAACAAAGAATTGAAATGGCTTTTACCTTAAAAGAATTGGGAATAAAGTCTGTACCAATTAATATATTAACCCCTATTAAAAATACTCCTCTTGAGAATTCACAAGTTTTGACTGATGAAGAAGTAAATAGAATAATTGCTGTATATAGGTTTATATTAAAAGATTCTTTTATTAGATTAGCCGGTGGCAGAGCCTTACTTTCAGATTTTGGAGAAAGTGCTTTTTTAAGTGGTGCAAATGCTGCTATATCTGGCCATATGTTGACTACTAATGGTATTAATACTAAAAATGACTTAAAATTACTTAAAAAAATTGGATATACTCCTAGACTTGTAAATATATAAATACTTTTAAGCTAGTTTTTATTATGCTATAATTTTATTATAGATATATGGAGGTTATTATGAACTTATCAAATAAAATTAGAGCTATAAAAGATTATCCAGTTGATGGTGTTATATTTAGGGATATAACAACTTTGCTAAAAGATAGTGAGGCGTTTAAAAGTGCTATAGACCAAATTTGTAAACTTAGAGACGAAAAAATAGATATAGTTGTTGGCGTAGAGGCCAGAGGTTTTATTGTTGGTGCTCCAGTTGCTTATAAGCTAGGTTGCGGATTTGTTCCCGTTAGAAAAAAAAATAAACTTCCTTACGATACAGTCTCAGCTAATTATGAACTTGAATATGGAATAGACAAGGTAGAAATTCATTCAGATGCCATTAAAGAAGGACAAAGAGTCCTTATTATAGATGATTTATTAGCTACGGGTGGAACCTCCAAAGCTGTTATTGAGCTTGTGGAAAAACTTGGTGGTAAAGTTGTAGGTCTTGATTTTCTTGTTGAATTAGAAGATTTACAAGGTCGTAAATTCTTAGATGGCTATGATGTTAGATCTATTATAAAATATTAAAAAATCCGACTAAGTCGGATTTTTTATATATCATAAAAGGATAATTGTATTTTATCTAAATCCACTAGATTTGAAGCTGATAAACCCATAAGTCTAAGCTTCTCAACTTTATAATTTTCTTCAAATAAAAAAATTGCCCTATCTAATATTTCTTTATACTCGGTTAATGTATTATAATAGGTTTTTGAATGACTACTTATTACAAAATCCCAACTTTTAAACTTTAAGCTTAAAGTTTTAAAACCTATATTCTTATTTTTTAAATCATTTTCTAATTCCAAAGAATAATCTTCCAAATAAGATTTTAAAATTTTAGTATCTCTTGTAGCATCGAAAGTCCTTTCAACTTCCAAGCTTTTTCTAATTCTATTTGGACTTACTTTTCTATTGTCTATTCCTCTTATCCTATTAAATATTTCTGATCCCATTTTCCCAAATAATTCACATAAAAAGTCTTCTTCCAAACCCATTAAATCTTCTATCGTATTTATGCCTATATTTCTTAATCTTTCTTGTGATTTATGCCCTAGACCATGCACTTTTTTTATGTCTAATCCTAACAAGATATTCGGAATATCTTCCTTAGAAATAACCTTAACTCCATTCGGTTTATTCCAATCACTTGCCAACTTAGCAAGGAATTTATTATAGGATAATCCCACACTTATTGTAAGTCCTGTCTCCTTCTTTATCCTATTTTTCATTGAATTTATTATATCCATGGGTTCTTTTAAACTTTTAGAAATATCAATATAACACTCATCTATAGAAACTTTCTCTATAATTTTAGAATAATCTTTTACTATTGAAAAAACTTCTTGAGACTTTTCAAGATATCTTTTTCTTCTCATTGGGGCTATTTGTAAATTAGGGCATAAGCTCTTTGCCATAAATATTGGCATAGCAGAATGAATTCCATACTTTCTAGCTTGGTAATTAGCTATTGTTACAATAGAACTATCACTAAGGCCACCCACCACTAAAGCTTTACCAATAAATTTTGGATTATCCAGTTCTTCTACCGAAGCATAAAAAGCATCTATATCCATATGTATAATATTATTTCTCATATTTTCACCCCTTATATCTTAACAAATAAATATAATATTTCAAAATCACTTTATTAGTTTTATTTTATTGGTATAATAAAATTGAGGTGTGATAATGAAAAAAGAAATACTTTTATTTGATTTTGATAAAACTCTAACTAAAGAAGACACTATTGTCTTACTTTGGAAATATGCTGTTATGAAGAAAAAAGTTAGCCAATTATTCTATTATCAAAAAGTTGTAAAAGCTTCTTATAAATATATGAGAAAAAGGAATTTTAAACATTTTAAAAATCAAATTTGTCAAATTTTGCATTATTTTTCCGAAAAAGAATTAATAGAATTTACTGATTATGTTTATAATAATTATATGCTAAAAGATGGCTTAGATTATTTTAATAATTTACATAGAGACTATTCTATGCTCGTTTCCGCTTCTCCTATAACTTACCTTAAGTACTTTAAAAAATATTTGGACTTCGATGTTATTATTGGAACTGAACTCGATAAAGATTTTAATTTATTAGGAGAAAACAATAAATCTTTTGAAAAAGTTTTGCGTATAAATAAGCATCTTAGTGATATGAATTTTGAAATTGACTATGAAAAATCTAAGGCTTTTTCTGATTCCTTTTCTGCAGATAGACCAATGCTTGAACTAGTTAAAAATAGGTATCTTATAAATTCCAATAAAAAAATTCCTGGCTATACTAACTTAATTTGGAAATAAAATTTAACCTTAAAAAAGGTTAAATTTTATTTTTAGTTATTTCTTTAAATTTATCTTCAATAAATGATGCTATCTCATCATAACTTTTTTCTCCTATAAACCTAAATATTTCCTTACTATCTTTATAAAATATTGTTGTAGGTAAACTTTTTATTTCATGTTTTTTTATAAAGGATTTATTTTCATCAATATCTAAATAAAAACATGAAATATTTGAAAACTCATTTTCCAAAAGTTCAGACATCATTTCTCTAATTGAATTGCAGTGTAAACACCTAGCTCCGCCATGTATTACAATAGCTTTTTCTCCTTCGGCTAAACTATTATCAAAGTTTTTAGAATTAATACTTTTTATATGAGAGCTTTCCATCTTCAATATTTCTTTATGTTTTTCTATAACTTCATCATGTTCTATGGCTATAGTTATAAAGTCAATATCTTGACCTATTTCCGCCCCTTCTATATTTATAAGTTTACCTTCTTTAAATTTACCTGCTTTTGGTAATTTAAAAGTAGACCTATCTATCCTCTTCATCTCTATTTCTTTTGGTTTATTTATTGGTAAATAATCGTAAGGATACCTATAGGCATGGTAAATCAAGTTATAAAAACCAGCATTTCCTATATCTGAAGAATATGGACACACCCATTCCCAAACTATTTCTTTATCTTCTGTTATTTCCATAATAGTACCAATTCCACCTAAGGCTATTAAAGTATTCCCATTAGGTAATCTTTGCGCTGAAGATCCATAAGGAGAATAGAAATTATGTCTATTTATAGCATTAGAATATCCTAAGGTCTGAGGATTTATTTCATCTTCCATATTAAATGTTATTGGATTAAATTCCATAACCCTAGAGTAATCTCTAGTAGAGTTCTTTACACCCATGGGACTCTTAACATTCGGATAACCATATCCAGATGCTCCTCCTCCTTCAAATATAAGTATATTACCTTCTCCAGGTAAACCTCTTGGTATCATTTGTATATGGGTAGGTCCTATTATTCCTCCTAGCTTTCTAAAATTTTCATCGTTTAAGCTTGGCCCTACTTTCCAAACAATCTTCTTATATTTTTTATCTACTATCCCTATAAAATTACCTATCATACTAGAAAATATTATATTATCTGGATGAAACCTAAAGTCTCCTTGATCAAACCACTTATTTGGTCCTAAATAAGCTATGGAAGATATATGCAAATAATCTCCTAATCCTTTACCAATATTTTTAATATTAGGATTTCTGTATATTACATTCTTTTCTTGTTCTGAAAATCCAATATCTTTAAAGTTTTTTGAAAAAGAATACTTCCATAAAATATTACCTTCATAATCTACTTCATATATAACTTCATCTAAAATCTCTTTATCAGATATATTTGTATCAATTATATTATCATGGGCTAAAATTAAAGTTTTCCCTGAATTTGATTTAGCTTCCATGCCAGGGACATAGTATCCTACCGGGTTACCTTCTCTTTGATAGTCCCCGTGAGCCCTAGCAGACCACATACCACCTTGATTCTCATCTATATACCTATATCCGTCGTAACCCCAAAGCTTCTTACCATCATAGTCAATTTCTATCAACTCAACTCCATCTTGTAAAGAATAATCACTTGACCTAAACTTTGAAGTTGCCATTATATTTCCACCTTTTAAAAGTTTGGCTGGCATAGCATTTAAATTATACCTTCTAACTTCATTTCCGTTCATATCAAATATTAAAATTCCATTTTGAGCTGTTGTTACAATATTATAACCTGAAAAACATTTGTTTTTGAGATAAAGAGTTGTTCCTGTTAAAAAACTCATATATCTTCACCTCTATATCTTATAAACCTTTCCGCAGCTACGGCAGCTGTAGCTCCCTCCGATACTGCGCTTATAACTTGTTTTAAATAACCATTAGTACAATCACCGGCAGCAAACAAACCTTTAATAGAAGTTTGCTTTTTAACGTCAACTATAATATATCCTTTTTCATCTAAATCTACAATCCCCTCTACTAAACTAGTTTGAGGATCGGAACCAATAAAAATAAACACTCCCTCACTAGATAATTTTTTTATCTTCTGAGTTTTTAAATCTTTTATTTTTATTTTCTGAACATATTCCTCTCCTTTTATTTCAACTAAAGTAGAATTCCAAATAAAATCTATTTTTGGATTAGCCATAAGCTTATTTTTTAAAGAATCATTTCCATCTACTATTCCTTCATCATGTATAACAATAATACTTACCCTATTTGCAAACCTAGTTAAGTAATCAGCCTCTTCTAGAGCACTATCTCCAGAACCAACTACATGAATATCCATCCCTGAAAAAAACTCTCCATCACAAGTTGAACAAGAACTAACTCCCCTATTTAAAAATTCTTCCTCACCCTTAATTCCTAGTCTCTTAGATACTGTTCCTAAGCATAATATAATGGCTTTTGCTGATAATTGTCCTTTTCTTTTAGTTTCAACTATAAAAATATTATCTTGTTTTTCAATTGATATAACAGTTCCATAGATAAATTTATTGTTGCTATAAGACTTAGCATGTTTCTTTAGGTCATTTATTAAGCCTATTCCTGTATCTTTTATTCTTGATGGAAAATTAACTATCTCCCAAGTATCCTTTAATCGACCACCAAAAGCTTTTTTTTCAATTATCAAAGTATTTAAATTATCTCTCCCAGCATATATAGCTGCAGAGAGTCCCGCTGGGCCACCTCCCACAATAATTAAATCATAAAGCATTTTCACACCTCAAGTTTGTTTACAAATTCTTTTAATTCATCTATCTCTATTTCATGAACTTTACCTTGATCTATTAATTTTGCATAATCTGAGTTTATAGGTAACTTAGCCCTGGATTTAATATTAAATTTATCTGCTTCTTTATCTACTTTGCTTTCTCCATAAATATAAGTTATTTCATCACAATGAGGGCATTTAAAATAGCTCATATTTTCTACTAAACCAAATATTTTAATTCCCATTAATTTTGCCATATTTACAGCTTTTTCAACTATTAAATTTACCAAGTCTTGTGGAGATGAAACTATTATTATTCCATCTAAAGGTAAGGATTGAAAAATGGTTAAGGCAACATCTCCAGTTCCAGGAGGCATATCTATTAATAAATAATCTAAATCACCCCAATTTGCATTTTCAAAAAATTGAGAAATTGCATTTCCTATAATAGGACCTCTCCAAAGTACTGGCTGGCTTGGATCTTCTAAAATTAAATTTACACTCATTAATTTTATTCCAGTTTCTGATTCTACGGGAATTATATTCTTTCCATCGCTATAAGCTTGTCCTTCAATTCCAAACATTTTAGGAACTGAAGGGCCTGTTATATCTGCATCAAGTATTCCAACACTTTTGCCCTGTCTTGCCAGTTCAGTTGCAATATTTGCACACACAAAACTTTTCCCAACTCCACCTTTTCCACTCACAACTGCTATTATATTTTTAATATTTGAATTTTCATTTGTTTTGAATTTTTTAATTTCCATAAATTTCTCCTTTCAAATTAATTTTTAAACTATACTTATATTTTACTATATATAGATAAAAAAAGAACTTGTTAAAGACAATTCTTAGTACAAAAAAGCCCAAACTTTTAAAAGTTTGGGCTTCAAAAAATATAATTAACAAGAGGATAATTTATTGAAGAATACTATCAATAAATTACATATATTATAATAAACTTCTTTTGTGGTAATTTTATTAAAGAAATGTGTTAATCTTATTAAAAATTTCTAATATTTACCTAAGGATGCTTTACTAGATATTAAACAATTTAGTTTTCGAAGCTTTTTTTATTATCTTAAATTTTTCCCCATCATATTCAGCTATATTAAATGCTGCATTTTTAATACCTCTATTCTTCCAAAAATTCTCTATGGGATTATTCTCCATTAAATTAAATATGGATATAATAGTAACTCCATGACTTACTATTAAAATAGTCTCATCTTCTGTCTTATATATATTTTCTTCAAAAAATTTTTTAACTCTCTTGTTTAAATCATATAAAGATTCACCATCATCTCTGTGATATTTATCTGGATTATTGAAATAAGTACTATGAAGCTTTGGATATTTCTTTTCTATATCTGGAAAATACATTCCACTCCAATCACCCATATCTATTTCTCTAAGAAGTTTTGTTTTTATTATTTCTTGTCCGGGAACAATTAATTCTGCAGTCTTATATGCTCTGCCTAAATCCGAAGAATAAATCTTATCAAATTTAATATCCTTGACTTCCTCCCTAAGTTGAAGTGCCATTTCTACACCATTTTCAGTTAAATCAGAATCCATGTGCCCTTGTATTATATTTGTATTGTTCCAATTAGTCTCTCCATGTCTTGTAAAATATATTTTTACCATTTTCCCCTCTCAAACTTTTCTGCCATCTCTTTAGCTCTTTCTACTATTTCATCAGGATAATCTTGAACTCTGAGAATTTCTATAGCATTTCTACTATTTGCTGGACCTTCTTTTAAAGTATAGTCAAATAATATATCCTTATCTTTAATAATCTCCTCAAAATGATAATTTTTAAAATTATTTTTTAATAGACTTGTAAGTTCTATATCATGAGTTGCAGCAATAACTTTTTTATCTTTCCCTAAATAAATTAAAGTATTATATGCCGCTGAAATCCTGTCTATAGTATTAGTACCCTTAAATATTTCATCTAATATTAATAATTTTTTTACTTTTTCATCTTTTATCATTCTTTTTATAGCAATGGTCTCTGCCATAAAATAAGACATAGACTTTTCAATAGAATCACTTATATCTATAGCTGATTGTATATAAAAAAATGAAGTCTTATATTCTTCAGCCTTAACAAAACCAAGACTTGTAGCCAATACATTAGCTATCCCTATGTTTCTTAAAAAAGTAGATTTACCAGATGCATTTGATCCTGTTAAAAGTATATTTTCATCATTAAAATTAAAGTTAGCTCTAACTTGATTTTCATCTAAAAGTATGTGAGACAAATTTTTAGAAGATAGCTTAAAGTCTTCATCTATAAATTCTACATCTACATAATCTCCGCTTAAATATAAGGAAGCTATGGATAGGTATGATTCGATTTTTCCTAGAGTTAAATACATATTCTTTAGTTCTTTAGAATTTCTATTTATTTCATCAGATGAAGCAAAAAAATTTCTTGAAGAAATCATAAATATAGTATCTAATAAATTAAGGAAAATATCATTTTCAGTCCCATATCCTTTAAATTCAATTCCAGATATCTTTTTTCTTAAATTTTTTAATTTAATATTTAAACCCCTTAAGTTTTCTAATTCTTGGTTTAAAAAATCTATATTATATTTCTCTAAACTTTTAGATAACTCCAATATTTCACTTATTACTTGATACTGTAATATTTTCCCTTGACTGGCTTTTTTCATTTGATGCTTTACATAGAAAGAAAAAATAAAACTAAGCATTATGTACATAGTAAATAAAGAACTTTTTAATAATATATTTATTATAATTAAAAGTACATTAAAACTTAATATATAAACAGGTAATTTATAAGACTTGTATTTGCTATAGTCCACCCCTTTATATATTGTTTCTATTACTTGTTCTTTAAAAAAACCCAATTTAGAAAATTCAAAAGCTAAATCTTTTGCTATTTTTTTATTATCTATTAAAGAATTTCTTATTTCTCTCAATCCAACAAAATAATCTCTATTAAACTTAGGTTCTCTTAGTAATTTATATAGATACTGTACTCCTAGTGTAGAATAAGAATGCTCAATTTTTAAAAACACCTTGTCTAAATTTAAGTCATAAAAAGTTATATCATCTATGCTGTACACTTCCTTATTTTCCCTGTAATATAGGTCGCTTATAAAATCTATTTTTAAATTATGTCCTATACTCCTTTTCCCAAAATCATCTTCTATCTTTCTTTTTAAATTATACTCATATTTTAATTTTGAATATTTCATTACCAACCATAAAAACAAAATAATTCCTAATAGGACCAGCGTTAATATTATATGTTCTCTTTCTATAAGTCCAAAATTAATATCATACATAATAATCACCTCTTTTTAAGATTATACAATTTTTTATTATATATAAAAAGGACCCACAAATTTTAAATTTGTGGGATTTTTAATTAAATTATTTAAAATTATAAATTAAAAATATCTTTTGTATTTTTTACAATTAATCTTCCAATGTCATCTTGAGCATCAATTGTTGAACCACCAACGTGTGGAGTAACATATAATCTATCAAGTTCAAATAATGGAGATTCTACTGGTACGTCTTGAGTATCAAGTCCACCAGTTCCAAGTTCCCCAGTAAATGTATCTATACTAGCTCCACCTAACTTACCATTCTTTATATAAGTATAAAGAGCTTCTTCATTAACAACTCCACCACGAGCTGCATTTATGATAACTGCGCCATCTTTCATTCTGTTAATTGATTCTTCATTAAACATATCTTTAGTATCAGGAGTTAATGGTATATGAAGAGTAACAAAGTCAGATTGTTCTATAACTTCATCAAGTGTTACCATTTTTACATATTCAAGCTTATTATCTTCTGGTTTTATAAAAGCATCATAAGCGATTATATCCATATGGAATACATTTGCAATCTCAGCTACACGTCTACCTATAGCTCCAAGTCCAATTATTCCTAGAGTTTTATTTCTAAGTTCTCTACCTATCCATCTATATTTATTCCAGATTCCTTTATTCTTTATTTCACTTTGAGCTTCATATAAATTTCTATAAATTTCAAGCATTTTACCTATGACTAACTCTGCAACAGCATTTGCATTTAAACCTGGTGAATTTCTAACTTCAATATTTTTTTCTTTAGCATAATCTAAGTCAATATGGTTAGTTCCTACAGAACCAACTAATATAGCTTTTAAATTTTTAGCATTATCAATAACTTCCTTAGTTACAAATGGATCAACTCTCATTACTAAAAGATCATATGGTTCGATCATTTCTGCTAATTTTTCACTAGTTGGAAGCATTTCTTTATCTACTTCAAAACCTAATTTTTTCAGTTCCTCATCAATGACATCTGACATATAATCTACAACTAAAGCTTTCATCTAAAATCTCTCCTTTTCTTTTTTATGTAAAGATAAACCTTATTACATACAAGTCAATTGTATAATACTTCTTATTCTTTTTCAAGGCAGTTTTTAAATTATGAAAGCAATTTCATGATTTAAAATCTTATTATCTTTTAAATATAAAATTCATCTTTTAAAATTAAAAATATAGGCAAACATATAAATTATGTTTGCCTATATTTTTAATTTTTTACGTCACTTCTTTTGTATATTGGAGCATAGTTTCTTTTATGTTCTGAATTGCTATGCATTTTTTTTATTTTTTCCTCTATGTTAAAATCTACCTTTTCTCCTCTTATATAAGAATTCAATTCTTTATAAGTAAATCCCATTTCTTTTTCATCTGTTTGATTTTCAAACAAGCCTGCTGTTGGATTTTTATTTATAATCTTTTCAGGTATTCCCAACTCTTTTGCTAGTTCATAAACCTCATCTTTTAAAAATTCAGCTAAGGGTATTAAATCTGAACCACTATCTCCATACTTAGTAAAGTACCCAGTATAAAATTCTGATTTATTTGAACAACCAGCAACTAAGTAGCCTAAATCTTGTCCATAATAGTATAAGGTTGTCATCCTAAGTCTAGGTTTTATATTTGACCTAGCCATAATATTTTCACTATAAAAAGAGTCTTTTAAAAGAGTTTTAAAAGTATTAGTTAAGTCTACTTTTTTTATATTTAACTTTATTGAATCAGCAACTAACCTTGCATCCGCCTCATCCTCTTCGGAACTTTCACAAGGCATTATAAGTCCAAGTGTAGTTTCTGGAAAAGCTTTTTTAGCTAACGCTGCTACCACCGCTGAATCAATTCCTCCACTTAAACCTAATATCACACCCTTAGCTCCTGCTCCTTCTACTTGTTTTCTTATCCACTTTACTATATGATCTATCTCTTTATTCATAAAGTCTCCTTCTATTTTAATGTAGCATAGACACAGTCTAAAACAATATTAAAACCTAGTTCTTCTGCTAATTCAATTGTTTCGCTATTATAAGATCCTGGTTGGAAAAATACATTTTCTATCCCTAACTCTTTAGCTTCTTTTAGATAAATTCTAGCTATTTTAGGATTAACTATCATATTTATTACATCTATTTCCCCTGGAATATCCTTTAAATTAGAATAAATTTTTATTCCCTCTAATTCTTCCATTTTAGGATTTATTCCCACTACTTTATAATCATGTTCTTTCATTAAGACTGGAATCTTATATCCATACTTATCTTCTTTATCAGTTATTCCTATAATAGCCCAACTTTTTTTATTCATCATTTCTTCTTTTAAACTCATTACATACCTCCATAAATTATATTTCCATCTCTTACAGGTAATTGTTCAAGTCTTAATAACTTTATTTTTATATTTGCAGATGTTAAATCCTTCAATTCCTTGATCAAATTAAAATCATTAACAGACTTATGAACTTCAATAGATACATCGTCTGTAAATTTTTCATTTAAAATCTTATAATTATTTTTTATTAAATAATTGTTTATGGCTCCGTGAAAAGTGTAGTCATAGCTTATTTTAATTTTTTCAAAATCTTGTATTTCAACAGGAATAGATGCATCTATTACCATCTTTGACCCTTTTGAATAGGCTCTTACTAAACCACCTGCACCTAAAAGAATCCCTCCAAAGTATCTTGTGACAATTACTAATACATTGGTTAAGTCTTCTTTTTTTAAAACTTCTAGTATTGGTATCCCTGCTGTTCCAGAAGGTTCACCATCATCACTATATCTTTGAATTAATTTATCTTCTCCAATTATATAAGCACTACAATTATGATTTGCATCCTTATGTCTTTTCTTTATTTCTTCTATTCTTTTTAAAGCTTCTTCTTCAGAATAAACTTTAAAACCGTATCCTATAAATTTAGATTTCTTTTCTACAAATTCATCTTGCCCATTTTTTAAAAAACTTCTATACATTTTTTATCACAAATTCCTTAAATTTATTATATTCTGCTATATTTAAAGTAACTTCTACTTTCACTCCTTCATTTAAATATTCTAAATTTTCATAATTGTGATTATCTAATATTTCTGAAAGTATATTAGAATTATTATAATCTATTAAAAGTTCCACCTTTTTAAATTTATCAGGAAGATTATCTTCTATTGCTTTTAATAAAACATTTAAGTCTTCATCTTCTTTAGCAGATATATATATTCTGTTTTCTCCATGTTCTGGATTTATCATAAGATTGTCATCTTCTACTCTGTCCATTTTATTAAATACTGTCAATATTTTAGTATCTCTAATTTCTAAATCTTTTAAAATTCCCATAGTTGTAGAATACTGAATTTCCAAATCTTCACTTGAAGCATCTATAACATGTATTATTAAATCTGAATACTTTATTTCTTCAAGAGTGGACTTAAAAGCTTCAACTAGTTTTGTAGGCAATTTAGATACAAACCCTACTGTATCAGAAATTATAAAGTCCATGCCATTTAATAACTTTGCTTTTCTTGAATTTGGGTCTAAGGTAGCAAATAACATATTCTTAACAAAAACATCTTTTGAATCAGAGCTTTTTAACCTATTTAATATAGTAGATTTTCCAGCATTGGTATATCCCACTAAGGATACTGTATATATATCACTTTCTGACCTGTTACTCCTCATAGTAGTACGAGTTTTTTCTGATTTCTTTAATTTTTCTTTTATTGTATCAATTTCTCTTAAAAGTCTTCTTCTATCAGTTTCTATTATTTGTTCACCAGGTCCACGAGTTCCTATTCCCCCTCCAGTTCTGGACCAACCATCTATCCCTAAAAGTCTAGGAAGTTGGTATTGTAATTGAGCTAATTCTACTTGAAGTTTTCCCTCATAGGTTGTAGCTCTCTGTGCAAATATATCTAATATTAAATTTGTTCTATCTAAAACTTTTACTTTCTTTTCAAAAAATCCTTTACCTTCATTAAAAAAGTCTTCTAAATTTCTTAACTGAACTCCTGAAAGTTCATCATTAAATAAGACTATATCAACTTCCAACACTGGTACCATATCTCTAATTTCTTTAATTTTTCCAGTTCCAATTAAAAATTTAGGAGAATATTTATCAATATTTTGAGTAACAACTCCTACTACTTCAGCTCCTGCAGCTTTAACCAACTCTTCTAATTCTTTAATTGAAGTATCTAAACTATAGGGTCTTGCCCCTATATCAGTTCCTACTACTATAACTCTCTCTATATCTAATTCTGTAATTTTTTCCATATATCCATTATACAGTAAATTTCAAATCTTTTAAATATCTTAGACTTTATATATATATTATAAGCTGATATTTTTACTAATCATGATATAATAATTAAAAAGAGGTGACATATGGCTAGTAATAGAAGAAAAAATAAAAAGAGATTTAAACCTTTAAAATTTTTATTAATTATAATCTTAATAATTTTTTCAATATTTATTATTCCAAAAACTTATATAGCAATATCTACATGCCCTGAAATAAATTATTCAGAGCTTAGAAATTTAAAGACTAAAAATTATAAAGAACTAAACTCTATTCCAGATAATTTAGAAAATGCCTTTATAGCTATAGAAGACCATAGGTTTAAAATTCATCCTGGAGTAGATCCCATAGCTATATTAGGTTCTATTAGAGACAATTTGAGGTCTGGTTCTCTTGTAAGAGGTGGATCTACCATAACTCAACAACTAGTTAAAAATACTTACTTAACCCCTGAAAAAACCTTGAATAGAAAAATACAAGAAGCTTATTTATCAATAAGAATAGAAAGAAATTTAGAAAAAAATACTATATTAGAAAAATATTTAAATACAATTAATCTAGGCCAAAATAGCTTTGGAGTCGAACAAGCTTCTATAAGATATTTCAATAAAAATGTAGATGAGCTAAATTTAGCTGAGTGTGCTTTAATTGCTTCTATTACAAAATCACCTTCTTATTATTCTCCAATTATATTGAGATCTGACCAAATAGATGGTGAATTCATTGATAAGGTTAAAATAGATGGAAAAACTTATTTTATAAGCTTAAACAAAAATAGTTTTAATAGACAGAAAATAGTTTTAAAAAAAATGCTCGATTATAAATATATTAATAAAAATGCTTACAATGAAGCTATAAATTACAAAATCGAAAATTCAATTAATCCTAATTTCAAAAAATTTAATTAATTTTAAATATATATTATTAAAAGTGGTATATATTAATTAAATATTATATTTATTTGGGAGATGAGTTTATGTTAAAAAAAACGCTTATGAAAATAGCAACTAAAGTTGCTAAGAAAAAAATTAAAAATATAGGAAAGAAAAAAACTACTATTATAAATCCAGTTAGAGCTGGTAAAATTTTATACTATAGCTCTAGAATCAAGGCCAGGAATAAGTTTAAAAAATAATAATTCTAAAAAAAATACCTATAAAAAATGGGTATTTTTTCAGTATTATTATTTTTTATTAATAACTAGCAAATCAAGATACTTAATTTCACTTTGTTCAAATTTTAATCTCATTTTAACTTTAAGTAAATATTCAAAGAATTATTTTATCTATTCTAAACGAAACTTAGTATTATTTTACACTTAACTTATCAAATATTATATCAAGTTGTTATTGTTCTTACATATGTTTTATTATAATTACTTGGTGATTTTTGCTTATAAAGCACTTCTTCGGATGCATATAGTAAGTAATTTTCGCTTCACTCGTTTAACAATCTTAAATAACAAATAAAATAAAGTCCCACGTTAATTAACATGGGACTTTATTTTATTACTCATGACTTTTTAATATTTCCATAAATTCTTCTCCTGTTATTGTTTCTTTTTTTAATAAATAAGCTGATATTTCATGAAGAGCATTTATATTCTCTTTTAGAATATTTATAGCTTTTTCATGAGCTGATTCAATTAATCTATTAACAGCATCATCAATTTTACTTTCCGTCTTAGGAGAACAACTTAAAGAACTATCTCCACCTAAATACTTATTTGTTTGAGTTTCCATTGCAACAAAACCAAATTCATCACTCATACCAAATTTAGTAATCATAGCCCTAGCAATTTTTGTCGCTTTTTCTATATCATTGGAAGCTCCTGAAGTTCTCATATTAAATATTAATTCTTCGGCAGATCTACCTCCTGTGAGAGTTACTATCTTATTAAATAAATCTTCTTTAGACATTAAGAATTTTTCTTCCTCGTCTACCTGCATAGTATAACCTAAAGCTCCACTTGTTCTAGGAACAATAGTTATTTTATGAACGGGCGCAGATTCTTTTTGCATAGCTGCTACAAGCGCATGACCAACTTCATGATAAGCTATAATTTCTTTTTCCTTTTGAGAAATAACAGCATTTTTTCTTTCATAACCAGCTAAAACAACTTCTACAGATTCTTCAATATCTCTTTGAGACATTTTATTTCTTCCTTCTCTAACTGCCCTTAAAGCTGCTTCATTAATCATATTTGCTAATTCCGCACCACTTGCCCCAGCTGTAGCTTTTGCAACTTGATTATAATCTATATCTTCTTCTTTAATAATGTCTTTGGCATGTACCTTTAATATAGCTTCTCTCCCAGCTAAATCTGGTAATTCCACTGGAACTCTTCTATCAAAACGTCCAGGTCTTAGTAAAGCTGGATCTAGAGATTCTGGTCTATTTGTTGCAGCTAAAATAACTACTCCTTCTTTACCCTCAAATCCATCCATTTCTGCAAGTAATTGGTTTAAAGTTTGTTCTCTTTCATCATTTCCTGATAAACCAGCGCCGTCTCTTTTTTTACCTATAGTATCTATCTCGTCTATAAAAACTATGCATGGAGCTTTTTCTGAAGCTTGCTTAAATAAATCTCTAACCTTGGCAGCTCCTAAACCAACAAACATTTCAACGAATTCAGAACCCGATATCGAAAAGAAAGGTACATTTGCTTCTCCTGCTACAGCCTTAGCCAAAAGAGTTTTTCCAGTTCCCGGAGGACCTACTAGTAAAGCTCCTTTAGGTAGTTTCGCTCCAATAGCAGTATATTTTTTAGGATTGTGTAAGAAATCTACTATTTCTGTTAAAGCTTCTTTTGCTTCATCTTGTCCCGCTACATTAGTAAATTTTATACCATCAGTAGACTGTACATAAATTTTAGCATTACTTTTGCCAAAACTCATAGGTCCTACTCCGCCACCTTGACCCATTTTTTTAAAAAGTACTTTTGACAAAATAAACCATACCACTACAAAAACTAATATTGTACTTGCAAATGATATTATCCAAGCTACAAAAGAATTTACTTCCTTTGGATAGTCTCTATCAAACTTTACGTTGTTATTTTGTAGCTGTTCTACTAAATTAGGATCATTAAAGCTAGCAGTTTTATAACTTTCTATTTCTCCTTTTTCATTTTTAACTTCAAATCTTATTTCTTTATCTAATACATGAGCCACACTTACCTTTTTACTTTCTACATAATCTAAAAAAGTACTATAATTTACCTCTTTTACTTCAGTTTTTGTAGAAAATTTATTACCTATAAAATATTGGATTGAAAAAATTAAAACTATAGCCAATATATAATAAATAATCATTGGCCCATTATTGAAGTTTTTATTATTAGATCCTTTTTTATCAAATTTAATTTTTTTATCTTTGTCATCATCAAAAAACAACTTAACACATCCTTTCAAAATTTATAAATGAGTATATATATAAATACCCATATAAATAAACAAACATACACATATATATTTATTCATCATTAAATTATTTAAACCCCCTTATCCTTATTGACAAGAGGGAATATAATTAATTTTATTATTTTAATTCTCTTCTATTTTCCATGGCAGTAGAAATTGTAACATCATCATAATATTCCAAATCTCCTCCCACTGGAAGTCCATACGCTATTCTTGTAGTTTTTATCCCTAAAGGATGAATTAATCTTGATATATAAAGGGCTGTGGTATCTCCTTCTACAGTAGGATTAGTTGCTATAATTATTTCTTCAACTTTATCATCTTCAAGCCTTTTTAATAATTCTCTTATTTTAAGATTAGCTGGTCCTATACCTTTATTTGGAGATATTACCCCATGTAACACGTGATATTTCCCATGATAGCAATTAGATCTTTCCATGGCCTCAACATCTTTAGGATATTCTACAACGCATATAATAGATTCATCTCTTTTAAAATCGCTACAAATATTACAAGGATCAGAATCCGTAAAATTACAGCACACACTACATTGCTTTACATTTTCTTTAGCATCTACTATTGAATCAGCCAAAACTTTTACATCTTTTACTTCTAAATCTATTATATGATAGGCTAATCTCTGAGCTGTTTTACTTCCAATTCCTGGTAATTTATTTAATTCTCTTACTAGATTTTCAATTGGCTTTGCTCTATTTTTCATTTTATAATCCCGGTATATTTAAACCACCTGTTATTTTACCCATTTCAGAATTAACTTTTTCATCTGCCTTTTTTATAGCCTCATTAACTGCTGCAACTATTAAGTCTTCTAACATCTCAACATCATCTGGATCTACAGCGTCTTTATCAAGCTTTATTCTAAGTAATTCTTTATTTCCATTTACTACAGCCTTTACTGCTCCTCCGCCTGCTTGAGCTTCAACTTCTTCTTCTTTTAAACTTTCTTGCATTGTTTCCATTTGCTTTTGCATCTTTTGAACTTGTTTCATCATATTACCCATATTTCCACCACCTGGAAATCCTGAAAATCCTTTAGCCATTTTTGTCCTCCTATATTCTTTCTATATTTTCACTACCAAATAAATCATTCAATTCTTCAATAGCTTTATTTTTATCCTTACTAGATTCCATACCTATTCTCAATTTAATATCCATATTGTAATAATTCTTGAAAAAATGTTCTATAAAGTTTATATTCTCTTCACTTGATATTGCTTTATATTGAAAACTTTTAGAACTACCATATTTAATAAATATGGTGTTATTATTTACATCAGAAAGTTCTCCAGAGCTA
>JBQDBK010000006.1:0-53420 GCA_052090825.1 Peptoniphilaceae bacterium | reverse complement strand
CAGAGCTAAGTAATATAGGTATATTAATCCTATTTCTTTTCTTTAATTCTATTAAAATATTATTCCAATCAGATTTAACTTGAGAAAAACTTAAACTATTTTCTATTATATCAGATTTGTCTTCCTTTTTTAAATTATTAGAATAAGTTTTTTCTTTTTTTGATACTTCTTCATTAAAATCATTATTATTTTTAGCTAGTGTTCTTTTACTATCTTCAATAGATTGAGAAACTCTAGTATCTTTATGCTCATCTTCAAAAGATCTAGAAATTTTAATTTCATTTGCCTTATTCTCTATTGATTTATCTTCTATATAAGGAAGATTTCTTACATCTCCTGTTTTAATTTTAACAAAATCTTCTAATTTTTCTAGCCTTTGTAAAATAGAATCTTCATTTTCTAACCTAATTATTTTTACAATTGCCATTTCTAAAATTATTCTTTTATCCCTAGAATATTTAGCATTAATCAAAGACTCATTTAAAATCTTTAATATTTTTATCAATCTATCTAAATCTACTTTTTCAGATAAATTTTTATATTTTTCTATTTCCATAGAATAGACTAAGTCACTAGGATTTTTAATAGTTTTTATAATCATTAAGTTTCTAAATTGATTTATTAAATCAAGCACTAAAATACTAATATCTTTACCCGATTTATACACTTCTTCTAAAATTTGCATAGATTCTTCTAAATTAAAACTAATCAAAGAAGATGATAATTTGAAAATTAGTTCATTAGATGATATACCTAATATATCAATAGCTTTTTCATAGCTTATATGGTCTTCATCATAAGATAAACACTGATCTAACAAAGATAAAGCATCTCTCATTGCTCCATCACTATTATTTGCAATCAGTTCATAGACTTCATCATCACAAGATTTATTCTCTAACTCACTTATTCTCTTTAAATTTTGGGCTATTATATCTTTCTCTATCCTTTTAAAATTAAATCTTTGAGTTCTAGATAAAATAGTTTGAGGAATTTTTTCTGGTTCTGTAGTTGCCAATATGAATATTAGGTGTTTCGGCGGCTCTTCTAATACCTTTAATAAAGCATTGAATGCACCCTTGGATAACATGTGTACTTCATCTATTATATATACTTTATATTTCAAGTTTTGTGGAGGATAAATTACTTTATCCTTTAACTCTCTTATGTCATCTACACCATTATTAGAAGCAGCATCCATTTCAACTACATCTATAGACCTGTCTTCTAGTATAGATTTACAGTTTTCACATTTATTACAAGGTTGACCATCCTTTAAATCAAGGCAGTTGACTGCCCTAGCAAATATCTTAGCTGCAGAAGTTTTTCCTGTTCCTCTAGTCCCTGAAAATAAATATGCATGAGATATTGTATTGTTTTTAATTTGATTTTTTAAAGATCTAGTTATACTATCTTGTCCTACTAATTCATCAAATGTTCTAGACCTATATTTCCTATAAAGTGCTTGGTACATTATCTTCACTCCCTAAGTAATTATAACATGTTAGAATTTAAATTTCTTAAATAAATATAAATAAACTTCCATTAGATTTAACATTATCTTCACATAGTTTTCACATATACAAGTTATAGTATAAACATACTAATTATAGGAGGTATATTTATAATGAAAAATTTGAAAAAAGTTCTTAGTATAGCAACTGTTGGTGTTATGATGTTTGGCGTAGTAGCTTGTGGAAATAACGCAGCTAACAATGCTGAAGAAGCAGCTAATAATGCTACAAATGCAGCAGCTGAAGCTAATAAAGCAGCTACAAACGCTGAAGCTGAAGCTGAAAAAGCTAATGGAAACGCTGAAACTGAAGTAGAAGTTAATGAAGCTCAAGAAGCAGCTAACGAAGCAGAAGCAGCAGCTAACGAAGCAGCAGCTAACGAAGCTAATAACGCTGAATCAAAATAAGTTTAAATTTATTTTAATATTAAAAAAGGGAAAGCAAATGCTTTCCCTTTTTTAATATTAAAATAGAGTTAAATTTATTTTTATGCTATAATTAATTTATCTCAAAAAAGAAGGTGAGTAAATTGTTTTGTCCTAATTGCGGAAATAGAATAAATGAAAGCGATAACTACTGTAGCCTTTGTGGTAAAAATTTAAAAAACGTAAAAGTTCTAATAAAACCATCAGAAAATAATGATAAAAATAATAAAAATTTTTCAGATGAATCCACAAGAATATTTCATTCTATTACAGATATAGGAAGTATAGATTCAACAGATGAATTAAAAGATATTATCAAAGCAGTTGATGAAAAAATATCTAAGAATATTTCTGATTATGAAGAAAAATCTAAAATAGATACTTTAAATATGCCAGGTCCTAAAAAAACTGATTCTAAAGAATTATATGATTTTTCCAAAGAAAAAAAACTTAATTCTACTATAAATAGTTTAAATGATTTATCTATAAAAGAAAATAGTGATGCAAAGAAAACTAATAGATCAGATATAAGTGATGAAAAAAAAATAAATACAGAAAAAAAGAAATCTCTTAAAGATTACTGGGATGAATTTATTAACGAAGATGACGATGAATTCTCTATATTTTCTTCTTTCAAAAATAATACTAATGAAGTTTCTTCATCTAAGGAAAAAGAAAATAAAAAAGTTAATTCTAAAGTCATATATGATAATTCATTAAATAAAAATCTAAAAGTTGGAATAAATAAAATACCTGAAAACTTGGAAAGTATGAATACTCATATAATTTTAGATAAAGAGGATAAAAAGAATTTTTTAAGTAATTCTCCAGACAAGTCTAATAACTATAATAATTCTTCTTTATTTCATGAAAAAAAACAATCAATTACTTATAAAAATTTCACAGATATGGTTAATGAAGAATTAAAAAAAGAAAACCCCTTATCTTTAGAAAATAAAGTAGTAGAAAAAGACTTTAAAGAAGCAAATGCTAAAAATAAGAGTTTATTTGATAAGGTTAAATCTAAATTTTATTTTGTTCAAAAAGATTCTTTTCACTCTGGAATTGAAAAAAATAAAATAAATGAAAAAGCAAATCCTAAAAAGTCTGATTTAGATAAAAATGAATCTGTTGAAAAAAAACTATCTAAAGCAAAAGTTGAAAAATCTATTGATAAAAATTATAATAAAAACTTTAAATTAAACTTAAATATAGAAAATAATAAATTAAAAATTAAGAAAAATATAGATGATTCTAATAAAAAAATATTTAAATCTATAAAACCTAAATTAAATAAAATCAAGAATCATAATCCTAAGAAAAAAGATAAGACTTCTGATAAAAAAATAATTTTTAATAAACTTAATTTAAAAGATAAAAATATTAAAAATAATTTATATAATTTTATAGATTCTTTATCCTTGTTCTTAAATGATAAAGAAGTAATCCTTAAGAACAAATACGGGGAAAATTTTTATAAATTAGCTCTTGCTATAGCTATTATTCTATCTATAGTGCCTATATTTATAAGCCAAAGGATGATTTCCACTGCAATTATTATATTTATAGCTCTTAAATTAATCCTAAAAATGTTTCAATTTTATTTTTCTTTAAAAGTAGCTACAGAAAAAAGTGACTTAGATACTAGCGAAGTTGAATTAAAACATAACGCTATTATAAATTGGCTTATTTGTGAATTCGTACTATTTTTCGCCTTTATTTTTTCTCCTTGGAATGGATTTTTTAATTTTAATTTTTTAAGCTCTCTTACAGCTCTACCTATAGCTAGTATAATTTTATTTGCACTTTCTCTTTCTATTTCAATTGCTCAATACTGGAAGAATGAGTTTTTAGAACATAGTAAAGTTAATTTTATAGCTTGGTACTTAATAACTTTTATGTTAGTTGAATTTATAGGAAAGTTATTATTTATTATAGGTAATGTTGTGATAAATTGAAAATCAAAGAATAAAGATAACAATAAAAATTATATACTTAATAATAAAAGACCATGAAAATTCATGGTCTTTTATTATTATATTTAAATTAAAACTTAATAAACTTCTTTACCTGGTCTCTCAACTATTTCAGTTTTTAGGTTTTCTCCATTTCCATCTCTTGAAATATAACCCTTAACTCTTAATACATCATACCTATCATAATTTTCATTAGTATCTATAGTCATGGTAGTTCCATAACTAAGGTTAGAATTATATGAAGCTATTGTTTTTAATTTATACCTTCTCACTGCACCTGGCCAATTACGATTACTAATAATTTCAATATCCATTACTTGTAATTTTGCATCTATTAAATCTTTTTTATCAACTTCAGTAAGCCTTATAACTTTATCTCCATCAAGTTTAAGCTCAACATGTTTATCTTCAAGATAACTTTCTCTAATTTGTGGGTTTCGGTTTCCATATTTATCAATATATTCCGTATTATCCATTAAATAGAATCTTTTTCTTCCATCAACAGTATCTAAAGTAATCCTTCCCTTTTCATTATAGTAATATGATCTTGAATAAAATTCAACATCAGTTACTGTTCCTGTTTCTATTTCATTATTATCGTCAATTCCTGAAATAGTCTTATAATTTGTCTTTAAAGAAACTTTATCCCCAACGCTTAAATCTTTAAAAGCAGATCTATAGTTGAAAGGATTATCTCTATCCCCATAGTTACCATAGAATACATAATCTTTTCCATCATCTAATCTTAAAGTTATATTTTCTCTTTCTTTTGAAGATGTAGATGCATTAATAGTAACTATTCTACCTTTTACATTTCCTCTTCTTGGAAAGACTTTAATTTCAGATATTTTTCCACTATTATCAGTTTTAAATTCTACCAAATCTTCTTTTTCTACAGAAGATAACTTAACTTTTTCTCCTAGTTTATAAATTTTAAGATCAGAAGCTAATTCAAAGCTAGAATTTTTATCTGTTTTTATTTTATCATCTTTTGAAAAATCTATTTTTTTATCATTTTCAACATAATCAATTTTTAAACTATCCTTATCAGTACTTGTAACATAACCAATTAAGTCTTTTGCACTATTAGTTATTTCAACTGTCTTTGCAATTCCAGCAATATTTTCTTCATTAGATGTTAAATAAGTTATTTTTACTTCTTGATCTATTTTTATATCAGAAAATTTTACTGTTTTATCTCCCATTTTATATACTGTATTAGAATTTACTTTAAATTGCATTCTTGTTTTGTCTACTTCTACTATAATAGAATCAATATCATTTATACTTGTAGCTAAAAGAACTTTACCTTTTTTAGTTTCTTCCTTAGCATTAAGCCCTTGAGTTCTAGCATAATCATAAGATAATTTAGTAATTTTTGCCATTTCAGATCTTTTGATAGCTCTGTTTCCCTCAAATTTTCCGTTTGATCCAGTTGAAGCAAATATGCCAGCCTTAACTAGAGAAGCTAAATAACCTCTTGTGCTAGCTGGAATGTCTGTCTTATCTTCATGTCTTAATAAAGATTCATCTCCTGCTGCAGATAAGTTTAAAGCCCTAGCATAAAATACAGCTATTGTATTCCTATCTGGATAGACAAGATCTGAAGTTTTACCTATAAAATCTTTGTCTTTTGCTTGTTTTAAAGTATTTAAAGTAATTACATTTCTATCTAAAGAAATAGCAATTGCTTCTTTAGCCCAAGATGCGACTCCATAGCTATCTATATCTTTTCCATATTTATCTACTGCTGCTTTTATTTCATCTTTTGAAGGATTTATAATACCCTTTATTAATTGATGAATTTCTTCAAAAGATACAGCAGCCTCAGGTTTATAGCTTCCATCTGGATAGCCATCTATAACTTTTGCATCACTTAGGGTGTCAATATAAGAATAAGCCCATCCATATGGTCCATCTTTTTTAACATCTTTAAATTCTTTTGCATATATAGCACTAGGTGCTAAAACTACAGCACATAGTGATATAGATAATGCTCTAGCAAGTTTTTTATTATACATTTTTTACCTCCACTTATAAATCAACCAGATTATAACTTTCTTATTTGTCTTATAATTATATCACAAAGTCCCACTAACCATATATTACAAGTTTATTGCAATGTTTAATCTTAATGTAATTTATAATTATTTTGATTATTATTTTTACTTTGAGGTATAATAGGAGAAAAGGGGGATTATAATGCGTTATTTACCTGTTAGTTTTAATACAAATAATAAAAATGTTTTAGTTCTTGGAGGAGGTCTTTTAGCTCTTTCAAAGATAAAAAAATTAATTAATACTGATTTTAAAATATACATAATATCAGATATTTTCGTAGATGAAATTAAGGATATGGAAAGTAAATATCCCGAAAAAATATTCACTAAGGAAGAGACTCTGTCTGAAAATTTTATATTTTTTAATTATGACTATGTAATAATAGCAACAACTGATTTTGAACTTAATAATAAATTTGAACTTAGGGCTAAAAAAACAAATACCTTATACGAAAGATGCGACATTAGCTCAGATTCTTCCATGATAATGAATGAATCAATTGAAAAAAATGGAATTGTTTTAGGCATAGATACTAATAAAATTAATCCTACTATAGCTAATATAATTTATAAAGATTTAGAAAACTTTTTAGATAAATATGATGAAAATAAAATAAATGTCTTAAATAAAATTAGAACTGAGCTTGTTAGAAAAAATGCATCGAATATTGATGATACTATACTTAAACTATATAAAGAAGAGAAAATAAGCCTAAATGATTATCTAGAAAAGATAAAAAAAGATAATGTTGAATCTCTTAAGCATTTTGATAATTTAAATAATAAAAAAACAGAAAAAATTTCTAATAATAACTCTTCTCCTGAAGATATAGATAATGAAGATAAGATAAACAAAAATTAATTTTCTTTAAAATTTTATAATAAAAGCATATCTTTGTATAGATAAAAAACTGTCCTTAAAAGATAAAATTAAGCTTTTAAGGACAGTTTTTATTTTTATTTATTTCTTAAATTCTTCAAAATAATTTTTTGTTCTACTGATGCCACTAATCTTCTTGTATAATCTACTGTATCAGGATTAACACTCATAGAAGTAACACCACACTCTACTAGATACTCTGCTAACTCTGGATATTGACTTGGCCCTTGTCCACAAATTGAACAAGTTTTACCTTTTTTATTACAAGCATCTATTAAGATCTTTAAAGCTTTTTTTACAGGTTCATTTCTTTCATCAAAATAACCCATATTGTTTAGTATACCAGAATCTCTATCTGCTCCCATAACTAATTGAGTTAAATCGTTTGAACCTATGGAGAAACCATCTACTAATTCTGCAAATTCTTCTGCTTGGAAAACAACTGCAGGCACTTCTGCCATTATCCAAATTTTAAAATTCTTAGACTGCTTTAATCCCTCACTAGCCATTATTTCTTTAACCTCTTTTAATTCATCAAGAGTTCTTACAAATGGTAGCATGGCAATAACATTAGTTAGACCATATTCTTCTCTAACTTTTCTCATAGCCCTGCATTCTAACCTAAAACCTTCCTCATACTCAGGTGATATATATCTAGATACTCCTCTCCAACCTATCATAGGATTTGCTTCGATAGGTTCAACCTCATCCCCACCTTTTAACCCTCTAAATTCATTAGTTCTAAAATCACTCATTCTAACAACAAGATTTTTAGGATAAATAGCTTGAGCAACCTTTGAGATTCCTTCTGATAATTTTTCAATCATCATATCCCCTTGCTTATTTTTTACTAAGTACATAGGATGAGCCCCTATCATATTTGTGAAAATAAACTCAGTTCTCATTAGTCCTATACCGTCAAAAGGAAGATCCTTATACTTTTCAATTAATTCAGGTTCCCCTAAATTCATATATATTTTAGTAGCTGTTATAGGTGCAGACATAGATTTTATAGATTCTAAAAGATTTGAAGGTAAATTTGTTTGTGATGAACTTTCTTTAGTTTCTTCTTTTTTACCTTCTTTTAAAACGTCACCTTCATAAACTATTCCTCTAGTTGAATCTACCGTTACTTGGAGTCCATCTTTTAAGACTTTAGTTGCATTTTTTGAACCAACTATACATGGTATCTGTAATTCTCTAGAAACTATAGCTGCATGACATGTCCTTCCACCTTCATCAGTTACAACTCCTGCTGCTTTTCTCATAGCAGGAACCATATCAGGATTAGTCATTTCAGTCACAAGAATATCTCCATCTTGAACTAAATTTATTTCAGAAATATCTTTAATTAGCCTTACTTTTCCTCTACCTATGCCTGGAGAAGCAGGTAATCCTTTAACTAACATCTTTAAAACTTCTTTCTCTTCCTTTTTTTCTAAGGTAGTTATAGGTCTTGATTGTAAGAAGTAAAATTCTCTAGTATCTTTATCGAATCCCCATTCAGTATCTTGTACACTGCCATATAATTCTTCAACCTTTAATCCTCTTTCTATAAGAGTGTTAATTTCATCTTCTGTCAAACATTCTTTACTAACATATTCCTGACCTAAATATTCTGATACATCCTTTTGTTCGGTTCCTATTCCATCTTCTCTTTTTACAACAAGGTAGTCTTTATCAGAAATATTCTTTTCTATTATTTCCTTAGTCCTCTTATTTATAATATATTCATCAGGAGTTACTATTCCTGATACTACTGCTTCTCCTAATCCCCAACTTGCATTTATCATCATTTCATCCAAGTTATTGTTTATTGGATTCGCAGTAAACATAACTCCAGATTTTTCTGAGTTAACCATTTTTTGTACTACTACTGAAAGAGAAACTTGAAAATGATCAAAATTTTGTTTTTCTCTATAATAAATGGCTCTAGAAGTCCATAGAGAAGCAAAACATTTTCTAACATGTTCTATTAATTGGTATTCACCGCTAATATGCAGATAAGTATCTTGTTGCCCTGCAAAAGAAGCATCTGGAAGGTCTTCAGCTGTAGCAGAAGATCTAACTGCAACTTCAGGATCTTTAAGCCCTATAGCTTCTGAAAATTCCCTATAGGCGTTTACTACTTCTTCTTCTAATTTTGGATAAATTTCACCTTCTATAATTTTAGTTCTAATAGCTTGACTTGCTTCAAAAAGAGAGTCTACATCTTCAACATCAATTGATGACATTAAAAATTTTACAACTTCATCAAGCTCTGCATAATCTATAAACTTATCATATCCACTTGCTGTTATACAAAATCCTGGTGGTACAGGTAAATTCATACTTGTTAACTCTCCAAGATTAGCTCCTTTTCCCCCTACTAAATTAACATCATCTTTGCCAATTTCATCAAACCATTTAATATATTTATAATTAGACATAAAATCCTCCTCATTTTTCTAGAACTATTATAACATATTTATTTAATATGTCATACTATTTTCGCAAAGAATTTTTTAATTGTGATATTGATAAAGTAGAAACTGCACTTCTATCTATTTCTAGCTCATCAATTAAGGAATATAGCCTTTCTTGACTACTTGCCTCTATCTCTATAAAAGGATAAGGATAGGTATTTTCATCCCAAAAATCAAAATCAAATCTAGCCTCTTTATATATATATGATACTCTATATTTATATCCTATGTCATATATATCATATCCTAAACATTTTAAAATATTTATTAATTCCTCTTTATCATCAATTGAGATTGTATGTTCTAAGTTTTCTCTAACTCCCTCATTATTTAATTGCTCCTTAAAAGTAAAATAAGTATTTAACTTATTTTCTAATAAATCTTTTGTAGATCTTATTCTAAGATATCCCTTTTTTTCATCTATAGGATTATTTTTTGAATCTATTCTTATATTTTTCTGTTCTTCTTTGGCTATTAGTTTTGCTCCTAAACTTATTAATTTTTTTTCTATTTTTTTTACATCTAAGCCTAGTAATTTTACCTCTATTTCCCTTTCCATTATAATTTTATCTCCTGTAATTTAAAATCAACATAGTCAGAAGAAACACACTTATAATTTACTCCATCTATTTCTCCTTCAACTACAAACCTATGCCCCTCAGCATGAAGATGCCCATAAATACAAATATCAACTTTATTTTCAGTGAATATATTAGAAAAATCATTTTTGCTAAAATCTTGATTAAATGGAGGATAGTGTATCATTGCAATTTTTTTATATTCACCTTTTGAGCTATTAAAAGAATTATTTATCCTTAAAACCTCTCGATTAAATATTTTTTCATCTTTTTCTGTAAAGTTCTGAGTATCTTTTGGATACCAACCTCTTGAGCCAAATATCTCTATATTTTTGTATTTATAGCTATTATTATTTAAAAAATTTATAGTTTTAAGACCCAAGGAATCCATCTTATTTATAGATGCCCACCAATAATCATGATTACCTTTTGATATTATTTTCTTGCCAGGTAATGAATCTATAATTTTCAAATCCAAATAGGCTTCTTCTAACTTTAAACCCCAACTTATATCTCCTACCAATAAAACTAAATCCTCATCATGGACTGCGTATTTCCAATGAGAAATTATTTTTTCTTTATGATTAATCCACTTAGGTCCAAAAATATCCATGGGTTTATCACCTATTGGATCAAAATGCAAATCTCCTATTGCCCAAATCATACTTCCCTCATTTCTATATAATTATAATCTTCTCCTAACTTATCTAATATATTTTTTTCTCTTCTACTTGCACTAAATATTATTATTTGTCTTTTAAGAGATCCTAAGAACTTCAAAGTATTAAATAATCTTTTGTCATCATACTGGATAAAATGATCATCAATTATTATAGGCATATCTTCAAACAATATATCTAACAGACTTATTCTAAAAGCCAAGTATATTTGATCAACTGTCCCATTACTTAAATTTTCTAAATCTATTAGATAGTTTTTTTCATCATCAAATATTTTTATGTTAAAATCATAATCTATATTAACTTTTTTATATTTACCACTTGTTATTTTCTCAATATAAAAATTAATTTTATCTATAATAAGATCTAAAATATTATCTTTTTTATCAGAACTTATTTCTTGTATTTTATCTATAGCTCTTTTAATAGAATCTCTTTTTCTAATTTCCTCATTAAGTTTCTCTTTTAAGTACTCTTCTTCCTCTCTTAAAACTTGTATTTTTTTTATCTCTTTTTCTTCTATTTTTAACTGCTCACTTATTCTAGCTTCCTCTATTCTTAAATCGTTTATATCTTTACTTAAACTAGTATTTAGCTGATCATATTCAAGTTTTTCTACATCTATATTATGATTCAAACTTTCTAAATCTCTATCATCTAAAATATGATCTATGGTTAATTTAATGCTTGAAATTTTATTATTAATATCTTTTTCTATTAGACTATCTTGAAAGCTATCTTTAAGTTCTTTTAAAGATTTAAGTTGAGTTTTTTCACATATATCTTTTATTTCTATTTCAATATTTTTAAGGGCGTTATTGATTTTTTCTATTTCTTTTTCTTTTTTTATAAGTTCTTCTTCTACTAGATTACTTTTTATTATTTTACTATTGATATAATCTAATTTTTCTGAAAAATAACTATCTAATTCTTCTTTAGAATCTTTCTTATACTTTTCTAAAATTTTATCAAGTTTTCTATCTATATCTTTTTTTTCTAAAGTTTTAGCTTGTGATTTTTCCCTATATGTTTTTATCCTATCTTCTAATCTTAAAACTACTTCCTTTGACAGTCTATATTTAACTCCTCTTAAATAAATATATATAAGTAAAAATAAAGAAATTATATTTATATAATATTTTTTACTTATAATCGATGCAATTAAGATTAAGAAAATTAAAAGAAAAGAGCCTAATATCAATAGTAAATACTTTTTACCTTCTGTTTTTGTTTCTTTTATGTCTTTTGTAAGAATATCTATTTCTTTTGAGTAGTTAACTTCATTAAGTTTATATAATCTATCTTGTAAATCTTTTACATATGAAATATCTTCTTTTATTAAATTATAAGTTTCTAAGTCTTCTTCTAACCTATAAGTTTTATTTAAATTTTCTAAACTCTCTTTTCTTTCTTTTAAAAGTTTATACTGATTTTCTAATTCAATAGCTCTTTTGTATATTTTTATGTCAATATTAGTGGATAGATTTGTTTTATTTTTTAAATTTTCTATCTCCAATAACTTTTCATTTATTTTATTATAGTCTATTTGTTCTCTAACTTTTTCACTTATCTCTAACTGATTTTTCTTATTTTCTATTTCATGATTTATTTCTTCATTTCTTATCTTTAACTTATTATAGCTCAATGTATTCTGGCTTAAGATATTTATCTTTTTTCTTAACTCTTCTATATTTTTATTCAATAGACCTATTTTACTCTTAGATAAACTTTCTCTTCCTAACTCATTAATTTTATTTTCCAATATATTAATAGCTTCTTTTACATTAAAATTTTCATCTCCAGAAACTATAAAATTCTGTAGCTTTTCTTTTAAAGTATTATAGCTATCTTCTTCTAAGCCTGCTTTTAATTGTCCTATAAAAAAAGTATTCTTAAAAACTTTACTATCTACATTGAAAAAATAAACTCCTGGTTGAGCTATTTTAGTAAATTCTCTAAGGGAACTTTCGTCTGATAAATCTTCTTTGCTTTTTAAGTTTAAAAGTGATAATTTATTCTTATCAAAATCTCTTTCTATTCTAAAAATATCCTTATTATTATCTTCTAATATTAAAATTCCCCTGTAATCTTTCCCTGTCCAAGGTCTATATTTTTCAAATTCATTTTCAAAAAGTCTTCTTTTTAAGGAATTTTTAGCGAATCCATAGAAAATCCCTTCTATGAAAGAAAAAGTAGTAGATTTGCCACTTTCATTTTCTCCATAGATTAGATTTATTCCGTCATTTAAATTTATCTCTTTATTATGAAATTTCCCAAAAGCTAATAACTTCAAATTTTTAATCTTCATTTTTAGCCTCCATTAAAGCTCTTATTCCATAATCTAACATTTCCGGATCATCTTTACTCTCCAAAATAAACTTACCTAAAATATTGTCTTTATTTTCTCTATACAAATTATCTAAATTATAAAAAGGTCTTAAATTATTTACTATATCTAAATAAAAATAATCTAATCTAGTATTTAAATAATCAAGTAAATAATTAGGATCCTTATAATAACCAGTTAATTCCAGATAATTAAAATTATTTTCATTACCTTTTAAAAGATTTATTATTTTTGATTCTATTTCAATTAAATTATCTTCTGCTTCTATTTTTAAATTATGCTTTAGATACTTTCTTATAGATTCTCCTTTAAAATTTATATCTATTTTTTCATTTAATAAACTAATTTCAATAAATCCGTGCTCTCCTAGATCTTTGAAGCTAACAGGTTCAGGTGAACCAGCATAATATATATTGTCTCCAATTTTTTGCCTAATGTGAATATGCCCTAAAGCTATATAATCAAATCCTAACTTCTCAAGCTTATCTTTTTCTAAATAAAAATGACTTTTTGAAATAGTACTTCCATGTAACATTAGAATATTTTTAAAATTTTTATCTATATTAAAGTCTATTTCAGATTTATAATCAAAGGGTTTATCCCAAGACAAGCCATAAACTCTAAGATTATACTTATCAATTTGAAAATATTCTTCTTCTCTAAAAATATGAACATTATCATTAAATTCTATTTGATTTATTGGAGAGTCTTTGTCTATATAATCATGATTTCCCCCAATTATAAATATTTCTGTATTTTTTAAAGTATTTAGTATATCTCTAAATCTTTTCATATCTAAATCGGTAAAATATTCTCTTTCATATATATCCCCGCATAATAAAAAGATTTCAATTTTATTATTATTTATATATTCTACTGTGTTTTCAAAACTCTTCCACAATTCTTCTCTTCTTAATATAGTTTTCTCTTTAGGTAAAGCTCCCCTATAAAACCTAGCTAAATGTAAATCTGCTGTGTGTAGTATTTTCATATTATCACCTTGTTTGATTATAACATATCTATCTAAAAGCTAATTATTTTATAAATAAAATAATAGGCTATTATCAAAAAAGATATTAGCCTATTAAATCAAATTATTTCCTCTTATATATTTTATATCTATAAGGATAGCTATTGTCTTCATCACTATCTATCCAGTCAGTTTCTGAATCAAGTATATATTTATCCCAATCAATATCTGGGAAATAAACAAGTCCTTCTCCTTTAATTTCTGCATCAAGTTCTGTAATATAAAGTGTATCTGCATAAGGCCACAAAGAATTATATATAGTTGAACCACCAAATATAAACATTTCCCCGTCCTTATTTTCCATATAGTTTTTCATATCCTCTCGTCTAACTATAGTAAAGCCTGGTGCATTAGTTAAACTATTACTAACTATTACATTATCTCTTCCTGCCAAAGGTCTCCTATTTAAGCTTTCATAGGTATTAGAACCCATTATTACCGTTGTCCCCTCAGTTATTTCCCTTAATCTCTTTAAATCAGCTTTTTGTGTCCATGGCATTTTTAAGTCTTTCCCTATTACATGATTTTTATCAAAAGCAACCATAAGATTTACATTTTTCATAATATATCTCCTGTTCTAATTAATAGTTTATTAAATTATTAATTTTTGAACTGATTTAAATTCATCTGTTCCTGCAACGGAATTTAAATCAAACATAATTGTTTCTACATTAGTTACAACACAGCCCATATCTTCTAGTTGTCCAAGCGCATTTCTATAGTTAAAATCGCTTCTAGAACCCACTGCATCAGCAGCTATAAATACTTCATAACCCTCTTTTAAAAGATCTCTCGCTGTTAATAAAACGCATATATGGGCTTCAACTCCAGATATGATAACTTGTTTCTTGCCTGTTTTTTTTAAATATTCCTTAAACTCTTCATTTAACATACAGCTAAAAGAAATTTTTTCAATTTCTTTACTATTTTCAATTTCTGATTTAATTTCTTTTGTTGTAAAACCCAAACCTTTAGGATATTGTGCTGTCATTAAAGAAGGCATATTCATAATATTTGACATTTCAGCAAGAACCTTAGCTTTTTTTATCAATTCTTCTCTATTAAAGATAGCCTTTAACAATTTATCTTGTAAATCTATAAACAAAAATATTGCTTTATCTCTTTCTATATTATAGTTTTTCATTATTTCCTCCTATTTTTTTAACTTCAATTTTATTCATCAACTTTTTAATATCTGCCATATTTGCCATCCTAAACTTTATAAAATTCTCTACAAGCATTGATGCAACAGCAATTTTAACTGATGTTATAAAATCATAATCTCTATCAATAGCAAAACAAATTCCAGCTAACATAAGATTTTTATTTTCCTTATTAAGGGTAGTTTCAAAGTCTTCATAGTCTACTCTAAAACTTTCTTCTTTTGTTATGAAAATAATACCCTTCTTAGAACTAATAGCCAGAATTCCCAGTCCCTTATTTAATAAAATAGTCGAAGCTTTTACCACCTCTGATTGAGTTTTTATACTAAGTTTAGTATAGTCTTCCAAGGCTTCTTTGTTAGTAATTAATAAAAATGGTTTAGAATCTCCTAAATCAAATATATTATCGGTAGTAATTCCTACCTTTATTCCATTTTTATAGCATTGATTTATTAATGATCTATAAATCTTAATATCTATCATATCAGATTCATATTTTGGAATTCCAACTATTTTTTTATTTTCTAATTCTTTTTTAAATATTGAGTAAAAATTTTCTTCATCTTCTGTCGTTATTCTTGGATTATCACTTTTAAATACTGTTTTTAAATTTCGAGATTTAATAAGCAACTCTTCAACACTATTATCTTTTATTTTCACATAATCTATTTTAGCCTCTATTGTATCCAAGTCATTTTTTATTAAACCTCCTGTTTCTCCTCCTAAAAAAGTAATTAATTTAGGATTAGACCCTAAAAGTTTTAAATAAACTAACATATCTAGTCCATTTCCTGATGAATAAATTCTATTCTCAGAGAATTTATTTACCCCATTTTTTATAAAATCAATGGACCTATAACTTCTTACTATTTTAGGATTAAAATCACATAACAGTATCATAATACCCTCCGATTAATTAATTAAATTCAATCTACTCAAAATATCTTTTTCTAATTTCTCTAATTTTTCATTTGCTACTTCCTTAATTCTATCTACAATATATATATATTTTTTTATTTTAGGTTCAGTGCCTGAAGGTCTAAGAGCAAACCAAGATCCATCCTCAAGTTTATAAATTAATAAATTAGAAGCTTCTATTTCCCTATATCCTTTTATAAAATCTTCTTTCTCTAATACTTTAATTCCTGAAAATTCTTCAAAATTATTATTCCTAAAATATTCCATTATCTTATTAATTTTACTTTTACCATCTATTCCTTTAAAAACTAGACTCTTTAAACTTTCTTTATGATATCCATATTTTTTATAAATCTCATCAAGCACATCTATCAAAGTTTTATTATTCTTCTTATAAAATCCTGTCATTTCAGCTATCATCATAGAACTTACAACAGCATCTTTATCTCTTACATGGTCGCCATATACATAACCTATGGACTCCTCGTAACCAAATATAAATTCATTTTCTTTTGTTATGTCCCACTTATTAGCTAAGCTACATATATTTTTAAATCCTGTTAGCGTCTCAAATCCCTTTACACCAAAGCTTTTTGCTATTTTCAAACCTAAATCTCCAGTTACAATAGATTTTACTACTGCTGCATTAGGAGCTAATTGTCCTTTTTCTTTTAATTGACTTAAAATATAATTTATTAATAAGGCACCAGTTTGATTTCCATTAAAAGAATGATATTTCCCTTTTTTATCTTTAGCCATTATAGCTACCCTGTCACAATCAGGATCAGTTGCAATTATTAAATCTGCATCTACTTTTTTTGCCATATTTAAAGCCAAATCAAAAGCTCTTGGATCTTCTGGATTTGGAAATGGTACATTTTTAAAATCAGGATCTCTATTAGCTTGTTCTTTTACTAAATATAGATTATTGAAGCTTCTTTCTTTTAAAATATGACTTACTGGAATAGTCCCAGTCCCATTTAAAGGAGTATAGACAATTTTTATATCTTTATCTATGTTTTCATTTATTCTCTTATTAAGAGTAGCTCTGTAAAAACTTTCATCTATTTCTTTAGGCAAAATCTCTATTAATCCTTTTTTTAAAGCAAGATCATAATCAATATATTTTACATCTTCAAATTTCAAATTCTCAATCTCAAAAAGTATTTTTTTAGCTATATCATCTAATATTTGTGAGCCTTCATCCCAATATACCTTATATCCATTATACTGTTTTGGATTATGAGATGCTGTTACCATAATTCCCGATTTACTATTTAAATATCTGACAGAATAGGCCAATAGGGGAGTTGTCCTAATATCATCAAATAAATAAACTTTTATTCCATTTGCAGCTAAAACTCTTGCAGCTACTTCACTAAATTCCTTAGAGTATAGCCTAATATCTCTAGCTATTACTACTCCTCTTTCTTTACCGTCTTTTGTTTTTAAAATGGTATTTGCTAAGCCTTGACTAGCCCTTGCAACTACATATTCATTCATCCTATTTGTCCCTGCACCTAAGATTCCTCTTAATCCAGCAGTCCCAAATTCTAAGTCCTGATAAAATCTATCTTCTAATTCACTCTCTTCTTTTATATCAAGAATTTCTTTTTTGTATTTCTCATCTATAACTTTAGAATTTAACCAATCTTCTAACCTAGATTTGTAATTCAAATTAGGCCTCCTTCCCAAGTTCTGCAAATTTTGCATTTACAAGTTTTGATAAATCCTTTGGATCTATCTTTATTTGCATTCCTAACTTTCCTCCACTTACATATATATGAGTTAAATCCTCTGCAGATATATCTATATAAGTTTCAAATGACTTCTTCATTCCTATAGGAGAACAACCTCCATGTATGTAGCCTGTTAAGGGAAATAATTCCTTTTGAGCTATCATTTCTATTTTCTTTTCATTACTAACATTAGCTGCAACCTTTAAATCTAATTCTTTATTCACCGGGATAACAAAAACATAATTCTTGTTTTTTGATTTAGTTACTAAAGTTTTAAATACCTGACTTTCATCTTCAGCTAGATATGATGCTACTTCTTTACCAGAAATAGCTTGATCAGAATTGTATTCTAGAATATCATAATTTATATTTTCCCTATCTAATATTCTCATTGCATTAGTTTTTTTCATATTCCACTCCAAAAAAAATTAAGTATAGTCCTCTATACTTAATTTTACAACATATCTATAGTATTTTCATTATTTTTTAAATCTATTACCAGAAATAAAAATAATTATCATTAAAGTTAATATTCCTATTAATACAATTGATCCTCCAGGTTTTAATCCTAAATAAAAAGAAACTATAAGCCCACTTAAGGTAAAAAAAACTCCGAAGATTGAAGACAATATAATAGTTTTTAAATACCCTAATTCAAATCTCATAGCACAAGCAACTGGTATAACCATAAGAGATGATATAATAAGAATTCCAACAGTTCTAGCAGATATTGATATTGTTACAGCAATTAAAATCATAAATATAGTATTTACCCTATTTACCTTAACTCCAGCTAGCCTAGCACTAGTTTCATCAAAAGATATATGCATTAAATCCTTATATAAATAAATAAAAGTGAAAAATACAAAAAATGAAACTCCTATTATTAAATAAAACTCGAAAGTATTTATGGCTATAATACTACCAAATAAAAAAGATTCAAAATTAGCAGCTTTTTTTACAAATCCTGACAATATTGAAGCCAAACCTATGCCTGTTGACATAATAATTGCTGTAGATATTTCTTGATAACTAGGAAATTTTGTCCTTATGAATTCTAATAAAAGAGCTGCAATAACACATAAAATAAGAGCTCCTAAAATTGGTGTTGTTCCTGTCATCAGACCTATTAATACCCCAGCTAAAGAAACATGTGATAAAGCGTCTCCAACTAAGGATATCTTTTTATTTACTACTACAATTCCCATAAAGGGGATAATTATAGAAATCACCAAACCTACAATTAAGGCTCTAATCATATATGAATATTCAAATATACTCATTATTTACACCTTTCTAATTTCTCATCATTTAATTTATATAACTTGTTTATATGGTCTTCTATATTGGAAAGCTCATGAGTTATCATTAAAATTGTTATATTATGAACTTTGTTTATATGGCTTAGTAAATTAAATAGACTTAACCTAGTCTCATAATCTATCCCATTAGTTGGTTCATCTAATATCAAAAATTCAGGATTAGAAACTAAAGCTTTAGATATTAAAACTCTTTGTCTTTGGCCTCCTGATAATTGAGAATATAAATAATCTCCATAATCTTCCATGTTAACTTGTGCTAAAGCATTAGAGACTTTAGTATTTAAGTTTTCTTTAAATTTTTTAAATCCTCTTTTATTTTTATATATAGGTAAAGATACCAACTCTCTTACTGTTATTGGGAAATTATATGATGAACCTATGCCAAGCTGAGGCACATATCCCACCAACTTATAACTATTTTCATCATCTAAGTATAAATCTATACTTCCACTTCTTGCTTTTAATTGATTTAAAATTAATTTTATAAGGGTAGATTTCCCTGCTCCATTTGGACCAATAAGGGCAACAAAATCACCCCTATTAATCTCTAAATTTATATTTTTAAATATATCATCCTTCCCATATCCAAAGCTTAAGTTAGATATTTTTAAAATAGGATTCCCCACTATTTTAACGCCTCAACTAATTTTTCAAGGTTAGATTTCATTATTGAAGTGTAGTCTTCATTATTATTTATATCTTCTTCTGATAAACCCTCCAGTGGATTTAAAACTACAGTTTTTGCTCCAGTTTCACTTGCTATAGTTTCAGCAATTTTAGGCTCAATTAATTCTTCTGTAAAAATTGTCTCTATTTCTTTATCTTTAACTAATTCAATAATCTCTGCCATAGTTTTAGTATCAGGTTCTGATTCTGCATTTACTCCTTCAATACCCTTTTGTTCTAATCCATATTCACTACATAGGTATCCATAAGCCTCATGAGATACAACTATTAAATTATTACTTAGTTGAGATAGTTCTTTTTGGTACATAGAATCTATTTCCATAAACTCTTCCCTATATTTTTCAAGGTTTCCTCTATAATAATCAGCGTTATCTGGATCTGCTTTTATTAGTGTATCTGCAATATTTTCAATCATTATTACAGCATTCTTAGGATCTAACCACACATGTGGATCTACTCCATCATGAGAATGCCCTTCATGTTCATGATCGTTATCATGGTTATGATTTTCATGATCATTGTTATTATTATCATGGTTATGATTTTCATTTGCTTCATCTTCATGATTATCATGACTTGCTTCTAATAAATGAACATTTTTACTTGCTTCTAATACAATTAACTTATCATTTTCTATAGAATCAATAACTTTTTCTGCCCAAGATTCTAAGCCTGCTCCACTATAAATAAAGATATCTGCTGATGATAAATTTTTAATATCTTCTTGGCCAGGTTCCCAATCATGAGGTTCTTGACCATTAGGTATAATAATTTCTGTATCTACCTTATCTCCACCAATTTTTTTAGTAAAATCGTATACTGGATATACTGAAGCATAAACTTTTAGCTTGCCTTCCTCAGCTTTAACTTCTTCTTTTTTATCTTCATTTTTAGCACAAGCTACTAATAATAAACTTAATACTAATAATAAAGATAAAACTTTAAATTTTTTGTTCATTTAGTTAACCTCCATTTAATATATAATTCCAAATAGGAATCATTCTTATTCTCTATATCCATTTATACCTTATTTTTATACTTTTGTAAAGAATTTCATACTTAAATTTGTAATTTCATTTATTTAATATATAATAAAAATAGATAATTAACGAGGTGTCCTTAATGCAAAATTTATTAAAAAAATATAATTTGAAAGTAACAAAAGCTAGAATTGAGATATTAAATTTGCTTTCTAAAAGCGATGAAGCGCTTAATGCAAAATTTATTTATGAAACTATAAGAAAAGAATATAATATCTCACTATCAACTGTTTACAGAACTTTAAATCAACTTGAGGAATTAAGTATTCTCAATAAGACCTTACAACAAAATGGTCTTTGTTATTATGAAATGTCTAATTCAAGTCATAAACATTATGTCTCCTGCATAAAATGTGGAAGTGTAAGCTCTATAGAATTATGTCCAATAGATAAATATGAAGAAGATATCTCTAATGAAACCGGCTTTGAAATTACAGGACATAATATTGAATTTAAGGGTATTTGCCCTAAATGTCAGGAGTAGAAATATGGATTTTGGGAATAAACTTAAATTTTTAAGAAGGCAATTTCATATTACACAAAAAGAATTAGCTGAAATTTTAAATGTAGAAAGAGCTACCATCGCTGGCTATGAAACCAGAAATAGTGAACCTAACTTTAATAAACTAATAAAATTATCTGAGTATTTCAATGTTAGTATAGACTATCTTTTGTCTAATGATAAGATAAGTAAAGCAGAGGGTTTAAGAATCCCTATATTAATTCAAGAGGGTAATCTATTTCAACAGAGTTTGGATTATTTAATAGTTGATAAAAATAAATATAAAAATAAAAAACTTTTTTCAATAGCTGTTAAAAATGATGAATTTAAACCCAAAATTCCTAAAGACTCTCTATTGATTCTAGAAGGAGACTCTAATCCAAAAGATGGAGATTTAATTCTTGCAAGAATTAATAAAAATAGAGAGGTTTTAAAATATTACTATGAACTTAATAATATAATTTTAACTTCTACTAGAGAAAAACCTATTGAAGTTAAAAAAGAAAATATAGAAATATTAGCTAGAGTTTTAGAAGTAAGATATCAATTTAAATAAAAAACACATAACTTAAGTTATGTGTTTTTGCTTTTTATCCAAATAAGAAATGAGCAATAGGTGCTGTTATTAATATAGATAGAGCTACTCTTTCAAACCATATTATAAAATAATCTTTTATGGATATAGGTATCTCTGTAGACATTATACAAGGTATAGATGCACTAAAGAATAAAATCTCAGATACACATGTAACACCTACTACAAATTTAGTAACTAAAGCACTCCCAGCTACTGGAACTGCTGGTAAAAACATTTCAGCTATACTCATTGATAAAGCCTTAGCCGCTAATAGTGGTTCAGGTAGTCTAGTTATTAAAGTGAAAGGATAGAATATATATCCCACTACATCAAATAGTGGAGTGTATTTTGCTAAAATTAAACCTATAGTTCCTATAGCCATTAAAGAAGGTGCCATCCCTAGGGCTAACTTCAATCCATCTCTTAAATTATTTTTAGTATTTTCTAATATACCTGGTGAATTTTTACTAACTTCTTCAGCATATTTCAAAGCTACTTTAAGCTTATTTCCTTTAACATCTTTCTCTATATCTCCCTCTATACCCTCATAATATTCTTCAGATTTTTTTGATAGAGGATATATTCTTGATGTAATTGCAGTAACAAGAAAAGTTACAAAGACAGTTATCCAAAAATATTCAGTCCAATATTAAATACTGCCATTATAACAAAAGGTATTGCCAATAAATTGATAATTGAGAATACAGTTTTTACCTTTGTCTTATTCCAAGTTTTATTAAGAAAAGGAAAAATAACTCCTATAAAAACAAGGACTAAACCATAAACCGCTTTGTAATGTGGTATACTTTGTATGAACTTAACCAAATGATCTATTGGTATAGTTTTTTTCCCATTATATCTATAGGAACAAAAAACATAAATATTCCAAATAAACTATAACAAATAAATCTTATTAATGCATTGTTATTTTCTTGCTTTGACTTCATGCTTACCTCCAATTTTAATTTAATTTTTGTTCAATCTAATTATACTCTTTTTTTAGATAATTAACGTCAAAACTCATTAGAATTTAACCCAAAATATTTTAATGTGATAAATTAATAAAATTATTTTTGTTAGACGTTTTTAAGTCTATGGTTTGATAACACTTTAACTCGATACCTTAAAAAGATATTCCTTTGATTAAAGCTAGACTACATAAAAACAAAGTTAAAGGTACATATATATACCTACCTATTAATAGCCATGATTTTGAATGAATATTATCAGCTCCTTGATTTATTTCATCCAACAGATCACTAGACTTCATAATCCAAAACCAAGATACCGCTCCTATTACTGCTCCTATAGGAATTATATATATGGAAATTAGATCCATCCAAGGTCCCCATTTAGAAATCATCTCCATATTCACACTTATTCCAAAAAGTAGAAATACAAGTCCTATTAATAATATTCTCCTATTAGATTTAGGAAATTTATATTGTATAGATTCTATTACTACCTCTAACATATTCTGAAGTGATGTTATTCCACCAAATACTACTGCTAAAAATAATAATATTGCAAAAACTCTCCCTAAAAATATATCTTGTAAAATTTCTGGTAAAGTTACAAAAAGCAATTTAGGTCCCGCTTCTACATCTACCCCATAGGAAAAACAAGCAGGTATTATTACTAGTGCAGCTATAAGAGCAGCTATAGTATCGAAAAAAGCTGTTTTTTTTGAACTAGCTATTATGTCTTCTTTCTTATCTAAATAAGAACCATACACTAGCATTCCACTACCTGTTACTGAAAGAGAAAAAAAGGCTTGTCCCATGGCATAAATCCAAACTTCTGGATTTAGTAAATCTTTAAAAGAAGGTCTAAACATAAAAACATATCCTTTAGTAGATCCTTCTAAAAAAAGAACTCTTATTGCTAATATACAAAATATTATAAAAAATAAGGGCATCATTATTTTATTTGTTCTTTCTATTCCCTTCGCTCCAACAACCAAAGATAAGGCTACTCCAACTATTACTATAATATGATAAGGGACAACTGAGTAGGGTATTAAAGAAAAACTCTCAAACCACTCTTGTGGATTTACATTCATTATAGTTCCACTTAGAGAGTCTACTAAAGCTTTTACAATGTAAGCTACTATTACAGAATATCCTAAAGCTATACAAAAGGATCCTATTAAAGGAATCCAACCTATAAATTTTCCTATTTTTTTATAACCTCTAGAATTCCAAGCGTATTCATAAGAACCTAAAGTACCTGTTCCCGCTCTTCTTCCAATAGCATACTCTGCGCTTAATCCTACATAACTAAATAAAATCAAACAAATTAAATAGGCTATTAAAAAAGCTGAACCACCCATTGATCCTAACTTGTATGGAAACCCCCATACATTAGCCATTCCTACTGCACTCCCAACAGAAGCTAATATAAATCCCCACTTGGAAGAAAAATTATTTCTTTTATTCATTTCTATAATCCTTTCAAATAAACTGTTATTAAATATTAACATAATTAGGATATATTGTAAAACACTTTAAAGCAATAAAAAAATTGTACCTTTAATTTGGTACAATTTTTTCTTACTTTAATTTTCTTTTCTTGCCTTTATTATTTTTTCTTCTATATTTGATGGTACTTCTTCATATCTTACAAATTCCATTGAGAAAGTTCCTCTTCCTTGCGTCATAGCTCTAAGGTCAATAGAATATTCAAACATTTCAGCTTGTGGTGCTTCCGCTATTAGCAATTGAGTTCCATCATTTTGTTGATCCATTCCAAGTATTCTTCCACGACGTTTATTCATATCACCCATAACATCTCCTAGATATGAATCAGGAATAGATACTTCAACTTTCATTATAGGCTCTAAAAGTATAGGCTTAGCTTCTTCCATTCCTTTTTTAAAGGCTATAGATGCTGCAATCTTAAATGACATTTCATTAGAATCCACGTCATGGTAAGAACCATCGTATAATACTGCTTTAAAGTTGGTTACTGGATAACCTGCTAAAACTCCTTTTTCTTTAGAATCTATTATTCCTTTTTCTACTGCTGGGAAGTAGTTCTTTGGAACTGCTCCTCCAAATACTTCTTCTTCAAATACAAAACCATCTTCATGAGGTTCAAACCTTATCCAAACATCTCCATATTGTCCTGCTCCACCAGATTGTTTTTTATGTTTACCTTGCACTGAAGATTGCCCTTTTATAGTTTCTCTATATGGAATTATAAACGGAATTACTTCTACTTCAACCCCAAACATATTCTTTAACTTTTCTAATATTACATCTAAGTGTACTTTACCTTGTCCACCTATGGTTAATTGTTTTGTTTCTTTATTTCTTTCTATTAAGAAACTTGGATCTTCTTCTTTTAGTTTTTTAAGAGAACTTGAAAGTTTTTCTTCATCTCCCTTTGTCTTTGGCTCAATTGCATAATATAGAACAGGAGCTGGATATTTTAATTTTTTGTATACAATCGGATCTGATTTATCGCATAAAGTATCACCTGTTTCTGTATGTGATAGCTTTGTTGTTGCTCCAATATCTCCTGCTACTAGTTCATCAACTTCTAATTGTTTTTTACCTCTAATAACAAATAAACCACCTAATTTTTCACTTTCTTCCTTAGTTGAATTATATATACTAGTATCTTTATTAATCTTTCCACTCATAACTCTAAATATTGAAATTTTACCAATAAAAGGGTCTACTATAGTTTTGAATACTGCTGCTGAGAAAGACTCATTTACATCTACTTTCCTTCTTTCTCCCTTTTCCACCCTAAACCCTATATGGGCTCTTTCATCATCAGGTGATGGCATGTAGTTAACAATTGTATTTAATAGTATATCTATTCCTATTCCCTTTTCTGCTGAACCTACTAAAAGTGGAACTGCATCTCCAGATAATAAAGCACTTGTCAATCCTCTTAATAAATCTTCACGGGTAAATTTTTCTCCTGAAAAATACTTCTCCATCAAAACTTCATCAGAACTAGCAACCACTTCTGCTATTTCTTCATACATTCTTTCAGTAGCCTTAATTTGATCGTGACTTAATTCAGTTTCTTCAGGTGCTACATTTTTATATTTAAAACCTTTTTGATAAATTACATCAGTAACCCCTACAAAGTTTTCACCTTCTCCTATTGGCACAGAAAATGGTATTACTTTTTTACCAAAAGCTTCTTCTAAATCTTCCATAAGTTTTCTAAAGTTTACATTTTCACCATCTATTTTATTTACAAAGATAATTCTTGGTAAACCTATTTTTTCAGTATATTTCCACATTCTCTCTGTTCCAACTTCTATTCCAGCAGCTGCATCTACTACCATTAAAACAGCTTCAGAAGCTCTTAGGGCGCCATAGGATTCTCCCATAAAATCTAAATACCCAGGAGTATCAATTACATTTACTTTATAATTTCTCCATTCAATTGGTATAATACTAGTGCCTATTGAAGTTCCTCTTTCCATTTCTTCTTTAGAAAAATCACTGACTGTATTTTTTTCAGCAACATGGCCTAATTTTTGTGTTGTACCAGTTTGAAATAGCATAGCTTCTGTCAAATTAGTTTTACCAGATCCACTATGTCCTACTAAAGCTAAATTTCTAACTTGTGATGTTTTATAAACTTTCATATAAATTCCTCCTTACGTATTTATGAAATCGTTTTATTAATGATATTATAACATATTCTTTTTTCTAATGTTAGTAAAAGAACTATCGAATTTAATTAAATTCAATAGTTCTTACTTTTAGCTATGTCATCTGTTATCTCATGCATAAGCTCTTTAGATATAACATTAAGTATATGCTCAAAACTTTTTAATTCTTCTTCGTTAAACCTATTTTTCGCTCTTTTTAAAACTATATTCATATACTCATTTTTTATTTCATAATAATTAAAGAACTTATCAGTTACTCTTAAACAAAATTCTCTTTTATCTTCATTTGACTGCTCTTTTACAACATAACCCTTTTTAACTAAATTATTTATCTTATAGGTCATATTCGGTTGAGAAATTTTTAAAAAATTTGCTAACTGGTTTATAGTAGGATTAGATAACGAATGTATGACTTCTACACAAAATGTTTCTGTAGAAGTTAAAGTAGCCTCTCTATCTTCAAACCCACCAAAAATGTTCCTATAAAAATTTAATTTAAACTTATCATATACTTCTTTAAACTGTTCTTCTAGCATATAACCACCTTATTTTTCAAGAGCAAATGCCATTTCACTTTTTGCAACTATAATATTATCCACTTTAGCTACAGATTTAGCAAATCCTATATTTAATCTTTTGCTTATTAACTCTGTTTTTATTACTAAGCTATCTCCTGGTCTAACAGCTTTTAAAAACTTAGCTTCTTTTATTTTTGTGAAATAAGCTTTTTTGCCTTTATTTTCTTCTTGGGATAAAATTGCAACTGCTCCTACCTGAGCCATAGCTTCTATAATTAAGACTCCTGGATAAATTGATTCTCCCGGAAAGTGACCTTGAAAAACAGGATCAGATATACTTATATTTTTTTTACTTATTGCAAATTTCCCCACTTCCATTTCTATTATATTATCAATTAATAAAAAAGGAAACCTATGGGGAATTATATTTTGAATCTCATCAGAATTAAACCTCATCTTCATACCTCCTAATTGCAATACACACATTATGTCCTCCAAAACCTAAAGAATTTGAAATTGCCATTTTTATTTCTTTTTCTATAGCTTTATTAGGACTTATATTTAAATCACAATCCGGATCAAATACCTTATAGTTTATAGTTGGCGGAATAAAAGACTCTTCCATAGCTAGGCTAGTTATAATTAATTCTAAAGACCCGCTTGCCCCGAGAAGATGACCTGTCATAGATTTTGTACTGGAGATATTTATATTTTTAGATAAAACTCCAAAAACTTTTTTTATTGCAAGAGTTTCTATCTTATCATTTAAAAAAGTAGAAGTTCCATGAGCGTTGATATAATCAACATCTTCTATGGAATAGCCTTTTTCATAAATAGCTTTTTTCATTGATAAAGCTGCATACTTTCCTTCATGGTCAGGCGCAGTTATATGACTTGCATCAGTAGTCATACTAGCTCCCACTATCTCTCCATAAATTTTTGCCTTTCTACTCTTAGCACTATCTAAACTTTCTAAAACTAGTATTGCACCACCTTCTCCCATGACAAAGCCATTTCTTCCTTTATCAAAGGGTATGCTAGCCCTATTTATATCTTGACTTTCACTTAAAGCCTTCATAGAAGCAAATCCACCTATACCTAAGCTATTTATACTTGCCTCTGCACCTCCTGTTAATACTACTTCATTATATCCATCCTTTATACTTCTATATCCATCTAAAATTGCATTGCTAGATCCTGCGCAAGCTGTAACTGGACAACCTACATATCCATGTATTTTTAGATCAATTGCTATTTGAGCACTAGTCATATTTCCTATAACCATTGGTATAAAAAAAGGACTTATTCTAGAAAGTCCCCTATCATAAGCTTTAAAACTCTCCTTTTCTAAGGTTCCTAAACCTCCAATTCCAGAAGAAACCATTACTCCTACTTTTTCACTATTAAAATTTTCTAAATTTATTTTAGAATCTTCTATAGCTTTTCTTGCTGCGATAACTCCAAAAGTATTAACTCTATCCATCCTTTTTAACTCTTTTTTAGAAAAATAATCTTCAAAATTAAAATCTCTACACTCAGCTGCAAATTTTACTTTTAAATCACCCTTATCAAATAGAGTAATTTCACTTATACCATTCTTTCCATTTCTTAAATTTTTTATTAATTCTTCTTTTTCACTTCCTAAGGGAGAAACAAAACCAAGCCCAGTTATTACTACTCTATTCATATACTCATTCCCCCATCAACTGAAATAACCTGTCCTGTTATATAATCAGCTTTACTAGAAGCTAAAAATAAAACAGCATTTGCTACATCTATAGGATCTCCACTTCTTCCAAGCGGTATTTTATTTAACATTTCTTGTCTAACTTTTTGCGATAAATCATTAGTCATGTCAGTATCTATATATCCAGGGGCTATACAATTACAAGTTATATTTCTAGAAGATAATTCTAAAGCTAAAGTTTTTGTCATAGCTATTAAACCCGCTTTACTAGCAGAATAATTAATTTGACCTGGATTCCCACGCAAAGCAACTATTGAACTTATTGATATCATTTTTCCCCTTCTTCTCTTTATCATATATTTAGAGACAAATTTCATAAAATAAAAGCTTCCTTTTAAATTAACATTAATAACATCATTAAATTCTTTTTCTGTCATTTTTATAGTCAAATTATCTTTTGTTATGCCCGCATTATTAATAAGTATGTCTATTTGACCAAATTCTTCAATAGCTTTTTTTACTATATACTCAACATCTTCAATATTTGAAATGTCTCCTCTTACTTTTACTACATTACCACCTAGAGCTTTTAATTCCTCTTCTACTTCTTTTATTGTTTCTTCATTCCTATAATTTATGACTATATTATATTTTAGCTTGGCAAACTCTTGGCTTATTACCCTTCCAATTCCTCTACTGGCTCCTGTTATTAAAACTGTTTTATTTTCCATATAATTCCTCTTTTAATCCTATAAAATCTTCATATTTAGCAAGTCTTATAACATTGATATCTTTATTTATACTTTTTATTATTTTTTTTATTACATTGTTAAATCCTATTTCTATAAAAAGATTTACTCCATCTTTTATCATATTTAATATATCGTCATAAAATCTAACAGTGTGGTTGACTTGTTTTGCCATGACTTCTTTTAAATCTTCTCCCTTGTACTTTTCCCCTGTCAAATTTAAATATAAGTCTTTACTAGCTTTATTAAATTCTATATTTTTAAAAAATTCTTTAAGCTCTTGGGAAGTCTTATTCATATATTTAGTATGAAAAGGGCCAGATACACTTAATTTTACAACTCTTATATTTCTAACTCTTAAATCATTAATAACTTCTTTAACTAATTTTTTATCTCCTGAAATAACTATTTGTTTAGGGGAATTAATATTAGATATTTCTACATACTTCTCTGTATCTTTGTTTGTTTTTACAATTTTTTTTATTGATTCTTTAATTACATCCTTAGAAGCGTTTAAAATAGCATACATGCTAGTTTCTAAATCCTTGGTAGATTCACTCATACTTTTACCTCTATAACTAGCTATACTAAGAACATCTTCTTTTTTCAATACATTAGCTGCATATAAAGCACTATATTCCCCAATGCTCAATCCACATAGGCTACTTGCTTCTATTTTTTCTCTTTTTAATAAGTCTGTTACCATTATTTGAAAGCTAACTAAGGCAATTTGAGTATACTCTGTTTGGCTAAGTGTCTCTTTATCCAAGTCAAATAATATTTTCTTTACTTTATCTGAATTACTTAAATTATCATAATAATTTTTTACATATTCTTCATTATTATAAAAATCTAGTCCCATTAATGGCTCTTGACTGCCTTGTCCAGAATATATAAATCCTATTTTCATATTTCCTCCATTAACTTATCAATGACACTTTTTACACTAGTAATTTCTCTTATATTATTTATTCCATAACCACTAAAAATCAGACCACTTTCTCCCTTTGCGCTATCAGCTAAGGAAGCGGATATACAATAAGCTACTTTCTTGGGATCACAAGACTTTAAACAATTTCGACAAGTTTCTATTTTTTTATTTTCCACTTCTAACTCTTTTATAAACTTATTTGATATGGCTCTTGCAGGCATTCCTACTGGGCTATTTATAATTTTTAAATCTTCGTCTTTAGAATTTATTATCTCCATTTTAAAATTTTCACTTACATCACATTCCTTTGTTGTTATAAAAGGAGTGCCAACTTGAACTCCGTCCGCCCCTATATCAATTAATTTTTTCACATCAGAAGATTTTCTTATGCCACCTGCTGCAAATATATATATTTTCTTTTTAAACTTAAGTTCAATCTCCTTTACGTAATCTACAACTTCTTTAAGTATTAGTTCTAATTTTGACTTATCTATGTCTTCTGATTTAAAACCTAAGTGACCTCCAGCAAGAGGCCCTTCGACTACTACAAAATCGCAAAGTCTATTGTATTTTTTCAACCAAGTTTTTAATATTATTTTTAAGGCTCTTTGACTAGATACTATTGGAGCTATTAAAGTTTTTTCATCAACTAAGTCCGGTAAATTCAAAGGCATTCCAGCTCCTGAAACTATTGCATCAATACCACCATCTACAGAAGCTTTTACCATTAAATCATAATTATTTATAGCCTTCATTATATTAATAGCTATAATACCTTTCCCTTTAGCTATTTGCTTAGCTCTAACTATTTCTTCTTTTATAGCTTTAATATTGGCTTCAATAGGATTTTTTGAAAAATCTTTGCTTAAATATCCAGGATCAACTCCAGATATAACTCCCATTCCACCTAAAGAAGCAACTGTACCCGAGAGTTTAGATAAAGATACACCAATACCCATGCCTCCTTGTATAATTGGAATATCCATAATTTTATTCCCCATTATTATCTTTGACATAGCTTCTCCTTTTCCCTTTCATACTCACAATACAACTCTTTAAATATAGTTTCTAAAGATTTAATCTCTTTCACTGAACCTACTACTTGTCCGCACATTATTGTGCCTTCTTTAATATCACCATATTTTACAGATTTTCTTAAAGCTCCAAGAGTTAACATTTCCAATTCTTCTAACTCAGCTCCACTTTTTTCTAATTCTATATACTTTTTACTCATTTCATTTTTCAAAACTCTTGTAGCTAAGCCATTAATCCTTCCCATTACTGTAACCTGGTTTGATTTAGCGGATATTATTTTATTCTTATAATTCTCATGAATAGGGCATTCTTCTGATCCTAATAATATTGTCCCCATTTGAACCCCACTTGCTCCTAATGCCTCTGCTGCTAATATTTGAGAGCCGCTTCCTATACCACCTGCTCCTATCACTGGGATTTCAACTGCATCACTAACTTCCTTCAAAAGAACCATAGTTGTTAATTCGCCAATATGTCCACCAGCTTCAGAACCTTCAGCTATAATACCATCAACTCCTAAAGATTCAAGCCTAAGGGCTAATGCTTTAGTTGATACTAGTGGAAAAATTTTAATCCCTTTATTTTTCCATTTTTTTATATATTTGCTTGGATTCCCAGCTCCTGTAGTTACAAACTTTATATCATATTCACAAACTAAATCAGCTATCTTATCTATGTCTTTATGGATTAAAATTAAATTTATTCCAAAAGCTTTATTGGTATGCTCTTTACATATTTCTATTTCTTTTTTTATAGTTTCTATATCCATTCCGCCAGTTCCTATAACTCCCATAGCTCCAGCATTACTTACTCGGGCTGCAAATTTGCCCCTTGCTATATGAGCCATCGCCCCTTGTATAAATGGATATTTTATTTCTAGTATTTTATTTAAATTCATATTAACCCCATCTGACTATAACGCCTGCATAGGTTAAACCACCACCAAATGCAAGTAGTACTACATTTTCGCCTTTTTTTAACATTAATTTTTCTCTCATTTCATTTAAACATAAACCGATACTTGCTGAAGATGTATTCCCAAACCTATCAACGTTATAATAATATTTATTTTTATAATCTGTTTTCTTATAAACTGATTCTATTATTTTTAAGTTAGCTTGATGTAAAACTATATGTCCTATTTCATCAATATCCATATTAGATTTTCTTATAATCTCTTTTACAATTACTGGCATTTTAGATGTGGCAAACCTATAGATCTCTTTTCCATTCATTTTAACCTTATTATTTCTTTCTAATCCTAGATCATGACTCATAATTGTTCCACTAATTTTAATAAATTCTTCATCTATTTTTTCTACAAGCGTTATAAAAGCCCCATCTCCAAATAAAATTGCTGTTGACCTGTCATTAAAATCAGTTATTTCGCTTAGCCTCTCAGCGCCTATGCAAATAGCATAATCTCCAACTTCTAACATAGCCTCTGCCATTATTAAAATTCCTACATATCCAGAACAAGCCATATTAACATCTGCACAAAAAACATTCTCATTTAGGTTTAAATGTTTGTGAATTATAGAAGAAATAGAAGGCATTATATAATCCGCTGAAATTGTAGCAGTTAAAACTAACTTAAGCTTATCTTTTTCCTTAGTAAAATCAGTCTTTAATTTGTCTGCTGCTAACTTTAACATTTCAGAAACTCCAATATGGCTGAACCTTCTCTCTTTAATCCCAGTTCTCTTTCTTATCCAATCATCACTTGTATCTAAATAATCTTCAAAATATTTATTATTAACTTTTCTTTCTGGTATATATCCACTTATATCAATTATTTTTAATCCCATTCTAAATTTCTAAATCTATCCCTTCTATTTGCTAAAATATCTTTTATATCTTGCTTAAGTAAATTATTCAAAGCTTTTAAAATAGATTCTTCTAATTTAATAAAATTTAATTCAAAATCATCTAAATCCAAAGATACTTTTTCTTTAACCACTTCATCAATTACTCCAAATTTTAATAAATCATAAGATGTGAGCTTCATAATTTTTTTTGCTTCATCAACCCTACTGGTGTCCCTCCATAATATAGAAGCAAATCCTTCTGGAGATAAAATAGAATATATGGCATTTTCCATCATTATCATATAATCAGATAAAGCTAAAGCCATAGCACCACCACTTGAGCCCTCTCCTGTTATTACTGAAATAATTCTGGTCTTAAGTTTAGTCATTTCATAAATCGAACTTGCTATTGCTTCAGACTGTCCTCTTTTCTCTGCTCCAATTCCAGGATATGCTCCAGGTGTATCTATAAAAATTATTATTGGTCTATTGAATTTTTCAGCTTGTTTCATAAGCCTTACAGCTTTTCTATATCCTTCTGGATTTACCATGCCAAAATTACATTTTATTTTTTCTTCAGTATCTCTCCCCTTATTTATGCCTATGAAAGTTACAACCTTTGAATGAAATTTCCCAAGTCCACATACTATAGATCTATCTTCTCCATAGTACCTATCTCCATGTAAGTAAATAGGCTCATCAATAAGTTTCTCTATAAAGTCTATTGCTTTAGGTCTATCTTTGTATCTGGATAAATAAACTCTATCCACCGGATCAAGTTTTCCTTCCATCATTTTTAATACTTTTTTCTTATAATTTTTAAATTCTAATAAAAATTTATTCTTGTTTTTCTTTTTTAAATCCTCAAAAACTTTACTTATACTCATTGTTTCACCTGTGATATTCTAATAATTTAGCTATATAATACTTTTGAGCTTTCCTTGGAACTATATCGTCTAAAAATCCATGTTCTAATAAAAATTCAGAAGTTTGAAATTCTTCTGGTAATTTTTCATGAATAGTCTGCTCTATAACTCTTCTACCAGTAAAACATATTCTTGCTTTTGGCTCTGCTATAATAATATCTGCTAAATTTGCAAAACTCGCAGAAACACCACCAGTAGTAGGGTCAGTTAGAATTGATATATATAGGTTTTTTTCATCAGAGTGCTCTCTAAGTGCAAAAACTGTATTGCCCATTTGCATAAGAGAAAATATCCCTTCTTGCATCCTTGCTCCTCCACTACTACAAATTCCTATGACTGCTAATCCCTCTTCTCTGGCCATGTCAAAGCACTTAACTATTCTCTTCCCAACTTCTATTCCCATACTTCCCATAAAAAAAGAATTATCCATGGCAAAAAGATAACAAGGATTGTCTTTTATTAGTCCTTTACAAACTAAAACAGCCTCATCTGTAAAACTTTTCTTCCTTAATTCCTCTCTTTTATCATAATAATTCTTTAACTTTAAAGGGTTTGGATTTTCTTGGTCAAATTGGATAATGGAGTATGAGTCTAATAAATTTTCAATTCTATCTTTTATGCCTATTTTCTCATGATGTCCACAATTAGGACAAACCATTAAATTTTTTGAAAATTCAATTTCTTTTATATTTAATTTACAAAATTTACAATTTATGAAATTTATATCTTTTTTGTTTTCTTTTAGCTTTACTCTATTTGATTTGATTTTTTTTATTTTTTCTAAAAATTCTAATTTTCTTTTAAAATAGTCCACTATTTATTTTCCTCCATTAATTTTAATAAAGAATTTAAGTTTTTCTCTAAAAATGAAGTATTATAGTTTCCTCTTATAAACTCTTGATTGTAAAGTATTGCATATAAAAAATATAAATTAGTTTTTATTCCTTCAACAATTGTTTCTTGTACTGCTCTTCTCATTTTTCTTATAGCCCCAATTCTACTATGATCAAAAACTATTATTTTTCCAATCATAGAATCATAATAAGGACTAATTTCTACTCCAGAATAAAGACTAGAATCAAATCTAACATTAACTCCACCTGGTTTATATAGATAATTTATCTTACCACTTTGAGGCATAAAGTTATCTAAAGGACTTTCTGCATTTAGTCTACATTCTATTGCATAACCTTTTATATTTATTTCTTTTTGTGTATATTTTAATCTAAATCCCGAAGCTATTCTAAGTTGTTCTCTAACTATATCTACTCCAGTTATCATCTCTGTCACAGGATGTTCAACCTGAATTCTAGTATTCATCTCAATAAAATAAAAATTATTATCCTTATCCATTATATATTCAATTGTTCCTGCATTTTCATAATTACAAGCCTTAACAGCCTTTATAGAATTTTCTCTTAATTCATCTCTAACCTTTTGTGGAATATTAAAAGCTGGAGCTTCTTCTATTAATTTTTGATTATTTCTTTGTATAGAACAATTTCTTTCAAATAAACTTAAAATATTAGAATACTTATCAGCTAATATTTGTATTTCTATATGTCTTGGTTTTTCAATAAGCTTTTCTATATACATTTTTTTATTGTTAAAAGATGCTAACGCCTCTTGTTGAGCTGATTCAAATTTAGACTTTAAATCTTCCTTAGTATATACTCTTCTCATTCCCTTTCCTCCACCACCACCAGCAGCTTTAATTAAAAGAGGATATCCTATATTTTTAGCTATGTTTTCAGCATCTTTATAACTTTGAATTTCTCCAATAGATCCGGGCACTATATTAACTCCATGCTTTTTCATTAGTTCCCTGGCTCTTACTTTATCTCCCATTAAGTCAATTGTCTTAGAGTTTGGCCCTACAAAAATAAGACCCTCTTCTTCTATTCTTTTTACAAAATTTACATTTTCAGATAAAAACCCATAACCCGGATGTATAGCATCGCATTTTTTTATTTTAGCTATATTTATTATATTTTCTATTTGTAAATAACTTTCTGAGCTCTTTGCCCCTCCTATACAAACTGAATAATCAGCAAATTTTACATACGCTTGATCTTTATCTACTACAGAGTAGATCGCAACAGTTTCTATATCCATTTCTTGGCAAGCTCTAATAATTCTTAAAGCAATTTCTCCCCTATTCGCTACTAATAATCTCTTTATCATTTCTCATCAACTTCAAATAATACTTGATTATATTCAACAAAATCTTCATCTTGAAAATTTATTTTTCTTATTATCCCATTTATAGGAGATTTTATTTCATTAAATACTTTCATAGCCTCTATAATACAAACTACATCTCCTTTTTTAACTTCATCTCCAAGTTTTACGAAATTATCTTCTTCTGGAGAAGATTTTGAATAAAAGATACCAACCATAGGTGATTTTATTTTATACCTTTCTTCCTCTTCTAATTCTTCCTTTATTTCTTTTATATCAACTTTTTTAGAAGTGAAGTTTGTATTATTTATACAGTCTTTCTTTAAACTTAAAATAATATCCTTATCTTTGTAATCTAATTCAGAAATTTCAAGCTTAGAAAAACTTTCTAAAATCTTTATCAATTCCATAATTATTCCTCAAGTTTCTTTAATATATCTGATACTGTTAATATTTCCTCTAATTCTTTATCGCTTATTGAGACATTGAACTCATCTTCTATTGCCATAGTGAGTTCAACTATATCTAATGAGTCAGCATCTAAATCATCTATTAATCTTGATTCAACTTTTATATCTTCTATTTCGCATCCTATATTTTCAGCAATAATTTCTTTTAACTTTTCTAAATTTTTCATAATTTATCCTCCTAAATTGTCTTTACTGTAGTAAGTATAATTTTAAAAACAAATAATGTCAATAATTTTATATAAATTTTTTTATATATTTTATATAAAAAAGAAGACCTTTAGAGATCTCCTTTTTTAATTTATTCTATTTATTATACTTTCTTTCCAAAAAGCTTTTACCTACTTCATTAAATAAAGCATAAGTTAAAATATCTTCATCATTTTTTGCTAAAGAAGATATCTCTTTTTTTGCTTTTTCAAATCCTGGGCTTAATAAATCAGCAGGCCTACCTTTAACTACTTCCACATCTCCTATAATAGACTTTCTAAAATCTTCTTCTATTTCTACAGGACTTTTGCCATATTGTCCCTTTAAATAATCTTTTATTTCTTTAGGTACCATTTTATATCTTTGACCAGTTATTACATTATAAGCAGCTTGACTTCCAACCATTTGACTCATTGGTGTCACTAGCGGAGGATAACCTAGATCTTTTCTAACCTTAGGTATTTCCGCAAGCACATCTTGGTATTTATCAATTTGCTTTAAATTACTTAACTGTGAATATAAGTTAGATAACATACCTCCAGGTACTTGATAGATAAGACCTTTAGGATCTATAGAAAGCATTTTTATAGGAAGAGTTCCATCTTCTATATATTTATTTTTTATTTTTTCAAAATGTAGGGCCAGTTCTTGCATTATATCCATATTTAAATCAGACCTATATCCCATTTCCTTAATTAATATATGAAGTATTTCAGAAGCTGGTTGAGAAGTTCCTCCTGAAAAAGGTGATATGGCTGTGTCCAGAATATCAGCTCCTGCCTCAACTGATTTAGCATAAGTTAAAGTTCCCAAACCAGTAGTTTGGTGAGTATGCATTTCTATTGGTAAATTTGTAACTGATTTTATTTCTCTAACTAAAGTATAAGCTCTATAAGGAGTTAGGATTCCTGACATATCTTTTATTGCAATACTATCCGCTCCCATTTCATCCATATTCTTACAAAGATTTTTATAATATTCAATAGTGTGGACTTCTGATACAGTATAAGAAATTGCAGTTTGAACCTCTGCTCCAAACTTTTTACAAGCCTTTATAGACGTTTCTAAATTTCTTAAATCATTTAATGCATCAAAAATTCTTATTATATCTACTCCATTTTTTACTGATAGTTCAATAAATTTTTCAACAAGATCATCTGGATAATTTTTATAGCCTAATAAATTTTGACCTCTTAAAAGCATCTGGGTCTTTGTGTTTTTTAACTTTGACTTTATTAATCTTATTCTTTCCCAAGGATCTTCATCTAAAAATCTTATACAAGAATCAAAAGTAGCTCCACCCCAACATTCTAATGCTCTATAGCCTACTTTATCCAGTAAATCTAATACATCCTCAAAGTCTTTAGTTCTCATTCTTGTTGCCATTAAACTTTGATGCGCATCTCTAAGTACGGTTTCTGTAAATTCTATTTTTTTATTTTTCATAACATCCCCACTTTTAAAGTATATATTTTAGTAACCTCTGCACGAATTATAGCTTTTATATTATAATTGTATATGTTTTTATCTATCATTTTATTCTAATACTTTTTTTCTTATTGTCAATAGAATATATTCTTTTTATATTTGTATATTAAATAAACTATAATATTATATTTACTATTATCAAAATTTATAGTCAAATATTAAATTTTTTCTTTACTAATTTAAAGTATAATGTTATATTAGTAAATTAAAAGGAGGTTTAATATGAAAAAAAATAATATGGTCTTAGTCTCAGCACTTGCTCTTTTCTCAATGTTCTTTGGTGCTGGAAACCTGATTTTCCCCTCGACCTTAGGATCTATGGTTGGAGATAAATATTTATCTTCCATAGCAGGATTTCTTATAACAGCCGTTGGTATAGTTATGCTTGGAGTTGTTGCTGCAACTAAGGCTGGTGGAGGCATTGAAGACATAGCTGGAAAACTTGGAAGTAAATTATCCTATCTTTTTGGTACTGTAATTTTGTTATCAATAGGACCTTTGCTTGCAATTCCAAGAACTGCAGCTACTACATTTGAAGTTATACAAGCTAGTTTAATACCAGGCTTAAATCCTATAATATCTTCTATTATATTCTTTGCAATAGTTTTATTCTTTGTATTTAATCCTACAAACATAGTTGATAATCTAGGTAGATTTTTAACTCCTGCTTTAATAACAATACTTGCAATTATACTTTTTAAGGGATTTACTCAGCCACTTGGCCCAATTGTAAATACTAATTTCGAAAATGTATTTGGAAAAAGTTTTGTAGAAGGTTACCAAACTATGGATGCTTTAGCAGCCCTAGTTTTCACTTCCATTATAATAAAAAGTTTTTATCAAAAAGGAATTACCGATCGTAAAGAAATTGTAAGTCTTACAATTAAGTCGGCTATTATTGCTTCAATAGGTTTATGTGTTATTTATGGAGGCCTTTTATATATTGGTGCTACTACAACTACAATTAATGGATCAGCCGATATGTCTAGAGTTGAAAGATTGGTCTTTATTGCTAGAGGACTTCTTGGTAATTTTGGTAGTGTTGCTATGTCACTTGCAATGGCACTTGCTTGTCTTACAACTGCTATTGGTTTAACTTCTACTGTTGGAGATTTCTTTAGTAAGATGTCTAAAGGTAAAATAAGTTATAAAACAATTGTAATAATTTCAACAATTTTTAGTGCTTATTTTGCTATCAATGGCGTAGAAAATATTATAAAAATATCAGTGCCTGCACTTTTAGCAATATACCCTGTGGCAATAGTTTTAATATTTTTAAATCTATTCCCTAAAACTTTTACTAAAAAATCAACTTACTTTGCAGGAGTTATAGCAGCTTTACTACCTACATTTTATAACCTTTTAACCTACTGGGAAACTTTAAAGGGAAATTTCCCTGAATCTAGTCAATCTTTCTTATGGATGATTCCTGTAATAATAGTTATAATAATAAGTAAAATATTTGATAAAAATAGAGGTTAACCTCTATTTTTTTTTAATATTTTAAAGTAAAAAGTGTTTAATTAATGTAATAAAAGGATATTAATTATAATAATTTAATACAAAGTTTAATTTGAAGTTAGGAGTTTACTATGAAATGGAGAGGTAGAAGATCAAGTGATAATGTAACTAAAGGGGGCCGTAGTAGTAAGGGTATAATTCCTTTAAGTGGTGGTGGATTAATACTTATTTTAATAATATCCTTAATTACAGGTAATAATCCCTTAGATATAATAAGTGGACAAGTAAATGAAGAGCAAAATCAAAGTCAAATTGAAGAAAGAATTGATCCAAATAGTCCAAGAGCTCAATATCAAGAATTTTTAGGTGTAGTTTTAGCTGATACAGAAGATGTTTGGCATAACATTTTTGAAAGCTATGATAGCAATTATAGAGAAGCAAAGCTTAATTTGTACATCGATAATACTAGATCTGGCTGCGGAATAGCATCTTCCCAGATGGGTCCTTTTTATTGTCCTAAGGACGAAACTGTATATATAGATGTGGCCTTTGCTAATGATTTACAAAAAAAATTTGATGCTCCAGGTGATTTTGCTTTTGCCTATGTTCTTGCTCATGAAATAGGTCATCATGTTCAAAATCAGTTTGGAATAACGGACCAAGTATTTGCTTTTAAGGATAAGGTTTCTGAAAAAGAATTTAATAATTATATGGTTAGGTTAGAACTTCAGGCAGACTATTATGCTGGAGTTTTTGCTAATCATATTAAAGATAAGGGTTACTTAGATCCTGGCGACATTGAAGAAGCCATGAATGCAGCATCAGGTGTTGGAGATGATAGGATACAAGAAATGACAAGTGGACAAGTTCAACCTGATAAGTTTACTCATGGAACTAGTGAACAAAGAATGAGATGGTTTAATAGGGGTTATGAGTATGGTGATTTAGACCATGGTGATACATTTAATACAAAAGAACTATAAAAGTTTTAATTTTTATAGTTCTTTTCTTATAATTGATTTTCCAATTTAAGGTGCTTAAAAATTTTTATTTTAGCATCTATATAGTTAGATTATTTCCTATATTTATCTATTCGCTTTACAAAAAAATATTATAATTTTTATCAATAAAAATACTTCTATTTCGCTTATTTTAAGCTTTATAAATAAAAGACTAGACTTATTAATAAGTCTAGTCTTTTATTATTTAATTATTAATTCTTCTCTTCTTGGTCCTACAGAAATATATTTAATATTTGAATTTATTTCTTTTTCAATATATTCAATATATTCTCTGGCTTCTAGTGGAAGATCTTGGTATTTTCTTATTTTTGAAATATCACAATTCCAGCCTTTAAAATATTTATAAACTGGTTCTGCTTTATATACTAAAGGAGTATAAGGATATTCTTTATATTCTTTACCATCTATCTTGTAGGCAACTATTACAGGAATTTCCTCTAAATAGGAAAGTACATCCATTTTAGTTAAAGCTATTTCATTAGCCCCTTGTAGACCTACTCCGTACTTTGTACTCACAAGGTCAAGATAAGATACCCTTCTAGGACGTCCAGTAGCCGCTCCATACTCTCCACCTGCTTCTCTTAACCTTTCCCCTTCTTCACTATCTAATTCTCCTACATAAGGCCCTTCTCCAACACAAGTTGTGTATGCTTTCATTACCCCAATTACATTGTCTATATTTAGGCTTGGATATCCAGATCCTACTGGAGCATACCTAGCTAGAGGTGATGATGAAGATGTATATGGGTAAATGCCATAATCTATATCTCTCATTGCACCTAATTGTGCTTCTAACATTATAGAATGACCCTTATTTATTTCTTCTTCTAAAAATTTATAAGCGTCACAGACATATGGTTTTATTATCTCCCCGTATTTTTTTAAATAATTAAACATATCTTCAAAGGAAATTTCTTCGTGATTATAAGTGCCTGTAATTGAAGTGTTCTTCCAATCAATTATAAGTTTTAATTGCTCTTTTAAAAGTTCATCATGAAATAAATAGCCTACTTGAATTCCTTTTTTCATGTACTTATCCCCATAGCATGGAGCTATTCCTCTTTTAGTTGAACCATAAGCCTTATCGCTGAGTCTTGCTTCTTCTAATTCATCTTGAAGCACATGATAAGGTAAAACTATCATAGCCCTATCTGAAATAAAAAGATTAGTGTTATCTACCTTTACTCCGCCATTTCTTATTTCTTCAATTTCTTCAACTAAACTTTTAATATCTATAACCATACCTGGTCCCATTAAATTTTTAGAGTTTTCATTAAATATTCCAGATGGTATAAGATGAAGGGCAAATTTACCAAATTCATTTACAACAGTATGTCCTGCATTGTTTCCCCCTTGGTATCTAACTACAACATCATATTGATTAGCAAAATAGTCTACCATCCTACCTTTGCCTTCATCGCCAAAACTTATTCCTACAATTGCACTATTCATTTATTTCCATCTCCAAACATGATTTTTTTACTAGGGTATTTTATCAAAAAAATTTTTATCATACAAGTTTTTATTTTCTCCGTAATTTAATTTATACCCATATAAATATATTAAAAAGCCATTTTAATAAATAAAAGCTTCTCAATTAATATAATTAATTGAGAAGCTTTTATATTTAAGCTATCATTTTTAAAATATTTTCATTGTAAAGCTTGCTCAAGTCTTCTTCACTTATATCTGATGACTTAACATCCAAAACTATTTGACCCTTATTTAACATAATAATCCTGTCTGAGTATTCTATAGCATGTCTTAAGTTGTGAGTTATCATAAGAGTTGTAATTTTTTCCTTCATTATTAAATCTCTTGTCTTATCCATTATTAATTTTGATGTCTTCGGATCAAGAGCCGCAGTATGTTCATCTAATAACAATAAATCTGGTTTTTTTATCGTTGCCATTAATAGAGATAAGGACTGTCTTTGTCCACCAGATAAAAATTTAACTTGAGTTGTAAGTTTATCTTCTAAACCTAAGTCTAATTCTTTTAATTTTTCTAAAATTAAATCTTTTTTTGTATTTTTCAAGAGACTTCTAAATTTAAATTTTTCTCCTTTTTTAAAAGATAAAGACATATTCTCTAAAATATTTAAACTAGGCGAAACCCCCTTTGATGGGTCTTGATTAACTTTTCCAATATAAACTGACCTGGATTCTTCAGATAGCTTACTTAATTGAATTTCATTTAAAGTTATTAAACCGCTATCTTCTTTAAGACTACCACTTATTATATTAAGTAAAGTACTTTTCCCACAACCATTTGGCCCTAGAATAGTAGTACAGACATTTTTTTCTATTTTTAATGAAAAATCTTTAAAGACTTTGTGTTCTTCCGGCGTATTAGGATAAAATATTTTATTTATATTTTTTATTTCTAACATCTTATTTACCTCCTATTAACTTTAAATTATTTATCTTTGAAAAATTTAAATTATTATAAATTATAAATATTATTACTATTAAAGCAGTTATAAGCTTTAAATCACTTGGGTTTAGACCGGCATACAAGGCTAATCCAGAAATTATTCTATATATAATAGCTCCTATTATAGCTCTACTTGTAAGTTTTATATTTTTATTACTTTTTAAAAAGCTATCTCCTATTATTATAGAAGCTAGGGCATTTACTATTATAGAAGCCCCCATTTGTGCATCTACAAAACCTTGGTATTGACTCATTAAAGAACCACTAAGTGCTACTAATCCATTGGCTAACATAAGGCCTAACATGGTATAAAAATCTGGATTCTTACCTAAAGATTTAACTAAAGACTCATTATCTCCTGTAACTATAAGTAAGTATCCTTTTTCTGTTTTAAAATAAGTGTCTAGAATTAATTTTATTATTATAACTATTACTAATAAAACTAATAACTTATTGGCAAATCCCAATTTAGTAAATATAGAATCATAGTCATATAAAGTAATATTTGGACTTCCAGTAATTCTTAAATTTATAGAATATAACATAGTCATGGTTAAAATACCTGCTAAAATTGCTTCTATTTTTAATTTCTTATATAAAAGAAAAGTTATTAAACCAGCTACTAAACCTGCAATAAAAGCTATTAAGCTAGATATAAATGGATCTATTCCTTTGATTATTGTAAAAGCAAAGACGAAGGCTCCCAGAGGAAAGGTCCCTTCTACTGACAAGTCTGCAATATCTAAAACTTTGTAAGTCAACATTACTCCCATTGCTAATACTGAAAATATCAACCCCATTTCTAGAGATGATATTAGTACTGAAACTAATCCATTCATAATCTTTTATTCCCCCTATTTTATTAACTTAGCTTTTTTAAAAATTTTTGAGTTTTTGTTTATTCCTAATTTTTTTGCTGTATCTTCATTAATTGTTCTTTCTACATCCTTTGAAAATACCACAGGTATTTCCTTTATTTTTTTCCCTTCAACTATTTCAATGGCAATATTTGTAGCTTCTTCACCTAATTTAAAATAATCTAAACCATCGCTTAATAATATACCATTTTCTACTGGCCCAACTTCACCTGCGAAAGAAGGAATTTTATTTTCTATTAATATTTTAGATATTATACTTGCTGATGATGATGCTAGATTATCCTGAATTGCAATATAAGAATCTATCTTACTTACCATTGAATTCATAGCACTAGCAACATCATTCGTTGTAGTAACTCCTGTTTTTACAAGTTCTATTCCCAAACTTTTACATATTTTTTCAAGTTCTTTTATTTGAACTTCCGAATTTATTTCTCCCGGAGAATATAAAACTCCTAATTTTTTAGAATTTGGAAATAGATCTAGAAAATTCTTCAATTGTTTCTCTAAAGGATAGTAATCAGATACACCACTTATATTTGATCCAGGCTCTTCATTAGAATCAACTAAGTTAGCCTCTATTGGATTTGTAACCGCATTAAATATAATAGGTATATCTTTAACTACATTTTTTGCACCTTGAGCGGCTGGTGTTGCTATAGCATAAATCATATCTACTCCTTCTGCTTCAAATTTCTTGGCAGTTACTGGTATAAGACCTATATCCCCACTTACATTTACTGTTTTTTCTTCTACAATATAACCCTTGTCCTCTAAACCTTTTATAAAACCTTCTCTACTTCTATCTAAAGCTATATGTTGAGTGAATTGAATTATCCCAACCTTTATCTTTTTTTTATTATTTTTCATACTAGAATTTTCATTATTTCCACAAGCTATTAAAGTCATGGTCAATATAAGTATAATAATTATTTTTTTCATCTTTCTCCTCCTAAATTAAAAAAAGTCTAACATTCCCTCAGCTTACACCAAGGGACGAAAGACTTTACTTACGTGGTACCACCCAATTTTATAATCATAATAGATTATCTCAAGAGATATACTCTTTAAAATTAACGCTTTACACGTGTCCCCCTACTTACATTTCAAAGGACAAGCCCAGGAGTGTATATTACAAAATTATTTTTATGGCTTTTCACCAGTTTAGCCACTCTCTATAAAAAATAAATTTTCTTTCTCTCCTGCTATGCTTATATAGATTAGAAAAAGTATATTACACCATCGCTTTAAAGTCAAGTAGAAAAGTTGGTTTATTTTATTAATTCTGCATTCTTAAAAACTTCATTATTTAAATCTAAATTTAATGCTTTTGCTGTTTTTTCATTTACTATTTTTTTATTAATTTTATTGTTTTCAACTGGTAGGTCTTTTATCTCTTTTCCATTTAATATTTGTATTGCTATTTTTGCTGCCTGCTTTCCTTGTTCCTTATAATTTATCCCTTGGCTAATTAATAGCCCATTTTTTACTTGCCCTTCCTCAGCCGAAAGCGAAGGTATTTTATACTTTAATAAACTTTCAGATACTACTGGAGCTGCATTAGCTACCATATTATCAGTTAAAGCAAATAAGGCATCTATCTTATTCGACAAGGCTTCAATTCCCTGAGCTATATCGTTTATATTATTTACTCCCATTTTTTCAAGTTTAATATTTTTTTCTGATAAAACTTTTTCCAATTCCTCCACTTGTATTTCAGAATTTTGTTCTGAAGTATTATATAAAACTCCAAAGGTTTTAATATTAGGATATAAATTTAAAAATTCATCTACTTGAGAACTAGGATTTACATAATCAGTAACACCAGTTATATTACCACTTGGTTTTTCTAAATTATCTACAATTCCTGCTCCTATAGGATCTGTAACAGCGCTAAAGACTATTGGAATATCGTCTATAACTCTTTTGCTTCCTTGGGCTGCTGGAGTTGAGATAGCATAAATTAAGTTCACTTTTTGACTTTTTAATTTTTGGGCTATGGTAGAAATTAAAGATATATCTCCATTTGCAGATTCTTCTATAAGTTCAATTTCTATACCGTCTTCCTCTAGACCTTCTAAAAATCCATCTCTAGCTGCATCTAAAGAAATATGGTCCGTATACTTTATTAATCCGATTTTTATTTTTTCTTTTGATTCATTCTTTAAAAGTCCATCTTCTTTTTCACTGATATCATTTTCTCTACAGCCTACTAGAGCTAGCATCAAAATAATTACAATTAACAATCTTTTCATATTTATACCTCCTAAATTTTTTGTAGATTCAAAGTTCTTTAATATTGATTTAATGGTATTTTTTTAAATAAAAAAACCTTCATCCTATATAGGACGAAGGTCATTCGCGGTACCACCTAAATTTATAATCAAAAGATTAACTCATTAGAATCTAACAATTCATAGTCTTAGATAACGGGGACTTCCGTGATAATCTACTTTTATTCAATCATCAAACTTTAGAGTGAATATTCCATATCTTTCTCTATACTGCCTTTCACCTTCCGCAGCTCTCTGAAATAGAAATTAATATCTTTTTCTCTTTCATAGTTTTTACTATTGGAAATAGTTTAACGCTTTAAACTTGTATTGTCAAGTTTAATTTTTTAAAATTTATTTTTATTATCTATATTTTAAATAAATTATTATGATATTATATAATAATAGGAGTTATTAAATGGCGAAAACAGTACTTAATCTTGATTTAATTAAAGATGCCCACAACAAAATAAAAGATTATATAATTAACACACCCTTTTTAAAATCTACTTATCTATCTAAAGGAGATAGGAATGTATTTTATAAATTAGAAAATACACAACAAGTTAGAGCTTTTAAAATCAGAGGTGCTCTTAATAGAATGCTTAATTTAAGCGAAGAGGAAAAAAAACAAGGAGTTGCTACTATTTCCTCTGGAAATCATGGTATTTCAGTGGCCTTAGGTGGAAAATTATTAAATATTAAAAATGTAAAAATTATAGTTCCTGAAAATACCTCTTCTGCTAAGATAGAAAAAATTAAATATTATGGTGCTACACCATTAATTATGGGAAAAAATTATGATGAAGCTCATACTCTAGGATTAGACTATATAAATAATAATAATTTAATTTTAATTGATTCTTATTATAATGATCCCCTAGTTTATGCAGGACAAGGTACAATAGGACTTGAAATTCTTGAAAAAAATCCTAATATAGATACTATACTTGCTCCTATAGGTGGAGGTGGTTTAATTAGCGGGCTGGCTGTCTGTGCTAAGGAGATAAACCCTAACATTAAGGTTTATGGAATACAAACCTCAGCTTGTCCAGCTATGAAACAATCTCTTATAGACAATTTTGCATATGAAAAATTTGAACTAGAGGAAACTATATGCGAGTCTCTTGAAGGTGGTGTAGGTCCCCTGGCTTTTGAAATTTGTAAAAAATATTTGGATGATGTTTTACTTGTTTCTGAAGAAGAAATAGAAGAAGCTACAGCCTTCTTAGCTTTAAAGGAACATATTATAGCTGAGCCTTCTAGCGCTGTAGTAGTCGCTGCATATAAAAAATATGAAGCTTCTCTTTTTGGAAAAGAAACTGCCTTGGTTATTTCTGGTGGTAACCCTAAATCCAAACTATTACTTGAAATCTTAAATAAATATAAAAATGATTTTATATAAAAAATACTCCTTATCTAAGGAGTATTTTTTATTAATTTTTATCGTACAAAGCCTCTTCTGTTATAATAGTAACATCTCTATGGGCTAAAAGAATAGACGCAGGAAATTGGGGATCAATTTTCTCTGCACTCAATAATTTTTTAATAACTTCTTTTTTCTTTTCACCTATTGCTAATAAAACTATTTTTTTTGCTTTCATAATTGATCCTATACCCATAGTAATGGCTTGTTTTGGAACATCTTCTATAGAGTCGAAGAACCTGGAATTAGCCTTTCTAGTTTTTTCATCTAGATCAACAATGTGAGTTCCAACACTGAATTTATCAGAAGGTTCATTAAAAGCTATGTGCCCATTTTCACCAATACCTAAAAGTAATAAGTCTATCCCACTTTCTTCTAATAATTGATCATACTCTTTACAATAAGTTTCATAATTCTCTTCATTAACAAATGGAACTAGCCAATTTTCTTTATCAATATTTATATGATTAAATAATTTTTCTCTCATATAATAATCATAATTATTTATATCATTTTTTTCTAGTCCAATATAGTTATCTAAGTTAAAACTCTTAACTCGCTTAAAGTTTACTTCATTATTCTTATTTGCTTTAATTAATTCTTTATATAAGCCTTGAGGAGTACTTCCAGTAGCAAGGCATAGAACTATATTCGGCTTTTTGTTAATTTCTTCTATAAAGATATTAGCTCCTTCTTTACTTACTTCATCCGCATTTTTTTAACTATAATATTCATAAACATACCTCTTATTCTTTATACTTTTATCTATATATTATATGTTAACATTTTTTATCTATGTATGGAATTGATTTTAATAAAAAAAGGAACTTACATAATGTAAATTCCTTTTTTTATCTAATTAATTAAGCAAGTTCTACAGTTGCTCCAACTTCTTCAAGTTTAGCTTTCATTTCTTCAGCTGCATCTTTAGCTACTGCTTCTTTAATTGCTTTAGGAGCTCCGTCAACTAAAGCTTTAGCATCTTTAAGTCCAAGACCTGTTAAGTCTTTAACTGCTTTGATTACTTTAACTTTTTCTTGACCTGCATCTTTAAGAACTACATCAAATTCTGATTTTTCTTCAGCTGCTGGAGCTGCTGCTCCTGCTGCTGGAGCTGCTGCAACTGCTGCTGGAGCTGCTGCTGATACTCCGAATTCTTCTTCTAAAGCTTTTACTACTTCTGATAATTCTAAAACTGTTAACTCTTTAATTTCTTCAATAAGTGCTTGTACTTTTTCTGACATTTTAATTTCCTCCATTTAATTATGCTACTTATGCTGTAGCTTCTTGTTCTTTCTTTTCTGCAATAGCATTTAATACTACTGCTAAACCTCTAATATTTCCATTTAATACATTTGCAAGACCTTGAATTGGTGAGTTTAATCCACCAAGAACTTGTGCTATTAATACTTCCTTAGATGGTAATTTAGCTAAACTATCAATTTCTTCTACTGATAATATTTTTCCATCTACTAAACCTGACTTAATTTCAAGCTTTTCATGATCTTTTGCAAATTCAGCTGTTACTTTTGCTGCTGATGCTGGATCTTCCATTGAGAATGCTGCTGCACTAGGTCCTTTTAAAAATTCTGATATTCCATCATATCCTAATTGTTCAAAAGCACGTCTCATCATTGTATTTTTATATACTTTGTATTCTACGTTAGCTTCTCTATAGTTAGATCTTAATTCTGTAACTTCAGCAACGCTTAATCCTCTGTAATTAACAAGTACAATTGACTGAGCAGCTTCTATTTTCTCTTTAATTTCATCAACCAATTGGGCTTTTTCTTGAAACTTTTCTTCTTTCACTATTTCACCCCCAAAATATAAAAAAATCTCATCGCAGACCTGATGAGATTAAGAATTCGAAATAATATAATCGATTACTTCACCTAGGTAGGATTATTAAAGTTTTACTCCCTACTGTCTGCGGTATATTTAACATTGTTATTATATATAGTCTTAAGACCTTTGTCAAGTTATTTTTATAATTTCATTTAAAATTTAAAAAATTTTACGGAAGTAAATATTCACTCTCTCTTTAAAGTTTTATTTTTCTATTTCTTATATTTTAGATAAAACTATTCTAAACCTTTAAACTAATAGAATATCAAGTTTTTTATATTTTATATTTATTTTCATAGAAATATATCAATAATTAAAAGCATAATAACAAATCCTTTATACTTATTTATTCTTTTTCTTTAGCTTTAAAATTTTTAATATTAAAAAACCATAGTTACTTTATTTAGTAACTATGGTTATAGGTGTTTTTATTGCTCAACTAATTTTTGACCATTAAGTTTTATTCCAGGTCCCATTGTAGTTGCAAGAGTAACTGATTTTAAATATCTACCTTTAGCTGCTGCTGGTTTAGCTTTTATTATAGCTGACATTAGGGCAGTGAAATTATCTTTTAATTTTTCACTACCAAAAGAAACTTTTCCTATTGGTACGTTTATTATAGCCGCTTTATCTACTCTATATTCAACTTTACCAGCTTTAGTTTCTTCTACTGCCTTAGCCACATCAAAAGTAACTGTTCCTGATTTTGGGTTTGGCATAAGTCCTTTTGGTCCAAGTACTCTACCAATTTTACCTACTACGCCCATCATATCTGGAGTTGCAACAACAACGTCAAATTCAAACCAATTTTTCTTTTGAATTTTTTCTACAAGTTCTTCTCCGCCTGCATAATCAGCTCCTGCCGCCTCAGCTTCTTTGATCTTTTCACCTTTAGCTAAAACAAGAACTCTTTTAGTTTTACCAGTTCCATGAGGAAGTACTGTAGTACCTCTTACTTGTTGATCAGCGTGTCTTGGATCTACTCCAAGTCTTACTGCTAATTCAACTGTTGCATCAAATTTAGTAGTTGAAGTTTTTTGAACAAGTTCAATTGCTTCATTTACGTCGTATAATTTTGTTTTATCAATAAGCTTTGCGCTCTCTAAATATTTTTTACCTCTTTTTGGCATTAAAATCCCTCCTTGTGGTATTAACGGAGTATTATCCTCCCACTTAATCTACTACTTCTACACCCATACTTCTAGCTGTTCCTGAAATCATTCTCATTGCTGATTCAATGTTTGCAGCATTTAAATCTTTAAATTTAAGCTCAGCTATTTCTCTAATTTGATTATTTGTTATTTTGCCAACTTTATTTTTATTAGGTTCTCCTGAACCAGATTTAAGATTAATTGCTTTCTTTATAAGAACTGCTGCTGGCGGTGTCTTAGTTATGAATGTAAATGATCTATCTTGATATACAGTTAAAACAACTGGAATTATCAAACCCATTTGATCTTGAGTTTTTGCATTAAATTCCTTTGTAAACTGCATAATATTTACTCCATGAGGTCCTAGTGCAGTACCTACTGGTGGTGCTGGTGTTGCCTTTCCAGCTGGAATTTGTAATTTTACTAATGCTATTACTTTCTTTGCCATTTTTCTTTCCTCCTTGTGGTATCGCGGGAATATCCCTCCCACTAATGAAGCAAAATTTTACTGCTTCAACTACTCTTTAATAATTTGATTAAAATCTAACTCTACTAAAGTGTCACGACCAAACATTGATATAGAAACCTTAACTTTACCCTTATCATAATTAAAAGAATCTATTTTTCCTACAAAGTCATTGAAAGGACCATTAAGTACTTTAATAGTATCTCCTACTTCATAATTTCCAAATAATTCTTTATCATCAGTTACGCCAAGTGTTCTTACCTCTTCATCTGATAATGGCACCGGTTTTGATCCAGGTCCTACAAAACCTGTTACTCCTCTTGTATTTCTTACAAGATACCATGATTCATCATTCATTATCATCTTCACAAGAACATAGCTAGGAAACATTTTTCTTTCTTTAACTTTTTTTACTCCATCTTTGTTTTCTACAAATTCTTCTAAAGGAACTTGAATATCAAAAATTAAGTCTTCCATATTCCTATTAGCAACCATGGCTTCCATATTTGCTTTTACTTTATTCTCATGACCTGAATAAGTATGAATTACATACCATTTAGCATTATCTTCTCTTTGCTCTAAATTTAAATTCTTTTCTTCATCCACTATTATCACCTTATCCGTAAATAAAGTGGCCTAGTAAAAATACTATAATTTTATCATATAAAGCAAGTAATAAAGAAAATACTATAACTGCCACAATTACTATTAAACTATAGTTAATTAGTTGTTTTTTAGTAGGCCAGACAACTTTTTTAAATTCAGACTTTACTCCTCTGAAATATTTTCCAAGACTTTTTTTCTCAGTCTTTTGAACAATATCTTTTGCCATTTTTTACCTCCAACAATAATTACTTAGTCTCCTTGTGAACTGTGTGTTCTTTATCGAACTTACAATATTTTTTTAGCTCAAGTCTTTCAGTATTAGTTTTCTTATTCTTGTAAGTGACATAGTTTCTTTGTTTACAAACTGTACACTCTAATACTACTCTATCTGCCATAAAAACACCTCCTATAAAGGGGTATCCCCTTAATTTAAGTCATAATGACCCTATATTAAAATTTACTTAACTAGATTATCATAATTAAGCTATTTTGTAAAGTTTTTTATTAATATAGTTATATTGAATTCAAAAACTTTTGCTTTGAATTTAAAATACCAGCTACTCTAAAAGCAACTGGCATTTATTAACTGGTGACCCATGCGCGATTCGAACGCGCGACACCTTGATTAAAAGTCAAGTGCTCTACCGACTGAGCTAATGGGTCTTATTTATATTGGTGCACCTAGGAGGATTCGAACCCCCGGCACACGGATTAGAAGTCCGTTGCTCTATCCAACTGAGCTATAGGTGCATAAAATGCTATGATCTATTAAATAAAAAAATCCATTAGACAAGCTAATAGATTAGTGGCGGAGAGGGTGGGATTCGAACCCACGTGAGCGTGAACCCAAACGGTTTTCAAGACCGCCTCGTTATGACCACTTCGATACCTCTCCTAACTGGTGACCCATGCGCGATTCGAACGCGCGACACCTTGATTAAAAGTCAAGTGCTCTACCGACTGAGCTAATGGGTCTTGTTTATTGGCTGGGGTGGCAGGACTCGAACCTACGAAATGCCAGAGTCAAAGTCTGGTGCCTTACCGACTTGGCTACACCCCAAAATTTGGTGCACCTAGGAGGATTCGAACCCCCGGCACACGGATTAGAAGTCCGTTGCTCTATCCAACTGAGCTATAGGTGCATAAAATAAGTATCTTTTTTTATGGAGCGGGTGAAGGGAATCGAACCCTCGCAACCAGCTTGGAAGGCTGGGGCTCTACCACTGAGCTACACCCGCTTAAGTTTATTAAATTTATTGGTGGAGGAGAGTGGATTCGAACCACTGAAAGCTGTGCTAACGGATTTAC